>NZ_JAENIL010000016.1 GCF_016595505.1 Pelagicoccus mobilis | reverse complement strand
GAGGGGGTACAATCTAGACCTGGAGGTGGAGGGTGAGATTGCGGAGTTGGCGGCGGAGTTTCCTGGGTCGCCGGTTCCGAGTTTGATGGAGGCGGGCTACCTGTATTGGGTGCAGAACTACTTGAAGTGGGACGAGACGATGAAGGTCCGTTTCGAGGAGAAGGCGGAGGTGGCGTTGGAGGTGGCGAAGGCTTATTTGGCGGAGAACGAGGGGGATGCGGACGCGCAGTTCGCTGTGGGGATGGTGGAGCTGATGCAGGTGATCTACTACGTGGACCATCACCGCTGGTGGGCGGCGTTTTGGAAGACGCGGTCGAGTTTGAAGACGATGCGGCGTTTGGCGGCGGAGTATCCGGATTACCACGACGCGAAGTTGCCGCTGGGGATGCAGAACTGCTACTTGTCGCGTCCGCCGGCCTACTTGAAGCCGCTGGCGTTTCTGATGCGTTTCAAGGGGGATTGGGAGCTGGGGCTTCGCTACATGAGGGAGGCGCGTGACGGGGGGCTGTTTTGCCGGACGGACGCGGGGTATTATTTGGCGGAGATTTGGATCGAGTTGGAGGGTGACAAGCGGGCGGCGCGTGACGAGTTGGCGAAGCTGGTGGAGCGCTTTCCGGGGAATTTGAAGTTTCAGGCGAGGCTGGCGGAGTTGGACCGTGGTCTGGGAAAGCAGGTGGAGGCTCGCGAGCGGGCCCTGGAGGTTTTGGGGGATGAGCGTCTGGCGGCGTTTCCGGCGATAGAGGGGGAGGCGTTGACGACTTTGCTTTGGAGTTCGCTGGCTTCGCAGGCTTTGGAGTTGGCTGTGGAGACGGCGGATCGTGTGGAGGTTTTTCTGGATGAGTTTCCGGAAGGGGAGGGCTCGCAGGAGTGGGCGGCCTATGTGCGTGCGGAGGCGGTTTTGGGTTTGGGCGATCGAGAAAAGGCTGTGAAAATTTGGCGGGAAGTGGCGAAGGGCGATGATGCGGATGCGGCGAAAGAGGCGAAAAGGCGGCTGGCGGAGGAAGTTCGCGATTGAAAATCGCTAGGGTGCGCCCTGAATGCGTGGGCTTATGGCGAACAAGAAAAACGGGAAATGGGTGGTAGCCGCGGTCTTGGGTAGCGTGTTGCTAGCGAGCGCGATAGCGTTTTTCGTGCAGCAGCAGATCAACGCGAATCAGGGGAAGCCGCCGACGAAGCAGCCGTTCCAGCCGGAAGCGGTTGATGGGTAAGCTGAGCGGCTGGCTGCTGGGGCGAGGGCGGCTGCTTGCGGAATAGAGGGGGAGGCCTGCCGTGTTGGGCGAGCCCTAGCTTTGAGTTGACCTCGGGAGCGGGGACTCTATGGCGTTTGGGTTCTTTTTCACCATGAATCGCGTATACATCAAGACCTACGGCTGCCAGATGAACGAGCGGGACAGCGAGCAAGTCGCCTCGGACCTTCGTAATCGCGGGTACAGCATCGTTGATAATGAACATGATGCGGATGTCGTGTTGCTCAATACGTGCAGCGTGCGCGACCAGGCGGAGCAGAAGGCGATCGGCAAGGCGGGTTACCTGAAGAAGCGCAAGGTGGAGAATCCGAACTTCGTGCTCGGGGTGATGGGTTGCATGGCTCAAAACCATGGCTCTACGCTGGTCGATCGTCTGCCGGATCTCGATCTGGTGGTGGGAACGCAGAAGTTTCACCGGGTGCCGGATCACTTGGACAACTTGATCCAGACCATGAACGGGCAGGGACCACGTCCGGAGTCTATCGTGGATCTGGAGGAGGAAGCTGGCTCGCAGAATACGATTCGGGACCACATCGGAAAGAAGGACCAGGTGAGCGCGTTTGTCTCGATCATGCAAGGCTGCAATATGAACTGCGCCTTTTGCATCGTGCCGAAGACGCGCGGTCGGGAACGGGCTCGTCCGATCGAGGAAATCGTGGACGAGGTGACGCGGATCGCGGAAAGCGGCGTGAAGGAAGTGACTTTGCTGGGGCAGATCGTGACGAGCTATGGGCGTCGCGAGTTTCCGGTTGTGGGGGGCAAGAGCCCGTTTGTGCAGTTGCTCGAGAAGATTAACGATGTGAAGGGGATCGAGCGGATCCGTTTCACGTCTCCGCACCCGCGTGGGTTCAAGCAGGACTTGGTGGAAGCTTACCGTGACTTGCCGAAGCTTTGCGAGTACGTGCATTTGCCGCTGCAGGCGGGGTGCAACAAGACCCTGCGGGCGATGAATCGTCCGTACACGAAGGAGCGTTATCGCGAGATCGTGGAGTCGTTGCGAGCGGTGGTGCCGCACATGTATTTTTCGACCGACATCATCGTGGGCTTCCCGGGTGAGACGGAGGCGGACTTTGACGAGTCGGCCGCTTTCTTCGAGGAGATCGGCTACGATATGGCGTACATCTTCAAGTACAGCATCCGTACGGGCACGCCGGCGGAGGTGATGCCTGACCAGATTCCGACTGCGGAGAAGGAGCGTCGCAACCAGGTGTTGCTCGACATTCTCAGCAAGAGTTCGCTGAAGCGGAACGAGGGATTGGTCGGCACGACGCAGCAGGTGCTCGTCGAAGGGCCGGCTAAGCGAGGCGACAAGTTCACCGGCAAGACGCGTGGCTTCCGCAATGCGATCTTCGATGGTAGCGAGCGTTTGATCGGTCAGTTGGTCGATCTGAAGGTGGATCGTGCGACTGCGAGTACGGTTTACGGCGACTTGGTGCTTGCCGGGGTCGACGCCTAAAGGTTTGCTCTCGGGCAACTTGTTAACCCTGCACATTCGTGGAACTCAGCCTTACTCAATCGACTCTCTTTTTCGGGCTTATCTTGCTCGCTGCCGGTGGTAGCTTGCTGCTGAAGTATACATCGGTTTCGGCGATCCTGCGCGGATTTCCTCGATCGGGTCAGGCGGGCAAGGTGCTGATGATTCTGGCGATGGCTTGGACGGGCTGGAAGGTTTGGAATTTGAGCTCGATGGATTACGGCGACTACAAGCAGTACATCTTGATCGGCTTTGGCGTTTTGGGGGCGTTGAGTTTCAAGTACGCGTCGGATTTCTTGTCGGTGCGGGCGAGTTGCATCTTGTATCTATTTTTTGCGGACATGCTGGTTGATAGCGCATGGATGCGTTACGAGGAGCCGCTTCGCTTGCTGATGGTGGCGCCGGTGTATCTGGGAATCGCTTTGGCCCTCTACCTTGCTTACGCTCCTTTTCGTCTGCGCGACTTTTTTGGATGGTTGTTTGGGGTGGAGTCGAGAGCGAAGGTGTTCTCGATGGTGACTGCTGTTTATGGCGCGGTGCTGGCGGGCGTAGCTTTTAGCTTCTAGATTCAGATGATCTCACCGAAAGAAGATGTTTCTCTCCTCGTGGTGTTGGCGGGGCCGGCAGGCAGTGGCAAGACGACCTTGTGCGAACGCATGGTTGATACCGAGTCGAACGTGGAGCGGGTGGTGACCTGCACCACGCGTCAGCCGCGCGAAGGCGAGAAGGATGGGGTGGACTATCATTTTCTGAGCGACGAGCAGTTTGATCGGGCGATCGATACGGGGGCGTTTTTGGAGTGGGCCAAGGTTCATACCAATCGCTATGGCGTATTGAAGCGCGTGATACAGGAGAAGCTCGACCAGAAGATCGACATCGTGATGAATGTCGATGTGCAGGGGGTAGCCAATATCAAGGCTGCGGCTGCGGAGGACGAGATGTTGAGCAAGCGTTTGGTTACGATCTTCATTCTTCCGCCTGATCTTGAGGTTGTGCGCGAGCGTTTGCGGGGTCGTGGCAAGGACGACGAGGCGGAGATCGAGCGTCGGGTGCAGACTGCGATCAAGGAAGTGGAGCTTTGGCCGGATTTCGACTACGTGATTGTGACGAAGTCGAAGGACGAGGACTATGCGGCGCTGCAGAATATCTGGCGAGCGGAGAAGCTGCGTAGCTTGCGGTTGGGCGAGTAGATTCTTTGTTGCCCGCGAACGGTGGGTTGGAATGTTTGCCCAATGGGCAAACATGATGGGAAGCGTCTGATGACGCTTGAGGGAGGATTATTGGGAGGCTTGGGCTCTGTGGTGCGACCCTACAGGGGGAAGGTGAGTTTGATGGTGGTGCCTTGGGTGGCGGGGTCTACGTCTTCGCCGGCTTCGGTCGAGGTGACGCTGATGGCGCCGCCGCTTTTTTCGACGTAGCGTTTGACGAGGGGCATGCCGAATCCGGTGCCGGCTTCGTTGTCGGTGCCTTTGCGGGAGGTTTTGGCGGCGTCTCTGAAGATGTTTTTGAGAATTTCGGGCGGCATGCCGATGCCGTGGTCGCGTACTTGGATGACGCAGAATTTGTGACCTGAGTCGGTGATGGCTTTGGCCTCGACCTCGATGGAGCTGCCGGGGTGGGAGAACTTGATGGCGTTGGTGAGGAGGTTGTTGAGGATGTTGTGCACGAGCACGACGCGCTTGATCTGAAGCTGGAGGCCTTCGTCTATGTTGATGTCGAGCTGGAGCTTTTTCTTTTCGAGTCGTTCCGAGAGGGTGGCGCGCGCTTCTTGCAGGGCTTCGGCGAGCACGACGGTTTCGCTTTTGAACTGCTTGTTGGTTTTGACCAGGCTGTTCTCCTCGCGCACGTGGGTGATGATGTCCAAGGCGCTTTTGCAGCAGCCTGCCACCTTGTTGCCGATCATGTCGTCGATGGGCTTGCCGAGCGAGAGCTTGAGGTCGAGAAGGCTGTGGGCGGCGAAGATGGGATTTACCAGATCGTGGCAGAGGACTCGCAGGAGGGCTTTTTGCTCGGCGATCTGGGCGACGTTTTCGAGCCGAAGTCGATGCATTTGAATGTGTATCCGTACTCTGGTGACAAGTTCCTCGGGGTAGAAGGGTTTGAGGAGGAAGTCGATCCCGCCGGCTTTGAGAGCGGAGACGCGTTTGGTCGGGTCTTTTTTGGCGGAGAGGAAGAAGACGGGGACGTTTTTGGTGATGGGGGCGGCTTTGAGCTTTTCGCAGGCGGCGACTCCGACGTCGTCATCCCGGTTGTCCTCGAGCAGGATGAGGTCTGGGGTGAGCTCGGGGACTTTTGCGAGCAGGCTGGCTAGGTTTGAGAATTGTTCTACGGCGCAGGGCAGGTGTTGCTCTAGGCTGTACTTGGCGATGTTTCGAGTGGATGCGGAGTCATCCAGTATGAATATGTTGAATACGCCTTTTCGTGGTGGGGCTTCGCTCATGATTAGCAGTCCTTCAAGCTTGTGTAGACTTCATCGACGTGGGCTTCGATTTCGGTCACTTCTTTGGTCAGTTCGGCTTCGGTTAGCCTGAGTTTTGCTTGGGCTGGGTGGGCTCCGGGACGGCAAAGCGCCTTAAGGCGTGGGGGATCGATCAGGTGGAGGGCGAGGGTACGGGCGTAGTCGAGCAGGAGAATCTGCAGGTCTTTTGACGTGCTGGGGTTGTGGTTCTGTTGTTCGACGCGTTTGCAGAGTTCTGCGGGGAAATCCCAGGTGCGGAGGAGGATGGAGCCGGCCTTTTGGTTGGTGAAGCCGATCATCATGAGCTCCCATTCTTTTTCTGGTATGAAGCGGTCCCAGAAGACTTCGACTTCGCGGGCGTGGAGGATTTCGTTGATGACGACGCGGCCGATGCTGTGGAGGAGTCCGAAGAGGTAGGCTTCGTCGCTGTCGATGCCGAGGGCTTTGGCTTGGCGTTCGAGGAAGACGGCGGTGAAGTAGCTGTAGCGCCAGTAGGAGTCGGCGGTGACTCCGTAGGACTCCAGGTCGCGCATGAAGACCTGCTTGGAGAGGGCCATGCCGACGAGTTTGAGGGCTTGGTTGTAGCCGACCTTTTGGAGGGCGGTGGCGATGTTGTCGCTCTTATCGTTAAAGCCGTAGAGGGGGCTGTTGCTGAGTTGGACGATGGTCCCGGAGATGGCGCCGTCTGATTGGATAAGGCGCTCGGGCTCGGAGATGTCGGTGTTGAGGTCCTTGAGTAGGGCGTCGAGCTTGGAGAGCACGGCCATGTTTCCGTGGAGCTCGCCGATGCTCTTCACGGTTTCTTCGAAATTGGAGTCAGAGGTGGGTTCCATGGTCGTGGTTCGTAACTGTATCGGCAGGATGGAAGGCTGGGATAGCGATCTCGCGATTTTTCTAGGGAATTCGCCTAGAGCTTCGTCTTGAGGTTCGCGGAGTCGGGTTTGAGCACGGTTATCCCTTGCTAATATGTTGTAAATAAGGAGAGGGCGTTTTTACAAGAATGGGGATCGAGGTTGAAATTGTCGGGACCCTACCTAGGGTCGTTGGTGAATCCTCCAGCGTTTCTACGCTCTGTTAATCCTGTCTCTTCGTTATCAAGCAAAGACCCTATGCAAGCCGTTACGATCACTAGCTTAAAGCCAGTTTGGATCGTGCTGCTCTGCCTCGTTTTCTTGTGTTCGTGGCAATTGGGGGCGGCGAAGGTCAAGAAGGGCGACAAGGCGGAGTTGTTTCCGGCGTTGGCGGTAAACATCCTTCCCTTTGTGGACCGGGACGGGCAGAGCCTAAACGAGTCTGGCAAGGTGGTGTACATCGGCGTGTACGATCGGAATAGGAACCGCCGGGTGTTTAAGACCTTCGAAGGGCTGTGCGATAAGCAGCCGGAGCGCTACATGCTGTATGACTTGTCGGAAGCGATGGAGGAGGAGGTCGTTTTTGATCTCATTTATATTGCCTCGGACAAGTCGGACGTTTTGCCGATGGAGATTCTCGACTATTTCTCTGACAAGGCGGTGCTGGTGGTTGGCGAGCACGACGAGCTATTGGAAGCGGGGGGCATTGTTAGGTTCAGGACCTCGGAGGGGAAGAAGGCTGAGCTCGGTATTAATTTGAAGCAGGCGAAGCTGGTTGGCTTGAGTATCAGGTCTCAGCTTTTAAGGAGGGCGACGGAGTTGATTAGATGATGGATAAGGGCTTTCCAGATTGGCTCTCTAAGTTGGAGCGACGCATTGGGAATCGTTCGTTGGATCGGAAGATTCGTTTGATCCTGACTTTTTCGGGAATCGGCTTGGTGGGTTTCACGATCGTGCTGCTGGCGTTGTTCGACTGGGCTTTCGCCCGAAAGGCGATCCGTGGCGAGTACGATTCGCTCGGGAAGGTCATCGCGTTGGACGTGAGGGTGGCGTTGTTGTTTGAGGATGAGAAGGATGGGGCGGACGTTTTGGAGGCGTTTTCGCTGAACGAGGGAATTCTTTACAGTGAGATCGCTTGGTCTGATGGAGAGGTGTTTGCCTCGAATGGAGTCGCGCCGGAGGGAGTGAACCGAGAGTTCTCGCCTGGGTCTTATGTCAGGCTTTCGTATTTCGAGAGCAGAGTGGAAGCGTGCGAGCCGGTTTGGTTGTCCGACGAGTCGAGATCGACTCCGCCTGACGCGTTCGTGTTTTTGGTGGGAGATCTGAAGCCGATCTACAAGGCATTTGTATTGAAGTCGGCTTTGATTGTAGCGGCTCTTCTGCTTGGCGGGGCTTTGCTCAGGTGGGTGGTGTCGCGTATGAGCCGTCTCATTACGGACCCGATTCTGGAGCTGGCTGAGACTGCGAAGCATATTTCCAAGGAGCGTGATTTCTCGCATCGGCAGGAAAAGGTTTTCGATGACGAAACGGGGCTCTTGGTGGACGCGTTCAACGAGATGATGAGCCAGATCGAGGAGCGAGGCGCGATCATCCAGTCGAACGAGGAGAGGTTTCGCGAGTACTTCGAGTTGGGGATCGCGGGGATGGCTATCTTGGATAGCGACGGTGGTTTTGTGGAGGCGAACCGGCAGCTGGGCGAGATGTTGCAAGTGGATCAGGACGTGCTCCTCAATAGTCGTTTCGACAAATGGGTGGACGAGTCCGAGCGAGACTCGGAGGCGTCGCCTTTTGATTTAGTGAAGGAGGGCTGTCCTCCCGGCTATCGAGATGAGCTTTGGTTGCGGGGAGAGGGGAAGAGTCGCTTTTTCGCGATCGTATCGGTTCGCCGTTTGGCGAAGGTGGTAGGCGAGCAGGAGGTGCTTTATCTTGCCCTGTTTCAGGATATTTCGGATCGCAAACGAGCGGAGGAGGAGTTGCGGGCTTCGAAGCGTGCGGCGGAAGAGGCGAATCGATCCAAGGATGAGTTCTTGTCGGTGATGAGTCACGAGCTGCGCACGCCGCTCAACCCGATCATTGGGTTTGTGGATCTGCTGATGTATTCCGATCAGGATGAAGAGCAGCTGAACATGCTCCGGTCGATCCGTCGCTCGAGCGAGCATCTGTTAAACCTGATAACGGATATCTTGGATTTCACTCGTGCTCAAGGCGGGCGTCTGGAAGCGGCGCCAGAGCCGTTTGAGTTGGAGGATATTTGTCGCAGCGCTTTGGAGATGACGGAGCGGAGTGGAGTTTCGAATGATATCGAGGTGACGTTGCGCTCGCTTGAGCTGTCGCAGATCCCTGTCGGTAAAAAGCTCTTTTCTGACGCGGGGAAGATCAGGCAGATCGCGATCAATTTTCTCTCGAACGCGATCAAGTACAACAAGCCGGGTGGTTCGGTCTGGTTGGATGCCCGTTTCGAGGCCAATTCTCAAGGTGGTGTCGTCTGTATCCGAGTTGAAGATACGGGTATTGGGATCGACGAGCAGATGCGAGAGCTGGTGTTTGAGCCTTTTACGCAGTTGGACATGTCTCTGCAGCGAAAGCATGAGGGTGTGGGATTAGGGCTCTCGATATGCAAGCGGATAGCGGAGTGTCTGAACGGTGAGGTTGCGGTGGAGAGTGAGGTCGGTGTGGGTTCTGTATTTACCGCGCGGATACCTGTGACATTTGTGGAGGTGGAGCTTTCTCGGGGGCCGGAGATGACCATCCGCGATTTGAAGGTTTTGAAAGAGGGGGTGAGTCCGAGTCGAGTGCTGTTGGTTGAAGATGACTTGGAGAATATGCGTTTGATCGAGGCGAAGCTGCGCAAGCTGGGGGTCGGTTTCGATTGGGCGAAAAATGGTTTGGACGCTACCGAGAAGGTAAAGGAAAACGATTTTGATTTGGTTCTGATGGACGTGCGCATGCCGCTTATGGATGGGCTGGAGGCGACGCGTGTGATTCGTGAGAAGGAGCTGGACGAGGCGTCTGGGCGTGTGCCGATCGTGGCGATGACGGCCCATGCTTCGGAGAGGATGCGGGTCGAGTGCGCTCGTGTCGGGATGGATGGCTACATGTCGAAGCCGATCCAGTTCGATCAGCTTGAGAATTACATCAAGCGCTACCTTGCGAGCTAGGGTTTCCGTTCTGGTTCTGGGTAGAGCTGCAAATTTCGGCAATCAGCTGAAGAGTAGGGGCGTTCCCTGAGTAGTGATGGCGGTTCGCCTCGCTCTTCTTCCTATGTTTCTCGCCACCAACCAAGTCTTTCCTAATTGATTATGGGCGCTCAAACAGTCAGTATTTCCGATCTAGCTAATGACACGATGAGTAACTCCAACACCGCTCGCAAATCTCTCACGGAGACCGAGCTCGTGCAGGCAGGCTATCGTTATGCGCTCTCAATTGCCCGCCATCATCAAGATGCGGAGGATTTGGTGCAGCAGGCGTGGCTCAAGCTGATGCGAGCCTATGGTCGCGTCGAGGGCACTCCGGTTCTTTTCCGGACGATCCGCAACCTCTTCTACGACATCAAGCGCCGCGACAAGATCGTGCAGTTTGAGCCCCTCGAAAAATCACCGGAACCCGGTAAGGGCGAGTCGAACGGCGTCTCCATGGATATGGAGATCGTTTTGGAAAAGCTCCGACCGGAAGAGAGGGAGGCTATCTACCTCAACGTGGTAGAAGGCTTCACAGCGACAGAAATATCAGAACAGACGGGTGCCCCACGTGGCACCATTCTCAGTCACATCCACCGCGCTCGCCAGAAGCTGGCGAAGGCATTCGGCGGGGAGTTTCGTGACAAGAAAAAGAAGTAGAGGCTTCTAAGTTTTTTGCGATGAGCACAACTGACGAACAAATGGACCAGAAGATCCGCGACTGTTTTATGTCGCAGAGCCTTTCAGTCGAGGCAGTCCAATCAATACTCGCCAAGGGTAAGAAAGCGAAAGAGGTGCATGACCGAGCGTGGTGGCGCCCATGGGTGCCTGTAGCGGCGGCGGCGGCTTTCGTGATGTTGATTTCTTTCCAGCTAGGGAAGAACTACGACGTTTCCCAATTTGCCCAGAAGGTAGCGGGTGAAATCGTGATGCGGCACAACGGGGCTCGTCCGTTCGATGTCGAGACAAGCACTTTTGACGGCGTTCAAAATGGCCTGAAGGACCTTGGCTTTTCGGTTACTCCGAATGTGAAGCAAGGCTTGCTTTCTGCCTACGAAGTGATCGGTGCGCGGTACTGTTTCCTCGAGGGGCAGCAAGGGGCTCACATGCGCGTTCGCAACCGGGCCACAGGCGTGATTTGTACTTTGTACGTGGCCTCGCTGAATGGACCGCTCAAGGAGCTGAAGGCGTCGGATCGGGAGGTACATCTCGCTGCGAACGACGTGACAATGTGGGAAGATTCCGACCGTCTCTTCGCCTTAGTGGAATAGTCTCAAAGCTCCCTAGGTAATTTAAAATAGTGTGAAAGGGCGATCTTAGTGTTAGGCTAGGTCGCCTTTTTCTTGATATTGTGCGTACTGGGAAACCACAGGCGTCGACGCCTCGTTACCTCTATAAACTCAAATTTAGATGGCTAAGCTTCTTATCGTAGATCCACTTGATCTCGCCCTCGAATCCGAAGGCGGGGCGCCTGTTTGGTCATCCCGTTCCTGCTTTGAGGCGAGCCTTGGCGAAATGGAGGGCCTCGTTTGTCACTACACGACGGCGAAGGATCCGGAGCTCTGTCGCATCGCCTTGGGCGCGGACGCGGTGATTTTGGGAGGCTCCGAGGAGTCGGCCTGGCAAGACACGGTATTCAATGACCATCTTCTGGATCTGATCGCCATTTGCAAAAATGGTCGGATCCCCTTGTTGGCGATATGCTATGGTTCGCAGCTTCTGGGGCGGGCGCTTGGGGGGCATGTTTCCCGGCATCCCGACGGTATCGAGCTTGGCGCTCCTGCGATTCGGATAACGGAAAAAGGGAAGCGGCATCCGCTGTTTAAAGGAATCCAAGGCGGCTGTATTTGGTCGGTGGAAACGCACAACGATGCGGTGATGACTTTGCCTCCGGGTTGCGATTTGTTGGCATCGACGGACCATACGCCTGTTCAGGCGTTCTCCTATGGCGGCTTGCTGACCGGAGTTCAGTTCCACCCGGAGATGAATGGCGACGACTTGCGTTTTTTGTGGGAGGCCTTCGAGCGAAAGGGCTTTGTCGATTCGGTTCCCGAGGAGTATCGGCGGAAAATAGATGCCTGCGAGTGCGACCGGATTTTGCCGATCTTGCGGAATTTCGCGGAGATGGCGTTGGCTAGCCCTAGCCCACGAAACGCGGTGCTTTAACCCGCGGAAATGGGGGGGAGTTTGTTCGGTTTTTGACGCGGGCTAAAGCTCCGCGCTACGGGGTTGGTTTACTCGTCCCATTCGATCTCCGCGCCGAGCTTGCGGAGGTTTTCGGCGAAATGCGGATGGGCGCGGCGAATCGGGTCGGCGTTCTTGACGATACTGCGTCCCTCGATGCTGGCTGCGGTCATGTAGAGAGCGACGGCGGCGCGGATGATGTAGGGAGCCTCGACCACGGCAGGGCGCATGGGGCGCTGCCCGAAAACGACGATGCGGTGGGGGTCGCTTACGACGGCGTGAGCGCCGAATTTCACCAGCTCTGGCAGCCAAGCGAAACCGCCTTCGTAGACCTTGTTCCAGAAGTGCATGACGCCCTCGGCTTGGGTTGCGAGGGCGACCATTGGCGGAAGCAGGTCAACGGGGAAGTATGGCCAGGGGGCGGCCTCGATTTTGGGCAGTAGATTGGAAGTGAACGGTTGCTGGATCTTGAGGCTTTGCTTCGGGCCGCAAATGGCGGTTTCCCCGTCGTAGCTGATCTCGACGCCGAGCTTTGCGAAACTGCGGTTGATGAGGGCGAAGTGCTCGGGACCGGAATCGGTTATCCACACGTCGCCGCCGGTGATCGCTCCGAGGGCCAGAAAGGTGGCCACTTCGTGGTGGTCGGAGGAAATGGTCGCTTCTGCTCCGGCGAGGGAATCGACTCCGGTGACGGTTAAAACGCTGGTTCCGACGCCTTCGATTTTTGCTCCCATGCTTTGCAGGAAGCGGCAAAGATCTTGCACGTGAGGTTCGCTGGCCGCGTTGGTCAGGGTGGAAACTCCGTCTGCGGTAGCGGCCGCCATGAGGAAGGTTTCGGTGGTGGTGACTGACATGTAGTCAGCCCAGTGGGAGGCTCCTTGGAATTTTTCCTCGATTTTGAGTTTCAACTCTCCGTTGTGGGCGACTTTGGTCCCGAGGTGGGAGAGGATCTCGAGATGTGGATCAAGTTCGCGGATTCCCAAGGCGCAACCCTTGGGGTTGGAGTCGAGGTGGACTTCCTTGAAGCGTTGGAGCAGCGGGGCGAAAAGCAGCACGGCCGATCGCATTCCTTGTGGCAGGGTTTGCGGATCGAAGTCGGAGCCGAGGTCGGAATGGTCGAGACGCATGGTCTTGGCTTCGCGATCCCAGTCGATGCGGGAGCCGAGCTCGCGGAAGAAGGTGACCAGTTTCTCGATATCGGTGATGGCTGGGACGTTGCTCAGCGAGACGGGTTCGTCTGTCAAAAGCGTCGCGCACAAGATCGGCAGGACCGCGTTTTTATTGCCCGATGGGGTGATAGTTCCGGAGAGAGGTTTGCCGCCGTGTACGATTAGATTAGCCATTTGGGATCGATGCGGTGGAGCTTCAACGGGGCTTTGACGCATTTCAATCGGAAACCCGAGAGAAGCGTTAATCTCTGTCAACTCGGGGATGAGGAGCTGCTTTTGCATTGAAAAATCCGCTTCGATTCTTTTGTAACAGTGGCCTCTAGCGATGAGAGCGATGCTCCAGCGACCGGAGGCACCAAGAAATCAGTACAAACATTCAACATAGGATCCTGATCCTCAGCGACAGGCACCCGACACATGAAAACAATACCTGACTTCCAGAAGTGGAAGGCGGACGGCAAGCCGATCACCATGGTGACCTGCTATGATGCTGCGACCGCAAAAATCGTCAACGCGACCAGCGTTGACTCGATACTGATTGGCGATTCCTGCGCGATGGTTGTGCACGGATTCGATAGCACGGTTCACGCGACTGTGGAAATGATTGCCGCTCACACGGCCGCTGTGCGTCGTGGCGCGCCGGACAAGGTGATCGTGGCCGACCTTCCCTTCCTTTCGAATCGAAAAGGCATCGATCATGCGATCGAGTCGGTTGACGTGCTGATGAAGGCGGGGGCGAATGCGGTCAAACTCGAGCGTCGCAAAGGGAACATCCAGCTTATCGAGCACATCGTCGATAGCGGTGTACCGGTGATGGGGCACCTTGGGTTGACGCCTCAGTCGGTTAATGAATTTGGCGGTTTCAAGATGCAGGGTAAAAGTTCTGCGGCGGCTCGAGCTCTGATTGAAGATGCTCAGATGCTGGAGCAAGCGGGCTGCTTCTCGGTCGTGCTTGAATGTATCCCTGGCGATGTTGCGGCGCAGGTGACCGAGTCGATCAACATCCCAACGATCGGGATTGGCTGTGGTCCGGATGTTTCAGGGCAGGTGCTTGTGATCAACGATCTGTTGGGCATGGATGCGACTTTCCAACCGCGATTTGCCCGTAAGTACGAGAATCTTAGTGAACGCATTGCTTCGGCGGTCGATCGCTACTGCGCGGATGTTGAGTCCGTCGCTTTCCCGGCGGAAGGCGAATACACATCGCGCTTGGCTAAGCTTAGCCGCTAGCCGGATGACACAGGTATTGCAGAGCGTGGCGTCGTTTCAGGCGTGGCGTAAGGAAAATGTGGGCACGGTGACACTCGGCTTCGTTCCGACCATGGGTGGATTGCACGAAGGGCATCTCGCTCTCGTGCGTCGCGCTTTGGAAGAGAATGACAAGGTGGCGGTCAGCGTTTACCTGAATCGCACTCAGTTCAACAAGCTTGAGGACTTCGAGAAGTACCCGGCCGTATTTGAAGAGGACCTACGAATGCTCGATGAGCTGGGCGTAGACGCTGTTTTCGCTCCTAGTTACGAAGAGATGTATCCGGATGACTATCGCTATAAGGTCAGCGAGTCAGAACTTTCAACGGAACTGGAAGGGGAACATCGTCCGGGCCACTTTGATGGTGTTCTCACTGTTGTTTTGAAGCTGCTGATGGCTGCAAACGCGACGCGGGCTTATTTCGGCGAAAAGGACTGGCAACAGCTAGCACTGGTTAAGGGAATGGTCGATGCGTTCTTTCTCCCGGTGGAGATAGTTCCGTGTCCGACGATTCGCGAGGAGAGCGGATTGGCCATGAGTTCCCGAAATCGACGTTTGTCGACTGAAGGTTTAGAGAAGGCTGCAAGGTTTAACCAGATATTGAATACGGCGGAGAGTGAAGAATCGGCTGTAGCTGCGTTGAATTCGGAAGGTTTCGAAGCGGAGTATGTGGCTGATCGTGGGGATCGCCGTCTTGGGGCAGTCGTGCTCGAGGGCGTACGTCTGATCGATAACGTAGAGCGGAGTTAGTTGATATGAATCTCTGTATAGATGTAGGAAATTCCCAAATGCACGGGGCCGTCTATGAAGGTGACCGGCTGGTGACACAGTTTCGCAAGGAAAGCTCCCGCTCCTCCCGTGACGAGTTAGGCCTCTTTCTGGTGTCTGTTTTACGTGAACATGGAGTGGATCCGGACCGCGTCGAGCGAATCGGGATCAGCTGTGTTGTGCCGGACGAGGTGTATTCGATTCGCAATGCGTGCCGTATCTATTTCGAGCTGGAGCCCCTCTTTCTAGAAGCGGGCGTTAAGACGCGCTTGAAGATCAAGACCCGTAACCCGCTGGAGGTGGGAGCGGATAGAATCGCGAATGCGATCTCCGTGACGGAGATGTATCCAGAGTGCAACGTCGTGGTTGTCGACTTTGGAACAGCGATCACTTTGGATGCGGTGACTGCCAAACGCGAATACTTGGGAGGTTCTATCTGTGCTGGACTAGGCCTAGCGATGGGAGCTCTGGGGTCGAAAACTGCGAAGCTACCATTTGTGGAGATCAATGCTCCCAAGCGCGCTCTGGGGCGTTCGACGACGGAGGCGATCCAGAGTGGATTGTATTTCGGGTACCTTGGGATGATCCGCAACTTGGTGGACCGTATCAGGGAAGAAGCCTTTGGCGATGAGCCGACTCGAGTGATCGCGACCGGCGGCTTTTCGCAATTGTACAAAGATGCAGGCTTGTTTGATGAGATTGTGCCTGACCTCGTGCTGCGTGGGGTGAACGCGGTGCTTGACTGGAATCCTGTTGAAGAAACGACGGCTAACGAAGCCTAGGAAAGAATTTTGTTATGAAGCGACACATGCTTAAATCCAAGATCCACCGTGCGACAGTTACGGATGCGGACCTAAATTACGAGGGCTCGATTAGCATCGACCCTGAACTATGCAGGGCAGCTGACCTTGTCGAATTCGAGGTGGTGGACGTCTACGACATCGACAACGGCAATCGCCTCACGACTTATGTTATTTGGGGTAAGCCTGGAGAAATCTGCCTCAACGGTGCGGCCGCTCGACTGGTTCATCGTGGAGACAAAGTGATCATTGCCAGCTTCCAGGATGTGGACGACAAGGATATCGATTCCTTCAAGCCGAAGCTTGTCATGGTGAACGAGGATAACTCGATCAAGCACCTTAACGAGCCTCCGGTTCGCCGTCCGTAAGCGATGAGTTTGCAGACTCTTCCTGGAGAAAAAACTGCGGAGGCGAAGAACTGGCCAGCGCTTTTACGCGGCTCGGTTCTCAGCAGCGCCCAGTCCAAGCATGTCCAGTACATCTCCCTCGCGGATCGGCGGGCGCAGGTGATTATCACTATCAACGCCTTTCTGATCCCGCTCTCACTTTCTGGATACGACAAGCCGGATATACGCTTGGGGATCTTGCTCTTCATATTCGCGGCAAGCCTGAGCATCGTGTTTGCGATCGTGAGCCTGATGCCGAAGCGCTATCAGGAAGATCGGGAGGGGAAGGCGAACTTGCTGCACTTCTCCGGGATCTGGAAGTACGATGAGGAAAGCTACAAGGAGATGATGAGCTCCGCCTTGGAGAGCCGAAATACCATTACGGAGCTGATGGTATCGGACATCTACCACTTGAGCAACGACGTGCTCAGGCCTAAGTTTCGGTGGATTCGCCTGAGCTTTTACGCGTTCTTGGTGAGCTTGGTGTTCGCTGTTTTTGGCATTGCGATGCCGTTAGTGGTCTAGCTTTGGGAAAGGAAGACCCAGCAGTTGTAGGCGGCAAAGGCTAGGATCAGAAACGCGGCCTCGACGCGATTGACGCGGCCCTGTCCTCCTTTACGGTAGCACACGAGGAAGAGTGCGAGGGTGAGTCCGCCCACTACTGGGAGGTCGCGTGTCAAAATGTCGGATACGGTCTGGAAAGGGTGGATAACCGCGGCGATTCCCACGACGGCGAGCGTGTTGAACATGTTCGAGCCAATGATGTTGCCGAGCACGATATCGTGTTCGCCCTTTCTCGCAGCGGTAATGGAGGATGCGAGTTCAGGAAGGGAGGTTCCCACTGCCACGATGGTGAGGCCGATCACGAGATCGCTCACGCCTAGAGCGGTGGCGATTTCGACTGCGCCCCAAACCATGGCTCGCGAGCTGGCGAGGAGGAGGAGGAGACCGATGAGCAGCCAAGCGAACGAGGCCCCGAGCGAGATTTTCTTCTCCTCGAACTCTTGAGTGAATTCTTCCGCAAGCGTGTCGGAGCCAGATTTCATGCCTTCCCGGGTGGACCAGGCCATGACGGCGAGAAAGACGATCAGCATGATTACCCCGTCTAGGGCTGAAATATCCAAGTCCCAAACGAGGTAGGCGACTAGGGCGGTCGCGGCGGCGAGTACTGGGAGTTCTTTGCGAAGTACGCTCGATTTTACGGTGATGGGGATGATGATCGAGGTGACTCCGAGGATGAGGGCGATGTTGGCGATGTTTGAGCCGAAGGCGTTGCCCAGAGCGAGTCCCGGATTGTCCTGCGAGGCGGCGATGGCTGAGACGATGAGCTCCGGGGCTGAGGTGCCGAAGCCGACGATGAGGATCCCGATCAGCAGGGGGGGCATACCGAAATGCCCAGCTACGCCCGAGGCTCCGTCGATGAAACGGTCCGCGCTCCAGATGAGCACGATCAGGCCAATAATGAGAGCGATGATGGGTAGTAGCATTAGGCCATTGAGTGATGAATGGAGCCTAGGGATTCAAGGCTTCTTTGCGGCCCATCTCTGAACCGTTAGGCTCATTTCGGGAGGCTTTTTGCCGTAGGAATATCGTTTCGCTGAATCTTCGATGGCTTCCACTTGGGCTAAACCCTTGCGTAGCAGTTGTTACAGACGTGAAAAAGCGTAGGTCCTCATAATTGAAAAAGAAGCTTTTGGCCTCGCCTATTTGTATATTCTCTGAACCGTGTCTTACTCTTTTAGTTAAGTCATCGTTTGATGGCTCGAGGTATTTTCCGGTTGTTGCGTCGCTGTTTGAATCTGCCTATTTCTCAATACGACGCTTCAAATATCAGATAAATGGAAATATACGTAGGAAACATCTCCTTCGGTCTTTCAGAAGGGGACCTGCAAGACGCGTTCGAGCAATTCGGCGTGGTGTCACAGCTAAAGATCATCATGGACCGTGAAACCGGTCGATCTCGCGGCTTTGGCTTTGTGACGATGGATAACGCCGAAGAAGGCAAGGCAGCAGTTGAAGGTTTGAACGGACAAGAGTTGGATGGCCGTCAATTGACTGTACGTGAAGCAACTCCAAGAGCTCCTCGCAGCCCACGTGGCGGCCCTCGTGGCGGCGGCGGTGGATTCCGCGGAGGAGACCGTCCACGCGGTGGCGGTGGTGGTTACCGTAGCGATCGCCCACGCGGCGGTGGCGGCGGCTACCGTGGCGGAGGAGATCGTCGTGATCGCCGTGGCGGTGGTTACCAAGACGGCTTCTAATCGCTTCAGCGTAATTAGAATTTGGAGACCTGCTCTGAAAAGGGCAGGTCTTTTTTTGTGCCGTTTCTAAACTGCTTCGCGTCGGCATTCGAGGGCTCGACGAATTTCTAAGGTTCTTTTTCGAGTGAGTGGGTAGCGTAGCAGAATGAGGAATACGGCGATCAAGCCGATGCAGGGGATGACGGCGTAGGAGACCAGTAGCCTCTCTAGGGTTGCTTCGCTTTGGTTTCCGCCTAGAGCGCGATCGAAGCCTACTGCGTGTTGTAGAATGACGCTTCCAAGCAGCAAGGCGACTGTCATGGACACTGTCAGATATCGTTCTTGGCAAAAGAGTGCGTGGAGCAGGCAAGCTATTGTGAGCGTGAGTCCTGTTGGGATGCAAACCCAGCGGGTGCCTTTTCCTTTTCGAGTGTAGTTAATTAATGGATGCCATTGGCTCTTAAACGCATAAGTTCGTTGGGGAGTCGGCAGCATCGGCAGTTCGGTTTTATAAATAGAGTAAGTATGAATAAGCTAGGGTTTACTTTCGTGTTGGCGTGCGTGTGGGGAATGGTTGCCAATGTAATGGCTGAGAAACAGCCGAACATCCTGTGGATCATCACTGATGACCAACGGGCGGATTCGCTGGAGTGCTACAATCGAGCGACTACCGGAAAGAACGAAAGCTATCTTGGCTATGTTTCGTCGCCGAATGTAGATGCTTTGGCGAAGGAAGGGGTGCTCTTTACGAAGGCGGTTTGCAATTCGCCGATGTGCACGCCATCGCGTGGCTCGATGCAGTCTGGCCGTTATCCGCACCGCCGCGGACAGTATCGCTGGGGCACGACTCACCAGATGCCAGACTTCGTGAAGCCCATGGTTTCGCAGACCTTGAGAGATAAAGGCTACGGTACGGCTGTGTTTGGAAAGACCGGTTGGGGAACGGTGAATTCTCTCAATAAGAAAGAAAATAGTCCGGCGGATTTTTATGACTTCACGATCAACTTCGCGAGCGACCTGCAACGAAATGGGGTAGGCGATATTTTTACCAGCGGAGGAAAATACATCTTCCCGCACGGGATTTTTACTCCGGAGTTCATGAAAGAAACCATCATCCACCCGCAGGACGGGAAGATGGAATACTACAAGCAGGATCGCCACAATCCGCTTCCTGAGCGGGATCTCGCAATCAAAGATCGAGTGGAGGAAGAGTTTGATATCCTCCGTTCGTATACTCGTTTGAATACAGGACTTATTTTAGGAGGCGTAAATCCATACCCTGCGGGAGAGACCATCGATGGGCATGTCGTGCGCGAGATGAAGAACTATCTGAAAAACGCGGACAAAAGCTACCAGACCTCTTGGGGCAAAAAGGTAAAAGGAGCTGATACGAGCAAGCCGCTGTTCATCAATCTCGGATTTACGCTGCCGCACACGCCGGTGATTCCTCCCAAGGTTTTTCGTGATGTTTTCCGAAAGAAAAAATACCGTATCCCCGAGTTCAGTACAGATGAGCTATCAAACTTTCCGCCGCAGCTCGTGATCATGTATAACGAGTGCAAAACGGATCAATTGACCGAAGAGGAAAAGCATCAAGCCATCCAGGATTACTACGCTTTTTGTGCGTACGGAGACGCGTTGATCGGTGAGTCGGTGGAAGCCTTCAAGGAGTATTGCGAGAAGCAAGGGGAAGAGTACCTGATCGTTTACACGGTGGGTGACCATGGTTGGCACCTTGGCGAACAGGGCATGATGGCGAAGTTCGGTCCGTGGACGCAGTCGATCATGGATGCGGCGATTATCGTTTCCTCAGACAAAGAGAAGTACCCTGCTGGTAAGATACACGATGAGTTTGTCGAGTTCGTCGACTTTGCTCCGACCATGTTGGCCGCCGCGGGCGAGGATGTGAGCGATCCGAAGTATGGATACTTGGATGGCTACGATCTCGCCGAGGTTTTGACGGATGAGGAGCTCAAGCGCGAATATGCGATCGGCGAGCTGAACGTGATTTGTGGACATCGCGGCTTTATGCGAACTGAAGAATTTGCATTCTCTATGCGGACGCGTGACAAGTGGGATCACTCCCGAGTGGGAGATCTAAACTCAGACATTATGTGGGCTCTCGACTGCGAGCGCCCGAAGGCCGATATGGCTCTCTACGATCTGCGAGTCGATCCCTTGGAAAAGAACAATGTCGCGGATGCAAAGGAGTATCGTGAGCTCGCGGATTGGTTTCGTCAAAAGCTCGGTACTATCCTGCTGGGAGACGGTCGTGTGGAATGCGATTGGTCCAAGCCGAACAGCTATAGCATTAGCAACTTCGC
This sequence comes from Pelagicoccus mobilis, assembly GCF_016595505.1. Classification (GTDB taxonomy): domain Bacteria; phylum Verrucomicrobiota; class Verrucomicrobiia; order Opitutales; family Opitutaceae; genus Pelagicoccus; species Pelagicoccus mobilis. The sequence goes on along the minus strand of NZ_JAENIL010000016.1, from coordinate 111,419 downwards.
CGGGGGAGCGGACGACAAGAAGTTCGATGTACCGCCGGAATTGATCCCGGAAGTTTAATTTTTTTGACCACAGATTGCACAGATTTTTGTGGATGTTCTGGAAGGTGTTTAATGTGAGGGGAAGGGTGGTTTCTGAAATTAGCCTCTCCATCAGATCTGTGTAAATCCGTGGTTTAAAAAAAACGTGCAGAATCTCGTTCAGTTGTGGTCCGAGTCAGAGTTGAAAACCAGCTGCGATAGGTCGACCGTTTACTAGGCTATTCGTTTACCGCTAACGCTTTTGCTGCATCTTGTTCTCTGTAGGAAATACCTGAAATGATCATGTTGAGAATTGCTTTGTTGCTCGTTTTATTCGGCGGAGCCTTGCTGCGCGTCCAGGGGGGCGAACGGCCGAATATTTTGTTGTTCATCACTGATGATGAAAGTTGGTTGGAACGGAGCGCTTATGGTTGGTCGCCTTTGCCGACGCCTGCCTTTGACAAGGTGGCGGAGCAGGGGGCGTTGTTCACCAATGGTTACACTTCAGCCCCTTCGTGCGCTCCAGCGAGAGCGAGTGTTTTGGCAGGGCGGAATTTTTGGGAATTGGAACAAGGAGCGTTCATTCAGGCGTATGTGCCGAAAACGATACCTGTATTCACGCACCTCTTACATGATGCCGGTTATCACGTCGGGTACACCGATAAAGGATGGGGCCCTGGCGTGGTAAATGAGGACAGCCATGACAATCTTTTCGTTCGGGAGTATAACGAAATAGAGGTCGAGAATCAGTTGCCTGATCTTACGCCCTATGACTACGTGGCTAACTTCGAGCGGTTTTTGGAAGACCGTAAAGAGGCGCAACCCTTCTTCTTCTGGGCGGGTGTCACGGAACCTCATGACCCGATGGATCCGAAAAACTATCTACGGCTTGAGAAGGAGTACGGTTTGACGCTCGACGACATTCCGATGCCGCCGGTGCTGGAAGATACTCGGGAGAATAGAATCAATCGGGCGAATATTCTCTACGAGATTTGTTATGCCGATTTGCAGCTGCAGAAGATGATCGACCTATTGGAGGCGAAGGGTGAGTTGGATAATACGCTGCTGATTGTTACGTCTGACAATGGAACGGTCGTGGTTCGTGATGGGCAGCTTTTCGCAAAAGCGTCTGCCTATGACTATGGCGTGCATATTCCATTGGCAGTGATGTGGCCGTCCCGGATGGAAGCTGGTCGGACGGTGACCGACTTCGTGAATTTTCGGGATTTCGCTCCTACGTTCTTGGAACTCGCTGGGGTTGAGAAACCACAAGGCATGTCGGGCGAGAGTTTGTTGCCAATCCTTCTATCCGGTGATTCCGGACAGATTGATCCCGAGCGAAATTGGATGATGACAGGGCTGGAGTGGCATGGGGAGTTTGATCCGCAGTCACGCTCGTCGCGGAGCATTCGCGAGGGACGCTATTCTCTGATCTTCCGATACAGCAATGTGGATGAAGGTGGTAAGCCACTGCCTAGCGAACGCTTGGTCGAGCCCTCTTCGATGGAATTCTACGATCTCGCGACGGACCCTTGGGAGATGAAGAACTTGGCGGATGATCCTAAGTATGCTGTCAAAATCCGGAGCCTCTCTGAAAAGATGAAAACCTATGGTTTGCAGACGTCTGATCCACGATTCACGGGCGAGATGGATCTCTTTGTGCAAACGCGTCGCTATGTGTTGATGAGAAAGCGTATCGGGTACGAGGATACGTTTGAGCTCCCTTTCAATCGAGCAAAGGTTCCCGACTGAGTTCGTTTTCGGTTTGAGTCGACTGCCTTGGGATCTGTAGTTTCGGCGGAATGACTCGTAGCCTGATTTGCCTTCTCTGTACCTTGATCCTAAATTTCAACGCCTTCTCGAAGGACGACTTTTTCGTTTTTCTTCCGGAATCCGATAAGAAGCAACTCGTTCATTTGCGTGTGAAGGTCGAGGGCGGCAATGCTGCATTCGTTCGAGAAGGAGCGGTTGGGCTTCCCTTTGCTCCCTCTGGAACAGCGTTTGATTCTAAAAAGGAGAGACTGATTGTCAGTGGTCGTAGTGGCGACGGGACGGCAGCGGCCACTGTTGAAGTTGGTCCAAAGGGAGAGATCGAGTTGCTGGGCACTAAGACGCTGCCTCATCCTTCAGGTTACACGAGCGTTGATAGGACAGATCGGTTCTTCCTCACCGTAAATTACCGAAGCGGAGAATTGGCGACCTATCGAATCGGAGATGATGGTCTGGTTGGAGAGAAGACCTTTTATGATAAAGTGCCCAACAAGGAGGCCCACTGCATTCTGCCGACGTTGGACAATCGATATGTCTACATTCCCTGTGTGAAGCTGAATAACGCTCTTTTCCAATTCTCCTTTGACGATGAGTCAGGAGAGCTCAAACCGCTCACTCCCTTCAATGCGAACCCGCCCGCGTTATTTGGTCCGAGACACGTCGCCTACCATCCGAGTTTGCCGATTGCCTATTTCAGCAACGAACAACATTTGGGAGTCAGCGTTTATGAAATCGCCGATGATGGGCAGTTGAATGATCTGCAGTTCGCTACATCAAGACCACGTCAGATTCCATACTCCAAAAGCGAGAAGAGCGTGAACGCATCTGATATCGCGATCTCGCCCGATGGGCAGTGGATATTTGTAGCCAACCGTGATCCCGAAGGATTGGAGGATTGTGTATTCGCGTTTTCGATCGGGGAAGATGGTAGGTTGACGCTTCGATCGCGAACCAATGTAGGACAGATTCCGTGGGCCATTGACGTGTCTCCGAAGAGCACGCATCTGGTGGTCAGCGAGTCTGGTGAACAGAAACTGTCGGTGTTCGAAATCAAGTCAGATGGCTCGTTGGAACTCGAAGATACGATCGCCACGGCGGGCCGGGTAAGAGACTTTGACCTCCGCTAAAAAATAGATGGAAGACTCGATTAGGCTTCGGCACGCGGAGAAAGAAGACTGGGACGAGATCTCGGCCCTTATCTTCCATTCCACCAACGCTTGGTATCAAGCCAACCGGGGACACGATATCTTCACGGGCGAGCCTGCTGCCACCCGCTTGTTTTGCGAGGTCTACGAGGATCTGGATCCGGGGCGTTGCGTGCTGGCGGTTGACGAGGAGACGAGTCGGATTGCGGGATCCTGCTTCTACCATCCGCGCGAAACGCATGTGTCGCTCGGTATCATGAATGCTCATCCAGACTTCGCGGGGAGAGGCGTTGCTCGGCGATTGTTGGCCTACATTCTCGACTTTGCCCGCGGGGAATCGAAAGACGTTCGACTCGTTTCGAGCGCGATGAACCTCGATTCCTTTTCGCTGTATAACCGGGCAGGTTTCAAGCCGTTTGCTGTTTATCAGGATATGATCTTGGACGTACCCGCAGAAGGGATACGAATTGACTGCCCACAGGCGAAGCGAGTTCGCGATGCTCGGTTAGAGGATGTGCCAGCGATGGTCGAACTCGAACATGAAGTGGCCGGACTAAGACGCGGGTCTGACTTCGAGTATTTTATTCGCAACGAAAAGGGCTATTGGCACATGAGCGTGATCGAGGGCGAAGAGGGAAGACTCGATGGTTTTCTCGCGTCGATCTGTCACCCTGCGAGTAGCCTGCTTGGTCCCGGTTGCATGCGGTCGGATCAGGATGCGATTGCCTTGATCCAAACCGAGCTGGATGTCCGCAAGGGGAAAACGATGGTTTGGCTGGTGCCATCGGATCGAGGAGAGATCGTGCAAGCGATGTACCGTCTGAAGGCGAAGAACTGTGAACTACACTTGGGGCAAAGCACCGGAGAGGTCGCTCCTGTGAAGGGAATCTCGATGCCGACTTTCATGCCGGAGACGGCTTGAAGGGCTGGCGCTCGCGCCACGCCGCAACATTGGAAGGTCGGAGTTGGATATGCGGCGCGTCGCAAGCGACGGCCCTACGATTGCTGCTGGTTGTAGGGCAGGGCGGTGACCTGCCGTCTTTAGGTTTGGGGCGACGCCCAAACCCTACCTTTAAACGATGCACTGGTTATTTGTTTGGCGTTCGTGACTCTCGTTTGAAGGATGGCCTCTGATGAAGGTACCCCTCTTTGTTGTTTTCGTTTCCCTTGTAGCGCTCGTTTCAGCGGCTTCCAAACCGAACGTGATCTTGATCATGGCGGACGATGTGGGCTGGGAAGCCTTTGGCTGTTATGGGGCGGATGATTATGAAACGCCGAACATTGATCGATTGGCGGAGAGCGGCATCCGTTTCGAGCACTGTTACTCCACTCCGATTTGTACGCCGTCGCGAGTGCAGATCATGACCGGTCAGTATAGCTTTCGCAACTACACGCATTTTGGTTACCTGAACCCGCAGGACCGAACCTTTGCTCACATGATGCAGGACGCAGGCTACAAAACTGCGATCGCAGGGAAGTGGCAACTCAATGGCTTGTACAACAACCTGGAAGGTTACGACGACAACTCTCGTCCGCATCAGGCAGGTTTTGACGAGTACTGTCTTTGGCAGCTGACGAAGGGAAAAGGCGAGGGGGAGCGGTTTTGGAGCCCTCCAATCGAACGTAATGGAGAGTTCATTACGGCTGAGCAAAACGAAGGTTTATATGGCCCTGATTTGTTTACGGACTTTGTCTGCGACTTCATGGCGGAGAACCAGGACGAACCCTTCTTCGTCTATTATCCGATGGTTCTCGTGCATGACCCGTTCGTCAAAACGCCCGATACGATTGGCGATTCTCCGCGGACCCAGAAAGCCAATGCGAAGGTCAAAGACGACGCGGAGGCGAAAGTTAATTTTCAGGCCATGGTAAACTACATGGATAAACTGGTTGGACGGATCGTTGCCAAAACGGAAGCGTTGGGAGTGGCAGAGAATACGATCATCCTATTCACCGCGGATAACGGAACGCATAGCCGCCTCTCCTCGAGCTGGAAGGGGCAGCAAGTACAGGGCGGAAAGGGTATGATGAAAGAAACGGGGACGCACGTTCCGCTGGTCGCCTACTGGAAAGGACATACGCCACAGGGACTCGTTTCGAAGGATTTGGTCGATTTCACAGACATGTATCCGACATTTGCTGACGCGGCACGCTACACGATGAGCGAGCGCGATCCAATTGATGGGCGAAGCTTCTTTCCTCAGCTGAAAGGAGAGAAGGGCAACCCACGTGATTGGGTGTTCTGCCATTACGAGCCCTATTGGTATAAAAAGAAGACAGGGCAGTTTGCCCGCACTGCTGAGTACAAGCTCTATGCTGATGGTGGTTTTTTCAGACCCGGTGAAGATTGGGAGGAGAAAAACGATCTTTCGCAGGTGGCGGTAGAGGGAGAGAGGCGTGAGGTCTTTGTGAGACTTCGAAAACTTCTCGAAGAGTGTCCGCCTGCGCCCGAGGGTTTTGGGGAACGCGACGCTGAGCATCGGCCCACCTACCAGGATTGGAAAAATCTGCACGATGCCACGGACTAGAGGATGTAGGAAGTGGGGCAGGTTGCATCATCATGTAGGGTCGGCGCTTGTCGCCGTACCGCAGAGCTCTGATCAAACCGATGCGGTGCGGCGGCGAGCGCCGACCCTAACCGACTCTCAGGTGAAATGCTTCAACCGTATGTTTGTTGCCGCGATTGCGTATGTGCGTGACGCATACGCGTCTAGGCGCAATGATCCCTTTACGAGTATTATGGTGCCGGTCAGATGGTGAACGACGCGAAGCTAGATAAAGGTCTCCTGCTTATCCTCCGGATAGGTGCGTTCTTGTGTTTTGCAGGCTGGACCTGGGCTCACCTTTATTGGCAAGGACCGTACGGAGCGATTCTCTGGCACGATAGCATGTATGAGCTCGCTTCCAATTTAGGGGTGAGCTGGGAAGAATTCGTGGGTACGGGAGCGAATGATGGTTTCGTGCAAAAAGGCCTGTCGGTAATCGGTTGGCTTTATCTCGCGTGCACGATTCTCTGCTTAACGATTCGCAAACAATCCCAGCTCCAGATGATGGGCCTTCTGGCTGGCGGCGGATTGTTGGTAATTTTGAGCTATGCCAAATACCTCGGAGCCCAACAGCAGCTACCAATGTTTGTGGAACACGGAGGACAAATGCTGATGCCCGTGGTTCTGGTGCTCGCTCTCAGGTTAGGCGTTCGGCACCGATTGACGGTGGCTGCTGCCATGGCTGCGACGATTACGACTTTCATTGGGCACGGTGCTTACGCCCTGGGTTTGTGGCCGACGCCTCCGAATTTCTTTGGAATGATAACCGTTATCTTGGGGGTCGAATATGGCACTGCTAAAGCGATCCTACACATGGCGGGACTGTTTGATATTATCGTTTGCCTTGGAATTCTCATCCCTCGGATTCGTCGATCGCTGATGCTCTATGCGGCGATCTGGGGGCTCCTGACAGCTTTGGCGAGACCAGTGGCTGGCATGTCATGGGATCTCAACTACTGGGGAGCGGACCAGTTTCTGCATGAAGCGCTTCTTCGTGCTCCTCACTGTTTGATCCCGCTGTACCTGTTTGTGCTTTGGAAGCAAAGGGACGAAGTCTCTGCCAAAGATAGAACTCAGCTGCCTTCGCTTGCTCCCACTGGAGTCCCGACGACGGCCAGGTCCGTTTAGTTTTTTCAATCAACCCAATAAACACCTTATGAAGCTACTCAAACTCCTTAACCTCTTCTGCATCGCACTGCTTCTGGCATCTGCGGTTGAGGCTCAGAACAAGAAGCGGGCAGTGCTGACGATTCCGGAAGTGGAGAATCAGGACATCATCTGCTTCGCACTCTACACGGTTCACGACAAGACTCTGAAGCTCACTGCTCAATTGTATCCGATTCCTAGCGACATGACTAAGACGGTTCGCCTGGAGGTCAAAAAAGGTGGAGAGTGGGTAGAGGTCGACCGGACGGATGCGATTGAAGCGGGTTGGACAGCTCCGTTCCGAGTGGAAAATTGGGACGACTCCCAAGCCTACGAGTATCGAGTCCTGCACGGAACAGAAGCGAGCTACGGTGGGATCATCCGGAAGAACCCAGTCGACAAAGACGAAGTTGTGGTGGCGGGCTTTACCGGGAACTCTATCCATCCGGTGCATGGTGGTGACATCTCTCGCCAAGACATCATCGACAACGTTAAGGCAGTGGACGCGGATGTGCTATTCTTCTCGGGTGACCAAGTCTACGACCACTTCAAACACTATGCCGCTTGGCTGAAATTTGGCCGTGATTTCGGAGAGATCATCAAGGATCGCCCAACGATTTGCCTCCCCGACGATCACGATGCCGGGCAGGCAAACCTCTGGGGTGAGAGTGGAAAGGTTTCCACGCTGAAAGGCGCGTCCGATGGCGGTTACGCGATGCCCGCGGAATACGTGAAGGAAGTGGAGCGGGCTCAGACCAGCCACCTTCCGGATCCGATCGATCCGCACACCATTGGACAAGGGATTGGCGTCTATTTCACGAATCTTAATTGGGGAAATGTGGACTTCGCCATTCTCGAGGACCGCAAGTTCAAGACCGGGCCAGCGGGACGCGTTCCGAAGCAGGGACCTCGCCCTGACCATATTCTCAATCCGGACTATGACCCAGCTAGCGTCGATATCGATGGAGCCGTACTGCTGGGCGAACGACAGTTGAAGTTCATCGATGAGTGGACGCAGGATTGGAGTGAGGCGGATATGAAGGTGGCTTTGTCTGCTACGATTTTCTGTGGTGGAGCGCACATTCACGGCAGCGCGAATGGACGCCTGCATGCGGACATGGATTCCAATGGTTGGCCTCAGAGTGGACGCAACCGTGCGTTGGAGGCTCTCCGCAAAGGCTTCACTTTCCACTATGCGGGCGACCAGCATTTGGCGACGATCTTCCAGCATGGGATCGACGAGTACCGCGATGCAATTTGGTCCTTTTGTGTGCCGTCGATCGCGAACCTCTACCTCCGCTGGTGGGAGCCACTCGAACCCGGGCTCAACCGCGAACCGGGAGCTCCGGAGTACACCGGTGATTCGCTTGATGGTTTCTCCAACAAGGTGACCAATTTTGCGGCCGCGAATCCGGACAAGGAACCTGCCGGCAATGTTCTCAACACCCGGTCCGCAGGTTTTGGCATCGTTCGCTTAAACACGAGTTCCCGCGAAATCACCATGGAGTGCTGGCCGCGCAACGTGGACATTACAGATCCATCTGCTCAGCAATATGAAGGTTGGCCGCGTACGATTTCCCAGTTCGACAACTATAACCCGCCTTCATGGGGATCGCTGGGCAAGTTGACTTTCGATGTGGAGAATCCGGTGGTCCAGTTGGTCGATGCCAAGACGGACGAAATTCTCTACACCGTGCGGGCGAGTGGAAAATCGTTCACTCCGGGTGCGCCGAAGGGAAGGGCTTTTGTCGTGAAAGCTGGAACCGATGTTCCGGATCAACTCGTTTCCAAGAACTCGAAAGTCGGAAGCAAAGCCAAGAAGGTGACGCTCAAGTAGAGCGCATTGCGCGGACTTTCTCATTTTTCGTGGCGGCGATTACTTCGGTGATCGCCGCTTTTTTGTAGGCTGAACATCGATGACAAAGGTAGCGCACGTTGTCATCAACGGGTACCCTCAAAACAATGTCGCGAGCGGCAGCCCTGTGTTCGAAGGCGCAGATACTTCCTCTGTGTTCACTGTTTTTTTATGAATCGAGTGGGGTGTTACTGCAGGTGGGTGTGGGGTTGATTGTATGCAGTCTGCAAAAAGTGGAGATCGTGGGTGTTTGGCGTGGTCTTTGTAGGTTGTTGTTAGTTAGTTGGAAGGGAGGTTTGTGATTTGTTGGTCATAAAACGCGACAGCTCGTCCTAACAAAAAATCGGACAAAAATGGCAAGATACGTATCTCGTTTATCCCATCTAGTTAAACTGTCGTCGGGACGTGCTACTCCCGGCGGCAGTCGGATGAGATGAGGCAGCGAGAAACTCCTTTTAATACCTCATGTTACTTCGACCCCATCGTGGTGGAACTGTCTACCCAGACGCCGTTTTGCCCACTGTCTTTCCGATCCCCAGCAGCGACTCCGCTTTTGGCAGCTACGTGCTCGGTGAAGACGCGCTTCCGGGAGATGGGCCCGTTTGTCGAGGCATGCGCCCCGTGTGAAGAGGAGTTTTGAACCCAATCAAACCCATTAACAATGAGACACAAACTAAGACAGATTGATCTCAGCAGCTTATCCAAATGGTCGCTGCTGACCGCGGGCTTTATGAGCGCGCTCCCGCTCGCCGTCGCGCAAAGTGCGGACGATGAGGAAGAGATCTTCGAGCTATCTCCGTTCACGGTAGATGGATCGCAAGACGAAGGCTATCGCGCCACCCAAACGCTCGCGGGCGGCCGCCTCGCGACCAACCTCAAGGACATCGGTACTTCGGTTGAAGTTCTGACCAAGGAGTTCCTCGAGGACGTTGGCGCGAACGACGTTCAGGAGTTTCTCCAGTACACCACCGGCGGTGAAGTTGGCGGTTCCCAAGGTAACATCGAAGGTGCTGCGGAAGGCGGTTCCGGTGGTGAAGTTTCCAGTGCTGGCACGCGTGCCGAGCCACACGCGAACACACGTCTTCGTGGTATTGGCGCTCCGGACACGGTTCGCAATTACTATAAAACAGGCATTCCTATCGATACCTACAACACGAACCGTATCGACATCAACCGCGGCGCGAACTCCTTCCTCTTCGGTCTTGGTCAGCCAGCGGGCTTGATCAATTCCAACTACGTGCAGGCGGAGATGCGCGACCAGGGAAAGATCGAGTTCCAGATCGGCAGCGGTGGTAACTCGCCAAGCTTCCGTACCAACATCGACTTCAACAAGGTACTGATCGACGACAAGCTCGCTATCCGTTTCGCGACCTTGAACGATCGTATGGAGTACCGTCAGCGTCCGTCTTACCGCGACACTGACCGTTTCTACGTGGCGGCTAAGTTCAAGCCGACCGAGTCGACCACCCTCCGCGCCCACATTGAAGAGGGCGACATCATGGGCAACGCGCCGGACACTCTTCTGCCGACGCAAGCGTTCGACACTTTCATCCAGTACCGCACGCCGATCGACTTCTTCGACAACATGCAGCGCTTCGGCGACGAAGAAGGTCCTAGCCAAGCCCAGTGGGAAGCTCTCTCTCCTGAGGAGCAAGCGCAGTACGTCAATCTCGGCGCTGTTCCAGAGAAGCTCTTCAACAACGGGTCGATCTGGGGTTACGCGTTCGTGCACGACGGCGCTAATGGTGCTGATCCGTCTTTCGGCATGCGTCCGCAAGTTCCGAATGCCGGATACGAAAACGGCAACGCTGACGAAGGTATTCCTGGAGACCCATTTTGGTCGCCCGACGGCTCTGCAGGTGGCTCGCCTTCCATGATCTTCTGGCGCAACAAGCGCAATGGCGCGGAAACCAATGGCGGTGGCCCTGCTCAAGGTTTCACCTCGCTCGACGGTTTCGATTTCTCCAAGCAGAACTTTGGTGGAAACAGCGACTACTACAGCCACGACTTCAATACCTACAACATCACCTTCGAGCAATTGTTCTGGGATGGTCAGGCAGGTATCGAGATTGGCTACGACCATGAAACCAAGGACGACGACGCCCAAAACAACTTCAACGGTTGGGGTGGCGAGTTCCTCATCGACATCAACAAGACGATCCCTCTGCCGTATGTAGACGAAAATGGATACGCTCAGACAGATGCCGATGGCAACGTGATCTCTATGGTTCGCGAGAACCCGAACTATGGTCGTCCGCTCTACGTGACCACTCCATCTCGTCGTCTCGTCGAGTCCGAGAAGGAGACCTGGCGTGCCACGGCTTTCGTGAAATATGACTTCACCGACAAGCACAGCGACAGCTTCCTCAAGTGGTTGGGTAAGCACACGCTAACCGGTCTCTTCGATGAGCACACCGACAAGTGGAAGTACACTTCCTTGAGGCAGCAGACTTACTCTGATGACTTCAACATCGGCTGGCATCTCAGCAACCGTGACTCGGATGCTCCATGGCACAACTACCGTGCCGCGGCCAACATGGTCTACCTCGGCCCAGCTCTGCAGTCGTACATCAACGACCCGTTCAATCCGAACACGAACATCAACATCAACGATATCATCATCAACCCGTCCATGGCGAACCTGCTCGCGGACAACCCATCACTTCCAGTTACTTTCTGGAGCTTGGGACCTGATGCTGAAGGAGCGAACTGGACGCACATCTCCAATCCCGACTACGTGAACAATCACTTGGAGCCGGGTAACCACGACATGGTTTACGAGCCAGCGGAAGACGATCCAGAGAATCCATACTTTGGTGACAGAAGTGAGTACTGGGACCCAGGCGTGCTCGAAGGACGCTGGACTGTTAACGGCGCACAAGCTCGCGAAACGATCATCGAGTCGCACGCAGTCAACCTCCAGTCTATGTTCTTCAACAACCACCTCGTTGCTAACTTGGGCTACCGCGAGGACGTCGTTAAAAACTGGAGCCTTGGTATACCGCTCGAGTATCAGGACATCAGCGAGGAGTTCGCTGGCAACCGCCAGTACGCGGTTGAGCCGGAGTACTTCCAAGCTCGTGATGGCGCTTACAGCGAAATCGACAAGGGTCCGACTGGTGACGGCTCATTCGGATACGGTGGTGTTTTCCACCTGCCAAAGGACTTCCTCTTCTTCGAGACTCCAAGAAACGTTGATTTCCGTATTCACTACAACTCCTCCGAGAACTTTGTACCTGACGCATCTCGCTTCACCTACAACGCCGCAGGCGGTGGATACGAGCCTCTCGCTTCTCCGATCGGAGAAGGTGAAGACTTCGGCTTCACGATTGATTTCAACAACAAGTTCGTCGCTCGTTTCAACTGGTATGAAACAAGCGTACAAAACGCGACTGCCTCTGGTATGGGTGCCGCCGCCAATGGACTCGTTCGTTGGGCTCTGCACACACGCTACTGGGCGATCCAGGATTTGAATACGCTCGACCCTGACCGCAATGGCGTCTTGGACGTTGATGCGAACGGCAATCCTCTACCAAAGTGGCGTCTTAACCAAACTTGGTGGGATCCATCTCGCCTCGTGACTGTCGTCGACGCGACTCAGTGGGCGGTTGATGAAGGTTGGGAGCAGGCCAAGATCGATGCCGGCGTTTTGACCTTCCGTCCGAACGGTACTGCTCAGAAGCACGGCTGGTTGCCAAACCTGCAGGATTCCGAGTCTCGTACGTCTAAGGGTATGGAAATGAACTTCACCTACAACCCGACTCGCCAGTGGCGCGTTGCGTTGAACATCGCTAAGATCGAGTCCGTTTCCTCTGATGTCGCTCCGATGACTACGCACATCTTGGACAACTTCTTCGAGTCCTACAACGAGATCAAGGACTTCAAGCTCTGGGATGCGGCCGATACTCGTGACCACTCTGCTCCGTTCTCTAACTGGTTCCAGAACATGATCAACAACTACTGGGTCAAGAAGCTCCAGGAAGGTTCCACCACTGCGGAAACGCGTAAGTGGAGTGGCAGCGTTGTAACGAACTACCGTTTCACTGATGGCCGTTTCAAGGGCTTCTCTATGGGGGGCGCTGTTCGCTACCGTGGCGAGGGCGCGATCGGGTATCCGTTGATGGACTACGATGTGTCTGAAGACGTGACTCTCCGCGTTCCAGACGTCTCTAAGCCTTACATGAGCTCGTCTAATGTGAATGTAGACTTCAACGCAGGCTACCGTACCAAGATCTTCGAGGACAAGGTTACTTGGGATCTCCGTCTCCACCTCAAGAATCTCAACAACTTGAGCAACGACGGTCTCACTACGATCCGCGCTAACTACGATGGCACAGCTGCTACCGTACGTTGGGATCCACCGTTTACTGCCCGTTTAACCAGTTCTTTCAGATTCTAACTGGGTTTACGTTTGATTGGAGAGCCCGCCCGTATGGGCGGGCTCTTTTCTTAGGATCATAGTCAAAAACAGTGGCTTGCTGTTTGAGGCGAAACTGTTGGAGTTCCCGCTTTAGCGGGTTTATCGGTTGCCGCCTAAAGGCGGAACTCCAACGGTTGGGTTCTCTTTCGCTACCTTTTGTAGTGGACTTGTAGGGCTGGCGTTCGCCGCCATGCCGCGTTGCAGGAGCGAGTTTGTGAAGTAGAGTATCCTAAAAGTGGATGCGCTGATTAGGAGAGACTTAAGAAAATGAAGAAGACAGTTTTTACCGCGTTTACGTTTCTCGCGATTTGTGTCTGTGCTTTTGGTGCCAAGAAGGGCTCCAGCCTCGAGTATTTAGTCACGCCGAAGATGAGTCAGGTGTCGTTTTCTCCTGAGGGAGGGAAGATCGCCGCGTTGGTACGTCCAGCTTATGCGAATGCGTCCGTTGGGATATGGTCGTTAAAAGCGTTGGAGCCCTCGCTGGTAAAAGTAGTCGATCGAGAGGGAGGCGGAGGCCCGAAACGGGCTCGCAAGGTTCAGTGGCTTGATGAGAAGTCGGCCGTGATTTTGTCCGATTGGCGGTCTGGAACGGATGCGATTAGTATTTGGAGGGAGGGCAAAAAGAATGTCTCTACTGTTTTGAGTTCTTCACGTTATGATCTTGTGGATACGAATGAGAACAGCTCTGAGATTGTTGTGACAGAGTTTCCCTCGTGGGGACGGTTTGGGGAATGCCGGGTCTTAAAACTTAAAAATGGGGGCAAAAAGAAAGAGATATTATACGAGTGCGAAAGCGCGGTGTTTGAGGCTTATTGCGACCAGGAAAGCGAGCTGCGCTTGATAAAGAGGCACCGTACGAAGGGCGGCCCCGTTGTTTGGTTTGCGAAGCCGAAAGGGGCGGAGGATTGGAGGGAATTGAAGCTGAGCTCGAGTGCGAAGATCTATGGATTCGACTATGATTCGGATACGCTTTGGGTGGGTGGATACTTCGAGCAGAAGAGCCCTCCGGGGATCTATCGTTATAGTTTGGGGAAGGACGAGCTACTCGGTCTTGTGAGCAAGAACGGGAAGGTCGCTCTCTCGGACTGCGCGACGCCGCAGTTTTCGGGCGAGTTGCAGCAAGTGGTTGGCTTGCATGTTGATCTGGTGAAGCCCCGTTCGCAATGGAGCCACACGATCTTTAAGAAATTGCAGGAGCGGATTGATGCTATCTTCAAGGATAGCGGGAACAGGATTCTGGCTTGGAGTCCTGATTTCGGAAGGTTGGTAATCGAGCGTAGCTTTCCGGATGTTCCTACGCAGACGACCTTCATCGATCTGATGAACCCGAAGGTGAGGGTATTGTTTGTTAATGGAAAGCGAGTCGAGCGGAGCGGAGCGGCGTATCGGGAAGTGATCCGAGTTTCTGCATCAGGAGAGCGTAAGGTTAGTTGCGTGTTGGCTCGCCGGAAGGATGCGAAAGGAAAAACGCCTTTGGTCGTTTTATTGCGTCCTGATCCGTGGGGGAGTTTGGATACGGCTTCCTGGAGTGCTGAAGGGCAGTTTCTGGCTGCTGAAGGCTACGCGGTGCTGAGAGTTAACTTCAAGGGATCTGGCCCCTTGCTTGGAAAAGACTGGGTCGGTTGGAAGACGGAAGCGGATGTGAGGTCTTCGATTCAAGATTTGGATACTGTGGTTGATTGGATCCAAACGAATCGTGAAGAAGTGGATACGTCTAAGATCGCGGTACTGGGCACTGGGGCTTCCGGGTGGTTGGCGAGCTATGCCGCGTGCGAGAGACCTGAACGTTACAAGGCGGTTGTCAGCAATATGGGAATCTACGATTTATCGGAATACCGAAAGGCAGGCAGCATCAAAAAGCTGGGGGAGATCCCTTTTGCGAAAACCAAGCGTTTCGATGATGCGACCTTGTTGAGCTTTTCTCCGGTCGAGAATATGGACTCGATGGAGGCCTCTCTCTTCGTCGCTTACAGCGAGAAGAATGGGGACGAGTATCTATCGCAAGTGAATCGTTTTCTCAAATCGGCGAAGAAGGCGGGGGTAAAGGTGCATAAGCCCTTCGTGGGGACCTGGTGGGGCAGCTCGATAGCGAATGACTCGCAATTGCAGGCGTATTATGCGGAGGTTAGTCGTTTTCTGAAAAAGGCGCTATAGTGCGTGAGTTCCTTAAAAATGGAGTGTTTTAGACAGAGTAAGAATTTAGGCGTGTTACTGAAGGCCTTGCTAGTGAGCGCCTTCGCGAACCTTTTGTCGACGAACGGGTTGAGCCTGGAGACTTACGAGGTGGAGAAGGCTCCGTCCTTGAAGGAGGAATGGCGTTGGACCGAATTGGAAGCTTTGGAGGGGGTGCCTTACGATTTCATTAGGGAGGCGGCCGATGGCGTTTTGTGGTTCGGTTCACGAGGTGGGCATTTGGCTCGTTACGATGGGACCTCTTTGGAGCGTTTTGATCTACCGGACCCAGAAGGGACTCCGGCCGTGTTGGAGTTCCATCTTTCGCCCGAGGGGAAACCTCTGTTTCTGACGCCTAAGAAGTTGTTGCATCTCGAGAACGGAGAGTGGGAGGCGCTCTATGAAAATAAGAAGAACTATGGGTCCTTCCATGCGATGGGCACAGTTGAAGATGGGACTATATGGTTTGCGGCTTGGAAAAAGCTACTCCGCTACAAAGAGGGTAAGGTTCAAAGCTACGACCTAGGCTTTGATTGGGTTGAATCAGTCCTAATCGATTCGAAGGGCAAGCTTTGGTTAAGCTCGGGAAACAGCTACGAAGTTCGAGTCTATGATGTGGTGGAAGACGAATTGGAGCTTCGACACTTTTTCGAGCCAGATGGGGTGGAGAGAGCGAAAACGCTGCAAATGGATTATCAGGGTCGCATCTGGGTTTTGGATCCTAGTTTGGATGGGGTCGTGTATTATTATGAGGACTACGAGAAGAAGGTTGCCGCACGGAATTTGAAGCGACTCTATAAGGGAGCTGAAGAGCTGGTGAATGCCTCCGGTTTGAGGGCTGCGGTGCTCCCTTCGGGGCGAGCTTGGCTTGGATCCCGTCTGGTTTTGGCGGAAGTGGGCGGAGGGCGAGCGAGCTATTTTCAATTCGACAGCCGGCTTCCGTCCACGGTGCCGATCTTGCATGCCTTGTCTGATGAACGCCTCGTCGTTGGGGGACGTGAGTCAAAAACCTACATCGTTGACTTGTCGGAAAACAATTGGGCTACGTATCAAGGGTTGAACTACCAGTGCGAAGACCAAGAGGGGGTTCGGTGGTTTTTAGCTCACGATGGGCGCGTGGTGGCCAGCCCTCGTAGTGGGCCTTGGGTTTCCTATGGGCCTGAGGACGGGATGATCGCTCGCCCGAATCGAATCCTCTGTTCTAGGGATGGGACGGTTTGGGTTTCAGGGGCGAACGAGGGGAGCGCTGCGGTTTCGTATCGAGTGAATGGAGACTGGATACGTGAGGAGTTTTCGAACCTAAGCCACGCATTTAGTCATCTGTCCGCGCACGAGCTCAAAGATGGCTCACTCTTCTTTGGCAGCGGGTCTACTAAGGCGCAGTTGGGGGGGCGCTCGGGAGGGGCTATTTCCTATCGCAAAGACGCGGGGCGTTGGATTGCTGAGAGCTTATCGACGGACGACGTGCCGTATCGCCCTGCGGTTAGTTTGGAACGCGTAGAGGGCGATATGTGGTTTGGGGGGCGGAACATCCGTTGGGGAGGGCGAGATCTTGGTGGAGCTATTGGAGACCTTGCCGAGGCTCAGCCGGACCGTTGGATCGACCATATCGTCAGTGACGGGAAGGGCGGCCTCTGGATGGCTGTTTGGGGATTTGGAGTTTGTGGATACATCGATGGAGAATGGGTGCTCTACACGACAGATGACGGGCTTCCGAGCAACCAAGTCATCCACCTGCTTAAAGGGGAAACGCTAGAGGGAATCTGGGCAGTTACCTCGGAGGGGATTAGCCGCTATGACGGAGTTACTTGGACCGACTGGAGTTTCCCGTTTGGCAAACGCTTTTACCGCGAAGCGGTTACCCTGCGAGAGGGCAATGATGGAGCGCTCTGGATTAACACGAGCTACCGGCTTTGGCTACTTGAGGGGCAGAAGGATGAAGGTTCCGCGCGAGCGCATAATTGCTACATGTATCAGCCTGATTTGTCGCCTCCTGAAACGTTTGTAGGAGAGCTACGGACTAAACTGCCAGAAGGAAGTCCCTTGGTCGTTGATTGGAATGGAAGGGATACTTGGTCTGCTACTCCATCAAGTGGGCTCGAGTTTTCTTGGCGTCTAGGGGATGGAGACTGGTCTGGCTACTCGCGAGACTCCAGCGTCGTGGTGGAGGGGATTTCTGCGGGCGACCATACGATCGAAGTCCGCGCTCGCGATTGGGATTGGAACGTGGATCCGACTCCTGCCCAAGTTTCGGTGCGAATATTGCCGCCGATTTGGAGGCAGGCTTGGTTTATTGGAGCGGTTATATTCACCTTTGGATTAATAGCGTTTTTGCTCTACCGTCTCTTTCAGGCTCGAGTGCGAGCGGCCTTGGCGATGGAGGAGTTCAAGCTCGATTTCTTCACCAACATATCCCACGAGCTGCGCAATCCGCTCGCGGTTATTCTAGGCCCGCTGGAGAGCCTTCAACGGGACGAGGAGGATGCAGGGAAGCGAAATCGCCTAGGCCTTGCCATGAGAAGCGCTCGCAAGATGCAGGGGCTGGTTGATCAGCTGCTGCAGTTCAGGAAGGTTGAGTTGGGCAAAGCGAGTTTCCGTCCATCGGCTGGAGAGCTGATTGGCTTTTTGCGGGAAGTGGTCGAATTGCAAGCTCCGCTCGGAAAAGAGAGAAACGTGTCAGTATCTTTGGATACAAGTGAAGATCGGCTGGTGTGCGGGTACGATGCGGACAAGCTTCAGAAGATTGTCGATAATTTGGTGTCCAACGCGATCAAGTATTCACCTGATGGCGCTTGTGTATTGGTCTCTGTGGAGACGGCTGTACACGATGGATTGCAAGAGGTGGATCTCGTTGTAGAGGATCAAGGGCCAGGGATTCCCAAGCACGAGATCGAACTGATCTCGAAACCGTTCTACCGGGTTGGAGCTTCACGCGATAGCCAAGATGGTTTCGGAATCGGCCTCGCTCTTGTTAGTGGCCTAGTCAAGGTTTGGGGAGGAGAGATTGAATTCATCAGTCCCGCAAATGAAAAGGGATCGGGGACTCGTGTTCGTGTGAGTTTGCCCTTGGAATACGCTCACGACGAAGAAGTTGAAAAACTGGATACAGGAGATCTCGAAGAGAGTGAAGCGGAGTCCGCTACTTCGAAAGCGAAGATCCTACTCGTCGAGGATAATCACGACTTGAGAGGGTTCGTGCGGGACGAGCTTTCTCGCGATTACGAGGTGTTTGAGGCGGAGAACGGAAAGATCGGTATTGAGATGGTTGCTAAGATCGAACCGGATCTTGTGGTGACTGATGTGATGATGCCGGAGATGAACGGCTTCGAGCTGTGTAAACAGTTGAGGGCGGATCCCGCGACGTCGCATATCCAGATCATCATGTTGACTGCCAAGAGTGCTGAGGAGCACAGTGTGGAAGGCATGGAGGCGGGGGCTGACGTGTACTTCGCGAAGCCTCTGAACATGGCCCGTTTGCAAGCGCAGATCGAAAAGCTAGTCGAGATGCGGCGTTCCATGAAGCTGCGTTTCTCCGAGCAGTTGGTCGTGGAGCCGACCGAGCTTTCGATCGTGCCGGTGGAGCAGGAATGGCTGGCTAAGGCCATTGCGTATGTGGAAGAGAATATGTCCGATCCGGATTTCGACTTGGACAGCTTTGCTCGTGAAATGGGCCTCGGACGAACAGCCCTTTATAAAAAGCTGAAGGCGCTGACCGACGAATCACCGGGCTCCTTCGTTCGTAGCATGAGGCTGAAGCGAGCGGCTCAGCTGCTGCGTTCGGAAAGTATGCCTATTTCAAAGATTCTAGAGTTTATTGGTATCTTGGACCAAAGCTATTTTAGCCGAGCCTTTAAGAAGAAGTTTGGGGTATCGCCCAGCCAGTATGCGAAGGAGAGCCGTTTAGAGTTGGCCGATTAACCGACAAAGCCATGGCGGATCGTGTTTTCGCTGATTGACTTTGTATTCAGAAATTGGAGGAGGTAGTCGGGACCGCCGGCTTTTGTGCCGAGGCCGGAGAACTTGTGTCCGCCAAATGGGTGTCGTTCGACCATGGCTCCGGTTATGCCGCGGTTGATATAGAGGTTGCCGACGTCGAATTTTTCGCGGGCTAAGGCTATGTGTTGCGGGCTGCGACTAAAGAGTCCTCCCGTGAGGGCATAGGGTGTGTCGTTTGCGTATTTGATCGCTGTCTCGAAATCGGGCGCTTTTACGATGCTGAGGACTGGGCCGAATATCTCTTCTTGAGCGAGTCGGTGGTTGGGGTGCGCTTTTTCGAATACGGTTAAAGGTACGAAGTATCCATACTCTGGAGCTTCCGATTGGTAGAGCAGGGAGGCTTCGTCTTTTCCGATTTCGATGTATTCTAGAATTTTCCGTTGAGCGGATGCATCGATAACGGCTCCAAGGTCGTTGCGAGGGTCTTCGGCGGGACCGACTCTGATCTTCGCGACCGCGCTTTTGAAACGCTTCACGAAATGCGAGTAGATAGACTCGAGGACGATGAGACGTGAGCAGGCGGAGCACTTCTGTCCTTGGTATCCAAATGCTGAGTATAGGATTGCGGGGATGGCTTCATCGAGGTCGGCGTCGGAGTCGATAAGGATGGCGTTTTTGCCTCCCATTTCGCAGATGACGCGTTTGATTTCTCGAGCGTCTGGCGGGGGATTGGCGGCGGACTGGATGAGTCGCATCCCGACTGCCCGAGAACCGGTGAAGGCGATGGTGGAAATCTCCGGGTGGTTGGCGAGGGCATTTCCGACGATTTGGCCGGAGCCTGGAAGGTAGTTGAGGGCGCCGGGTGGAAATCCAGCTTCGAGCATGAGCCGGACGAACTCGTATCCAATCCTAGCTGACTGGCTGGAGGGTTTGTAGAGGACGGGGTTGCCGGTGACGAGGGCGGCTGCGGTCATGCCGCAGCTTATGGCGAGGGGGAAGTTCCATGGGGCGATGACGGTCGCGATGCCTCGAGGTCGGTAGTGGAGCTGATTGGATTCGCCAAGGGTCTTGCCGCAGTCGCTCGGTGTGTCGAAGCGGAGGGCTTGCTGTGCGTAGTAGTTGAGAAAGTCGATCGCTTCGGCGACGTCGCCCAAGGCTTCGGACCATTGCTTGCCGGTTTCGAGAACCTGAAGGGCGGACAGTTCCCAAAGGCGCTCGCTCATTTTCGCGGCGGCGGATTTGAGGAGATCGGTACGTTGGGCAAAGCTCAGTTTGGCCCAGGAGCCGCTTGCCTTTTTTGCTGCCTGGATCGCTTTGGCGATGTGTTCTTCTTGGGCGATGCTGACGGTGGCGATCCGTTCGTTGGGAGCGTTGGGATTGAGGGAGTCGAACGTGTCCGAGGTTCGGATTTGCTCCGAACCAATGAGTAGCGGTGTTTCAGGAGCGGAGTTTAGGCAGGCCCGTAGGTGCGCGATCGCTTGCGGGAGCTGGTCACGGACCTGAGGCTTCGTGAAGTCGGGAAGAGGGGAGTTTTGAAAGTCTGTCGAGCGTTTGGGTGGCGTGGCGGGTACGGGGGATCGTGGGGGCGATAGGAGGCTTTGGCTGGATTGTTGGTCTGCGAACCGTTGGCGGAGGAAGGAATCGTTCGAGGTGTTTTCGAGGAGGCGGCGAACGAGGTAGGCCATGCCGGGAATGACGTCTCCAACGGGGCAATACAGGCGAATGCGGCTTGTTTGCTCTAGTAGGGACGCTCGGATTGGTTCTGCCATGCCGTAGAGGGCTTGGAACTCGTAGCGGTCGGGTGGCGTCTCGTAGTGGCGTGCCCACTCCATGGTGGCGGCGATGGAGCGGATGTTGTGCGAGGCGCAGGCGTAGTAGACGTGCTCGTGGTTTTGCAGGAGCTTTTGGGTGAGTCGCTCGAAATGGAAGTCGGTATCCTGCTTTTTTTGCCAGACGGGAATGGGCCAGTTGTGCTGGGAGGCGTAGGCGCATTCGAATTCCCAATACGCTCCTTTTACGAGGCGAATGTTGAGAGTCTGGCCTTGGTCTTTGGCCCAGACTAGCAGGGTGTCCACGTCGTCGGAGGTTTCTTTGAGGTAGGCTTGCAAGACGAGGCAGAGGTGTGGCCAGTCGGCAAGTTGGGAGGAGGAACGAAGGCGTTTGAAGATCTCGATCGTCAGATTTTTGTACTGACGCGACTCCATGTCGATGGCGACGAGGGCTCCGAGCTCCTTGGCTCTCTGGCAGATGGGGAGGAGCTTTTCGACGATGTTTTTGACGGTGTGATCGAATGACAGAGGAGACGCGCTTGAGTAGAGGGAAGTCGGTTTGACGGAGATCTGTATTGTGGGAGCACTTTCGAAGTTCGTCGCGTTTTGGGGGATATCGTTGGCGAGGGTGTCCAAGCTTTCCAAATACAGTTTCTGGTAGGCGGCGGTTTCGGATTCGCTGACGGCGGCTTCTCCAAGCAGGTCGAGGATGGTTCCGTAGCCTTGGGAGTTAAGGCGTTTGATTTTGGGGAGGGCCTGCTGGGGGGTGGCAGCTAGGATGAACTGCCGTGAAAAGGTCTTGATGGATTGCTCGACTGCGAAGGAGGCGACGCCTTTGCCGAAGGATCCGAAGCGGCCCGCAGTCTTAATCGCTAGATCGAGAAGGGCGGGCTGGTGGGAGCTGCCGTTTCCATTGGGAAAGTACTCCGTGAGGTGCTGGTAGAGCTCTTGTTTGTCGTCGAGGGTGGGGTAGACGTCGACGAACTGGAGGAGCTGGCGTTTAAATTCGGGATCCGCGAGGCAGGCGTCTAGTAGGGGTGCGGTTATGCGTGAACCTTGGAAGAAGGATGGGCGGTTTCGGCCTATCGCGTCGAAGAGACGGTGTCCGGTGGCTTGAATCTGAGATTCGATGGAGCCGTGCGATACCATACACTAGTCTAGCCACAAGTGCTCGAGTGGCAAATCGGGGATACGGTCCGTTCGTAACGCAAAAAAAAAGCTTCCCGGTCGAGAAGCTTTGAAATGGGTGCGGATAGACTTTCAGCCCGCACGGGCTAGGTCTGGCGTCGAGTCACTTAAGTTGCTGATTATCAGTTACGGACTTGTTGCTCCATCAGCTCTCTTTTGACTGCTGCACGTCCTGCTTTCGTTGAGAATCCCGAGCTAGTGAGGGCTACGACGCTTTTCGCATCGGCTTTGTTGAGTTTGTCTGGGCTTTGTTGGCTCTGGCGGCGACGAGTCGGAGTACGATGCCGACGAGGACAACGAAGCCGCCGCAGATGAGGATGCTTTCGGAAAAGGCGGTAAAGGATCCACGATTAAGCACGCCAAGCACTCTATCCAAAGGTCGAAGGGTGTTACGTGGAAGGTGAAGTTCGAAAAACTGACGACATGTTGGCGGAGACGTCAGGACCAGCCTACGACATCGACTTCATGACGGCCTGGGGATACCGGCTTCCGCCTGGATACATGTTGAGCTTGGGCGAAGCAGGAATCCGTGCGTATGGAGCGGGCACGACAATAATCGATGGAGAGGTGATCAAAAGGGGGACGGACAATCCGACGGTGCTTAACTGTACGATCAAGTTCATGCGTACCGGGGTGACGATTGCTCATGCGACGGGCCGAAAGTACGTGGAAGGATGTGTAGCGATCGCTTGCGAAAATGGCTTCTCCTTGGGAAGCGGCGGCGAAGTGGTAAACTGCAAGGCGGATTGCGCCTATGGGCCCGTTTACGCCAGCACCTACGAACGCGACAAAAAGTATGATGCGGAAATCACTGTGATTCCCGCCACGGTGCCTTTCTATAATGGGAGTAAAACGGTGGCCTACATCGGCGGTAGTGGTCACAGTATTACATTGAAGGGAAGTGCGGAAGCGATGGAAAGCGACTACACGATTAGAGTCGGAGGGGACAAAGGAAACATCCGGCTCAAGCACGGAAACCTGCCCCACCAGAACCATTTCTCGGCCTCCCAATTCGAGCTGGTCAATGAAACCGGTTATCCCGTCTATCTATCAGAGAAGAGTTCGGATGTGAGCGTTGTCTCGAAAGGTACGGTTTTGGATGAGGGAGTCGGGAACAAGGTCGTTCAGAATTGAAGTGATGACTCTAGCGGGAGTCTGAAGTCAGCCGGTGACCAGTTGGCGAACCTAGGGTCAACTGGTATCCGAAAAGTTGAGTTAGAGCGACAAGCCGGCTCTCGTTTGCGAACCCGGATCTATGGTCGCGGAGATAGGGGGATCCAAGGGATTGCGCTTTGAGGGATGAGCCTAGTATCGTTTTGCCCATGATTGGGCGTTTGAGAGAGAGATGTGGATACTGCCTTGATTGTGTATCCCTGTCTGGCGTTTACTGCAGTTTGTGATTGGGAAAGGGTGCTTATGAAATACTTTGAACTGGAATCGGCGTACGAGTACTCGAACTTCGACGGATCTTACGAGCACTTCGCGTTCATTTCGAAGAAGACTGGGGAAATCCTATATGGGGATGAAGATGGTGAGATCGACGAGGAGCAGCTTGAAGAGTATTTCGAGAGTGACGATTTTATACAGTTGCCGGATAAGCGCGATCTCGATTTGGGGACGCAGCTTGTCTGGAAGTTTGTCCGAAAAGAGATCCCAGGTTTGGAGCCGAAGGTAAGAGCTATTTTTTCGCGAAGGGGAGCCTATGCTCGGTTCAAGGGTTTCTTGGAGTATAACGAGCTCTTGGATTCTTGGTATACGTTCGAGTCGGAAATGAAGAAGGCTGCTTTGCTGGAGTGGTGCGCCGAAAACGGCATCGAGGTTGAGAGCGACTGATGCTTGTCAGTGAGAGCGGTGGAGGATGGATCCGTATCGGCTGTGTATGCGAGATTCGTGGACTTCCCGTTTTCTGAATACGGTAGGATAAGGTTCACCTCGACCCTTCGCTTTGTCGCTAGGAGACGAAGCAACTTGAGCTAAGCTTTTGGTAAGGAGTGGTGGAGTAGACGGTACAGGCCCGCCATCGAACTTCAGTTCGGTTCGAGCGAAAGCGTTGTATCCAGACACAAAAAAACGCTCCTCACTGGGAACGTTAAGAAAGTGGTGCGGGTAGACGGAATCGAATCGATTTTTTTAAGTTGTTGATAGGGAGTATTTAAGATCTGCTTAAGTCTAGGGATGTGTAGCGCGTTTGTGTAACAGCTAATCGGCAAAATAATTCTCCTTGTATGGTTGTTAACGTCGTTTG
The DNA here is from genome assembly GCF_016595505.1 of Pelagicoccus mobilis. Taxonomy (GTDB): domain Bacteria; phylum Verrucomicrobiota; class Verrucomicrobiia; order Opitutales; family Opitutaceae; genus Pelagicoccus; species Pelagicoccus mobilis. Next base: position 87,209 of record NZ_JAENIL010000016.1, on the reverse strand, counting down.
CTCCTCGGGTTGCACTTAACTTTCTTTTCCTTTTTAGGGCTTTTTTGACCATTTAACCCTTGCTTTTTGGCGGGGTTGGAACGTTTTTCGTGCTTTGTTGTCAAGTTTGCTGTACTTGACACCGATTCTGAATAAGATTCGCTTTGATCGAACCCAAATCAACCGTTCCAAATATGCGTCCTGCTCCTAAGGATAAGCACCCTCTTGTGTTGGCTTTGTGCCAAGTCAGTTTCACTCCAGTGATGAAAATGGAGGACTACATCCCGAGCTTACAGGATGTCCTCAGGAAGTCTGGTTTTCCGAAATACTCCAAGCACGTTGTCAGTTCGTTCAATTTCGAGATGAAGCCGGGGGTGATGGACAAACCAACGCAAAAGGACGAGATAATTTGGGAATTCGTTAATTCTGATGATAGCCGAAGTGTAGTTGTCACTCAGTCGAGTATTGCCGTGATTATTCTAAGACGTGAATACTCCAATTCCGAAAACTTTCTCGAATCTGTTTTGCATGGTTATGGAAACTTGCACGATTTGGCGAAGCCATTGCATGTGACTCGCATCGGATTGCGTTACGTGGATCTCGTGGAACCACAGGCGGGATTACCTCGTTTGGATGATTGTTTGATGGGTAACCTTTACGATGACAGCTTTCTCGCTGATGAAGCTCATTCTGGACATAGCCATTTGCAGAAGCGGATGAGAATGAAAAATGGAAGCCTCTTAACGCTCAATTTGAGAGCTACAGATGCACCAAATGCCAAGGTTCGAGTGCTTAGCCCGGATTTTCAGCTATTTTCGTTGCGCCCTAATTTTAAACTAGAAGCGGAAGGTCCTCATGCTGTTATCGATATCGATAACTCTTTCACCTTCACCGAGCCAAACGAAAATGTTTTGCTCGATAATGTTATAGCACATTTTAGGGCACTACATCGTCATCACAAGGAAGCCTTTAGGTCAGCAACAACGGAAGAATTGAGAAATGCCTACGATATGTAATCCAGAGGAATACACTTACGAGGATGCGAGTCAGAGAGCTTTTGAAGAGTTTTCTGCTGAGAATCGTCCGGTGTTTGAAGAAACGGTAACTAGTGAGATTCATCAAGAGTTAGCTCGAATGCTCCCATTTGTAGATGGAGACGACGAGGAGACCGTTGTGTTTCGAAAGTACACAATTAAAATCGTCGAAGATGAGCCTATAGCTGGTCTACTGCTCAAAATTGAAGCTGCCTTTGGTATGAATGTTACGCAGCTTGCTGGTTGTCTTAAAGCCTCGCGGCAAGGCATCTATGATTGGCGAAAAGATCGTTCCCTAGTTGGTAGGCCCGAGCATAGGCAGCGTTCCGAGCGATTGGTAGAATTAGCTGATCGCTGGTGGTCTAAAGTTGGTGCTCCTGTTTCACGTAAGTTGAGAAACGCAGTGATTGGGGATGGCCAGACCATCTGTGACGTCCTCGCTAGTGATGATTTAAATCAGCCTGATGTTGAGTCTGCTCTAGATCGTTTGGCTGAGCTAGCTCTTTCTGAAAAGAGAGCTCGAAAAGTAGCTAAGGGTGCCAGTGGTCGTCAGCTTGGGGATATTCTTGAATTAGCCAACGGCTAGTTGTAGCCGTTGTGAATGGAAATCCGCTCCACTCTAATTGCGAATGGCTGGAAGCAAGGCTCATTACTCGATGATGACTTAGCTTCGGCTCTTTACCCCGGAGAAGAAGGTGTTGCAGTCGTTGTCACGCAAGACTGTGACCTTGTATGTCAAAACTTCGATTCAGAGCCTGTTTTCGAGACTCTGTTTTTTAAGAAGTCCAAAAAGCTCAGAAGCAAATACGAAGGTAAGCACCCTCGGGTATTTAACTGTATTTTGCTCGTTGATGGGGAGGAGCAGGTTTATCAAACGTCGATAGCTTCCAGAAAGCTGCATCCTCGATCTGATCACCTGCTTTCTAGCAAGAGTAGGGAAAACTCTGGAGCTTTTGGGAAAAGTAGGGAGAAGCTAAAGTATTGGATGGCCAAAAAGTATGATCGCTATGGTCGTCCTGAAATGTTCGATGCTGCTCTTCGCCCGACTAAAGCCTTGGATCAAATCGATGCGGTGATGACTGAAAGTGCAGACTATGTTGATAGCCTGTATCTTTCCATAAGTCCAGATGGTGACCTTGAGGTTGGGGAAAAGTATGTACTCAAGATCTTGATGCTTTATGATCTACCAGATGCGTATGACGAGGAGAGTGCCGCTCTAAATCGAAACATTGCAGAGCGAGTAGCTGAGGCAGCTCACGAGGTGCAACGCATTCTGAGTGAGGTTGAAGAGTTGGACCAAGAGAAGTTAGACGTTGATTTTGAGGCGAAGCAGCAAACGTATGTCAGCGAGCTGAGTGAGTATCATTACTTCGATTACGATTATCTTTCTGCCGATATTGATGCAGAGGCCAAGACTCTCCCAGAACTTTAGGGCTACCCTTTGCTTGGGGAGATTGGGTGTGTGTTAAGTGTTTTGCCCACTAAGTTCTGTGATTGCTCTACGGTAAATTGGAGCGATCCGATAGTTTCTTAGTCTGGGAGTTATAGTTTCGATTATCCCCGCTCTTCGAATAGCGGATATCTCATCGGATAAGGAATCTCCTCTCGTGGTTTGTATATAACCTCCTGAGTTGATCAGCAAAGCTAGTATCGCTTCTGCTGATACGGGATTATCCAGCACCTGTACCACACGATGCATCAAGACGTAGGGGCTGACTTGTTCACAATCGTACTCGTTGGAGTTCGCTAGTTCGATTTGTTCTAGTGCCGTATTAACTTCTTGAGCCGCCATTTCGTTGTAGTCTCTGAGGATATCGATGAATGCGGAATAGTTGCGACGATTTTCTGTTTCTGGTGCTCTATCTCCCAAATCTCGAACTCGAAATTCTACTTCGAACCTTATTCTCTTCGTTGTTTTGGCGTAGACTTTCAGGTAGGTACCGCGCCGAGTTTTAACTCTCACAGATAGGCAGTTGGAGTTGTTGAGCTCGGAGCATAAAGGATTGTGGAACTCTTGGGATAGAGCCCAGTTCCCAAGACCGCGAATGATAGGCGCTAGGTTGTGGACAAGCCCGATTGCATCTTCGCTTGTAAACTCCCAGTAGACTTCAATTGATTGTATCGTGAGATATTCGCTGTGACTGAGGGTGGATTGGGCCAGCTCGTTAGATTCGATGAACCTTTGGCTAAATCCAGCAACTGTAGCGGACCAGTACCTCTCTAAGTGCCTCCACCAAAGATTGGCGTTACCGTAGTGAGCGAGTCTGAAGCTAACTAGTGCATTGTCATTAGGGCCGAGAAGGACCTCGTATCCTGTGCTTTGGGTAGTTTCTCGACTGGAGAGGTTTACTGGACCTAGATCAGCTGAGGGGGTGTCTATTGCCTCTGCGTGATACTGTTGGTGGGCGAGAAACCTAGTTGGATTCAGGTTTAGATACAGATTGAAGGTTCTGCTTGAGTCTGGCCTCAATGCTGCAGGCCCGTCGAACTCTTGATTCGTAAAGCTGCTACTTGCTTTCAAGTAGCCTGAGAAAAGGGGTCTTCCAGTCTCTACTAGACCCCCTCTCCCGCCCTCTGCGGGGATTTGGTATTTTGTCTGGATTCGGTCTATTCGTACCGTGCTTCTGGAAAAAAGACCTGTTTCAGGGAGTGAAATTGGGTGATTCTCCAATATTGGGGTACTTTGCAGAGGATCACTCAACGAAGTGAAGAAAATGACTTGGTCTGCTCTAGTAGAAAAATCAATCAACCAAGTACCTAGCCGAACTTGGATTTTATCTTGTTTGCCTGTGTTTGCGGATACTCTTCTCCTGTAGTTAAAATCAGAGGACATATCTTTCCATGCTTCAATCTATACTTCTCTCTTTACAAACACCCTTGTAGGGGGGCGCGAGGCTTAGTCCTTTTGAGAAGCCTCGCGACAGTTGCCGCGTACCACTTCCTGTTTTTGTATGATGCAATTCCTCGCTTGTTCAATTCATTAGCTATGTCTTGAAGTGTCGTTTTTCCGGTGGATCTGATTTTTCTAATTTCAGGAAGAATTGATTGGGCAAATTCTTCTGCTGCTTCTCGGTTCACTGCCGCTAGCTTTTTACCGTTTGCTCCCAAGCGTACGCCTCTCTCTTTTGCTGCTGCTAATGCGGCTTTAGTGCGGATTGAAATCTGTTCGCGCTCATGCTCTGCAAATGCTGCCAGCATGTGGATCATTAACCGGTTTGCGTGTGGATTGTCGGCTGCGACAAAGTCGATTCGACTTTCCATTAAGCCCGATATGAAGTGAACATTCCGAGCAAGGCGATCTAGCTTAGCGATTATCAAAGTTGCGTGTTCTCTTTTGCACCTTCGAATAGCTTCGGAAAGTTCAGGGCGCGAGTTGCGTTTCCCAGACTCAACTTCAACGAAAGATTCTATGATATTGGAGCTATTGTCTCCGAGATGACTTAGTACTGCCTGCTTCTGAGCCTCAAGACCTAGGCCTGATTGCCCTTGTTGGTTTGTCGATACTCGATAGTAGGCGATGTACTTTGTTGGTGCTATTCTCATTTTGAAACCGGATTCAATTTTTGATGGTCCTTATTATCAAGTAAACGAACGTTTACTTGTTAAATTTTCTAGCGGGTTCGCTGATTAGGGAAGTTGTTGAGCTAGATCATTACTCGGTAGGGAGAGGAATGAAATTGAGAGTTCGTGTTATTGCCCTGTCGGTCGAAAACAACCACAGCCTTTTCAATAAGTTTCCTCTCTGGGGAGACATGGAGTTGCCTATCTGGCTTAAAAGGCCTCAACGGCTTTTTGCTCCTCTCTCCATTTCGCGCGTTGGGAAGCTCGCTCTTCCTCTTGTTGGGCTTCGTAGGCTTTTGATCTGAGATCTTTGTCTGTTATCGTGAACCATACCGTCTTCTTTTCTTTTAGGATGCCTTGAACCCTAATTTGCTCCTGAAATCTATCTCCGTCCCATTGGAATACGTCTGTGTCATCCAAGAATTGTTCGGTGTATGAAGAATCGACCTCTAAGTGACGTTTGCCTACTATACGTATCAGTATTTTGGTGATCTTCGTTGATTCTGACTCACTCAGTTGTCCGGCGTAGAGTGTTACTTTGTAGAGTTTGTCCTCGTGCAAATTGAAGTTCATCAAGTCGAACTTAACACCGCCGATTTCTAGATTGCGGGTAGGGATGTTGGTTGAGTAGCTCTTCTTTGCCACGAGTTCACCATAGAGGGTCGGGTTTTCTTCAATTAGCTCTAGGATCTCTTTTGAGCTCTGACCAAACATAACTTCCCTGAACGCTTTGTTGGCTAGCTCTCTCTTTGCTCTGAGAGATTCTTGATATAGTACATTGATCGAATCATCGGTGTTTTGGAATCCTGAGTTTTCGATGATCCTAATCGCTTTGCTGAAATCGAGATTCTGATATGCTGTTGATGCCTCACTCAACACTCTCGATCTTTTTTGTTCAGATGCTTTTTGCTGAGCCTGATCCACCAAGTTGTGTAGCTCTATGTCTCTCCTTTCCGAATCTATCGCAGAGATCTGATTCAGGAACTCTTCGTATTCACCTCTCTCAAAATGCACCATGGCAGTTTTTAGAGCGATTGTGTCGAGTTTCTCTGTAGATGAAGCTATCAGTTCTTGATGTGCCGGTGTTTGACGGTCCTTCTCGATTTTATCGAGAGCTGCAAGACAGCTTGAGTAGTTGCCGGAGTCGAAAAGCTGCTTCGATGTTTTGAGGATTTGTGTCTCCGCCTCTGTCAGCAACGCTAGCATTCTTGGAGTGCGTTTGTCTTTTGGGACTGTGTATCCGGAAAGCAGTGCTCCCGAATGGTTGTTCGAGTTTAGAATCTTCTCTACAAGAACTTCCTTTGCTTTGTATGGGTTGCTATCGACGACTTTCGTCTCGTCTGAGCAAGCAAGGAGAAAAATACTAGCGATGGTCGCTAGAGCGTGAGAGAGAGCTTTGTTCATCTTTTGGAGTTTCAAGGGTGCGATTGGCTATTGATCGCAATGAATGTTGGCAGTTGGAGTTCTTACTTGAAAACACGCCCTGTTGTGCCGTGTTTGAGCTTAATGGAATACGCCATGATAGGGCGTGTCAACGAAAGCAGTAAATCCAGCACTATTGAAGAAGCTTGGGGCCAATATCAGAGCAGCCCGAAGCAATAGAGGGATGACTCAAGAAGGGTTGGCTGAGTTGGCTGAGTTAAATGCTCGTACTGTTCAGAAAATCGAGGCAGGTGAGACCAACATTCTGACGAGTACTTTAGTGCGGATACGCAAGGGGATTGGTTGCGATTATGATGCTCTGCTCAAAGGCTTGGATGGATTGTGTTAGCTTAAGAGTCGCTTGCTCTAGAATTCCTGCTGGATTCGATATTTCGGACCAATGCAAAAAAATCATCCTCCGACATAAGTTCACGAGCAGATACGTGGTATTCTTTCTCCGAATCTTTGACTGGGAATTTCTCGTTCCAGCCACGATCTCTACCTTGAGTTCTCAAGTAGAAGAATATCGCTTGTTGGTTTCCTGCCTCGATAAGCTTCCACAGAGCGGCAACAGCGAAATCGATCTGCTCGTCTTTTAGTCCGTCGATTTCTTGTCTGAATTCGGTATCGTCTTTGTAGTAGTTGTAGTAGGTCCTTCGAGATACGCCTGTTTCCTCGCACGCTTTTGTTACGTTCCCAAGGTGGGACCTCATCCCGCTAATCAGATTGGTTTTGCGTATGGCCGTTGGGTCGATTCTGGTTCGTACTCTCATTTTATTTGTCATTAAAATAAGGATACGAATGGATTTAGTCCACTGAATAGAGCGGAGAATTGTGCATTTATGTAAACGTGCCCCGTCCTCAGTATGTGGATATCCGTTCCTTCTCGGATAGTGCTAGATCAGGGAAGAAGTCCAAACCAGTCATTGCCTCAATGTGGCGAATCGAAACTCGGTGCTCTTCAATCGATTGATGTGCTTTCTGATGATGAGGGAGCATGTAAGCTTCCCAATGTGGTTCATCGAGTTTTTCCCACACTATGATTTGGAAGAACATCGGCGCGACTTGCACACCGTTTCCGATCTCATCGTAGGTAGAGGGGCCAAAGATTGGTCCTGCTAGAACCCATACCTCTCCGTGCTCTTCTTGCAAAACCCTTACTCTGTTCTCGATCTGGTACCACGTGCCCCCTGAACCGTTGAAGGCATTGTGATGTTGTGGAGTTAGGTTCGTGTGATAGTTGATTTCTTTGACGGTGATCGCTTCATCTATGTCGTCGCCTTCCTCTACTTTGCCGTCACGATCAGCATCTAGAATCATACCGTCTCCGTCCCTATCTCCCCCGCAAATCATATAAGGGGCAAGGTGTCCCCGAGCGTAATTGCGTATTGGATCGCTGTATACGCCGCTATAGTCGTTTTCGCTTGGCTCATCAGTCCTATCGGGATCATTCCGATAGGTTTTCCATTTGCCTGTTCGTTTAGGAGTCCTGCGATAATTGTTATCAAGACGGTACGCCACCCACCAAGGAGCTTTTCTGGCCGAGTTGTAATCCAGTACGTAGGCAGACCTTATCGAGAGGTTGTTGCTTGAGGGGAGACCGCCATACACATGCTCAGATACTCCGTCGGTTTGAAGCTGCTGGGAATCCGCGAACGGGATATTGAGGCCTAGAAATAGGGCGATGGCGTAATAGAGAGAAATCCTCGTTTTTGAATCCGGTTTCAAAACGCTCATTATCGGTCAGTGTGTGTGTTCAAAGGCGAACTGATGTGTGTAAGTGACTCTGTTGATTTCTTCCGAAAGCGTTGGTACTAGGTCGATCCCCCCGCCGTAATGGTATGCCAAGCTATTTGTGCTCTTCCAGCCTCCTATGGCTTCTGCATGTTCGGTTGGGATTCTAGCATTCCTCATAGCATCTCTAAAGGTGTGACGAAAGCTGTGAAAGACGATTTGCTTACGTTTTACTTTGATGGCTGACAGCTCTTTTCGAAAGTCCTTAGAGAAGTTGACCGCAAAGCTGCCTCTAGATTCGCTGTAGCTGAGAGTAGGAAACAGCCTTTGGTGTCCATCCGCCTGAATCTTAGCTTTGTACTGAAGGATTCCCAGTTGGAGAAGATGGTTGTGCAAAGGAACATATCTCTCCGAGTTCTGGTTCTTGAGCTTTTTGGGGGATTGGAATGTGGAGTCTTCTGTTACGTGTATGTAGTGGATGCCTTCGTAGGTCTTTAAGTCTTCCAAGGACAATTGACAGATCTCATTAAGCCTCATGCCTGAATAAAGAGCTATCAATGGTATCCATTGTGGCGCAGACCAATCCTCTTTGGGAGAGGATGTGTAGATTCTGGAAGCGAAGATCTTGTTGAGGTCGTCTTTCTCGAATGGGAGATATCTTGCGTTTTTGCTTAGGGGAACTCGAAGGTCGACTGCGGGATTGAGCCTCATAAGTCCTGCTCTTTTTGCGTAGTTGAAAATCGCTGACAGTCTTTCCATCTGTTTGTTTACGGTTCTTGGGTCCAGTTTCGCGTAGGTATCCTTTTCCCGAGCCATGGCTACGGCTTTCCTGATGTTACCTGTTTTGTAGGACTTACTCATGTTGGAGGGGCACTCTAGTAGGAGTCCTTGGTATTCTTGTGTTAGCTTCTTGGATATCTCAGATATGGGTAAGTCTTGCCCTAGGAAGGTCGTGAATAGGCTTACGCTTGATCCGTAGTCTCTAATGGTCTGTGGATCCACTTCTCGGCGTTTTCGGTCTTCGATGAACATTGCCGTTACTTGAGAGAGAGTTGGAGAATTCTGCTCGTAGGATACCTCGGTAACGGGTGTACTCGTCTTTTTAAGTAACTGTGTTTCAAAAAGACTGTCTTCAGCGTGCACAGGGTAACAATTCTGCAGTAATCGAACTCGACGGTGTTCCCGCTCAAGAACTCCACGTTTAACCAGACTATGGAAATCTTGATATTTTGCGGACGTCTGATCGAATTTGAGTCCCTTTTGTTTCAGGATTTCCTCCGCGACAGGAGGAATGATTCTGTTTCGATCTGCTGGATGGGTGGAAAAATGGTCGTCGTATCGCGCGTGCTGGTAATCTTCCTCCGCTGTCTGGATGATTTCGGGGAGCGTCATAGGGGAATCATCAAGTCCTTCTTGGAGAAGCTGGCGTATTCGTTTTTCTTGTTCATCGAACTTATCGAGAAACCAAACGACTACAACTCGCTCCATTTCGGCTGGAGTTAGATCTTCAAGCGAGCTCTGTGGATTTTTACTGCAGCTATGGGGAGTGGTATGATTGCTCGACTTGAGTTTTTGTGTGCTCGCCTTGTGTCGTCCAGCCTCTGCGAATGATTCGTTGATCTTAATGAGCTTGATCTGGAGTTTGGCTTTGGCCTCGCGGAGGCTCTTGGTCCGCAATGAGCGAGCTATGTGGGTTTTTCCGCCAAACTCTTCTTTGAGGTCTTTTGGAACCCTGATTCGAAGCCAGAAGTTTCCTTCTCTATCAAACAAGTGAGGAACCCCTGAAACCTTCTTCATCGACTCTTTGTGTTACAGTCATGTGTTACACAAAGGCTATTTATGCTCTATCGTTCAATCACTTATGTTGAACAGCAACCACTTCTGGAGAAGTGGTGCGGGTAGACGGAATCGAACCGACGCAACCAGTTTGGAAGGCTAAATTGTCTCACTGTAAGGTGTTGATTAACAACGACTGTTTGGCGAGTACACTCAAAGTACACTTGGAGTGCAAGGTTGAATTATCGCTCTCGAGAAGATTGTTGGTTTTTCGAATCTTGATTGGATCGTGGCGAGTTGAAAACAGCCCTCCTTTGTGTCGGCGAGCAGAAAGTGGTCGGGGTGAAAGGATCTTAACGAGAATCTGTAAGAGGAAGATAAAGAGAGAGTTAACAAAACCAGGTTTGAGAGTAGGTGTCACTATGTGTTACAAGATGCCACTCGCATCTTAAAATTGCTCACATTTGAGGTTGTTTTTGGATGCTGGCTTTCCGCTTTTTTGCGTCCGAAGCGTCCAGCATAATCTTTAAGTCGCTACAACCTTTCAGGATTCAGGTCGCATACCGAAGACCAGGGCTTATGGGGTAAAATCTGAGGTCGGCGGGAGTCGAACCCGCGGGCTGTTTGGGAGGTTTGCTCCCTTGTTTAGGGAGCAAATGGCTATTATTCAGGGGATTATAAGATAGGTTGTATCCTGTTGAATGCACAAGATTTTACGCTCTGTGGCAGGGTTTTACGTGATAAATGCGAAGTAAATGCAAAGCAGGTGGGTTCGGTTCCCTTTCAGATTGATAATGGAGTTTGTGAGTTTTCAACTAGCGATAGAAGGTCTCGAGGAATCGAAACGCTAACTCGAAGTCCCACCTCAATCCCAGCTACCCTCACTACGACCTCCAGTAATTTCAAGCCGACGCCGAAGCGTTGAAGGAGTTGGTGAGGGGAGGAGGGCAGTTGAGGTGTAGCAGAATGAATAGGGAAGAGGTTAGTCCGTATGGGAGCTATTGAAGGCTATTGCCTGTAGAGGGGGAGCAAGGATTGTTGCAAATGTTTTGGTCGGCTTCCTGCGAGTACTTTCAATCTATGCTGCCTCTTCTTTTGGTCAGTTCTTTGGCTATTGAATCTACTTTATCTCTGGTAAAAGGGTAATGTTTGGCGAGTATCCATGAAACGGAGTACAGGCCGATTGGAATGATTATGATCAGTATCCGCATCCATACAAAAGCGCTTACGGATTGGTTCTCGGCCTGATCGATTTCAAAGCCGGTGAAGACTAGAATGTAGCCTGATAGAGCGGCTGCCGCTGAAGATGAGAGTTTGGTTGTCCAGCTGCTAAACGCTCCGAATGAACCTTCTATCCTTTTGTTGTGAACCTTCTCGTGATGGTCTAGGTAGTCAGGTGAAAGGGCTGCAATCATGACCCAAAAGAGGGATTGTGCAGGTGCTTGTGTTGCTGGGATGAGAACACTGAGGTACGGGTGTTCAGGGTTGTATAGGAACCATTTCAGTATCGATGCGCACACCAAGAATCCCAACGACCATTTTATGAGTAAGAGTTTATCGAACTTGTCGGCTAGATACCGCATCGTCACTATGTTTGTAACAATGCCGATGGCCATTGCGACGCTCGCTCCGATGCCTATCAGGTAAGTTCCGAAGGCAGCGTCTCCTTTGGCGACGTAGGCAACCATAAGGTATAGGCTCAGAAACTGAGTTAGATGCCCCGAAATCATAGCCGATATGCCGATGCCGTTCAGTCTCCAAAACAAGGAGTCTTTAACTAGGATCCTGAATGCTTCCCAAGGTATCTTTGCTTTTTCTTTTTGTGAAAGGTCGTAGTATCTTTCTCGTGAATACACGGCTGTTAGAATGCCAGCGACTGCAAGCAGTATTCCTGCGCCGACTGTGAGACTACGGAGACTCGAGACGACAGAACCGAAGACTTTTTCCCGTTCCAAAAAAAAGGCGAATGGCACGATCCATTGAATGATGAACGTAGCGGATTTCATGACGATACTCCGCATTGCCATGATTCTGGTCCTTTCGGCGTAGTCTGGCGTCAGTTCTGTACCCAGAGCGTGGTAGGGAACTAGGTAGGTCGTGAGTGACGTGTAGAAGATGAGTAGTGATAGGGTGAAGTATAGTACCTTCGTGTCTTCGCTCCACTCTTGTGAGGCCCACCAAATGAGAGGGTAGGAGATTCCCATCAGTACAGCTCCCACGAAGATAAACGGTTTTCTGCGTCCGAATTTTGAGCTGCACCTGTCTGACGTCCAACCTATCAAGGGGTCGAGTATGGCATCCCAGATACGCATTATGGCTAAGACTAGACCAACTGAGGTAGGGCTGACTCCCAGGATTAGCGTGTATACTGGCTTGGCAAGTCCTCCGATTCCCCAACCTCCGAATTGCGCTCCAATGCCACCGAGACTGTAGGCCAACTTTTCAGAAGTTGGAACTCTCTCGTTTGGCCTTCGGTTGGTGGAATTCTTCACTTTTGACCTATCCTATCTTAGTTGGGAATTATGCCACTGGCAAAAAGGTTTGCCCATATAGGGTAGCGTCCGTTGTCCCTAGCGGGCACTCTTCTTGAGAATGGCCGCTGGGACAGCGGCCGCTACCTTGAGTGTTTTACCTTCTCTCCACTCACCACCGACGAGCAAAGAGGGAGGGGTATCTGATGGGCCCTTTTCGTTTCGGTGCATTTGCCCGATTAAGAGGTGCACTGCGGATGCTCCGATCTTCTCGTAGTTCTGATAGTATCCACTGATGTCGGAAGAGTCATTTTTCCAGCAGTATGTCGCTAGTTGAATGTCATTCGGAATTTGGAGTCCTAGATTATTCAGGACGGTTTTCACTTCCAGTCCGAAAGCGGTAATTAAAACCTCTGGTTGGTAGCGATCAATCCAGCCTTTTAACTTCTTCTTGTCGAATTCGTGGGTGGGGGGGGCCTTTTCGATAAAGGGAGGGATGCGGTCCGATTTCTTCGTATTTTCATTATGGACCAGAAAACTAGCTCGTGCCAGGTTGCGGCCTCTCTGGTCTGCGTCCAGTTTTGAGACGTATCCAATTTTTCTGAAGCCCATTCGTTTCAGTCTATTGATGAGGCCTTCGCAGATTGAGTAGTTGTCACATGCTGCTCTCGGAAAACTGTAATTTGAGAATGTGTATCCGATGATGGAGGTCGCGAGGTGGTCAAGCTTAGGCGCTATTTCCGCTGTCGGATCGGGTGTTGTCAGAATCACTCCGAGCACTCCTCTAGCGAGTAGGATTCTGTCTAGTCTCTCTCGGTTGCTTCCATCGGTTTCGACGTGAAAGTAGTCGAGGTTGTAGCCTAGTTTTTGCGCCGTGTCTCTAGCTCCTTTCAGGTAGGCTTTGAACGGTGCTGAAGCGTTCAGTTCTCTACCTTCTTTGAGTGTAGTCAAAAAACCTAATGTGCCGTGGAATCTCTCTTCCTTTAAGCCTCGTACGTGGGCCATGTGGGCCGCAATTAATGGAGGGATTTCGTAGTTGAGCTCTTCCGCTGCACGCTTAATTGCATCTTTAGTTTCTTCTGCAACGGAAGGGTGGTCTCTCAGGGCAAGGGATACCGTGCTCTTGGCGAATCCGGTTTTTTCGGCGAGATCAGCCATCGTTGCGGCTTTGCCTCGTTGATTTGATTTAGCCATCTCTTTCTTTTGAGGGGAGGGGTGACTCGAACGGGTTCGACTTGGACGAGATTGACCGCACCCGGTGTTTTGAGTCAATCAACTTACACGAAAACAAAGAAGTTTCATTGAGTAAACTCTTCGCGCCAGACCTCGAGTGCGAGGGAGGGTGAGTAGTGCGCTTCAAGCGAGTTATACTCCCAACTGAGGTGACCGCTTAGCCTGATTCGATAGATTTTGTATATATATGAACCCCTTAGTTAAATACCTTTTCTCGTCGCTGCTCCTTTTGTCTGCGACTGCGTATTCAGAAAGTGGAGAACCACTCAATGTCCTGTTTATCGGAGTTGATGACCTTCGGGTGGAGCTTGGCTGCTATGGGGATGCTATAGCGAAAACTCCCAACATCGATAAGTTAGCTGAAGACGGTTTGCTCTTTGAGCGTGCTTATGTGCAGCAAGCGGTTTGTGCGGCCTCGCGTGCAAGTTTGCTCACTGGGTGCCGCCCTGATTCAACTGGGGTTGACTATCCATATAGTGAATACTTCATGCATGAGTTCCGAAAAGCACGGCCTTCGATATCCGAGTTCTTTTTCAACAATGGCTATTTTTCGCGTACGCTTGGAAAGATACACCACGGACCTGAGGATGATATGACCGAGTTGCACTACACTCCCACTTGGAATGTTCATTATCTCGATCCGCACAATATTGCTCTGGGCAAAAAGTACAAGCGTGGCACTTCTAAAGAGACACCAGCGTTTGAGTTCGTAGACGCATCGGAGTTGGCTTATAAGGATGGCATGACAACCGCCGAAGCGATAGATACTATGCGTAGAGCGCAGCAGAAAGATGCGCCATTCTTTCTAGGTGTGGGGTATTATAAGCCTCACTTGCCATGGGTTGCTCCTAAGGAGTATTGGGATCTTTATGAAGGTGTGGATGTCGGTATTTCGCCAGTTCCTTCTCTGCCGGATGGAGCTCCAGACTACGCTACTACTCACTATGCTTTACCCAAGTATTACGGCGAGAGTGATTCTAGGTCGCGTCGCCTTTCTGATGATCGTGCTCGGGAACTTAGGCGGGCGTACTTTGCGTGCGTTTCCTTTATTGACGCTCAGGTCGGGCACTTGATGGACGAGCTAGATCGTCTGGACCTGAGGGACAACACGATCGTCGTGTTTTGGTCAGACCATGGCTGGCACCTTGGTGATCAGGGGGCTTGGGGAAAAACAACCAACTATGAGTGGGCGACTCGAGCCCCGCTAATTCTGTCGGTGCCAGGATCTGGGGGTGCTAGAACCTCAGCCTTAGTAGAGTACGTCGATTTGTATCCTACCCTGGCGGAGCTAGCTGGTTTTGAGGTTCCAGATTTTATTGAGGGAACCAGTCTCGTGCCTTTGTTAGAGTCGCCAGATCGAGATTGGAAGTCGGCCGCCTTTAGCCAGTTTCCTCGAGGGAAAGGCAAGGAGGGATACGCCATCAGAACGGATCGGTATCGCTATGTAGAGTGGTGGGAAAAAGACGGTACCGAGAAAAAGGCACTGCTTTCGCGCGAGTTATACGATCATGAAAGCGATCCGCTTGAAACCGTGAATATTGCTGAGACCGCTGCTCATTCCGAGACGGTTGAAATGCTGTCCAGGCAATTAGTCGCTGGCTGGAGGTCTGCTTTGCCAAGTGGATTTAATAACGAATCGAGCAATCCGCTCGCTCCTCTTCCCGTGGTCAAGCCTGAGAAGAACCCTGCATCTACTCGTAAGTCCAAGAAAAGAAAGTGAGCCTAGTAGCTGATTTTATAGATCTTATATATTTATGAACCTTTTGATTAAGTACTTATTCTCGTCGCTGCTCCTTTTGTCTGCGACTGCGTATTCAGAAAGTGGAAAACCACTCAATATCCTGTTTATCGGAGTTGACGATCTTAGAGTGGAGCTTGGTTGCTACGGCGATGCTATCGCGAAAACTCCCAACATCGATAAGTTGGCTAAAGACGGCTTGCTCTTCGAGCGTGCCTATGTGCAGCAAGCTGTTTGTGCGGCCTCGCGTGCGAGTATCCTTACTGGGTGCCGTCCTGATTCAACTGGAGTTGATTATCCATATAGTGAATACTTCATGCACGAGTTTCGAAAAACGCGACCTTCGATAGCTGAGTTCTTTTTCGATAAAGGCTATTTCGCTCGAACGTTTGGAAAGATACACCACGGGTTTGAGGATCACATGACCGAGCGACACTATCTGCCTACTTGGAATGTTCATTATCTCGATCCGCACAACGTTGCTCTGGGGAAAAAGCACAAGCATGGCAGGACGAAAGAGACGCCAGCGTTTGAATTCGCAGACGCTCCGGAGTTAGCTTATAAGGATGGAATGTCAACCGCCGAGGCGATAGATACCATGCGTAGAGCGCAGCAGGAAGACGCTCCCTTTTTTCTAGGTGTGGGGTATTTTAAGCCTCACTTGCCATGGGTTGCTCCTAAGAAGTATTGGGATCTTTATGAAGATGTGGATGTCGGTATTTCGCCAGTTCCTTCTCTGCCGGATGGAGCTCCAGACTACGCTACTGCCCACTACTCCTTGTCGAATTACTCAGGCGAGAATGACTATGGACCGCGTCGGCTTTCTGATGATCGAGCTCGGGTCCTCAGGCGGGCGTACTTTGCGTGCGTTTCCTTTATAGACGCTCAGGTCGGGTACTTGATGGACGAACTAGATCGTCTGGACCTGAGGGACAACACGATCGTCGTGTTTTGGTCGGATCATGGCTGGCACCTTGGTGACCAGGGGGCCTGGGGAAAAACAACCAACTATGAGTGGTCGACTCGAGCACCGCTAATCGTTTCGCTGCCAGGATCTACGGGAGCTAGAACCTCAGCCTTAGTCGAGTACGTCGATTTGTATCCAACCTTGGTTGATTTGGCTGGTTTCGAGGTTCCTGATTTTATTGAAGGGACAAGCCTTCGACCCTTGTTCGACTCACCGGACCGTGAGTGGAAAACGGCTGCATTTAGCCAGTATCCACGAAGTGGTGACTTGGAGGGTTACGCGATCAGAACGGATCGGTATCGCTATGTCGAGTGGTGGGAGAAAGAGGGTATCGAAAAAACGTCTCTGCTTTCACGCGAGTTGTATGATTATGAAAGCGATCCGCTTGAAACCGTGAATATTGCTGAGACGGCTGCTCATTCCGAAACAGTTGAAATGCTGTCCAAACAATTAGTTGCTGGTTGGAGGTCTGCTTTGCCTGATGGGATTTCTAACGAGTCGAGTAATCCATTCGCTCCTCACCCCGTGGCTTACGGGCCAGAGAAGAATTCAGCATCTACTCGTCAGGCTACGAAAGGAAAATGAGCCTAGGGGGCTTGGTTTGATGCACTCTTTGCTAATGCAAGATCGATACTATGCTATTTGTTTTCGTAGGGTGTTGATTGGGCTTCGCCCGTGGTTCGCTTGTCTATGTTGCGTTTAGGCTTAGTTCGCTCACGTGAACAGTTTTAGATTATAGTATTATAAAAATGTTTAGGAGATATTTATTAGTTCTTTGTTCTTTATGTGCTCTTCCGGTCTCGGGGGACTTGTTGGCTGAGGATAGGCCGAATGTTCTGTTTATAATGATCGATGATCTGAATGCGGATATCAGTGCAGTAGGTGGGCCTATCCAAACTCCCAATATTGATGCCTTGGCATCTCGTGGTGCCTTGTTTAGCAAGATGTATGTTCAGCAACCGGTTTGTTCAGCATCTAGAGCGAGCATTTTGACGGGATTACGTCCTGATACCACCGGCGTGAACTACCCTTACAGCTCCTACTTTGTCGAAGAGTTGCAGCCGAAAGTTGGGATCATATCGGATTTCTTTCACGAGAAAGGGTACAACGTTAAGCAGTTCGGTAAGGTCCACCATGGCATAGACAATAAGTTCCAGCTGACTAAACCTAAATCTGGAGCTGGCGGTTTTGTGTCGAAAGACAGGATCAAGCAATTCAAAGAACTAGGCAAAGCGCAGGTGCCTCCCTATGAAAAGGTTGTTGAGGGTGAAGAGGCCTTTATCGACTACAAGATCGCCACCGATGCCGTTCGCGATCTCAAGAGCTTGGACGGAGAGAAGCCGTTTTGCTACATCGTCGGCTTTCAGAAGCCGCACCTCCCGTTTTCAGCCCCGAAAGAGTTCTGGGATATGTACGATCGCGAACGAATCGCTCAACCTGTCCCTGTGGGATTAGCAAGCGGAACTTCCCATTACGCAGTGGATCAGTATTATCTCAAGCAATACCGCTGGGAGACCGGCGATCCCGCTAAATCGTTTTCTCCTCCGTATGCTTCAAAAATAAGGCATGCGTACTACGCGAGTGCTAGTTTCGTCGACGCTCAGATCGGGAGGCTCCTCGATGGACTGGAGGAATCGGGCTTAGCTCAAAACACGATTATTGCTTTGATCTCCGATCATGGGTTCTTGCTAGGTGAGCAAAATTACTGGGGTAAGACTAACCTGTTTGAGAATGGGCTTAAGGTTCCCTTTATCATGGCTTGGCCAGGCGAGATTGATGAGGGAATCAGATCTGACGCTCTTGTGGAGGCGGTTGATGTTTTTCCAACTCTTGTTGATTTGACCGGATTTGATGTGCCTCGACATCTTGAGGGAACAAGCGTTGGGCCGGTGCTCAGTGATCCTGATATGGATTGGAAGAGGGGGGTCTTCAGTCAGCAGCCACGCGGAAACGTGTCTGAGGTGGAAGGTATCAGTTTGAGAACTGACCGTTACCGTTACACAGAATGGGTGGAAATGCCCGGCGGCACTGTTTTGGAGCGTGAGCTTTATGACTACGAAGCGGATCCTTCAGAGTCTAGGAATCTTGTGAATGACTCGGAATTTGCGATCATCGCCGAAAATCTGGCGGGTGAGTTGAGATCTGGTTGGAAAGCAATGCTTCCTGAAGGGTACGGTAATGATTCTTGTAATCCACCCGCTCCGCCGAGCTATGCTTGGGGGAATGAGGGTAAGTCAAGGAGGGCTGCATGGCATGAGCTTTTTGGTGGCGAGGAGTCGGAAGGCTGGAGAAGGGCGACCGAAAGAAGATCTAGTGTTGAAGGAGTTCAATACACTATAGAGTTTGAGAAATAGGGCGTTTATCGGCTGCCCAGTAGCGTGTGGCTAAGCGGGCAAGCTCCCTACGCTGGAGTTCTATAGTAGTTAAATTGTAGTATGCGTGGAGATAGCGCTTCCTGTCTGATTAACGAAGTATGGATATAGATGGAGAAGGTAATGGTTGCTTCCAGAGTCGTGTCGTCTTGTCGTTCGCTAGCTCTAAGTCGGAAGCGTTTGTTTTTCAGTTCCTTAAGGAGAATCATGTCGATTTCATCCGTTTGAATATAGAAGGCTGTCAGTCGGAACACAGGAATGGAGTCGATGGGCGTTATGTCACCGATTTAGAGGCCGAAATTATTAGACTCAGGCAAGCGCTGGCTGAATGTAGAATGGACTACCACGCGCAGAAAGCAGTTAATCTTATGAATTGGAGCGGAAATACGAAAGTCACTGAGCGTTTCCAAAAGGAATGCTGAAATGCTTGGACGCTTTTTTAGAAGGGCGGTGGAAGTCTTTTGGAGCTCTGGATTGATTGCTTTGGCTTTGCCTCGCAGTCTGCTGGTTGAACTAGTACCTCATACACTATAGTTGAAAAATAGGAAAACATGGTGGCCTTTGAGCTACCAGCTTCGATGGCGCATCCCTAAAAACTCCCGAACGAATTGTATCTCTAATGAACGAAAAACCAAGATCACTCAGGATAACAGCGACGCTTGTTTCCATCGCGCTACCGCTGTTTTTCGTCACCTTTTCTCTCGCAGGAGAACCCGATTCGTCTGGGGGAAAACCAAACATTCTCCTTATCCTTGTCGATGATCTTGGATACGGAGACCTTGCCTGTTACGGAGCGCCGGACATGCGAACTCCCAACTTCGACCGTCTGATGGAGAGCGGGATGCGCTTCGACCAGTTCTACGCAAACTGCACTGTTTGCTCCCCCACCAGAGCTGCCCTGCTGACTGGTCGCTATCAGGACAAGGTAGGCGTTCCTGGGGTGATACGGCAGAATGATGACAGTTGGGGCCGTTTAGACCCGAACACGCCCACGCTCCCGAACCTGTTGAAGCAAGCAAACTATCATACTGGTATCGTCGGCAAATGGCATCTTGGATACGAGAAACCCAACATCCCTAACTCCCGTGGGTTCGACCATTTCTACGGGTTTCTCGGTGACATGATGGATGACTACTGGACTCATCTGCGCGGTGACAAGAATTGGATGCGTTATAACGAAGAAGTCATTCAACCTAAGGGTCATGCAACGGAAGTCTTCACTGAAGCCGCCATCCACTACCTAGAGAAGCAAGCGGCACATGAAGATCCATTCTTTCTATACCTTGCATACAATGCACCTCATTTCCCTATTCAACCCCCGGAGGAGTGGCTTGAGAAAGTTCGAAATCGGGAACCCCATTTGAGCGAAAAGAGAGCTAAGAACGTGGCCTTCATCGAGCACCTTGATCATCATATCGGACGGGTGCTCAAAAGCATCGAATCGCTTGGAATTCAAGAGGAGACCTTGGTCATTTTCACCTCTGACAATGGAGGAGCCTTGCCCTATGAACAACGAAATCTCCCGCTGAGAGGCGGAAAGCAAGACCATTGGGAAGGAGGGATTCGCGTGCCTACCTGTGTCGTTTGGCCGGGGAAAATCCCCGCTCAACGTTCCAGTGAACCGGGCATGACTATGGATCTATTTCCAACTCTTTGCGAAATCGCTGGTGTCGAGGTATCGCATCCCATCGACGGGCAGAGTCTCCTTCCCATATGGCTGGAGGGCGAAGCGGCGGATCCCGAGCGGGTCATGGTATGGGTAAGACGTGAAGGCGGTTCGCGGGGAGGGCGGGCTTACTACGCTATTCGCAAAGGAAAATGGAAACTTCTCCAGAATGATTCCTTTGAAGCAATGCAGCTTGTAGATCTTGAAGCCGATCCTTTGGAAACGAACCCCACGCGTTCGGACAACAAAGTCAGCAAGGAGTTAAACTGGCTGCTCATGAGGCATATCCAGGAAGCCGGTAAAGTGCCCTGGCAATAGTGTTGCGGTTATATCTCTCTTGGGGTGAGTTTGGATATGCTTACGTTTCAAAAGTAACGAAAGAACGGATACGAGGAAACAGGTTCGTTAGACGATTCGTAACGTGTGAAAATGGATACACCATTCGCAGGGCGTGTGATACTCGCTTGGTTTTTATCGTATTCCTTTCTCTAGTACCGGGGTTGATTTCGGCGAACAACCCGTTGCTCCTGCCGCTAGGACAAGCCAAGGTCTCCCTTGGTCAAAAGGGGCCGTAATCACAAGTATTAGTAATCGGAAACGGGCACAGTGATCGACTGCAGTCTCTGCAAGAAGGTGAAGTAGATTGAATCCGATGGTACCATACTACGTAAGCTACTTGAAGGTGCAGCTGCCTTATTGAGAAAGATTCCAGACACTAGCCAAAATGCGATTTCTCTACCTCGAACCCAAAGGCCTATCGCTGCTCACGTCGCCTTCGGCAAGGCCTAGGGAGCCCATGCAAATCAACAATCCGGCGATCGCCGGATTGTAAAACTTGGAGATATTACACACCTCTATTCGTAGAATCTTGCCCGATGCTTAGCGGCCAGCTTCTGCAGTCTTTCCGCGACTTCTGGGAAGTCCGCGATCACGTTCGTCGTTTCCCCCGGATCCTTTTTCAGGTCGAAAAGAGAAAGCTCGATCTTGTGCCGCCCGTACTCTCCCTCCACGCCGTCCATCCCGGGAGTCTTCACGATTCGATACCCGTGAGGCAGATGCAGCTTCCAGCGACCATTTCCGCTTATCACCCCCTGGAACTCTTTGACGGTAGAGAAGGGGTAGTACTTGTGCGGATTCTTGACGCCCTTCTCGCCAACCAGCAAAGGCCAGACGTCTTTTCCGTCGATTTCGTTCTCAGGCAGGGACGCTCCCGTCAGGCGACAAATCGTCGGCAGTAAGTCCACTGAACAGAATGTCCTGTCCGAGGAGCTTCCTGCTTCTATCTTACCCGGGTAGCGAATAATGCACGGAGACTGGGTACCTCCGTTGAATCCCGTCGTCTTTGCTTCACGGAAGGGCGTCACGCCCGCGTGGTTGCCGTAGCCTGTCCAAGGCCCATTATCTGAGCTGAAAATCACGATAGTATTCTCCTTAACGCCACTCCTCTCCAGTGCCTTGTCGATCTCTCCCACCGACCAATCGAGCTCCATAATCACGTCGCCGTAAAGGCCGACACCCGACTTTTCCTCGAACTTGTCGCTAACGTAGAGAGGGACGTGCGGCATAGAGTGGGGAACGTAGAGGAAAAACGGTTTGTCCTTGTGCCGCTCAATAAAGTCTACCGCTCGCTCGGTGGCTCTGGTAGTCAGCGATCTTTGGAACTCTGGCGTCACCCTATCAACGACGATGTCTCCATTTTCCCAATACTGTAGCGGATGCTTACCCCAGGTCTCGGGATCGGTTGGGTGATGCTCCCACATATCATTCGAATACATCAGTCCAGCCGTTTCATCGAATCCGCGGGCATGCGGGCGCGTATCTGGCTGATCTCCTATATGCCACTTGCCGAATAGGGCCGTCTTGTAGCCCGCTCCCTTCAGCACTTCGCTCAGAATCGCAAACTTTGGCTCTAAACCGCGCCCCAAAGGACCGTGGGCGCCGAATACTTTCGTACGCCCTGGATAGGCTCCGCTCAACAATGCCGAACGAGAAGCCGAGCAAACCGCCTGCGGTACGAAGAAACTATTGTATCGACAACCTTCCTCAGCCAGACGCTGCACGTGTGGCGTCTCATACTCAGGATCCCCAAATGGATGAAAATCCGACCAGCCAGCATCGTCGAGAAATATAATGACCACGTTTGGCCTAGTCTGGGACGCGTGCACACAGACGAAGGAAATTAGCGATAAAAGGACAAGCGACAGATATTTCATATTTCTACTATTAAAAAGTAACCACCGAGAGCTTTTAAGGCCCTGGTATCAAGGGTTCAACTACAGATCCACTCTGTGTCGGTCATTTTGCTTAGATATGAATCCTTTCCCATCGGCACTCCATAGTGGGAAGCTTTTTGGAAAAAGCCCTAACAAAGTGCGTGAAAACCTGATAAAATATAGCTTTAGCGATCTATTAGACGATCTCTTGACATAATGCCAATAGAGTTTCGACTATATGTCTTCAAGACTTGATGCACAAAGGTGAGCACGTCCATCAAGCTGTGCATTACCAACAGCGAGACCTTTCATGCTCTCCGCTATCGCAGCCGCAACACCTGCTTCCGCGTCCTCGACCACCAGACACTCTTCGGTTGCAGTGATTAGTTTTTGCAGCAAGCAGGAATACTTCAGGTTTAGAATTGTTTATCCGGTTTCTAGTGTCCTTATTTGGGGTTTGCCACGTTGTATTTTGTTGAGGGTTTGTTAAGCGTTCGAACGGGTTCGATGTCGGGCCGATTGACTTATGTCTGGGGATGGCGTTTGTTATATTCGTTTCGAAAATACCTCACTTTCCTCCCCAGCAACCAGTCTTTGCCTTTTTTATATTGGCTTTGGTGAGGATCGTAAAAACCTCAATAAAAGGTTCTCTCTGGGACTGTCGCAACGATTTAAGGAATATGGTTTTTACCTTCTGTCTCTCTTAATGGGTTGTTGGTATGTTGTGAGGGCCTGATTGGATAACTGTATCAAATACCTATGAACAATAATATAAAAAAAGAGCCTTCTGTTAATCAGGTGGAACGCTTTTTGAGCACGAGACGAAGTGGATTATTCCCGATTTTGTCTGCGGTGGCGGTGGTTGGAGGACCGGCCGTCTTGAATGGTCAGGATGATTCTGCAGATGACGAAGTGTTTGAACTGTCTCCGTTTATAGTTAGTGCGGAGGAAGATCAAGGCTATGTAGCGAATGTGACTCTCGCTGGCACTCGCCTTAAAACCAATCTTTCGGATGTTGGTGCAGCCATCACTTCAATAACAGGAGAGTTTCTTGAGGACACTGGTTCTACCAACCTGGAAGAGCTATTGATTTATACTGGAAACACTGAGACTGCCGGAGTTGGAGGAAACTTCAGTTCCGGGTTCGAGGATAGTGATGGAGCTGCTAGGGGATTTCAAAGTGGAGCAAATGCTATTACGAATCCCCAGGGTGCTCAGCGTGTTCGCGGCCTTGCTGCAGCTGACCAGACGCGCAACTTATTTCAGAGCAATATACCTGTGGATCAATATAATGTTGATAGGATAGAAATTGTCAGAGGTGCCAACTCCATTTTGTTTGGGCAAGGGAGTCCTGCGGGAATTATTAATTCAAGTACCAAGCAAGCTATCTTTGAGGACAAAAACGAAATATCCTTGAGGTTTGACGGCAATGGAAGTGTTCGAGCTACGCTTGATGGCAATATGCAGCTCATTGAGAACAAGTTGGCGGTTCGTGTCGCGTTGCTAAATGACAACTTCAAGTACAGGCAGGATCCAGCATTCGAAGATGATCGCCGTATCTTTGCTACAACTACGTGGAACGTTACTGATAATCTGACTTTTCGCGTTAATGGTGAGGTGGGTGAGATTCGAGCGAATCGTGCCAATCCGTTTGGCCCAATTGACGGTATTTCGTATTACCTAAATGAGGTAGGACTCGAAACCTATGGAATCAATATTTTACCTGACGATCCTCGGATTGATATTGATGCAATTCCAGAAATAGATTTTGGAGGAAAGACTGCTCAAGTAGCTGGCGCGGGCCCGCGGATTTTCGTTCAGTACGGTCTGAATTTGAATGCTGATGGGTCTCTTGCTGGGGATTCTCCGGGGCAGTATTCTACTCGTTGGGCATTGAGTCCTAACGCTATTCAGAATGGCAACGCAGCAGGAATAGACCGTAAAGGCCGTACTAACCGTTTTTCTCGTACTGACTACGAGATGGCTACTGGAATTGGTCTACAGCCACAGAGTTTCGCGGACTATTCGATTTTTGATTGGAAGAACAATTTCCTGGCGGGAGATTTTGCATTCCAGAATGAGGATTTTGAGGCGTTTAACGGCGCTTTTGAGTTTGTCTCGGAAGACGGACGATTTGGTGCTGAGGTTGCCTTTGACTGGCAGCATCAAGAGAGGGAGATTCAAAAGGGCCCGACCGGTTCCCGCGATTATGTTGTTCGGCTGGACGTGACTAGGGATAACTTCGATGGATCTCCAAATGCGAATGCTTTGAGGCCGGCGATTGCCTTGACTCAGACCATGAGTGGTGTGATTGACCAAGAAAGGGAGCGAAACGCTGTGCAACTAAACGCTTTCGCTAGGTTCGATTTCGTTCGGGATGCTGGTATGGAGAATTGGCTCGGCAGCGTTCTTGGAAATCACACTCTGTCGTTTTATGCCAGTCGTGCAGAGTCGGACTTTTCACGTTTGGGCTATGATGAAACATGGGAAGGCGAAGGGATTGAGCGGAATGCAAACAATGGACTGAATCCTAACATGCCCTTTGGGCACCCGCACCGTGATGTAGGTGCGGCAGTGTACCTTGGTCCGACTGTTACTTCCTTGGATCAGATTAGCATATCTCCGATCGGTTTCTCTGCTCGTGATTTCTTTGCTGACGGTCAAGTAAGCACCTTGCGCGTATGGGACAAGGCTAGTCAGGATTTCAGGGACATTCCTCACACGTCCACGACTCATCTTGCATCCGCAAGCGACAGTGGAACTGAAATCGAAACGACGGCTTTTATTCTTCAGAGTAAACTACTCGAGAATCATGTCATCACTACTTTAGGGTATCGCAGTGATGATGTGACGAATACAACTGCACGTTACGGTAGCGTAGAGGGAACGAGCGGTGTGCCAAATCTTCAGGACGCTACGTACGATGAGATTGCAGGTTCCGATGACTACTTCAGCTGGAGCATTGTCGCAAAGTCTCCCAGCAAATGGAAGCTTCCGCTTGGAACCAACTTCAGTGTGTTCATGAGTGAGTCGGAGAACTTCGATCCCGCCGCGACTGGAAGGCTAGACGCCTTGGCGAGACCTCTCGCTCCTCCTACTGGTTCAACCGAGGAGATTGGTTTTAGAATCAATACCTTTGAGGATAAGCTAGCGCTCAAAGTGAACTTCTTTGAGACAAGTTTGAAGGATCAGTCTTTCACTGGTGGCAATCTATTAGGGCAGGCGATTTTGCAGACGGATGCTCGATTCCGTGAAAGATTCCAGATTGGCGTTGATGCTGGTTACTTGGATGTCAATGACCCTGTCTTTGATTCGTTTGGTACTGTCCCAGCTGCTGTCGCAGAAGAGATCAATCTTCGTTTGGATGAAAGCGGTTCGATATATATATGGGATAATCTCGGAAATATTACAGATACTACGAGTACAGATGCTGAGGGTATGGAAATTGAGCTTATGTATAATCCGTTGCCGAATTGGCGAATTGCCTTCAATGCTTCCAGGCAGGAAACTGTACGTACCGAGAGCATGAAGGGGCTTCGAGATTATGTAGCTCTCCGATTGCCGGATTGGCAGAACGTGTTCGACTATCCTCAGTTCTTGGTGGGCGACAGTGTCCTTGAGGAGCTTGCTTGGGAGCCCGGCGAGTTTTTGGACATCGATGCCTTCGCGGCTGCCTATCCAGATAATACGATTGGAGGCCATTATGATAGAAACCTTCGCGTTCCGCTCCAGGCGATCGTCGATCAGGATGGTGGCGTTGTTACCGAGCAGCGTGAGTGGCGTTTCAATCTAGTAACGAACTATACCTTCAAAAAGGACTCTGCTCTCAAGGGATTCAATGTTGGTGGAGCTGTTCGCTGGCAAGATGAAGCAGCTATTGGCAACCCTTGGGCATTCAATGAGGACGGTCAGAGAATCGTAGATGTATCGAATTCGTATTACGGTCCGAAAGAAGAGAACTTTGATGCTTGGGTCGGCTACAAACGTAAAGTTTTCGATGGGAAGGTAGATTGGAAAGTTCAGCTGAACATTCGTAATGTCCTTGCTGACGATGCTCCAGTGCCTGTGACGATCGATGCGTTTGGAAATGTAGCGCAGCTTCGTCTTCCAGCGCTCCAGAGCTGGTATTTGACGAATACCTTCAAGTTCTAGCGTTTTTATTTTTGTTATATAGCGGTAGCAAATAAATTAAACCTGAGGCCGGACCTAGAGTCCGGCCTCTTTAGTGTAAAAAGAAGAGTGGCTTTCTAGATGCTTCGCACTGTTTCTCGATTTTTAATCGTCTCGAACGGGTTCGACTTCAGCGAGGTTGACCTATTTATGAATTTTAGACGACATTCTACAATGAAGCGTATAGCAATTTGGTGTCCTACCCCAATCAAGGCACAGCTCACGTTTTTATTTTCGTTTAATGTATTCTGAATGTCGGAAAATTGCGTCAGAATTTAACCTATACCCCCCGTTATATGAATCGTATGAAGTCTTTGTGGTCTCTGTATGTTTTGCCTTTTCGATTCCCTGAAGTATGTAGTTCTCTTTTGAGGAATTATTGGGATGCCGTTGCTCAACTAGGAAGCCAGCGTCGAAGCGCTGCTCTTAGGGGGATAATCATAACTTTTGCGGCTGGTACTTCGCTTAGTGGAAGTACTGACAAGACGGGTTGGTACAACGCTGGTGGAATGGGAGGCAACGGTTTCGTTGGCGCGATTGACATCAATGAGGGATCCTCTGCTACGGAATATGATGTAGCGCTTGGGCTCGACACGGGAGGTGTTTGGGTGAGCGCTGACGAGGGAGACAGCTTTATGCCGATAGGCGGAGAGCAGCTCACGGGCTGGGGGGGTGACAATTCTCGAAAAAACGGTTACGAGGTTAAGTTTATCCCTGGCACCAGCGATAAGAGGGACGTGCTCGTCGGTACTTTGGATGGGAACATTTTCAGGACGAGTTACGATCCGTCAGGGATCTACAGTTTGCAATCGGTATATCATTCCAATGATAACGAGATTCTCTTTACCAGTATCGAGTTCGCTCCTTCCAATTCCAATGTTGTCTATGCCGCGAGCGGCAACAAGACATTCTACTTCAAAGGCAAATTTGGTGGGCCTCCGACCCAGCCAGAGTTTCTCAGGAGTACGGATGCCGGTTTGACCTGGCAAGTGAGGACGCCGCTCCCGATTCCAGGATCCCAGTCTTTTGCCAGCATCAATACAATCGCGGTGCATCCGACTGACGAAGATATCGTATTTGCTGCGTCTGATGTGGGCCTATTCAAAACAACCAACGGCGGCTCGACTTGGACTAAGATTCACGGATCCTCTGGAAATGTGCTTCCGCACGATTGCGTTTTTGGTGTAGCGGTGAGTGAGACCTCTCCCAATACCATGTACGCATCGATGATGCCCTATGCAGACATGAGGACGTACCTCGTGGATCAGGCTTTGTATGTGTTCCAGAATCCCGGCAATGTAGGGGGGATATATAAAACAACTGACGGTGGCACCAACTGGACAAAAATGTCCATCAACAATCCGCCGGATGGCTTGTTCGGCGAAACGGGAATGTTCTATGACGTCGCAGTCAGCCAGCTGAACGCGAATCGGGTCTACGCCGCCTACAGGGTCGGGACCAGCAGTAGTGACAGCCGTGTGTTTCGCACCACAAATGGCGGTACGAATTGGACAGGCTTGAACAGCTATAGCGGGAACTTTCTAGATTTCTTCATTCCGCAAAGCCTTGCAGTACAAGCTATTTCCACTTCTAGCGATCATTTGGTAGTGACGGGAGCCGGAGCAGGCATTTACAAGAGCACCGATTCGGGGGCGAGTTTCCTCCCCATGGTTACCTCATCAACGTCCTACGAGCGCTTTGGGATTCACCGAGGTTGGGGTATGGAAGCGCCTCAGGGCAACGATATGCACGTTGATGCGAATGATCCGAGCGTCATGTATTACGCTGAAGCCGACCGCGGCTTCTGGAAAAGCGAAGATTATGGAAATAGTTGGCTGATGATGGGCGATCCAAACAACAGCAAGCAAGGTAAGGGTATTGGCATCATTTCGGATCCCGACAATTCCGATATCGTTTACGCTTGGTCTGCTTTCCCTCATAACCAGTTCCAAAAGTTCACGGATCGGACAAAACCGCATTTTTTCAAGAATGACACTGCTGGTGATGATCGCCTCGATGAAAACAACGACCCCTTGTTAAATGGCGTCCCGGAAGCGAACATTTTTGATTTGATGTTGGATCCCACGCCGCTGAGCGCTGCCAACGCGTTGACGAGCCGGACGCTTTACGCTGCGGTGGGCAGCACGCCTTTTTATAAAGTTCGTGTGCGCGTAGATACTGTCAACGAGCTCTATTATGTATACGTCTACGGCACGCTTGTCAGTCCGGCGAGTGGGTTGAGTTTTAGAAACTCTATCTCTGGAGGTTTGGACAAGATGATATTCGAAATGGGTCAGAAGGCAGGGGAATTCCGCATCGATTCGGTCAAAGTCGTCAATGCAGACACAGAAGTCTATTCCGAAGGTTTTAATGACTACAGCTCGGGACAGAGCGTGCCGGATTGGACCTTCACTACAAAAGGTAACGGAGTCGTGGATACAACGATTTTTCCGAACAAGAGCGATCGCGTCCTCAAGATCGAGAGTCAGGTTGATGGTGACACCGCCGAAGCGGAATGCGCATTGAGTTCGGCCCAGACAGGGGAGGAGATTGATGTTTTCTTCGACGTGTTTTTCAATGACACGACAAATTGGAAGGAAGTAAGCTTGCGCAGTGGATCGACGGTATTCGCTAAGCTGGCCTTCACTAATGGAGAACTTCGAGCGAGAGACTCGGTTGCCTGGCAGACACTTAGTGGAGTGGATATAGAGTCCATCACGGAGCACCGAGGGGTCTACAAGAGCGTCAATTCAGGCGCATCCTGGACGACCATGAACTCCGGTTTGCCGGGTGGAATGTACATTCGCAAGATTCGTATAGACCCCAACAATCTGTCCACACTCTACATTGCAGATGCAAGCAATTCCCAAGGAGGCGTATTCAAGCATACTGGGACCGGCTCGTGGTCTAGGGTAATGAGCATCGACAAAATAGAGGCTCTAGCCACGGTCGATAACAGCGGTTCTACGGTGGTCTTTGCCGCGTCCAACGACAAATCAGGCGACCATGGAATATACAGGAGTACGAACGGCGGCTCAACGTGGACGTGCGTTCACACGACCGACGCATCAGATGGTGAACCCGTGCCTAATGACGGCTACCGATACTTCGATTTATACGCTGACTACAGTGGTAGCGAGCAGGAAGTATTGGCCGCAACCACCTTTGGCGTTTTGAGATCTACCGATGGCGGAACCACTTGGAACGACTTCAATAAAGATATCCCTTATGCTTCGACGCTTTTCATAAAGAAATTCAACGACTCACTCGGGGAGCGTTACTACGCCGGATTAAATTGCGAAGGCGTCGCGGTGCGCTACAAGCTTCCGTTTGACGTAACTCAATACAGAAGGAAGGGCAGTGAAGATATAGCCTACACGGTCCGAAAAGCAGTAGATCATATACAAGTGTATCCAGACGCGGCGTGGTCTATAGACGACGTAGACAATATTGGCTACGGAGGGGATTTATATCTCTTCACAAGTTCTTTCGAAGACAGAAATCGTTCCGATCTTACCTTGAGCACCATAGAACTCGAGCAGGACGCCATCGTGCATGCTTTGCTCCCCACAGGATTGAAGCCTGATTGGCTGTCCGAATACGGATTCGTGAAGAGAAGCGGCGTGTCCTCAAGCCTCCGCAATAGGGATGACGTCACCACGGAAATCATGGATATCTGGACAAAGGACTACTTGTCTGAGGATGTTCTGATGGTCTTGGGAGGCCTAAAGGAAGGCAACCCTACCTCGGGCATGCAGTACATCGTCTTCATCGAAAAGGCATCCAACAATACCCTGTTTGCGGATGACTTCGAAACGCAGCCAAACCCTTCTCCTTGGACCGATACCATAAATGGGTTTAGCCACATCAACGATAGCGGCAACACCGTGTTCCAGAGCGACAACGCAACGGGCACCTGCAGAAGTTACGCCGGACAGAGCTCTTGGACGGACTATGCAGTTGAAGCAAAGATGAAGGCAAGCAGCTGGGGCGGCTCGCAAGCGGGCCTCATTGCGAGATATTCCGACAACAGCAATTATTATTTGTTGTTTTATAAGCCCTCTGCGGGAACGCTGACCATTCAGAAGAATGTGGGCGGTACAAAAACCAATTTAGCGAGTGAGCCAGCGACGCTTAACCCGGGCGATTTCTACAATCTCAAGTTTGTAGTATCGGGCAACAACTTGCTTGGCTACCTTAACGATATAATGGTAGTCAGCGCCACTGACTCAAGCCACAGCTCCGGTCGAGCCGGAGTGAATACCTACAAGCAGATCGCTTCGTTTGATGACTTCAGCGTGAAGAACTGATGTCGAGAAAATCTGATACCCAAAGAGAAGCGACGTTGCTTGATGCTGCGAATCAGGTCCTTCGCGACTCTTCAGTACTGGTTTCAGATTTATATAAAGCATCTAATGATTTTTTCTGTCGTTCAGAATCCGGTCTGTCTTATGCGTGAGCGGGTAGATCGGGATCAGAGCGTTTTCTCAATATTGCTGTTACAAGATATCCAGGGTGAAAACTATTATATTGATGTTCGACTCGCTAAACCGGAAGCATCTCGAATCCTACGGTTGGTCGGTAGACTCCCAGGTTTCGTAAAAACGTACCGAGATAAAGTAAACGCGAACCCAAAAGCCTTTCCAGAACGAGAAAATCCTTGCTGCTGGATTGTGCGATGGCTTTGTCACGTTGTTCGGTAAATCGAGACTCGCAAGCTCACGCGAGAGCAGGGGGCATCGTCGTGATGCTCCGCCGCGTCTTGCCCACGGACGGCGGAGTCGGCAGCTTGTCGAAGGTCATGAGCTTGCGGAATGGCTGCGGGATGGCAATGGGAGGTAGAATGACTTCAGTGCCAACTCCGCAGTTGAGCAATTCCTACGAAACTACCTCGCTGTCGACTGAGCATTTATGAAACCTTAGGGCAAAAATAAGAGTGGTTATCTAGATGCTTCGCACCATTTCTCAATTTTAAGTCGCCTCGAACGGGTTCGACTTCAGTGAGGTTGACCTGTTTATGTTATCTAGATGGTATCCTAAAATGAAGCGTATAGCAATGAAGTGACCTACCCCAATCAAGGCACAGCACTCGTTTTTAGTCTCGTTTAAATTATTCTGAATGCCGGAAGGTCGCGTCAGAATGTAATCTACACCCCCCCCCATTATATGAATCGTATGAAGTCTTTGTGGTCTCTGTATGTTTGGCCTTTTCGATTTCCTGAAGTATGTAGTACTTTTTTGAGGAATCATTTGGATGCCTTTGCTCAACTAGGAAGCCAGCTTCGAAGCGTTGCTTTTGGGGGGATAATTATAACTTTTACGGCTGGTACTTCGCTTTGTGGAAGTACTGATAAGACGGGTTGGTACAACGCTGGTGGAATGGGAGGCAACGGTTTCGTTGGCGCGATTGACATTAATGAGGGAGCCTCTGCTACGGAATATGAAGTGGCCCTTGGTCTGGATACGGGAGGTGTTTGGGTGAGTGCTGACGAGGGAGACAGCTTTATGCCGATAGGCGGAGAGCAGCTCACAGGCTGGGGAGGTGAAAACTCCAGGAAAAATGGATACGAGGTCAAATTTATCCCTGGCACCAGCGATAAGAGGGACGTGCTCGTCGGTACTTTGAATGGGCACATTTTGAGGACGAGTTACGATTCGATAGATTCGATAGGGACCTATAGTTTGGAGTCAGTATATCATTCGAACGATAATGAAATCCTCTTTACCAGCATCGAGTTTGCCCCTTCCGACTCCAACGTTGTATACGCTGCGAGCGGTAACAAGACCTTCTACTTTAAGGGCAAGTTTGGTGGGCCTCCGACTCAGCCGGAGTTTCTCAGGAGTACGGATGCAGGCTTGACCTGGCAGGTGAGGACGCCGCTTCCAATTCCAGGATCGCAGTCTTACGCCAGTATCAATACAATCGCAGTGCATCCGACCGACGAAGATATCGTTTTTGCAGCTTCCGATGTCGGCTTGTTCAAGACAACCAATGGAGGATCGACCTGGACCAAGATTCACGGATCCTCCGGAAACGAACTTCCGCACGATTGCGTGTTCAGCGTAGCGGTGAGCGAAACCACTCCGAATACCATGTACGCCTCCATGATGCCTTACGCGGACATGAGGTCCTACCTGACGGACCAAGCCTTGTATGTGCAAAACAACCCCGGCAATGTAGGGGGCATCTACAAGACAACGGACGGTGGTTCAAACTGGACGAAAATGTCCATCAATAACCCGCCGACTGGCTTGTTCAGTCAAACGGGAGTTTTCTATGACGTTGCGATCAGCCAGCTTAATGCAAATCGAGTATATACGGCGTACAAAGTCGGATTTAGTAGCAGTAGCAGTGCTGTGTACCGAACCACGAATGGCGGTTCGAATTGGACGGGGCTGAACAACTACAGCCGGAATTTCTTGGATTTCTTCATTCCACAAAGCCTCATGGTGCAGGCGACCACCTCTTCCAACGATCATTTGATCATTACCGGAGACGGAGCCGGCATCTTTAAGAGCGTGGATTCGGGGGCGAATTTCATTCCCATGGTTACCTCGTCGTCGTCCTACACACGTTTTGGAATCCACCGAGGTTGGGGAATGGAAGGCGCTCAAGGCAATGACATCCATGTAGACGCCAACGACCCCAGTATCATGTATCACGCGGAAGCAGATCGCGGCTTCTGGAAAAGTGTCGATTATGGAAATAGTTGGAAGAGCATGGGCGATCCGGACAACGGCAAGCAGGGTAAGGGGATTGGTATCGTTTCGGATCCCGACAATTCCAACATAGTTTACGCGTGGGCTGGCTTTCCCTCCAACCAGTTTGCGAAATTCACGGACCGTACGAAACCGCATTTTTTCAAGAACGATATTGCAGGGGATGATCGACTTGATGAAAAAAATGATCCCTTGATGAGTGGCGTACCGGAGGCGAATATTTTTGATCTGGTACTGGATCCCACGCCACTGAGTGCTGCCGACGCACTGACGAGCCGAACACTTTATGCGACTGTGGGCAGCACGCCTTTCTACAACATTCGCGTGCGCTTAGATACGGTGAATGAGCTTTATTACGTATATGTCTATGGGAAGCTCGTAAGTCCGGCGACTGGATTGAGCTTCAAAAGTCCGATCTCTGGAGGTTTGGACAAGTTCATTTACTCAATAGGTAATCAGGCTGGAGAATTTCGCATCGATGCACTCAAAATCAACAATGGAGGGACGAGCGTCTACTCCCAAAGTTTTAACGATTATAGCTCGGGCCAGAGTATCCCTGATTGGACGTTCACTGAAACAGGTAATGGATTCGTGGATACAGCTCTTTTTCCCAATAAAGGCGATCGCGTGCTCAAGGTGCAGAGCCAAACTGCAGGTGATACTGCCAAGGCAGAGTACTCCTTGGTTTCGTCCCAAAGCGGAGAAGAAGTCGATATCACATTCGATGTATTCTTCAATGATACGACTACATGGAAGCAGGTCAATTTCTACAGCGGTTCGACCGTATTCGCGCAGTTGGCGTTCACAAATGGAGAAGCTAGAGCTAGAGATTCGAGTGGGTGGCAAACGCTTAGCGGAGTGGATCTAGAGACCATTGCCGAGCACCGAGGCGTCTACAAGAGCGTCAACTCGGGCGCCTCTTGGACGACTATGAATTCCGGTTTGCCGGGTGGGATGTACATAAGGAAGATTAGAATCGATCCGAACTCTTCATCTACACTGTATATCGCAGATGCTAGCAATTCCCAAGGAGGCGTGTTCAAGCATGCTGGGACCGGCACGTGGTCGAGGGTAATGAGTACGGATAAAATCGAGGCCTTAGCTACGGTCGACAACAACGGCTCTACGGTGATCTTTGCCGCGTCCAACGACAAGGGAGGTGATCATGGAATTTATAAGAGTACGGATGGAGGATCAACATGGATGCTCGTTCACACGACGGATCCATCGGAAGGCGAACCCACGCCGAATGAAGGCTATCGGTACTTTGATATATACGCTGATTACGGTAGCGAACAGGAAGTATTGGCCGCAACCACCTTTGGCGTGTTGAGATCTACTGACGGCGGAACCACCTGGAGCGACTTCAGTAAGGATATCCCTTATGCTTCGACTCTTTTCATTAAAAAGTTCAACGACTCGCTAGGGGAGCGTTACTACACCGGTATGAATTGCGAAGGTGTGGCGGTGCGCTACAAGCTGCCGTTTGACGTAACTCAATACAGAAGGAAGAGCGATGTCGACATCGCCTACACGATTCGAAAAGCAGTTGATCATTTGCAAGTGTATCCAGACGCAGCGTGGTCTATCGATGACGTGGATAACATTGGCTACGGAGGGGATCTTTACCTCTTCACAAGTTCTTTCGAAGATAGAAACCGTTCCGATCTAAACTTGAGCACCATAGAGCTCGAGCAGGACGCCATCGTGCATGCTTTGCTTCCCGCAGGATTGGAGCCTGATTGGCTATCTGAATACGGATTTGTAAAGAGAACCAACGTGTCCTCGACGCTTCGCCACAGGGATGGCGTCACCACGGAAACTATGGATATCTGGACGAAGGACTACTTGTCCGGGGACACTCTGATGGTCTTGGGAGGTTTGATGGAAGGCAACAGTACTGCGGGCGTGCAATATCTCGTCTTCATCGAGAAGGCACCGAACCAAACCCAGTTTTCGGACGATTTCGAAACGCAACCAGACCCATCGCCATGGACCGATACCATAAACGGGTTCAGTCACATTGACGATAGCGGGAACACAGTGTTTCAGAGCGATAACGCAACGGGGACGTGTAGGAGCTTTGCGGGGCAGAGTTCTTGGACAGACTATGCGGTTGAAGCAGACGTGAAGGCAAGCAGCTGGGGTACATCGCAAACGGGTCTCTTAGCTCGGTATTCCAACAATAGTAATTACTATTTGCTGTATTATAAACCTGCCGCGGGAACGCTGGCGATTCAAAGGAATTTGGGTGGTGGGAAGACCGATCTAGCAAGTTCGTCAGTAACTATGAACGCGGACACTTTCTACAGTCTCAAGTTTGTAGTATCGGGCAGCAGCTTACTTGGCTACCTTAATGATGTTCTGGTAGTCAGCGCCACGGACTCGAATCACGCGTCCGGTCAGGTCGGGGTCAATACCTATAAGCAGATTGCCTCGTTTGATGATTTTAGTGTGAAGAACTGATGTGGAGAATCTGCTAACGGAAGTATTTAAAATCGCAAGAGAAACGAAGCGGCTTGTTGTTTCGAATCAGGCCCTTCGTGACTCATCGCTGCTGGTTTTTTGTTTCTTCGAAATTGCTGTTACAAGATATCTAGGATGAAGACCATTGTATTGATGTTCGACTCGCTAAACCGGAGACATCTCGGACCTTATGGGGGGGAGATAGATTCTCCGAACTTCGATCGACTTGCTAGCGTAACTGCAACATTTGACAACAGTTACTGTTGCTCAATGCCGTGCATGCCTTCTAGGCGGGATTTTCATACGGCTCGGCCAGGTTTTCTTCACAGGGATTGGGGACCCTTGGAGCCATTTGATGACTCCATTCCGGAAATCCTTAAAAATAGCGGAGTGCACACACATTTAGTTAGTGATCATTACCACTATTGGGAGGATGGTGGTTCGAACTACCACACCCGCTACTCAACCTGGGAGTCCGTTCGTGGGCAGGAGGGTGATCCCTGGGTCGGCCTTGTTGGTAGTCCTGAGCTGCCATCGTCAGCGGCTTCGCAGAATTCGAATTTGAATAAGGGCTTGGTCGTGCAGGACTGGAAGAACAGGGGGGCCATGTCCTCCGAGTCTACTCACTGCCAGACGCGCACGATTGATAAAGGAATCGAGTTTATTGAAAGGAATCACGATGCGGACAATTGGTTGTTGCAAATAGAGTGCTTCGATCCTCATGAGCCATTTTTCGTTCCAGAGAGGTTCATTGAGGATTACAAAGACTCTATGGAGCAGGATCTTGTGGCGGATTGGCCTCATGTAGGCTCTGATTGTTATGATGAGAAGACAACTCAACACCTCCGAGCTTGTTACTCGGCGCTAATCAGAATGTGCGACGAGAGCTTGGGGCGGGTGATGGATGAGTTGGATCGGTATGAGATGTGGGACGATACAATGTTCGTGGTTTGGACGGACCATGGTATTTTATTGGGGGAACACGAAAACTGGTTGAAGAATGTGATGCCCGTATTCAACGAAATAGCACATACGCCATTGTTTGTCTGGGACCCGAGAAGTAGGATAAAAGGGGAACGTCGGAGCTCTCTCGTTCAACCATCGATCGATTTAGGGCCAACTATTTTGCGAAACCATGGGGTTGATTTGCGACCTGATATGCTCGGTAAGGACCTGGCTCAAGTTATTAGCAGTGATCGCCCGGTCCGTGAGTCAGCGATTTTTGGATACTATGGTAAGCATGTTAATGTGACGGACGGGCGTTACGTTTACATGAGAGGGCGTGATGATTCGGTGCCGCAGATAGGGCACTATACTCTTATGCCATGCCACATGAGTCATCGATATTCACCAGAGGAGTTTGTTGGTGTCGAGCTGGTGGAACCTTTTTCGTTTTCCAAGAACTGTCAGCTCTTGAAGTTCAAGATGAACAAAAATAGAGGAGACTTCTCTAGAACGCTCCTCTATGACTTGGAGAAAGACCCACAGCAGGCGAACCCCCTGAGTTCGGCCACCATTGAAAAAAGGATGCTATCGCTTCTCAGAGAGAATCTAGAGCGTTGTGAGGCACCACAAGAGCAGTACTTGAGTCTTGGTTTGGAAGAGCCGGTTGTTGTTAGGTGATCGCTTCTGAGTTTTGAACCTTTAGATATTGTAACGTATAGATGAACCAAGGAAAGCAGGCGCGGTTGAGCGATGACCTTTTTAATCGGCTGAATCAGATTCTTGGGTACGCTCAGTTGATCCAAATCGAAGTTGGGAGTGAAAAATCGCGGAGGGATTTTGAAGCGCTTATGTCTGCTGGAGAAGATTTAACTGAAAGGTTAGGTGAGTTGATCGAGCTTAGCGGTGATGATGCAGTGACACTCCGGTGTTCTAAATGCGAACAACGTTGTTTGGAATCGGATTGTTCCTGATTGCTTTTAGAGAGATTGTTCAGATCGGGAGTAACCACTTTATTACAAACTCGACGGCAAAACGATGGAGAAAATTGAAAAAAAGATGCTGGATCGCCTTTGGGAAACTCCCTGATAGAATTCGGCACCTTCAGATTTCAATCCTGGGAAACAACCACGAAGTTCCAAAGTATTCATAGTGCCAATATGGTATCGTGCTAACTGTTGTTTGTATTGTTAAGGCTCGTCCAGGGCAACGGATCTATACTGCAGGTCAATAGGGTCCAGCTAAGGGACTGGTTTTGGTTTTGCAAACTCATGGATATCAGGGAGAAAGGTATTTGCTTGCGTGTGACGCGTTTGAATTGGATTTCAGCGGATTCTGGCCTTGGTGGGACTGGCGGGCATGGATGCTGGCCGTCTCGTCTTCTCTCAAATAGCGGATGTGATTGTACGCGAGGAGTTCGATCGTTGCGTGTCCAACCATCCCATGCCTCGGGCATGCAGGAGCTTCACGGCAAAGGACCAGTTCCTTTGCATGGTATTCCGCGCAGCTCGCTTGCGGGGAAAGCTTGTGCGACATCGAGGCCTGCCTCGAATCGCAAGCCAAATTGCTCCACGCGGTGGGTATTCGCGGAACGGTTACGCGAGCCAGCCTCGCGTATGCCAACCGATAAGACCCTGCGTATCGAACAAAGCATGAGTCGAATCCTTCAAGTGATCAGTGTGAATATATTTTCCGAAGCCCCTATTCGTCAGCTGCTTATGGAACGCGATACGAGAGACTTAGATGTTTTTGGTTCTAACCGGTTGATGTTCAATGACCTTTAGCTAGCTGCTAGTGCCTGGAACTGATTGTTATAAAATTCATGAAGAAACTGCTCCTGTTTGTATTGGCGTTCGGATTTACTCTGAACGCGTATGCGGCTCCTGTATACGAAGCGAATTGGCAATCTCTCGACGCGAGAGAGACCCCTCAGTGGTGGAAAGATGCCAAGTTTGGGATCTTCATTCATTGGGGTCCCTACAGTGTGCCGTCTTTTTCGAAGAACGGATTTTATTCGGAATGGTATTGGCGGAATCTCGTGGACGAGAAACGCGTGAAGCAAGGGTACAAGGAAACGAAGGCCTTTCACGACGCAAACTACGGTCCGTTGTTCACGTATCCAGATTTCGCGACTGAATTCAAGACCGAGCTCTTTGATCCGGATCAGTGGGCGGAGGTCATGGAGAGTTCAGGCGCGAAATACGTAGTGCTTACCTCGAAGCACCATGACGGTTTCTGCCTCTGGCCCAATGAGCAGGCCGACCGGTCTTGGGGGCGTCCATGGAATAGCGTTGGCACTGGTCCTGGACGAGACTTGCTTGGTGAACTCACCACTGCTGTTCGCAAGACCGAGATGAAGATGGGCATCTACTACTCGCTCTACGAGTGGTACAATCCGCTCTACGCGAGCGACGTGGATCTTTATGTGGACCAGCATATGATTCCGCAGTTTAAGGATGTGGTGAGCAAGTACGCTCCTTCGGTCATCTTCAGTGATGGAGAGTGGGAACATCCGGATACGACATGGCGTTCGACCGAAATGCTGGCATGGCTTTTCAATGAATCTCCGAGCAAGGATGAGATTGTGATCAACGACCGTTGGGGCAAAGGATGCCGTCACACCCACGGCGGCTACTATACGACCGAGTACGGTTCCGGTCTAAACGATCCGAGTATCGCCTGGGAGGAAAGCCGTGGCATGGCTCATTCCTACGGTTTTAGCCGTACCGAGAATCTCGCCGATTACAACACCGGCCAGAAGTTCGTCTACATGCTGGTGGACATCGTCAGTCGCGGAGGGAACTTCCTGCTCGATATCGGCCCTACGGCTGACGGACGCATTCCAGTGATCCAGCAGGAGCGCATGAAGGAGATCGGCGACTGGCTCGCGATCAATGGTGAAGCCATCTACGGGACGAAGGCTTGGAAGAAAAGCTGCCAATGGACCGAGGGTAAGATCCAGGATGCGGAGCGCGGGGAGTACAAATCCGGTTTCGACATCATGCAGCTAACGGTGAATCCACAGGAGGGTTTCGCCACCAAGGAGATGTGGTTCACGCAAAAAGGGGACGCTCTCTATGCGATTTGCCCGGTTTATCCGGAGGACAAGATGCTCATCAAAGGCGTCAAGGTTGCTAAGGACGCTGAAGTTTCGCTGCTCGGGCTTCCTGGCAAGCTGAAATGGAAGCAGCGTGGGGACGCGATCGAAGTCGAAGTTCCCGCCGTTACCCCTTCCACTGCCCCATGCGCTTATGCATGGACAGTTAAGGTGAGTGGAGTTTTTGAGTAGTATGAAAAGATTGATCACTCTGATGATTTTGACTGCCGTGGCGTTCACGGTTGCGGGAAAGGAAAGGCGACCGAACATCCTCTGGATTACCAGCGAGGATAACGGTATAAATTGGATCAGCGCTTATGGTGGAACCAATGCCCAAACGCCTGCGATCGACAGCCTAGCGGATGAAGGGTT
This sequence comes from Pelagicoccus mobilis, assembly GCF_016595505.1. Classification (GTDB taxonomy): domain Bacteria; phylum Verrucomicrobiota; class Verrucomicrobiia; order Opitutales; family Opitutaceae; genus Pelagicoccus; species Pelagicoccus mobilis. The sequence continues at coordinate 47,276 of NZ_JAENIL010000016.1, read as the reverse complement.
TCGCTATGAGTACTGTTTCGACAACGCAGCTGTTTGTGCTCCCACGCGTTCGGTTTGGATTACCGGCATGTACGGGATTTCCAACGGAACGCAGCCGATGCGCAGCCGTAACGAGATCCCGCACGACCAAATCCGCTACTATCCGGATCTGCTGAAAAAAGCTGGTTACCACACCTCGAATCCCGGCAAGACCGACTACAATATAGGCGGACGCGAAGACAAGGAGCCGTGGGATTACGGAAATGGGAAGGAGATCTACGGGTGGCGCGAGCGAAAGCCGGGACAGCCCTTCTTTTGCGTGTACAACATTAACGAATCCCATGAGAGCCGAGCCCATGGTGATGTGGAGAACACGAAAACCGATCCGGCTAAGATGAAGCTGTTCTCGTATCACCCAGATCTACCCGAAATCCGGAAGACTTACGCCAAGTACGCCGATGCGGTGGAGCGCATGGACAAGATACTCGGCAAATGTCTTGCCGCATTGGAAGCGGACGGATTGGCGGACGATACGATCGTGATATACAATTCCGACCACGGCGGCGTGATGGCCCGAAGCAAGCGTTTCGTCTACTCGAGCGGTATTCACTGCCCGCTGATTGTCCGTATCCCAGAGAGGTTCAAGCACCTGTATCCCGGAATGGAGCCTGGAACCACGGTAGATCGTTTGGTGAGTTTCATCGATATGCCAAAGACCTGGCTAAGTCTCGCCGGTGCTGAGATTCCGGATACGTATCAAGGAACAGTGTTCCTAGGTGAGGGCATCGAACCCGAGCCTGAATACCATCTCGCGTTTCGTGAGCGAGCGGACGAGCGCCTCGATAACGTGCGGGTGATGCGTGGCAAGCACTACTCCTACCATATTAATTACATGCCCTTCGCTCCGGCTGGACAGCATCTGGCTTATCTTTGGAAGGCGAAGGGTACGGCTGCTTGGGAGCAGCATCACCGCGAAGGCAAAACAGACGACATCACCGGACGCTTCTTCCGTCCCCGCGTATCGGAGGAATTCTATGACAACCAGGTTGACTTTGATAATGTGTACAATCTGATCGATAGCCCGGCTCATCAGGCGAAGATCGCGGAATTGAAGGCGGCTCTGCGGAGGAAGCAGCTCGAGTTACACGACTCGGGGCTGCTGCCAGAGAAAATGCGAGAACGACGGGCTGCCGAAAACGGACTCACCATTTACGCGATGGTCCGTGACCCGAAGCTGTATCCGCTCGCGGATTACCTTGATGCCGCTGACCGGGCCCTTTCTCGCGACAAGGGAAACCTTGATGCATTTGTTGATGCTTTGTCCGATGTTGACGAAGGTATGCGTTGGTGGGCTGTCGTCGGTATCCACTTGTTGGAGCAAGATGCTTCTCCAGTGAGGAAAACGCTAGAGAAGGCACTTGAGGACGATTCGCACGAAGTGCGGATCATGGCGGCTTGGACCTTGATCAAGCTCGGCAAAACAAAGAAAGCTCTCGCTTGTCTGGAAAGGCTACTGTTCGAAGGTACGAACAACGAGTGGATGCTTCACAATGTGATCGACTGGATGGGTGAGCCAGCCTTGCCGCTCGTCAAGAAGTTCATCGACAACGACGGCGAGCTCAAGGGAAGGTACGGTATCAGTATCTTCGGCCGTATCGCTCAATTGAATGGCTGGTTGTAGAGGGAGAGTTTACCTCTGGCTAATCTCGTTGGTTTGGCTTAGGGGTTCGCTGATGTTGTCGGTGGTGTCTTGTTTTCGAAGATGTAGAGAAGGTATCCTGTTTTGTAATACGGGTATCCGGTTTCGGGGGTTCTCTCAGGACCGCCGGTCGGAAGCCGTTTTCTCGAGGTCGCGGTGGGTGCTGCAGTGAAACGCGCGTCGACTTTTATTGTATCCGTACCGTCAATGCACTCGAAGGTTTGTTCCCACAGGACGCGAAGGAGTATTGCCTGTTTGTCGGGTTTGAGCTTGCCGCTGGTTTTTGGGATATCACTCGCATTCGTGGCGAATCGGGAATTGAGTTGTGGTCGGTTTTTTGGAGGCTAGAAAATTTATGAAAAAGACGTGGATTATCGGATTATTTTGGGCCTGTGTTTCTTCTGTTTGGGCGGCAGAGACACCGAATATTCTCTTCTGTTTGGCGGACGACTGGGGGTGGCCGCACGCGGGGGCGTATGGAGACGAGGGGGTTAAGACGCCAACGTTCGATCGCATCGCTCGGGAAGGCATACTTTTTCACCAAACTTATGTATCCAGCCCGTCCTGTACGCCGAGTCGCAATGCGATAATCACTGGCAAGTATCATTGGGAGCTAGAACGGGGAGGCAATCTCTGGAGTTCGTTGCCCGCCGAGCACGAGAGTTTTATCCATCTGCTAGCGGATAATGGATACATTGTTGGCCGTGACAAACCGAAGACTTGGGGCCCGGGGAAGATCGATTCCTGGAGGAAAGTGCATGGAGAGTTTCCGACCGGGCCGATGTATGATGGCTTTGAGATGTTTCTCGATCAGACTGACGCGGAAGAGAAGCCTTTCTTTTTCTGGTTGTCGACAACCGACCCGCACCGTGGATACGAACGTGATTCTGGGGTGAACTCTGGGATTGATCCGGCGAAGGTTCATTTGTTCAGCCATTACCCTGATACGGATGTCGCGCGCCGAGATGTGGCGGATTACTATTTCGAGGTTCAGCGCTGGGATCGCAAAGTGGGCAGTGCGATCGAGCTTTTGGAGAAGCACGGTTTGCTCGACAATACGATCATCATTATGACCGGAGACCACGGTATGCCATTCCCGCGTTGCAAAGGAAATCTCTACGATTCGGGAGTGCGCGTCCCGTTTGCGGTCATGTGGCCTGAAGGCATTAGGGCGGGCCGTGAGATCGAGGACTTTGTCTCGTTTGCCGACATCGCTCCGACCTTGCTTGAGGTGACGGAGACGCCGATTCCGGAGGAGATGAGCGGAAGTAGTTTCCTTGGGTTGTTAGGGGCGAAGGAGTCGGGTCGCTTGAACAAGAAGAACCGTCCGTTTGCTGTATTCGGTCGAGAACGACACGTGCCTGCTCAAGAGGCTCCCAATATGAACGGGTACCCTTCACGTGGTATTCGCACGCCAGAGTTTCTCTACATCCGGAACTACTTTCCGGATCGCTGGCCCGCCGGAACTCCAGGCGATGACGGCAATACAAACATGCCTAATCAATCGTACGCCGACTGTGATAGTGGGCCGATGACGGATCACATCATTGAGAACCGAGACAAAAATGAAGAGTTCGCTCGGGCCTATGAACTCAGCTTTGCCAAGCGCCCGGCTGAAGAGCTTTATTTGATCGAAAAGGACCCGGATCAAGTGAACAATCTGGCGGATGATCCCGAGTACGCTGCTGCGCTCGCGAAGCTTCGTCGCCAAATGCAAAAACGTCTGAAGAAGCTCAATGACCCGCGTGCGCTGGATCCAGAAACGACGGTCTTTGATGGACATCCCTACTACGGTGGTGGTGGCGGTGCACGACAAAAGAAATAAGTATACAAGAAAATGATACTGGGGGGGGGGCGGTCTCGTTCGGCTCCCCGCTGGCAGTTCGCATTGGCCGCGTCAGCCCATCCTTGCAGGGCGATCTTGCCGGATTCCCCAGGATATGTTCCACAACTTTGCTCTCGGCTTGATGGCGGTTCTTCTGAAGGTCTTGGGCGTTGCTAGTCATCGACGCGAGTTCCCGCTCGCTTGGCCTAGCTGGTTCATGGGGAGCGTTTTCTTTCCTAACGCTGCCTTATGATGTGCATCTTTGAGGAAAAGCTCATCGAAAGTTAGGCTTTTCAAATAACTTCTAAACGCACCCGGCGGATTCCGTCGTAGGAAAAAGAGATTGAGTCCTTGACCTACTTGAGAGAAAGTAGCTCGGTTTTTTATGAGCCTATGAGTTTTGTATCTGCATCGGGCTACCGAACAAATGTGCCAGAGGCCTCATCCGTACCAATGGATGCTCCCATTATGGTCAATGGAATGCATTTTTGGCATAGCCACCCCCACCACCCAATGATCATCGGGAAAGCTATTGCCGAAAACGACGATAGTGAAACGGAGCCGGAAGACCTAACAGGCATTTGTCACACCCACGACCACCCTGAACTGGTCGTTGTAATCGGCGGAAGCGCAATGCATCTCTTTGAGGGAGTCCAGTATCCAGTGTCAGCTGGAGACGTGTTTTGTATTCTGGACAATCAGAGGCATTGCTTTCTCCAAAAGAACAATCTGCAGTTGATGAATGTAATGTACAGCCCCGTCGGCCTCAACTTGCCACTGGACTCCCTTGCGAGAGTTCCTGGTTACAAAGCAATGTTTTCCTTGGAGCCCAGCTACCGAAAGCAGCATGGATTTTCTAGCCGACTGAATCTAGCGCCAGCCGAGCTTGCACATGCCGTTAACAATTTGGAATCCATGTATTCTGAGCAACAGAAGAAACATCCAGGGTACGAGGCTTTCCATCAAGGCAGCATGATAAATCTGCTTCTGTTCCTATCGAGGAAATTCGGCCAACATTCAGGAAGGAAGGCAGGGGCGTTGGTATTAATCGAACCCGTAATTAGCGCTATAGAAAAAAAACCCGAGACCCCTTGGACTTTGAAAAAGATGTCTGATCTAGCCAATCTCACACAACCAAAGCTCAGCCGAAGCTTCAAGGATGCTACCGGCATGGCTCCGTTGGATTACCTCATCAATCTTCGTATCCGCCTCAGCATGGAATTGCTGGCGGGGACCCAGATGAGCGTCACAGACATAGCGTTCGAGGTTGGATTCAACGACAGCAACTACTTCGCGAGGCAGTTCAAGCGGATCAACAATCTGAGTGCAACCGAGTACCGAAACAATATCGAAACCTAGAGCAACTGTTTTTGGGGCAATCGATGTATGCCGCTACTTTTGTGATGCCGTTGAGGTGGATAAGGAGTTTTCGCATCGCCGCCTCGATCGTGGTAAATTTTTACAGGCCAAGACGATCCTTTCGATTTGCCAAATTCTCTCCCTTCTGGGGCACATCCGCTCTCGTCGCCATACTCACTCGCAAAACCTCCCCACGAATCAGTAGAGGAAGTCGGATGCGAATCACCGACGCTCTCGTTTCCCGTGTCTTCCAAGAAACCGAGAGCAACTCCGAGACTCCAGGCTGTCTTCAACAAGTTGCCGACAGTCTAAACGTGAGCAGTGAACAGCTCTGCTCTTATTCGATACCAACGACAGAACTAGTCCTGCCTCCTTCTCATGTGGCACTAGATGAAACGCCGCTTCGGCTGTTTATAATGACTACCCGCCTATCTGGGAGATTGTTTTTCAACTGGTTGACGGGGCAGGGCTCCAGCCGGTCCATCCCTGTTTGGATGGAGCACGCGGAGCCGCTGGTGGCCTCGAAGGCCGCGGCGCTTTTGGGGAATTAGACTTCGCTCAGCTCTGCCTCTTGGCGGTCGCGGGTAAAGTCGTAGTGGCTCTGTGCCCTCAGTCGATCCAGTTGTAGGGTTTGGCATCCGTCGAATTGCCACTGTTTTGTGTAGTCGTGGTCCGGGATTTCCTTTCTGCTTGTGGCCCCCAGCGAATGGTCTTTAGCGACTGTTCTTAAGGACCTGACGCGCACTAAACCCTTTCGGAATTCGCCTAGAGCCTTTTTTTCGAATCTATTGCTCGCGACTGTATTCCGAATTTCTGCAAGTGTTTTCGCTACAGTCTTCAATTGCGGCTCCTTCGAGGAGAGGTTGGTGGTGTGTTGCTGTATGCGTTCAATTCATTGCGGTCATTGCGGTTGTAAGATTGTGCTAGTCGGTGTTAGAATAATCAAGGCTGCTGTGGGGAGCTTCTGTTACTGTTAAGATCTAGAAAGTCTATTGTTGGATATCAATGAAGTGAGTAGTTGATGTCCCATCTAGACATTACCCTCAGCTGTACACCCCGACTGCTTCTTTGAGTTGATCCATAAAAACGGACTCAGATTCCCGTCGACGTTTACTATGCTGAAACGAAGCAACCCCAGCGAAACACTATATCAGCAAACTATGAACAAAATTAAATTGTCTGTATTATCCATCGTCTGCCCGGCGATGCTTGCTTTTGGCCAAAATGGGCCCGAAGCGGATGAAGAAGAGGATGTTTTCGAGCTCTCGCCCTTTGTGGTGCAAGCCGAAGAGGACGTCGGCTATCGCTCGACTGCGACCCTAGCCGGAACTCGAATCAAGACGGACCTCAAGGATGTGGCGGCTTCGGTGAGCTCTTACACCAAGGAGTTTCTTGATGATCTTGGTGCCACCAACGCCGAGGAGCTGTTGGTGTTCGCTACGGGAGCAGAGGTTGGCGGCCTTGGCGGAAACCTGACCGTTAACCGCGTGAGTGGTCAGGGCTTGGATTTCACCTTGGGAACGCTCGAGCTCAATTCGGCCACCCGCGTCCGTGGCCTTGCCGCTGCGGATAACACCAGGGGATTCTTCCAGTCCATTATACCAATGGATTCCTACAATACGGATCGTGTCACCGTGAACCGCGGAGCGAACAATATACTCTTCGGTTTGGGAAGCCCAGCGGGTATCATCGACCGTTCCTTGTCTCAAGCGGGTGGAGATCGAACACGCCTCAAAATTAGGATGGATAAGTTTGGCAGTCTCAGGACTGAGCTTGATGTGGGAAGGCAAATCATTGAAGATAAGCTCGCTTTGCGCTTGATCGCCTTGTCCGAACAGAAGGAATACGAACAGACGAGTGCCTTCAATGATCAGGAGCGCTTCTATCTGACGGCCGATTATAGCCCTTGGAAAAACGGAAAGATTGTCGCCAGCTACGAGACCGGCGAAGGGGAAGGTTCCAATCCCAGTGTAGCGCCTCCGAGAGACGAGTTCTCTTACTGGTGGGAGATTGGTCAACCGACAGTTCCTGCAGGTCAGGCGGCGGGCAATGGCTTCATCGCCGTCGATGGTCAGAATCTCCGTTACTTCGATCTCTTGGTGGCCAATCCTCCACGCGGTCCTGCGAGTGCCTACATGCCTGGCGAACTAGATTCTTCATATGGCTTTATTGCCCTTCCGGCCGGTCAAGGGCTCTTCGGTCCAAGGGTGACGGCAGAGCATCCGCAGTATGACGTCATCGCTGCGAACAAACGGGGGAACTACAATATGAGGAACCTGGCTCTGGTCGGCCTATCAAGGTACAACCGAAATACGGCGAAAAACCCGTACGCTACGTGGATGCAAACGACGCAGATCCTCGACCGCTCGGTTTTCGATTACAGAACGGAGAAGCTCACCGGAAACAATGACAGGCGCACCTTCGACTTCGACGCCGTCAATGCATCCTTTCAGCAAAGTTTCTTCGAGAATCAACTCGGTTTCGATTTGACGTTCGACAAGCAATCGGTCGACCACGGCAACATCAATTTCGGCGGATTTAGCTTTCGTTCAAACAACCTTGGGATCGACTTGACCCCGCACCTGATTGATGGCTCGGACAATCCAGGTTTTGGCCGGGCGTTCATAGCGGTCCGACCACGCTGGCAGGATCGCACGGATGAGATCGAGACCAGTCGATTCACCGCTTACGCCAAGTTCTTGGGCGAGCAGGTGCTTGGTGACAATGGCAAGTGGTTAGGCGATCACGTCTTCACTTTCCTAGCGGACAAGTCTGATAGAGAGCAGACGAGACTCCAAGGCAATATGCAGACCTACCGTCCGGATCTAAGCGGTCCTGCTGGTCATAACGCCGCTTCGGGCACTGTGGTAAATGGGTTAAGTGCCACTCACGTTCATTACATATCAGAGCCATTATTCGGCCTCGCCGGTCCTGAAGGGCTCGGACTTGAGGGGATCCTTGATGACGTCCCGTACCGTACAGAGTCCACAATCACGTACACGGACGTAGCGACAAGGACTCTTCAGACGGGAACATTCCCGATGTCGAACTATTTTACGGACAGGGACTATTCTGTGTATATCGCGGATATGATGAGGTCGTCTACAGAATCATTGGCTTTGGCATGGCAGGCGTCTTGGTTTGACACGCTTATCACTACGGCGGGATGGAGAGACGATAGTTTCGAAGAGTGGGCCCCAGGCCAACCTACTCCCGATGTCTTCGGAACCCGTTCGCTCAATGCGCCTGGATATGGCTATGCGGATGTGCCAGACACTGATGAGCAAAAAGACACCTTCAGTTTTGGGACTGTTCTTCATGCTCCAGAGTCTATCGATAAGCTGCTGCCGGAGTTTCTCGACCTCAGTCTACATTACAACGAGTCAGAGAACTTCAAACCCAGTAGCCCGACGAGAAATCCGTTCGGCGGCTTTTTCCCCTCCCAAGAGGGGACTTCGACTGACTACGGCTTTTCAGCTACCTTTAATGACAGGCTGACCTTCAAGGCTACCTGGTACGAGACTTCGCAAGACAACGTCGCAGACGCTGACATCGTTGGCTTCTACAACCAGTTCTTTTCGCTGCTTCCGGAACAGGTTGTTGAGAACAACACGGCAGCAGAGATTACAGCGGCTAATTACCCGCTTCCAGATCCGCGGATTCTGGAATCTATCGGATGGACGGTCACTCCCGACCCTAACGGCGGGCTCCCATCGGTAACCACCAACCAAAGTGTTGGCGACATTACGTCGGTGGTCTCAAAAGGAGTTGAGTTCGAACTTGTTGGTCAGATTACCGATTCATGGAACATCTCGTTCAATGCATCTCAACAGGAGGCGGTGAAAACTGGGATTGGCCAGACGGCGGCTGATGAACTCTTGAGGTTAGGGAATGCCATTATCGATCAGCCAGCGGGTCAGCTCTTGGGTAATGGCGGTAACCCCATTGAAGGCGCTATGACGAATAGATTCGCAGCGTTTAAGACGCACCTCCTCGGTGAAGGAACCCTAACCCAGAACCTTGTCGAATGGCGGGCCAACCTCGTGAACAGCTACCGCTTTAAGGATGGCAAGTTCAAGGGGCTTGGATTGGGTGCTGGTTTGAGATGGCAAGATGCTCCGGCAATCGGTTATGAAATAAAGGGAGACCCTACTGTGCCGGGCGGATTGTACCAAGATCCCAACAGCCCAGTTTTCGGGGATGAGTCCTTCTTCACTGATGTTTGGGTGAGCTACCCAGTCGAAATCGGCGAAACAAAGGTCAAGCTTCAACTGAACGTGAAGAACCTTTTCGATGACAACATCCTGCTTCCCGTTCATCGCAACCCAGTGGAGGCCTTTGAAGGAACCTACGCGGCAGAAAGTATAGGAACGCACAGCGATATCTATCGACTGTACGGCGGCCGTGAGGTATTCCTTACAGCTACCTTCGATTTCTAGAAAATCGTTTTCTTCGCTATAATCGTCCGTTCCTGTTGGGACGGACGATTCGTGTTTGGACTCGTAAGAGGCAAAATTCAGATGGCCAGAGATTGCTCCGTGCGGCCAATATATATTACTAGCGGCTTTGTCTTGAGCCGCTTTTTTTATAAAAGCACGTAGGTGCGAAGAACGAATTAGGCCTGTTATGAGTATGCTTAAATATATCTCAATTCTTTTATTAAGTCTCTCTCTTCTATCTCTTGCGCGTCACTGCTGATTTTAATTGCTACGTTTCTCCCCCGGGGGGGGGGCTTTTTTGTGAACAGCTTGGACTAGACCCCGCAAGGCAGGTATGTAGAAACTGAACACAACAAACAAAAAGGTCACCGCTGTCTAACAAAGTGAGGTAGTGTCAGGTATGATACTTGCAAATCTGAGCGAGTATGCTGAGTTTGATCTTGGCTGGCTTTTTTCTCGTTTTTACTCGCCGATTCTTGATGGACTCGGCGTGCCAGCCACCCCAAGTATCTAAAATTCACTACATCTATGAGATGGCTGTGTAATCAGATTTTGGACATTAAACCGCTTCAAGAGCCTTATTGGTTGGAGTTCTGCTTCGTGAAAATCTCTATGTGTCTTTGGCTGAAATGAGTGCTTAAAATGTCTACCGCTGCGGCTAACATTGGCTAAAAAATATTCCTACAATAGACTTATGAAATTCCATATTCAGATTATCCTATTAAATTGCCTTGCAATGGCTACATTGCTGCATGGTAAGGACGATCGTCCTAACATTCTGTTTATAATGTCAGATGATCACGCATACCAAGCGATTAGCGCCTATGATAATAGGTTGATAGAAACTCCGAATATCGATCGGATAGCCAAAGAGGGAATCCTATTTTCAAATGCGAGTGTTACGAATTCGATTTGTGCTCCCTCGAGGGCAACAATCCTTACTGGGAAGCACACCCACCTGAACGGAAAAATCGACAATCTCAGTCCGTTTGACAGTTCGCAAATCACTTTTCCCCAAATGATGCATGATTCGGGTTACCAAACAGCACTCTTTGGGAAACTTCACTTTGGCAACAACCCCAAAGGCTTCGATCAGTTTCGCATTTTACCTGGGCAAGGAAGCTATTACAATCCGGATTTCATCACCAAAAACGAGGGACGCATTCAGATTCAAGGTTATGTTACCGACATCATTACAGACATGACGTTGGACTGGTTGAAGGAAGAGCGTGACGATTCTAAGCCATTTTTGCTTTTTTATCTACATAAAGCGCCTCATCGGGAATGGCTACCAGCGCAACGACATCACGAGGAATACACCCAAAAAACGTTTAAGGAACCCGCCAACTTGTTTGATGATTACGAAGGCAGGGGAACTGCAGCGAAGACTGCCGAAATGAACTTATTGGACGACATGCACTGGGCGGGGGACTCTAAATTGTATCCCGAAACCATGGAAAAATTGGGAGTTGAACCGGTCACGACCAATACTCACCTTGGCAGTGGGCGTAGCTGGGACATCGAAAGGCTGATGGTTGATTTGAATCGCTTCACTCCCGAGCAGAGGGAGAAATGGGATGCTAGCTATGAGATGGTCAATCAGGATTTTGTCGATCGATACGCAAGCATGTCTCAGGAGGAATTGATGCGCTGGAGATACCAGCGCTACATGCAGGACTATCTGGGCTGTATTGCATCGGTGGATGAAGGAGTTGGTGAAGTGTTGGATTATCTAGACGAAGCCGGTCTAGCTGAAAATACGGTCGTTGTTTACACTTCGGATCAAGGGTTTTACCTGGGTGAGCATGGCTGGTTTGATAAGCGTTTCATGTACAATGAATCCTTTAAAACCCCATTGCTAATGCGTTGGCCAGCGGAAGTTAAATCTGGCAGCACTAGCGATGAAATGGTTCAGAATCTCGATTTTGCCCAGACTTTTCTTGAACTGGCTGGGGTTGAGGAACACGAGGATATGCAGGGCGAAAGTCTCGTCCCTTTGTTGAAGGGCCAAACAGATCAGTGGACTCGCGACGCCGTCTACTATCATTATTACGAGTATCCTTCAGTGCATATGGTCAAACGCCACTATGGTATAGCAACCAAACAATATAAGCTGATCCACTTTTATTACGATGTGGATGAGTGGGAGCTTTATGACCTTGAAAAAGATCCGACCGAGATGAACAGCGTATATGGAGATCCGGAATATGCCGCTGTTCAGGAAGATATGTACCGCAAGCTCTCTGAAGTTCGCGTCTATTATAGAGACAATAAGGAAAATGATGATCGTTTCATAAAGGAGTATAAGGAAAAGGTCGAAAAAATGCGCCAGAAAAATGAGTCGCATTGATCTTGATTGACGGACAAAAGAGTTCTTCTGGGTACATGAGCGTGCACCTGGCCGAGTGGTACCTCAGTCGATTATCGCCCTGCGATTCGACGTGTCGGGCTGCATGGGCAACCTGTATCCGAAAAATGGACTCTAACCGCGGATTCGGTTCGCGAAGATGGCTTGGCCTATGCGCGCAGATTAGAGGGGGCACTAAGCGGATTTCAAAGAGAGGGCGACCACTCCAATCCGTTTGTTTTTCGCAATGGCATCATCTCGTTGCAGCCCGAGCGGTTCACATGGGATCATGCTGTGAAAAATAAAAAACAAACCGATCCCCGTTCCTGCTGAAGTCACATGGGAGGTGTATCCTGCGAGCTTGGACGTTTGGAGTTGCGAAGGTGTCACGGAAGACAATCTAAGCGGTCAGGTGGCGTTGGTGCAGCAGCTTGATAACAGGACGCATATGCTCGAACTCATCGCCGGAGGTAGGGCGAGAATAAATGAAACCCTGATTTATAAAACGGGTTTATAGGTTTTGGGGTTGGTCCATTTTTTTCTAGGTAGTATCACTTCGCAAGGAAATGTCCATCGGCGCCATCGCCCGCGTCACCGGGCTGCCTTGCGAAACGGTCACGGAGATTGTGAAACGGCGCCTGGCCCGAAAGTACGGCAAGGTTGCCGTCGGTTCGGCGCTCCGCCTGGGCGTAGGCGAAGTCTACCTGGGCGGGAGTTTCGGGTTCATCACCGTGGTCAGAGTCCAGGGCGACAGGCAGGGGCCGGTTCGTGGGCAAAGGCAAGAGCGGGGACGCGCGCAAGCCCTTCGAGCCCCGGCTAAAGCGCGAGGCACGTCAGATCGAAGTAGGTTGCCATGGGCATGTCCAACGCCCACGCCGCGTGTCTCGTCGAGGTCTTTCTCGACGCCGATATCGTGTCCCGTGGTAGAGCTGATGAACGAGCGCGTGGACGCGCTGCACCGCCAGGCGATGAACAAGTTCGCCGACGAGCAGAAGAAGGAGCTCAAGGGGAAGCGATACCAGCTTCTGCGAAGCCAGGTGAGCCTCAAGGTGCGTTGCCTCAAGCGGATGGCCAAGACGATCCGCAAGCGGGGCGAAGGCTTGTTGGGCTTCTGGGGGCATCAACAGCGCCAGCCAGGAAGGTTTCAACGGCAAGATCGGATGGCTAGAACGTCAAGTTTGTGGATACAGGGACGAAGAGTTCGTGCGCCTGAAGATATGCGACCTGCTAGACCTCTCCACCGGAAGGGACCTTTAAACCGAGATCCGTGAAGAACCCGTTTGTTTTAAATAAGTCAGTCGGAGATGTGTGAAAATCATGCTAGTGATTTTGGAATCGTTAAGGACTTTGACGTGTCAACCTGCTACGGTTTCCTGTACCCCCGAATTTGTCTCCAATCCGGTCTCCAATCCGGTTGGGACTCTGGAGACATCAAGGCCTGCGAGTTCAACCAGGTCTCCCGCTTTAATGGAGATCCCCTAAAAACGTTAAAGAAAGGTTTGTGTCATGATTTCGAAGTACTGCATTTCAGCGGTTTTCCTCCTTTTATTTCAGTCGTTCGTTTACGCAACGGCTCCCACAGTATTGTGGGTTTCTCCTACTGGAAGTGGGACTGACTTTACGGAAGCAAACCCTGGTGGTTTGTGGGCAGCTAGAGCTGAAGTCAGATCCCTCAATAATAATATGAACTCTGATATCATTGTGAATCTCAAGGGTCCGTATTACAACTTCAGTCAGCCATTCGTGTTGGAAGAGGCGGATAGCGGTACTAATGGTCACAACGTGATATGGCAAGCTGCTCCCGGTCCTGATCCAGTGGTCATCAGGGGGCAAGTGCGTTTCAAAGGTGGTTGGTCCTCTGTGGGCGGTAACATCCACAGGCTCGATGTGTCCTCGGCTGGTCTTGAGTATATTCGAAATGTTTGGCTTTCTGATGGGTCGAGACTTCCCATTGCGAAAGCCCCTGGCCTTTTGGTCGGCACTCAAAGATGGGACGATCCTAATACCTCTTACACCGATTTTGATGGTTTTTACATTAACTCAAGCGATCTCCAAAGCTCTTATCTCAATGTAACAGACATCGAACTGAACTATAGGATAGAGTGGAATAATCACCGACGTAAAGTCCTTGACATCGTTGATGCCGGTGGCGGTCAACACATCGTTAAATTTAAACAGCCTTACGCTAGTTGGGGCGGTACTGGTTTTGGGAAGGTTGATTACGATGAGCATTTTGAACTGCTGCACGCATATGAAGAACTCGACCAAGATGGTGAGTGGTACTACAAAAGGGATACCCAAGAGCTCTTTGTCTACTGGGCAGGGGGGTACGGTGTGTTAAATGACGCTGAATTTATGCTACCTCGCACCGACAGCCTGCTGGAAATAAAGGGAACCGATTTGAACGAACGAGTCACTAATATCGTGATTCGTGGGCTCCAATTTCGATATACAAAATGGGATTATCCGAGTATAGAGGGATTTACTTCAGCGCAGGCTGGCTCTTACATCACGGATCAAGGAACCGTAAACCGTATCCCTGGTGCCATTATTCTTGAAGATGCAGAGTATATCCGATTCGAGAATAACATGGTGACCAATGTGGGTGGTTCGGGAATAAATCTAGTGAATAATACTGCGAAAATAGAAATAATAGGTAATGATTTTGTGGATGTTTCTGCTGAGGCAATCGTGGTGGGAGATAGGCTGCATGACCAAATAAATGTCCGCGAGGGAGAGGCCACGCCTAAAGATATTAAGATTATAAATAACGATATTTCGTGGGCAGGAGCTGAGTTCACATGTGCTCCAGGTATCACTGCATACTATGGCGAACGGATGCATATCCTACAAAACACGCTTAAAAATCTGCCTTACACAGGGGTTTCCATTGGTTGGGGTTGGAGAAATAATAACCAATTTTTAACTAATGATAATCTCGTTAGCTTTAATCACATTACTGACTACAACGAAACACAAAGAGATGGTGCTGGTATTTACACCTTAGGCCAGCAGCCAAATTCTTTTGTGGACGGAAATTACATTAAGCCATCGGATAATGCGTCCGATGGTGGTTACGCTGGGATTTACTTTGACGAAGGTACGCGTCATTACAAAGCAAGAGGCAATGTGGTAGAGGTTCCCAGTGATGTTCATCGAGGCTGGGTTAACCTGCATTCAGTTCCCATTCCATTCGATTTAGGTCTTCCCCCTTTCCATATCGAAGCCAAAGATGATATCGAAGTGACTGATAACTATTCCTCTGCGCTAACCATCGGAAATGAAGAGGACTACGAAGGTGCCCTTGGTCTTGGCGACGGAATCGTCTCAAATACGGTTCAGGATGTTTATGTTCAAAACACTACATACGTCCCGTCTGCTATCTGGACGGGTGAAGCTGATGAAATCATCCAAGCCGCAGGCGATAGAAAATACCTTTTGGCTCATTGGCGTTTTGACGAAGGGACGGGTTCGGACGCACTAGACGTAGCCTTGGGCGACGCTACGGATAATGACGCTACCTACAATCTTGCGAGTCCAGTGGTTTGGGAAAAAGGAATTTTCGGACAGTCAGCTGAGCTTTCCGGGAGTGGGACCTTCAACGTGGCTCATGATGCAGAGCTTAATCCGACAAAGGCGATAACTGTTTCAGCTTGGGTTCGCTTAGATCAGACCATTCAAAACCACGCCTCAAACTTTCCCGTATTGGCAAATAAGCAAGACTGGGGTAACAAGCTAGGTTACAATTTGGGTTTTATTAAATCTGACGGTTCCCTGTTATTTAGAATTTTGGGAGGTGGCAGTAATCACGATATCAGAATTACTAACCACGGTTTGCAGGTAAACACATGGCATTTGATTACCGGAACCTTCGACGGTGAAAAGATGAAACTTTACGTCGATGATCAGGAGAAGGCGGAACTCGCGTACACTGGCACCATCGGCACGTCGACTCAGGATCTCAAAATAGCTAGTGGCGTAGAAGGTCGTATCGATGATGTCAGAATCTATAATCGAGCTTTGAGCGATATACAAGTTGCGAGTATGTACAATTATGGTACTCCTGAGGCCGACGTTTTTCCTGATCCTTTAAACCCGAATCGGGACGCACTGACTCAGATGAAGGGTAAGGATTTCAATGAGACCAATGAAGTCCTCGCGGGTAATGTTTTATACTCTATACACGGAGGCGATTGGGTCAAATTGGCAGATGTTCAGTTTGGTTCAGGCGTCAACGGGGTAACCGCTCGTCTGCGGACAGATAGTAACTTGGCAACCGTTGAGTTGCGCTTGGGTAGTCCGACAGGTGCGCTAATTGCTGAGATCAGACCTTTTGCCACTGCTGGTAACTTTTTTGATTTTGATGCTCCAATAATAAGCCCCGTTACAGGCACAAATGATCTCTTTATTGTATTCCCTGAGGTGAATGGCGAGGTCGTCTCCTTTTTTGACTGGGTACAATTCTCTGCGAGTTCATTGGCTCATTCAAAACCTACCCCTTCGGGCAGTACGAATCTTGCTCTAGGCGGTACGGCCACAGCGACCTCCGAGAGGGACAGCACTAAGGTAGCGTCGAAGGCCATCGATGACAACATCGACACTTTTTGGTGGGCCGACCCGGTACCCTACGAATACTGGCAGATCGACCTTGGTCAAGAGTACCAGGTTGCCAAATTTGAGATGGTGGCAAGGCAAAACTTTGATGATGCGAAAGCCAGACGGGGTTGGACGATATTGGGGTCGAACGATCCGGGATTTCCCACAGACCCTGCGAATTTCGTAACCTTAGGACGCATCAACTCCGGGTTTCCTCACCAAGGGACTTGGGAAGGTACTGTTCAAAACTCAGGAACGTATCGATACATCAGAGTTCAAAAGAATAAGGACACCAAAACAAACTTCGCCGAGTTTCGAGTGTTTGAGGCTATTGTTCCAAAATCCGTTGGGATGAATGTAGCCGCTTGGAAAACAGCAACTAGCTCGGGCGATTGGAATAACAGTCTCACCTTTGCAGCTAGCAAAGCTGTAGATGGAGACGACGCGACTATTTGGCATAGCGCTGGTGGTGCAGGAGACCATTGGTGGTACGTGGACCTTGAATTCGCGAAAGAGATTTCAAAAGTTGAAATGGTTGCTCGTCAGGGCTACGACCAAGAGTGGGCTCGTTCCAATTTCGAGATTGTCGGAATGAATACACCGGATATCAACGCAGGTGTGGTGATTGCCAGAAAAACTGAGGCACCGTTTGCTGCAGAGGGCACTTGGGAAGGGTGGGTCTCTGATACCACTGCATATCGATATGTAGGTGTTCGAAAAGTTGGCGGTGGCCTTATGAACTTTGCCGAACTGCGGGTTTATGACGTCGGAAATTGAAATAAGTCAGATTGTCCGCCTCCTCAGGGGGCGGACGCTCTTAAGTGCAAACAGCACGATGTCGTTCCGGATTGGGTGAATCAAGTCGTTTCGGAGTACCCAGAGCACCGCATTATTGTACTTCTCGCTCTTGTATGAGATCGAATAGGTTGGGAAGTACGCTTGGCAGAAATTTGTTAAGAAGTTCGAGAATATATTTATGGTTCTCTGTGGACGCCATGCAGGAGAAACGGTTCGCGCTCGACGCATTCAACATGCGGATCTTCCAGCTGATTCGACTTGGAGTATTCGGCGGAGTTGCCTTCGGTTGAGGCGGTTGGATCTGGTTTTTTTTATATATATATGATTTGTGGTATTGTTGTGTCGGTGATATATTTTATTAATAGGGATATGAGACATCTGTCGGTTGCTTTCTTATCGGTAATTACATTTGTCTGTGCGTTCGCGGCCCAGGCTAGGCCAAGCGTGGTCGTTATCTTTCTCGACGATGCGGGCTGGTCGGTACGTTCTGGGGAGGGGGTCCCTTCGATTGTTGGATGATCAGGGTAAAGGCGCCGTTTTAGCAATTAAGAGACAGTCCAATAATTCCAATTCCTTCGTGAAATCATACTCTTCGGTTGAAAATATCGTTTCCTCATTTGCTTCGCCATCTTCGCTTCGCTACGTCGATATACCCTCCGGGTATGCCTCACAACGAAAGCCAATATTTTGAGCTTGAATTGTATGTCTTTCAATCGAAAGCGATTTGTTAGAAAGTCTCTAAGTTGAAATCTCACCTATGTTATGTTTTGCGACATCTGGGAAATAGTGAAAGTAATATTGTAGGCTTATGGAAGCGACACCTAAAAACCGATTTACACACGAGCTTTTGACTCCTCTGCATCAAGTACTCGGAATGGCTAATTTGATTCATGATGAGCCGGATAAACGGATTAGACAGGAGTATTACGGGGTCCTTTTGGTGTCAGGTTCTAATCTAGCTGAAAAGATCATCGAGATGGCGGAATCGATAGAGGACGGAGTATTGGACTTGAGAGAGTGAAGGAGTGCAGACTCTTTGTTGGATGCTTGTCTCTGTGGCTTTCTAATGAATCGCTGACAGGGAGGTGCTGCTTTTAATATATAGTGCAAATACGTTTGGATGCTAGGCCGCGTGGACAAAATCTAATTTAACCCAATCCGCTGCTGCAGCGATATTTACGAATCCTCTATAGGTTTTTTTTCAATTTGTCGTAGAGGGTGGCGATTCTCCTGTGCCGTTTTATCTTAGCGAAGAAGTTTTCAACACGATGCCTCGCTCTTTCATCGGTGGTAGAACAGGCATTGCAGGAGTATTTCCACTACATTTGGTGATGAACCAATAAAAAGCCCCACCAAAGCTCATGCTATGAAACTCAAACGAATATTACTTATCCTGAGCGTGCTCTCACATGGATTGATTCAAGCTGAAACGCTATTATACGTATCCGCTTGTCGCTTTTTGCAAAAACCAACAGTCGAATTGTATCCTCAACAGTTCACGCTCCATCGCTAGTTTATCGAGATGCTGCCAAAAAGCCCTTTATCCAAACGAGCTGCCATCCTAGTTCTTTCATTTCTGTTTCTCGGTATCGCAGCGTCATACGCTCGAGATCCTGACCAGAAAATCACATTTAAAACGATTGGTGATACGCAGCTTCAACTGCACGTCTTCGAACCAGCCAATCACCAAAAGTCGGAGAAACGCCCCGCCATCGTATTCTTCTTTGGCGGAGGTTGGGCCAAAGGAGGACCTAGCCACTTTTATTCACAATCTGAATACCTAGCCAATCGCGGCATCGTCGCGATCTGTGCAGATTACAGAACACGAAACGTCCACGGCACAACGCCCGCAGAGTGCGTTAAGGACGGAAAGTCCGCCATGCGCTGGGTACGCTCAAACGCCGCGAAACTCGGAATCGATCCAAACAGGATTATCGCCGGAGGAGGTTCTGCAGGTGGGCACATTGCAGCAGCGATAGCTCTCATATCCGGTTTTAATGAAGAAACCGACGATCTTGAGGTAAGCCCTCGCCCCGCGGCACTCGTACTCTTCAACCCTGTTTTTGACAATGGCCCAGAAGGTTTTGGCCACAGTGTAGTTGAAGCCTACTGGCAGGACTTCTCGCCTCTCCACAATATCACTGCCGACGCGCCCCCCACTCTGGTCCTGCTTGGGACTGACGATCAACTAATCCCTGTCTCCACCGCAGAATTGTACAGAATAAAGATGAAGCAAAAGGGAGCTCGCTGCGACCTGATCCTCTACGAGGGCCAAAAACACGGCTTCTTCAACAAGGGGAACGCGGAGCATCATTACAAAACCATCATCGCGATGGACCGTTTTCTCGCTGACCTCGGCTATCTCCAAGGAGAACCTACTCTCTCACCTCCAAGCCAAAAGTAGAAGAAAGGTGGCTCCCGTCAATCGCAGTCAAGTACTCTTGGATCTCGTGCTTGATTGCTAGGAACTTGACCATGAGGGTGCTCGCGCCGTCAAGCTCTGGCTGACGCTCTGCCAGTGGAGCTGCTGCTACAGGGCTATCGATCTGCTCGAGGGGAGAAGCATCTTCGTGCAAGCGCCCAGCTTGAGTAGGGCGCTGGACTGGAACCTTCCTTGGGGAGGTCAATATGGCGTATCCAGATCACGAGCACGTGCATTTTATGGGACGGCGCCGACTCCCATCCTGAAAGTTCGGAGCACGAAAATGTTTCTGACGGCGTGCGCGTCGTAGCGCTGTCGCCGTACAGTCTCGAGCTCAATCCCATCGAGATCCTTTGCGACTACCGTGACGATCCCAGCTCCGTGATCTCGTTGTTTGGGAACGGATGGCTACGCGCCTCAGCAAACGCTTCTGCTTCCTGTAACTTGATCGAAGCTTTTTGCTGATGGTATAACACGCCCCCCCCTTGATGTTCGCATTCATCACAACCTGATCCACGACCGCTGGAATGGAGTGGGGCTCGACTGGCAATCTTGGCGAAGCCTTTCAATCCGAAATTCCATTTGTGAATCCTGATGGTTCTTTTCTTGAAATCGTCAGAGATTATTTTCAAAGTCGCGGGTCCCAAACGCTCAGATTGTGGGGCCTTTTATCGACCTCATCTCGGGCACCAACACCCTCAAGGTTTGTCCGAAGTAGATCGTTTAGACAAACCATTGAATATGCGCTGATAAGCTTAAGCTAAATCATTGTCTTCAGTCCAAAAGTTAAAATCTGAAATATCTTACCCTGTGGATGGTCATCATTCACAGGGCACTCAGCTGATCTCTTAGTTTTCGTGCTAGTCGAGATTGTTATCGTTAAGGATAATTACTCGATTAGGCTCTATGTTTTCCTTTTAGGAACCGGCTATGAGACTGGATTTTAATGACTACCCCAAGCGGCTACCGTACTGATATTCTGTGAAAAAAGTTATGGCATTTGAAACAAGGATTCAAATTTCTACGAGAATCCCTTCAGCACCCCGTTTCTGTATTGTTGCATTAATTGTTTGAGGAAAATCGCCTGCTGGACTAAAATAAAAGAAACCACCCAAGCACATACCATGAAACTAAAACGAATATTGCTTATCCTGAGTGTGCTCTCGCACGGAGTGCTTCAAGCTGAAACGCTTTTCTACGTATCCACTTCCGGTGATGACCAAAACCCAGGCACTAAGGAACAACCTTTCGCCTCTCTCGCACAAGCTCAAAAGGCCGTTGCTGAGGTCGTGGAAAAAAGTGAAGAAAACATCACCGTATGGATCGATGATGGGCATTATGCTCTGAGGGACACGCTCCGCTTTGGTGCCGAAGATGGAGGAAGGAAGAACCAACACATTTCCTATCGTGGGATGGAGGGAACGCATCCGGTAATCAGCGGCGGTATGAGTCTGAACGGGTGGGTCGAGCATGAAAAGGGCATCTGGAAAACTCCGGCGAATGGGCTGAATTTCCGACAAGTCTACATCGGCGGTAACGCCACCACCCGGGCACGCCACCCCAATAGCGGCGAGTACCTCCGCATCACGCTCTGGAACATCAATGAGAAAGAAATCTTCGTGCCCTGCAGGTCGACGGATCCTCTGAAATCCATTGGTGATCTGGAGATGATCATCCAGATGAACTGGACGGAGCAGGTCGCACGGGTCAAGTCGTTTGAGGCCACCAGCGACGAAGACACCTGGAAGAAAAAATGTTACTCCAAAATCAAACTGAAAGAGCCCGAACGCCGTATTCTTTTCGACCGGGACTATCCACCCAAACACCCGGATCAACCGTATCACTTTGAAAACGCTTACGTCTTTCTCGATCAACCAGGTGAGTGGTTTCTGGATACGGTAGCGGATCTGCTTTATTACAAGCCATTTCCCGGGCAGAACATGAGCGAGGCTGAAGTGTTTGTCCCTGTGCTGGAATCCTTGATCGAGGTCAAAGGAACTCCCGATGAAAAAGTTAAAAACCTCACATTCGAGGGGCTTACCTTCAAGCACTCGAACTGGCTACGCCCTTCGAAGACCGGCTATATGCCGACCCAGGCATGTCAATACTCCATCGACCCAACAGTCGGGAATGAACAATACATCGGGCGCCCCGCCGCCGCGGTAAAGGTAAACTACGCGAAAAACATCACTTTTCATGAAAACAAGTTCACGCATCTAGGGAACGCAGCGGCGCTTGATTTCCACGAGGGTGTGGTTGATTCCTCCATCGTGGGCAACGTGTTCCATGATATTTCGGGTACCAGTATGCTAATCGCCAAATTTTCCGATCCAGACTTTGAAATCCACCAGCCCTACCAACCCGAGGATGTGCGAGTGATCACTCAGGACATCCGAATCGCGAACAACTATGTCTATCAGATTGGAACTCAGTATCCAGGAAGCAATGGCATAACGGTTGGATTTGGGCGAAGGGTCTCAATCGAACACAACGAGATCAGCCATACCCCTTACTCCGGGATCAGTGTTGGATGGGGTTGGACTCATCATCGCAGCGTGATGGAGGAAAACATCATCCGCTATAACGACATTCATCACATCACCCAAAAGCTTTCGGATGCGGGTGGGATCTACACGCTCTCCCGGCAACCGGGCACCCGCATTTACCGCAACTACATTCACCACTCCCGTCCTTCTCGATGGGCGGCAGAAGCCCCATTTACTGGCATTTATCTCGACGAGGCCAGTGGCGGCGACATGGACAAGCCAATGGTCGTGGAGGAAAACATCGTCACCGCAGGAGGGCACAGTCGTTACCACATGAACGTTTCCGGCATCGCATTGTTTAAGGACAATCTCAACAGCCCTCAAGCTCGAGCCGACTATCCGCTCGGAAACGACGGTCCACTCAATGAACTCATCCTTGAAAAGGTGGGTCTCGAGCCCGACTACAAATGGCTAAAAACTTGGGTGTCAGAATAAGTCCACCAATACGATTTCTAGTTAGAAAAATCACAGGTGCGAACCACTATTCAAAAATGTTATGGGTATACTGAAATATACCCGAAAAAGGTGGGTCTTGAGCCCCACTATGAAACCACCAACAAGGTCGTGGTTGTGTGAATTGAACGAGTTTGAATCAGGAATAAAATTATGAAGAATTTAATTATTGGGTTTATAGCGGTACTTATCTGCAGCGTCGCGCACGCGGAATCTCTCTCAGGCAGTCGGCCGAATGTGGTTTTCTTTCTCGGAGACGACCAGAGCTTGTTCGATCACTCGGCTTACGGAAGCACTAAGGCTCCGACCCCGACGACCGATGTCTTTGCTGATCAGGCGCTCGTCTTCGATCGGGCGTTCACTGGGCAGGCTATCTGTGCTCCGAGTCGATCGATGCTCTACACTGGCTTGTACCCCATTCGCAATGGCTGTTTCATTAATCACACTGAGATCCGGAAGGGAGTCGAGACGCTACCTTCGTACCTCGGCAAGCTCGGGTATGATGTTGTTCTAGCTGGCAAGTCCCACGTGGGCCCACAAGATCAGTTTCAATGGTCGCAGTGGTTCATGCCGGTTGAGGTCGAGGGGAAGCCGCGTCCTGGAATCCCATTGGGAAAAATGGATGCGTACATGGCTTCGGCGGATGAGCCGTTTTGCATGTTGGTCACAAGCGAGTATCCACATAGTCCCTACTTCAAGGAGACTCCGTTTGGCCCGGAGGATGTCGATTTGCCGGCCTTTGTGAAGGATACGGAACCACGCCGCAAGCATGTTGCTCGCTACTACGCCAGTATAGCAGAGAAGGAGCGGGAGTTCGCAGCGGTCCTAGAAATGCTTGAGAAACATGGGTTAGCAGAGAACACGATCGTGTTTTATTCGGATGACCATGGAACCGCGCGAGGAAAGTTTACAGTTTACGATTCAGGCTTGAATGTCGCCTTCATGGTTCGCTGGCCTGGGAAGATTCAAGCGGGCCGCACTGATGCGCTAACGAGTTATGCCGATTTTGTGCCGACTGTTTTGGATTTGGCGGGAGGAGACGCTCCGTCTGATCTCGATGGGAATAGCCTCCTGCCCTTGTTCGAAGGGAAGAGCGGGGAGAATCATGATTATGTGTATGGGGTTGCGCATAGCCAGGGTATTCAAGAGCGTGAAGTCTTCCCGCAGCGTACGGTGCATGATGGACGTTATCACTACATCTATAGTTTCAATAGTCTGGAGCGGGTCGAACGCGAGCAAGCGGCGGGTAGACCAGTGAATTACTTCCTCGAAAGGGGAGCGCGAAAGTACAAGTCGCGGCCCGAAGAGGAGCTCTACGATACGCTGGCCGACCCGCACGAGTTAAAGAACCTCGCATCGGATGAACGTTTTGCTTCTGTTAAAGCTCGCTTGAAGAAGGAGATGTTTAGTTGGATGAAAAACCAAAACGATTATCTTTCTGAAGGCGATTGGGCAAAGTTTCTGAAAGTGAGACGGCACGAGTTGGATATTCAGGATCCAAAATACAACTACAAGATTCCGGAGGGTCAGGTCGGTTCACTAAAAGGCAAAAAGCTCGACCCGTACAAGATCACTGAGCCAAAATAAATGGAGACTCGGTTCGGTCCGGATGGGGCAAAAAAAGATAACGACCCAGTTTGCTGTCAAATTCGAGAGTATCCAATTTATCGTGGCGAAAATGTTTCGAGCCGGGAGCATGGGAAGTAAAGTGTTGGAAAGATTAAATGAATACACGAGTTTTACACAAACTATCGATAGCTGCTCTTTTTTGCTTCCAGATCGCTTTTTCAGCGGTTGAGCGGCCAAACGTTCTCTTTATCGCAGTCGACGATTTGAAACCCGAGCTCGGGTGTTATGGAGCGAGTAGTTCGGTCAAATCTCCAAATATCGATCGGCTCGCGTCGCGAGGGACGATCTTCGAGCGGGCCTATTGTTCGATCCCGGTGTGCGGGGCGTCGCGAGCTAGCTTGCTCACGGGGATGTACCCCTTGCCGGATCGTTTTATCACCTACAACTCTCGAGTCGATATTGATGCTCCGGGCGTGGTGACGCTTCCTGAGCAGTTCAAAAAGAACGGCTACTTCACGACGCAGGTTGGCAAGGTGTTTCACGATCCCGACGATGCCCCTCAGAGTTGGTCGGAGCCCTCTGTCCGCCCTGATTTTCCAAACTCTCTAGAGCAGCAAGAGGCTTGGCGGGATTATCGGAGCCCGGAGAATGAACATCTCAACTTGAAACAGCTTCCCTTGGGGGCACCCGGTCCAGCATGGGAGGCGGCTGATATCCCTGACAATGGTTACTACGACGGCAAGACCGCTGATATGGCTCTCGCTAAGCTCGACACGTTGGCTGGAAAGAAAGAGCCATTCTTTTTGGGGGTCGGTTTTATCCGTCCGCACCTTCCGTTTAACGCCCCGAAAAAGTATTGGGATCTCTATGGCAGGGCAGAGATCACTCTCGCCGAGAACTCGTTCTTGCCCGATGACATGCCGCGAAGCGCCTTCTTCAACTCGAACGAGACGCGCAACTACACGAATATACCTGATGGTAAGACGCCAATAGACGAAGGAACTGCGATCAACCTCCGGCATGGCTATTATGCTTGTGTCAGCTATGTGGATACGCTTATTGGAAGGATTCTCGATAGGTTGGAGCGACTGGAGTTGGCTGACAACACCATCATCGTTTTGTGGGGTGATCATGGTTGGAGCCTTGGAGAGCACACCTTTTGGGGAAAACATACGAATTTCGACGATGCTATGCGTTCGCCTTTGATTGTTTGTGACCCCAGAAAGAAACAGGGGAAGAAGTCGCAGTCGCTTGTCAGTTTCGTCGATATCTATCCTAGCCTTTGCGACTTGGCCGGAATCCCATTGCCTGAGCACTTGGATGGCAAGAGCTTCGCACGGACCTTGACCAAGCCGAAGTACGCTCCGAATCCCTTTGTGTTCTGTCGTTGGCAGGAGGGAGAAACCGTCATTGATGGCCGTTATAACTATACCCGTTTCTTCGACAAAGAGGGCGAGTTCAAAGAAGATATGCTCTATGATCACAAAAAGGACCGACCCGAGAATCGGAACGTCGCCGCTCATCCGGAGTACAAGCCGGTAGTGGAGCGATTGGCTGCTCTGCTTGGTGAGCACCTTGAAGCCCGCAGGTGAAGAGGAAATTGATCTTTTGGGTGTGTTTTATAGTATCGTTTAGTTTTTTTGGTGTTTCGAATTCGATACTTGGTTTCTCTGGAGTCGTCCGTGGTCGTTCTGATCCTCCAACGCGGACGAACGGGAGGTCGTCCCTCCATGGATCGGGCGACATTTTATACCTCGCCTGAGTTCGAGGGGAGGAGTGGGGGACGGTCCTTATGGCGATACTATTGAGGTGATTCGTATTGTGGCGGGCCATCTTGAGTTTGCCGTCTTCGATAAAGAAACGGTGCCAAACAATTTCTCCAGGTTTCGCAACGCCTTGCAGAGAGCTCCGCCTTTAGGGAAGTACACCTCCTTTTCGGTTCTGAGGATATCGGCCACCTGGCGGCGATCATCATCTTTTCCCATGTGTCGTTTCATCCTGTCAGTATGGCCTGAAACATCATCTGCTCAAACCGTTTTGTAAATGGAATAAGAATCGTGCTAGTCGAAGAAAGATCAATAAGGCACTGCATTTAAGATTCGGGCATAATTGAGGGGAACATTTACCTCGAATAAACAAGTTTATGCCCGTTTGTCCCCGGAAAGCATCGATTTTTTGGATAGTGCTATTCAGCGCAACAGCCAGAGACGCATCACTCGATGTTAGTCCAATCGATAAGATTCAAGAAAGGTCAAGCATCCTCTCTGTTACGGATAGCTATGTGGGATGGTCGGATCCCGGTTTTTTGAGCGGATATATACAGGCTAAGAATCTCACTTTGGAGTATCCCGAGAAAGTATATGTTTTAAAGGGGGTGCTCGAACAATTAATCTAGGTTCGGTAGAATTAGAGGGAAAAGACAATCCTTAAGAACGATGAAAAAGTACGATTTTAGTAGCGAGGAAGCGAGTTCAACAAATTTCAGATTTGTTATTTTTATTAGCTTAATAGCAACCCTAGGTGGGTTCTTGTTTGGGTTTGATAGCGGTGTGATAAACGGTACCGTAGATGGTCTCAGACTAGCATTTGATTCTGACAGTGCAGGAACTGGGTTTAATGTTGCTTCGATGCTTTTGGGGTGTGCTTTTGGTGCTTTCTTTGCGGGGAACCTTGCTGACAAATATGGACGGAAAACACTCCTGATTGTAGCGTCGGTCCTTTTTATAATAAGTGCCTACGGTTCTGGTATTGCCAGCTCATCTATAGAATTTGTGGTTTATCGGATTGTAGGCGGAGTCGCAGTTGGTGCAGCAAGTGTTATGGCTCCTGCCTATATTAGCGAGGTGACTCCGGCCAAATATCGGGGTTCTCTCTCGTCCATACAGCAAATCGCGATTGTTGCAGGACTTTTCTTTGCTTTTTTGAGCAACTACCTGATTGCGAAATACTCTGGAGGATCCACCTCTGAATTTGCCTGGGGATTTGAGGCTTGGAGGTGGATGTTTTGGATCGAGCTAGGTCCTGCCATCTGCTTTTTCGTTGCTCTGTTTTTTATTCCGGAAAGCCCCCGATATTTAGTGGCCAGCAGCCAGAAGGAGAAAGCATTGAAGGAGTTGCGTAAGCTAATGGGCTCTCGGGCTGAGTTGAAACTGGAAGAGATTTCGGCGAGTTTAGCCGGCGATCATCGTCCGAGATTTAAAGATATCGCTCATCAAAAGTATGGCGTACGGCCCATTGTTTGGGTTGGTATAGGCCTCGCTTCTTTTCAGCAATTGGTTGGTATCAATGTGGTTTTTTATTATGGAAGCGTTTTGTGGCAAGCTGCTGGGTTTTCTGAGGACCAAGCGTTGATGATAAACGTAATTAGCGGGGCTGTGAGCATTGGAGCCTGTTTCGTGGCAACCCTCACGATAGATCGAATTGGAAGGAAACCCCTGTTGTTGGGTGGTTCTCTCGGTATGTTTGTTTGCTTGGTGGCGATGGCGGTCGCATTTGTGAATTCGGGAGTAGATGAAAACGGTGGGCTAGTCTTGGGGGGTACTACTGGGCCCGTCGCTCTCATTTCTGCCAATCTATATGTATTCTTTTTTAACCTCTCGTGGGGGCCTGTCATGTGGGTAATGCTCGGTGAAATGTTCCCAAATCAATTGAGAGGCTCAGGTCTGGCAGTCAGCGGACTCTTCCAATGGATTTCTAATTTTGCCATCACCATTTCTTTCCCTGTCCTCTTGGCTACCGTCGGCTTGGGTGGCTCTTACGGACTCTATGGTTTCTGCGCCCTGCTATCCGTTTTGTTTGTTGCAAAGCTCGTATCAGAAACGAAAGGACGTGAATTGGAAAAAATGACGGGCTGAGGGGATCAACTGAGGAAAACCTGATTAATATCAATGTTCTAGCAGCGGTAGTTGAGCATCACGCGACCTAGGGTGGGCCTATAATTGCTATGCAAATTGTTGGTGCGTTCCTTCTTACTTAGGCCCCTTGAGGGCTGTATTCAGAATTATATACTTTATAGCAAATAAATGAAACTTAAAATTCTATTGACACTACTGACGATGGCTAGCGCTGCTGCGGCTGTTCCGGATAGAACTGCCTTGAATGATCGCTCAGACAAAATGGCAGCCGAGATAGTTGCTCAAATGACGCTGGATGAAAAATTGAAACTCATCGAGATGCAGAACAAAGCTGTGGAGCGTTTCAGCATTCCTGCCCACCATTGGTGGAACGAGGCTCTCCATGGCGTGGCACGTCGTGGAAAGGCAACCCAGTTTCCCATCACATTGTCGATGGCCTCTACCTGGAGTACTGATTTAATTCATTCCATGGCGACAGCGATCGGTGACGAAGCCCGTGCGTTACACCACGCCGATACTCCTGGGGACGCTGCGGGAATTTATCATGGCCTCACAATATGGAGTCCAGTAGTCAACATTGCTCGTGATCCACGATGGGGGCGGACTGAGGAAACGTACGGAGAAGATGTGCTTCTGAACAAGAGCATGGGTGTAGCGTTTGTATCTGGGATTCAGGGTGATCATCCAGATTTTCTGAAGACGGTGGGCACGGTGAAGCATTTTGTCTGCAACAACACGGAGTATAACCGCTTGGAAACCAACCCAGGAGTGACTGAAAGGGCGTTGCGGGAGTTCTATTTTCCGGCCTACAAAGCGGCGATACATGAGGCGGGTGTGGAGTCCTTCATGTCTGCCTATAATGGGGTTAACGGCGCCCCTTGCTCTGCGAATTCCTGGCTGTTGAAAGACGTTTTGCGCGACGAATGGGGCTTCCGCGGAACCGTAGTGACCGATGTACTTGTTCCGAGGTGGATGTTCAAGGAGCACCATTTCACGAAGGACGGACCTACTTCCGCTGCGGCTATGATCAACGCCGGATGCGATGTCTATTGCGATGGGGAGCCTGCATGGGCGAAACAGGCAATCGAAAGTGGTTTGCTTAGAGAGTCTGAGTTGGATCGGGCTGTCACTCAAAGCCTCTCCACGCGCATCAAGCTAGGCTTGTTGCGTCCGGATGAAGATAATCCGTTCACCAAAATCTCCACCGACGTAGTCGGCTGCGATGAGCACGTAGCTATCGCTCGCCAAATTGCCCGTGAAGGTGCCGTGTTGCTGAAGAACGAAAACAAAACGCTTCCGGCAGTTAAATCGAAATATGATCGTATTGTATTGGCAGGACCGTACGTCACCGCAACGCCGCTCGGCGGATATAGTGGTACGCCCACGAAGCCCACAGTATCGCCTCTCGATGGGTTTGCTAATATAGCTGCTGGAGACTTTGAAATTTCCACCTTGATGGGTGGAACATGGGGTGTCGTGCCTGAAGCGAACCTACACGTGCCGGGCGATCCAGCCACCCGCGGTCTGAGGGGGGAATACTTTTCAAATATCAAATTAGAAGGCTCTCCGGCAGGCACTCGCGTCGACCCGGTGATCGATTTTGAGTGGCTCAAGCCTCTGACTCATGTGGATCCATTCGTTCCGCAACCTAATGTGTCCATTCGCTGGACTGGTAGCTTGGTGCCGAACCGTACTGGCGAGCATATCTTCTCGCTGGAGGCCAAATTGGGAGCCCGCGTTTGGATTGACGGAAAGCAGATCCTCGACCTTTGGTGGGGGCGCTCGGCGGAACATCAGGTTAGTGAACCGATTCGTCTGGAAGCGGGCAAAAGCGTTGATGTGAGGATTGAGTATTACGACAAGCCGCCTCGCTACGGTGGCATCCAGCCGGGTGAAAAAATCTTTGTTAAACTGAGCTGGATGGAGCCCGTCCTGACACAGAAAAAGGTCGATAAGGCCAAGGATTTGCTGGTTTACTGTGGCGGTCTGACCCA
The DNA here is from genome assembly GCF_016595505.1 of Pelagicoccus mobilis. GTDB lineage: Bacteria > Verrucomicrobiota > Verrucomicrobiia > Opitutales > Opitutaceae > Pelagicoccus > Pelagicoccus mobilis. Next base: position 17,396 of record NZ_JAENIL010000016.1, on the reverse strand, counting down.
CTCCATGGCACGCGAAGGATTGGATATTATGGATCTGAGCTTCCCGGCGGAGCAGCTTGAAGAGATAGCCGAACTTTCGAAAACCTATCCGAATATCCTTTTGGTAGTGAATGGTGGAACGACGGCGCAACTGGACAAAGTTGGTGAGCATGTCTCAGCTATTCTTTACCAATGGTTTCCTGGACAGGAGGGCGGAAACGCGCTCGCCGAGCTGGTCACGGGGCGTGTCAACCCATCTGGCCATCTGCCTTTGACTGTGTATAAGGATGCATCGAAACTTCCGGATTTCGATGACTATGAGCCACGAAAAGGGCGAACTTACATGTATGCTCGCGATAATATAACCTATGGGTTTGGAGAAGGACTCAGCTATAGTGCCTTTGAGTATTCGAATATGAAGGTTGAGCACGACGTAGACGATATTCGGATCTCCCTCGATGTTACTAATCAAAGCAATATCGATGGGCAAGATGTAGTGCAAATATACGTAAAGAACTTGGATTCCCTGCAATATCAACCGGACCTCCAATTGAAAGCGTTTGAGAAAGTAGCAATACAGGCAGGTCAATCCGTTTCGGTAGAGCTTGAAATTCCTATCGAATCCCTAGCTTGGTGGGATGTGGAGAAGCAGGCCTTTGTTGTCGATGAAAGTCGGTATCGCATCATGGCAGGACATTCCTCGCGTGAAATCGCTTTGGACCATGTAGTAAATCTTGGCGCGTCGCCTTCGCTGTGAGCGAGTACATCCCATATGAGCGGACGGCTAGTCTTGGTGGCTTTTTTCTTAGCCGCTGGGTCACTCTGTCTTTCACCGTCGTAATCATTTGCCTATCCGCCCATGCGGAAACTAAGTTGAATATGGTCTTCATTTTGGCCGACGATATGATTCGGGACACTTTGGGCGCATACGGCAGCTTGGATTGCAAAACACCGAATATCGATCGGCTTGCCCAAGAGGGAATACGCTTTGATACTCTTTATGCAGCTGTGGCTATGTGCGCTCAATATCGTCAAGAGCTTTACAGCGGTCGCTCTCCATGGCGGACTAGGATCCTTAGCGAATCTTCGCAATCAGTGGCCCCAGAAGCTGCAGCGAAGGCAGTGAGCCTTCCATGCAAGATAAAAATATAATTCTGATTTTATGAAGAGCTATTTCATTCTCTCCTTCTCGCTCGTGCTCTGTCTTCGAGGCTTTATCTATGCTGAAGACTCCGAACGCTTAAATGTGTTGTTTATCCCGATAGATGACCTTAAGCCCTTGTTCGGTTGTTACGGGGACGAGGTCATTCAGACACCTAATATCGATCGACTTTCCGAGCGGGGAACTGTCTTCCTTAACAACTCTTGCCAGCAGGCGGTTTGCGGTCCCTCGCGAGCAAGCATTATGACTGGCCTATATCCTGATCAGACCCGGGTTTGGGATCTGGTAACCAAGATGAGAGACATCAACCCTGACGTCTTGTCGCTCCCTCAGTATTTTCGTCAGCAAGGCTATCAAACAACTGGCTTGGGAAAAACCTATGACCCTCGCTGCGTGGACAACAATACTGATCAAGATGCTCCGTCTTGGAGCGTCCCCTATGAGAGTATACCCGTAGTCCGCTCAATGCCTCACTATAGAGACTATGTGAGTGAAGAAACCATCGAAACGGCCAAACGAATAGAAAAACAATTAGAAGGACAGGTGTTCCACCCAAAATACCTTAAGGCCAGGAAAATGGTAGAACTCGGTGGTTCGGAGGTATTGCCTTCCACGGAGTGTTTAGACGTTCCAGACGATGCCTACGACGATGGTGCAGTGGCTAGTGCTGCAATCAAAACACTGAACCTCTTGGCCGAGAAAGAGCAGCCTTTCTTCCTCTCTGTAGGTTTCTACAAACCACACTTGCCATTCGCCGCACCTAAAAAGTACTGGGATCTTTATGATCCCGAGAAAATTGAGATAGCTGCCTTTAGCGATCCTCCCATGGGCTCCCCGGTAATTGGGCACAAAGGTAGGGGCGCTGAAAGTGGTGAACTAGGACAGTACAGCGATATTCCCAGGATACCCGATCTACCGGAGGATCTTCAAAAACGTCTCATCCACGGATACATGGCCTCCGTTACATACATGGATGCACAGGTCGGGAAGGTTCTCGAGCATCTGGACACACTTGGCCTGACCGAAAAGACGATAATCTGCCTTTGGGGCGATCACGGGTTTCATCTGGGAGACCATAGTTTCTGGACGAAACATACGAACTATGAGCAATCCGTCCGATCACCCCTCGTTTTCGTCAGCCCGGTAGGTTATGAGGCAAATCAAACCCAATCTCCTACCGAATTCGTGGATGTTTTCCCAACCCTTTGCGAACTGGCCGGATTAGAAATCCCCCCACATCTTCCGGGTAAAAGCCTCGTTTCACTCATGAAGGATCCATCCTCCTCGGTTCGATCCGCGGCCCTAGCCCAGTACCCTCGCGGCTCGAAAAAAGATCCAGTGATGGGCTATTCGCTCAGGGACGAACGCTTCCGTTACACTAAATGGCTGCAAATGGACTATCGGGCGGGAGAACGTGCGGGAAAAGTGATCGCAACCGAACTCTACGACTACGAAAGCGACCCACACGAGACCAAGGATATCTCTAGAGATGACGCCTTTAGGAGTGTCACCGCTAAATTCGAAGCGATTTTCAAACAAAGGGGTGTAGCGCAGGAAAAGTGATCACTGAAGGGCACGCATCCATTTCGTCCGCCAGCTTAAACGCATTTCGGGGTCACGACTCGTACTGGAGAGCGCAAGACGGGTATCTAGAAACTGAACACAACAAACAAAAAGACCACCACAGTCTAGTAAAGTAAGGTCGTATTAGGTCTGAGCTTGTAAAGCTGAGCGAGAACGCAGAGCTTGATCCTCGGCGGAACCGGGGAGGCAGCCGCCCTAAGTATCGAAAATTCACTACATCCTATGAAATCGTCAGTGATTGTTTTCAAAGTCCCGGTTCCCAAATGCCACACGATTGTGGGCCCTTTTATCGACCTCATCGCCGGCGCCAACACCCTTGAAGTTTGGGCGAAATAGATCAGTTTAGACAGTCATCGAGCATGATCGGATAAGTTTTGGCTAAATCATTGGCTTCAACACGAAATTTAGAATCTGAAATCTCCGCTCTAGCGGATTATCATCGTTCTCAGGGCACTTAACTATCGTCTTGTTTTTTGTGCTAATCGATATACTTATTGTTATGGTTGATTACTCGATTAATCCCTATATTTGATACCTAGTCAATCAGCGATCATACAGGAAAATAATGGCTACCTCCAAATCGAATACTGCCCCACTATCTTTTGTAGAAAAATTAGGCTATGGCTCCGGAGACATGGCTTCAAATTTCTACATGACATTCTTTAACATCTTCCTGTTGTACTATTACGTTGATGTTTGGGGGATATCGCCAGCTGGTGCTGCGACTATGTTTTTGGTGACTAAGGTGATCGATGCTGTTAGTGATCCAGCAATGGGGCTAATCGCAGACCGTACAAATACTAGGTGGGGTAAATATCGCCCGTTTCTTCTATGGGTGGCGCTTCCTTATGCCCTACTTGGATACTTGCTTTTTCTAGGGCCTGAATTATCTGGAGCGGGTAAGCTAGTCTTTGCTTATGTTTCCTATTCCCTCGTGATGTTGGCCTATACTGCCATCAATGTTCCGTATTCTGCATTGTTAGCAGTGATTTCGCCAGTATCTGAGGAACGAACCAAAGCAACTCAATTTAGATTCGTTTCTGCAGCGTTGGGCACGCTAGTTGTCGGAGCCTGCGCGAAACCCCTCGTTGCTTTTCTCGGCGGAGGGGATGAAGTTCTTGGATTCAGGCTAACTATCATTCTTTTTGCCATCCTATCTATGGCCCTGTTCTTTTTTACCTTTGCAGCCACAAGGGAAAGGATTAGTCCCAGAGAAAATAAATCTAGTATCAAAGGGGATTTCGCTATTCTTAAGAATAACACCTCTTGGATCATCTTAGCATTGTGTTCTGTTATATCGATTGTTGGGTTTGTGGCAAGGATTTCCAGTACGGCATTTTATACGAAATATAATATGGGGCTAGTCGATGAGAAGGTGCTCTGGTGGATGGATGGCACTTCGTTGATATTTTCAACTGGAACTGTAGCTCAGTTGTTCGGTGCACTGTTGACACCTTATGTTTTGAAATTGGTCGACAAAAAAATACTGATGATATTGGTAAATACACTGTTTGGCGTTTCGGTTGTATTGACCTATTTTGTTCCCGTTGAGCAATACGCGTTAACGCTTGTTGTATATACCGTTGGTTTATTCTGTTTTGGGTTAATTATCACGCTGCTCTTTGTTATGTATACAGATTGCTCGGAATATGGCGAGTGGATTTCCGGGCGGAACATTGCTGCCTTAACAGTTTCAGCCTCTATGTTCGCCATCAAATTCGGGTCAGCCGTAGGGAGTGCGATTCCGGGCTATATTTTGGACATTGCTGGCTTTGTTAAGGGGCAGGAGCAAACCCCTGGAGCGCTGCAAGGCATAAGTTTCATGTGGAGCATAGTGCCTTCTGTTTTCTTCTTTGCAGCCGCCGGGCTAATGATTTTCTATAAACTCGACAGCAAAACGATGGAGAAAATTGAAAAAGAGATGCTGGATCGCCGTGGGGAAACTCTCTGATTAATTTCAGGTCCATCTCCAAAAGCAGCGGAAAGGCAGTAGCGTGAAGCGGAAGGACCGTGCAGCGTTTTTTGCGACAATGAACCTGAACCCGACCGCAACTGCTTTCACCAGCAGTATGCTTCAACTGTGATTTTTCTGAATGTTTAGATTTATGAAGAACTCTTATCTCTTGTTACTGCTAGCTCTTGGGGGAGTCCTAGCGTTTAGTTTATCCGCTTCAGGCGAGCGCCCGAACATTGTAATCATCGTTGGTGATGACATTGGATTCTCGGATATCGGTGCTTATGGTGCAGAGATCAACACGCCGAATCTCGACAGGTTGGCCAGCCAGGGGATGCGATTCGCAGATTTTAACAACCTTTCAAAATGTGATCCTACTCGCTCGGCAATCATGACTGGTTTGTATCGGGAGGGTTCGGGAGCTGTTGGCTTTCCTCAGCTATTGCGAGACGCAGGTTATCGCACCTTTTTTGCTGGAAAAGAACATCTAATGAGGTGGGTTCCGGAGCGCGTCTACGCTAAGAATAGCTTTGATCGTTGGTTTCTAAGTCCTTTCTCGCCTTTCATGCTCCGTGACGATGGTGGCTTCCCTCAATATGATAGAGGCGACAAGCGCGCCATCTTTGAGGTCGATGGTGAGGAACTGGACGTTTTGGAACTACAAACCTCAAAGCCGTTTCACAAGACTGATGCGACGACTGATTATGTCTTACGTTTTCTTCGAGAGAGGGACGACTCGGACCAGCCCTTTTTTCTCTATCTTGCTTATCACGCGGCACATTTTCCCCTCCAGGCTACTCCTGAGGATATCGCGATTTATCGTGATGTATATCGCGCTGGCTGGGATGTGATTCGTGAGCAGCGCTTTCAAAAGCAGCTCGATCTGGGTGTGTTAAAAGAAGGGGCTGTGCTTAGCTCCCCTAGTAACAATATAAACATTGCTCGTCAGCCTCCTGCCGTGGATAATTATGTTACCGAACGCATCAAGGCCTCTTATTATCGCCCTTGGAACGCGTTAAGCATAGAAGAGAAAGATGCTTACAGTCTAGAGATGGCGGTCTTCGCAGCTATGGTTGAGAGGATGGACCGGAATATAGGGCGTCTTTTGAAGTACTTGGAAGATTCTGGAGAAGCGGAAAATACTCTTGTTCTCTTTTTCTCTGATAATGGAGCCTGTCCCTATGATTTTAATCGCGATATGGCGATGCCGCCTGGGCCGGCGGAAGGATATCGTTCGCTTTCAGCGCCGTGGGCTGCATTGGGAAATACCCCATATCGCTACTTCAAGCAATTCGGCCATCAAGGAGGTATGCAAACGCATTGTATTGCTTCTTGGCCGGGGGTCATTGATCGGGGCCGTATCGAAGACTCTCCATTTTCTGTAGTAGACTTGGCTCCCACCTTAATGGAGTTAGCTGGGGCTGAGTACCCGGAGTCGGTCGATGGCGTTCCCACAAGTCCTCTTGCTGGAGTCAGTATGAAATCTGCATTCCTTGGTGAGCCTTCCCCCGAGAGAGAGTATTTATTTGGTGGTTATAAAGGTTTCTATTCGTTTCGTAAGGGCAACTTGAAGATCGTCCAGACTAACGGTGATACTGACAACTGGGAATTGTACGACCTGGCAGAGGACCCCAGTGAGGTCAGAAATCTAGCTCCTCATGACCCTGAAGTCGTTGCAGAGCTTAGGGATGCTATGCGTAAGGTGGTTGAGTAGTTTTCCTAGAAACCCTATTTAGGAAAGATATCCGTAGGCGAGCGTCTGTCCAAGTGCCGATTGACTTGGTTCTTCTTTGTGCTCGCGGGCGTGAGTTGGTTAGTTTCGCTTTCCATCATTTTAGGCAGCTTTTCAAGCACGTCCTCAAGGTAGGTTGTCGGCTCCACTCCGCAGCGGCGGCAGCACTCCAGGATCGTGTAGGTCATGGCGGCCGTCTTACCAGCTTTGGGGCTGCCGGCGAACAGCCAGTTCTTCATCCCCAGCTCGGTCGGGCGTATGGTCTGTTCGGCGAGGTTGTTATCGATCCAGGCTTCGCCATGCTCGAAGATCTTCGCGAAGCTTCCTCCATTGCCCCCAGGCGTAGCGTACCGCGTCGGCCATGCCGGTTTTGGCGAGGTAGCGGTCGGCGTCGGATTCGAACATTGACTCGATCCTCTCGAGGATTGGCAGACTGCGGCTTCGCCGCAGCTGGTTTGCTACGTTGAGGAGCTTTGCGAGCTGCTTCCTGTCAGGGATGTATTCACTCGTGGAACACGGTCAAACGCATAGACAAGGCTGATACGCATGTTGACTTCGGTCTTCTGGAGCGAGGTTCGCCGCCTGGTCATCGACGAGTTCGCCCTGCACAAGGGGCATCGTTACGCAACGGTGCTCGCCGACGCGTTGCGATCCGACAAGCCGGCGTACCGGGGCGGTGAAACGAAGCCGTTGGCTTCTGCTCAGGAACTGAAACAACTTAAACCGCAAGCAAAGGGCTAAACTTGAAACGCTCATAGAGGCCGACCTGCCTTTGGCGACTGTCTACGTGCTGAAGGAACAGCTCTAAGAGCTGTGGCCCTGCCTGCTGAGGCATCCTAGCGTCGGCGAAGAATCCGCTCAACACCAGCGTGCTGAAGGGGATGAACAACAAGATAAAGGCAATCAAGAGAATGGCCTACGGGTATCGGGACACCGAATTCTCTTTCCTGAAGATCAAACACGCTTTCCCCGCAAAATGATGGTGAACCATATTTCAGTACCTACGAAATACAAACCAGGTAAATAGTCACGAAGTTCCAATGTGTTCATAGTGCCAACACGGTATCGTGCTAATCGTTGTTTGTATTGTTAAGGCTCATTTTTAGCAACGGATCTATGCTGTAGCTATAACTTATTAAAGTATAATGTTATGGCGAAAACAGCACATAGGTATTTGGAGATAGCACCCTGGGTCGTAGAAGAGAGGGGGTTCAATGAAGAACGCTCGGAAGTGAGTGAATCCATCTTCGCGCTGGCTAATGAATTTATGGGGGTTAGAGGTTCATTCGAAGAAGGCTATTCTGGCCAAACAACACAAGGAAGCTTCTTCAATGGTATTTATGAGAGTGGGGAGCACATCTATTCTACCAAATTTAAGGGGTTTGCTGATGGCTGGACTTATATGGTCAATAGCGTCGATTGGTTATATACGCGCATTCGACTCGACGATGAGTTGCTTGATTTAGCAAAGATCTCATTTCGCGATTTTAGTCGAAAAGTAGATATGCGCACAGGAATCGTCGAACGGTCCTTTGTTTGGGATTCAGCGTCAGGAAAATCCATAAGGATCAAGTTTGAACGGATGCTTTCGATGCACACGTCACATCTTGGCGTGCAGCAAATATCGCTAGAAGCCATTAATTTTACCGGTGTAGTGGAGATCGACGTCGGGCTTGATTTTGGTGTCACCTATAATCTCCGCCAATCGCAGCCATGGTCTTTGTTAAAACACGAAGCATCATCAACCCATGCTGCTTCTCTTGGCAGAACCTCATCAAGCGGTCATCGGGTGTTTTCATCTCTTCACTTAAAAACTTCCCGCGATGTCGAGACTTCCACTTTCCATCTTGACCGATTGGTTGGAGCAACTGTCAAAATGGAGTTGGAACCGAATAAAGTTGAAACGATCACTCGAATCGCCGCCAACCACAGTGAAAAAGATTCGGATCTGAGTGATGATACAGTTTGGACTTCGGGTTTCCTCAAGTTGAAAGCTGAAAAGAATACGACTTGGGAAAGTGCTTTAAAAAATCAACGCTCCTACTGGGAGAGCGTGTGGAAGCAGGTTGATGTTACAATTGAAGGCGATGATGAGAACCAACAAGGTTTTCGATTTTGCATATTCCACCTGCTCCAGACCTATCGTGGTGAAGATCCTAGGCATAATATAGGAGCAAAGGGGCTTACGGGTGAGCACTATTGGGGGGTTACCTGGTGGGATACGGAGACATACTGTTTGCCGTTCTATCTTTTCAATAATCGCCGGGCCGCCAAAAACTTAGTGACCTATCGCCACCATACGCTACCGGGTGCCCAAAAACGTGCCAGGGAACTCCATTTGGAAGGGGCCCGTTATCCCATGTGTACTATCGACGGTGATGAAATTTGCGATGTCTGGCAACATGGAGACCTGGAAATCCATGTTTCCGCAGCCATTGCCTACGGTATTTGGAAATATGTCCATATCACAGGAGACAAAGAATTTCTCAGGGATCACGGTGCGGAAATTTTGATCGAAGTGGCGCGGTTTTACGCTTCCAGGGGAGGGTGGGGACAACGCACCGGAAAATTCGGTTATTGGGGTGTTATGGGGCCTGATGAAATGCACACTATGGTTAATAATAACGCCTATACCAATATATTAGCTAAAAAGAGTTTTGAATGGGCGTTGGAGGTGTTGGATGAATTATCTAAAGAAGCCCCCGAAGCCCTTTCTGCAATCAAAGCCAAAACGAAACTTCAAGAAGCGGAGTTGTCGGATTGGAAAAAAAAGGCTGAGAATATGGATACCATGTTGGATGAATCCTCCGGTATCTTTGAACAGCATGAGGGGTTCTTCAATATGCCACATATCGACTATCTGGATATTCCCGATGATCAGTTTCCGGTTCAGAAAAAATGGCCATATGTAGACCTTTTCCGTTTCGACCTAATCAAGCAACCCGATGTCTTATTATTCTTTTTTCTATTTGGTAGCGAATACTCGGAAGAAGCTCTAGAGAAAAACTTGGACTACTACGAACCACGGTGTTCACACGAATCTTCATTATCTCCAGCGATACATAGTATCCTCTCAGCTCGCTTGGGTCGCCATAAAAAAGCTTATGAGTATGCCCGTTACTCTTCTCGACTCGACCTGGATGATTACAATAACAACACATGTGAAGGATTGCACGTGACGAGTATGGCCGGTGCGTGGATGAATTTAGTTTATGGTTTTGGTGGGATGAAAACTGACGGTGATATACTGTCATTTTGTCCAACACTTCCTGCGAGTTGGAATGGCTTCGGATTTAAAATTCACGTGGAAGACGATGCCGTTCTATCTGTCAAAATCAATACAGAGACTGTTTCTTTCAAGCTTGAGGGCACTGGCTTTATTAAAATCTCTGTTTTCTCCGAACTCTATTCCGTTACTTCGGATGGCATATGTATTCCATTGCCCAATACCCACCGGGATCAAACTGGAATACAAAACCCAGTCGAGGAAGGAGCCAGTGGTGCGAAACCAAAAGACAGAACAGACGGGCTTAATCTCGCTCGCCAGGCTACTTACACCTGATTCCTAAAATCTGAAAATTCCTTTAACGAACAAACAATTATGAATATAAAGGCAGTAATCTTTGATTTGGACGGCGTCATCGTGTCTACGGATGAATTTCACTACAAGGCTTGGCAGCGAATGTCAGATGAGGCGGGTGTTGAATTTAATCGTGATATCAATAATCGCCTTCGTGGTGTGAGTCGCATGGAATGTGTCGATATCATACTTGAAAAAGCAGATCGTCATTTCAGTGAGGAAGAAAAAATTGATTTGGCGACTAAAAAGAATGGTTATTACAGCGATTCGTTAAGCAACCTTTCTAGGGTTGATATATTAGCTGGTGCAAGGGAACTGATTGACGGACTCAAAACAGCTAACATCAAAGTAGCGATAGGGTCTAGTAGTCGCAACGCTCCCACGATTCTCGCTCGCATAGGGATGGCAGACACTTTCGATGCCATTGCAGATGGAAATCAAATAAAGAACTCCAAGCCAGATCCGGAGGTATTCCTGCTTGCTGCAAGAAAGCTAGACATTGCACCCGAAGAGTGTCTGGTGGTCGAGGACGCGAAAGCAGGTGTTGCGGCTGCGATAGCAGGAAACATGAAATGTCTTGCTGTTGGTGATGCACAGTTCGATGGACGTGCTCACATTTGCGCACCAAGCCTTGAAGGCATTGCAGCCGGAACTCTTTTGGCGCTACGCAAAGACGCATTTTAGGACGTGCCTTTAAGTATGTCCATTACTGGTTTAATAAAAATGCAATAACGATCTCCTCGCATCTCGGGATCACGACTCGTGCTGCCTGCACTTATGGCAGGTTAAACTTACTCACAAGGGGGCTGCGGCGAATTTCCTCCTTCGGAGTTCTCGCCCCCCTTGTGAACAACTTAGACTGGACCGCACAAGCCAAGTATCTAGAAACTGAACACAAAAATCAAGCGGTCTCATCGATTCGGATACACGCCTCAGTCCTCCAGAGGGAAAGATCAATAAACTTCGAGGATCCTTTTGTCGCGAGACTATAGCCCGCCTAGTCCAGGCCTACCAAACCTGGCTGGACCAACGCTAAAAGCTCCAAAGCTCGCATCCCTTAAAACTCCCGCGAAACGTTCGTCCTCGGAAAGTTCTCGGACCTTCTTCGAGTACTGCTTCATTCGTGCAGTTCCGCGAACTTGAAGAAAAGTTTTCCCGTATAGCCAAACGGGAAGAAAATCTCCCGTTCCTCGTCGTTGGCGACGACTATTGTTAGCATCTCGAAATCGAAAAGGTTCTCAGAATCCCAAACACCATGACAATCTCTATGTACGCGGTTTTTTGGCTGAATCGTATTTAGTTTCATAGCGATAGGTTAAGAATAATGAAGGGACTTCACCTTCTCATTTGTCTCAATTTCCTTCTTGTCTGAAAGATGATGCGGATGTTCGCTGGAGTAACAACTTCTTCCCGCTAATACGAGGGCATCCAGTTGTTATTCACGTCCACGAACTGGCCGATTTTTGTTACAAACGTGAGCTTCAATAACGCATTCTCGTTAGGAATCTTTGGTATACCTATTGCTACTCAGTTTGCTCCGGTTCCAAGCCTGAAGGGAAGACGTTGAAGGCTATGGGATTGCGTTCGTTAGCTGCTGGCTGTTTGGGGGATTCTTGGACTTTGAGGATAGTTGACACGCATCTCGGGTGCTAGCGGAGCTGTCAAGCGAGATGCATTTCTACAGTTCGGTTACGCCCCTGGGGGCTCGCTATCCAAGGGCTGTATTGGGCGGCCCTGTTCGTTGGTCAGCGATTGATTCTAGAGTCTACTCGATCGCTTCAAGGATGAGGTCAACTAGCGCTCGGTTGCGGTATACTACGGTGTAGCTGTGCTTTTCTTGTTCTAGGATGCCGTGCTCTACTAGGCGTTTGAGGTGTCTTGCTAGGGTTTCGTTGTCTGCAATATTGGGGCAGAGTTCGACATCGTTCCGTTGGCAAAAGGGACGCGTGAAGATTAGTTCGGTAATGTCTTTCGCTTTGTTCGCGGGGATGAGTCTAGAAATCTGATGAGCGGTTCTTGAATACAGGTTGACTAGCTGATCTGACCATCTGGTTATCTTTTGAGCTCTGTCCGATGTTGCCGAGCAGTAGAAGCTGACCCATTGGCGCCAGTGACCTTGCTGCCTGAACTCGGAGAGGTAAGCCTCGTATTCGTCTTTGTTCTCAAAGAAGTAATGGTGTAATGTCAGGCATGGGTAGGAAAGTAGCTTTCGGAGCTTCATTGTGAGAGGATCGGCTAGGCTGCCGATTAATTCGGCATTGCCCTTGTAGTGATTGAGTTTTCGAAAGGATACGTGACTGATCGCTTGGTTAATTAATGGATCCAAATGGTCTTCCCTAAATGACAGCTCGAAATCCACCCAGGCGCTCACGTTCTTAAAGTGAGCATTGTTTGGATCGATTAGATCTTCCATTGCTGTGAACACCTCGTCTTGTTCACTTAGCATTACAGTCTTTGCTGCTTCTTCATAAAGCTCGATAACGCTTGGTTTTTTCACCCAAGTACTTTGGTGGCTGGACTGTAGGAAGAGATGAATGTCCCTCAGTTTGCTTCTTGAGTTCTGGCCCACATAGAGCTTCTTGAGTTCAGCAACCACATCAAATCTAGCAGTTTCGAAAGCCTTTGATTTTGTTAAAACCGATAGTGTTTCGATTGTAGCGAGGTTCTCAAAGAGGACTTTCTGAGGCTTGAAGGAATCGTAGACCCGGCTCAGGTAAGCGAGAGAAGCTCTCGCTTCGATGCACTCTTTAAGGATCTCTCTCGTTTCAATTTCCTTTGGGTTGGGGATCTGTAGCAGGGGATTGGTGGGCGTGCTGGAAAGTTCCTTCATCTAAAAACTAGGTGATTCGGGTGTGTTCCGTTTTGCTGAAGCTCTGTTTGTCCAATTGAACTGAATACCTCAGGGGATATGGGTGGTTGAGGAATTGATTATGGGTAGTTTGGAGATTGAAAATGCGCTCGGGGGGATGCTGGGAAAAGAAAAAGAAGAAAGCTGGCGAAAGAAGAAAAAGAAAGCGCTCGGGGAAATGAAAAGGCTGGGCAATAGAGTTTGCCCAGCCTCGGTTGTGCTAGTTGTTCGAGGGGCCGCAGTCGAAGAGGTTATGAATCCATTCGATTCGAACGGTGCTCGCCAATTGCTCCGTGTAAGCGTCTTTGTAGGCGTCCAGTTCGTGGTATTGGACCAGAAGACTGTCCACCTGATCCCATTCCTCGCGCAACGCCTGTATACGCGCCTTGAATACGATGAAGTGTGGATCATCCGGCCATACGGAAAGCGCTTTGTCCGCGCTCTCCAGCGCTTTGCCATGTTGGAGCGAGGAAGCGAGCCCTGTGATGAGTCCGATCCAGACGTTTGGATCGGCGACTTTGTCTTTCTTGATTAGAGCCGAAGTAAGCTCTATCAGCTTTGTCCAGCGGCGCAGGCGGATGAGGCAGTCCATTTTCATGCAGAGCAGTTCTTCCTCGTAGTCGGATGAGGGCGGTACCTGTTCGAGCGCGGCTAGAGCGTCAGCAAATGCCTTGGGTGAGTCGCAGGCCGATGCGATGCGGTAGTTCAGCGCTGCTTGGTCAAATTTCATAGTGTGAGATGATTTCCGTTTCTTTAGGGGTTCGAATTGAAAAAAGCCCATGCCTTCAGGGCATGGGCTCGTTGAGCGATCAGGTCGGTTTTCGCTGTAGCCGATGAAGCGTGTCACGTACCTCGCTGGCGTCGTAGAAGACGAGGTTCCCGACCTTGTAGTAGGGGATCTTGCCGTCCGCCTGCAGCTGGCGGAGCCAGCGCAAGGAAGGGCGGGAATTCGGATGGAAGATCGTTTCGAGAAGCCCTCGGGCGTCGACCAGCTTATCTTTGTCGTGAGCCATGACTATTTCGAAACTGCCGTTTCGCTTTTCTCGATCTTCGGGCCTCTGCGGAGCAGTAGTCCTCGAGCCTGGCGGACCAAGTGTAAGTCAGCTCGATGTCGTACTCCTCGGCGAGCTTGTGGGCGGCCTGCCAGAAGTTCAGCCCTTCCGACATCATTTCGAATTCGATGACGTTGTAGTGTTCGAGATTTCCCTGGTATTTGAACCACTGGAGCGATCGCGAAACGTAGATTCGTCGCTTGCCCAGTTGGGGGAACGTGAAGACTCCGTGATGGAAGGAGACGCTTTGCCTGTTTAGGTTCGTCTTGGTGGATATGTGGTCGACGATGTCGATAGCCTTTTTGAGTTTCTGTAGGCTGATGCTTGTGATCATAGGATTGCTAGGTTGAGGTTTTGTTTGGTGGACAGGGGAGTCGTTTCAGCGCCGTGAGCGCTTCCTTCGCGAATCCGGAGGAAATGAAACGACGTGCAGATAGATGCAGGGGGATGCGTATCGATGAACTGGATATGTTTTTCTCTGGACAGTCGCTATCGCGCGTCCGATAGGGGAAGAATGAAGACCGCGATCCCGTTCGAGAAACGTCTCAGGAAGTCGCTTGAAGATTCGGCGAAACTACCTCTGCAGGACCTTTTGAGGCCTTACTTTCCCGATGCTCGGCAGTTGGAGCTCGCGGCTCCGGAACTTGACCGTAGAGGTGTGGACGTCGTCCTGACCCTTCCGGGCGGAAAGGTAGGAATCGACTTGAAGCTGCTATCGAGGGATCCTCGACGGTTCCGACGGGACACCATCCCTATCGAACTTTACTCCGTTAAGGAAGCGGACAGGAAAGGGTACTCGGGCGAGGCCGACTACGTGATGTGGGTGTATCTGGATACGCGCCGGACCGTGTTGGTAAGACGTGTCGAGCTTGTGAGCTTCATCGACGAATTTCGCGAGGAATGGGCCGTCTTCCTCGAGGAGCGGGAGCAGACTACGGTTTTGGCGAACGGGTTCCGCTATACGTCGATTCACTGCAACGTTCCCCATAAGGTAATCAGAAGGATCAAGATCGCGGCCTGATCTACGGCTGGCTTCTTCGCGCGTGCATCCGGTTCTCAAGCTCCAGGAAGTATAGAACCCATGCGCAGTGAGGATCCAACGCGCTGTACCTGCGGGCGTCGTCGTCGGCTCCCTCTGCGTCACCTGACTCGAATCTGGCTCGACTTCGGAAAAATATGAACCTGGGCTCATTTGGCCAGCGCGAGATCAGCGAGTCGATATAGCCGAGGAGCTCTTCGTACTTCTTTTGGTAGATCTGGGAGATGCAGTATCCTACCTGCGCTTCCCTGTGATCGAAACCGAAGCGACTTATAAGGCATCTCGAGAAGGTTTCCAGCTCCTGCCAGCGTTCCAACTGAAGGTAGCAGGTCATGCGTATGGCTTGGGCTATTTCCTTGTCGAGGTCGGACTGCGGCAGCTTGACCAGATTGTGGAGCGTTTCCTCCCAGGATGCGGGAGCGTCGGAAAGGACCGCCTTGGCATGGAGGTCGCAAATGTCTTGAAGTGTCATAGTTATTTGAAGCTTCAGGCTCTTGAAGCCTGCGGAGCCAGGCCGCGCCGCGACTTGTTCGCGTCACTGAGTAAACCCGACTCGTTCAAAAAACAGGGTTAGTGGCGTCCGATTGCCTGCCGAAGGCGGGCATGAAGGACCCGTCTCGCGAATCCGTCCTCCTATTGACGAGTTGGGTTACGGCAGGCCCGTCGACTCATGTATCTGTATCGTAGATACGTTTGCGGAGGTTTCTTTGTACGCCTCGAATTTGAGCCGACCGGCCCGGAAGCGTACAATCCCACATTATGTCAAGTTCGCGACCGAGCCGAAGACGCTGCCGCGTCGAGCGAGGGTGAGCGCAGCGTGAGCGAATTGGGCATAATGTCAGCTTGTACGGGCGAAGCCGGACTGCAGGGATGCCGCTCGCGTGACAGCTTCGCTGGCGCTCGAGAGGCGAGGGAGGCGGTATTCTCGATTGTTTACGGATCAACTAGCCCGAATCAGAGCTTTTCTTGGGTGGCGAAGCTGATCTCCGCCACCGTCATTTGTTAAAGTCAGAAATCCAGAGGACTCTTGGGCTCCTTGACGGTTCCAGAGTCGACGATGTGAGTGTAGATCATGGTCGTCTTGACGTCGCTGTGGCCTAGTAGCCTTTGGATCGTGCGTATGTCGTAGTTGGCTTGAAGCAGATGAGTGGCGTAGGTATGCCGGAAGGTGTGGGCTGTTACGCGCTTGTGCATGCCCGCTTCGAGCGCGGCTTGCCGAATCGCGGCGCTTACCTTCGATTCGTGAGCGTGGTAGCGTCGCGTCTCGCCGGAGGTGGGCACGTGGGTCAGCTGCCGGGCCGGGAAGAGCCACTGCCAACCCAATTGCTTGGAAGCGCTCCTGAACTTGCGGGACATCGCGGTAGGCATGAACGCTCCGTCGTATCCGCTTTCAAGATCCTTGACGTGTAGCGCCTCCACTCTGCGAATCTGTTTCCGGAGCTCGTCGGTTATTGATCGCGGTAAGGGTACCGTCCTGTCCTTGTTTCCCTTGCCGTTTCGGATCGTAAGCAAGCCGGTCTCGAAGCACAGGTTGTTTATCCTTATGTTTACCGATTCCGATAGCCTGAGCCCGCACCCGTACATCATCCGCATGATAAGGCCCATTGGATGGCTGGCCTTGTCCAGAACGAGATCCACCTCTTTTCTGGATAATACCGTTGGGATATAGTTTGATCTCTTCGCTCTGACCACTCCGTCAAAGCCTTTGAATGGTCGATCCCAGACCTTCGCGAACAGGAAGAGCAGGGAATTGAATGCTTGGTTCTGTGTGGCTGCTACTACCTTCCGGTCGACGGCGAGATGAGTGAAGAATTTGGCTGCGTCGGCAGCGGTTACCGAACCGGGATCCTTTTCCTCGAGATAGTCTCTGAATGCGCGAACCCAGTGCCTGTAGGTCGACAGAGTTTTGCCTGAATATTGCAGAGTGGCGATCTTGCGCTCCAGATGTTCGATCGTCTGGTCCCAAAGGGAAGGGGGGACCTGTTCACTTAGAGCCTGGAAGATTTTCACCGCCCTGGCTGCCTGGCGCTGCTGGAACTGGCCCTTTCCTCTGCTTTCTAGATTGATAACGAAGAGGTCGACGCTGTTGGGGGCCTTTTCCGGACAGTCGTTCCTGTCGCAGAAATCGAGATAGAACCTGAGCCACATCTCGTAGAATGGCCTTTGTCTTTCGGGGATCTGCTCCTGTTCGAGTTTGTCCTGGAATAGGTTCAGGACGTTTTTTGGTATTTTGATCATAGAATGATATCTAAACGTTTAGATATCACTCCAAAAGGGATGATTAATAATTGGGATTAGGCGTATTTACCTAGAAAAGATTTGCCTCTGACCGTTTCGGTCAGGATGTTATCCACAAATCATTGAATCACTTGTTCGGAAGAAATAAATGAACCAGCTTAAACCATCATCATACCACAAACGAGTGGCGGCGTTTGTGATCAACTTTGTGATTGGTGGCTTCTTGAT
>NZ_JAENIL010000168.1 GCF_016595505.1 Pelagicoccus mobilis | reverse complement strand
TACGCATCCTCAACCTGCTACGAGGCGGCCCCCTCTGCGTATGCCACGTACAGGAAGCGCTGCAACTTCCCCAGCCAAAAATCTCGAAACAGCTCGCCTACCTCAAAAAGCACGGCGTATTGCAATCTCGACGCCACAACAACTGGACCATTTACGAGATCCCGTGCCCGCAACACCCGATCCTCGCCGCAAACGTCAGCGAACTTAAGAGCACCTTCGAGTCAGAGCCTTACGCTAAAGACTCCGCCCGTCTCGAAAAGATCGATACAAGCGTCGCTTGCATCCCCTCAAGCTGCTGCTAGCGCTCCCA
>NZ_JAENIL010000167.1 GCF_016595505.1 Pelagicoccus mobilis | reverse complement strand
CGTCGAGTCCTCACGACGTAGGAGGCGGAGCCTCCGGAGTTGTGAGCGACGTTTGGTTGGCGGTAGATTGTTCTCTCTCGAGTTTTGCCCAATCCTCAGCTGGCAGTCCAAGACTATCTAGAAACGATAAGAGCTTTTCTTGGCTTTCTGTTGCGAGGGGGGCTGAAAACTCTCCGTGGGCGTAATTCAATCTAAATACGATTTCTTTGTTTTTTATGAACTCTACGTTGAAGGTTCCTCTACATAGGTGCAGAGCTCGAGCCTGTGGTGGATCCTCGAAAGATATAATACCCTCGAGGCTCTCGCTTTCTG
>NZ_JAENIL010000166.1 GCF_016595505.1 Pelagicoccus mobilis | reverse complement strand
ACCACTTCGGGTTGCTTTTTTCAAAGTAAACTCGAGTGTTACAGTAAGCGTCGCCAAGAAAGAGCTAGGAGTGAAACGACCATCTCATCGCCCCACCCTGATCAAAGTCATTGCCGGTCGAAGACCGGGTCATCGCTTGGCGAAGCCAAGGTCTAGCGACGAAGGAGCAGTGTTAAAATCAACACTCGTTCGCTTCACTCACTAGATCCCTTCACTCAGTTTCGGGCAAGGACCCGACTGCGTCGGCAAGGACTTCCAGTAGACCACTTCGGGTTGCTTTTTTCAAAGTAAACTCGAGTGTTACAGTAAGCGT
>NZ_JAENIL010000165.1 GCF_016595505.1 Pelagicoccus mobilis | reverse complement strand
CCACTCAAAACTCAAACCTCTCGTCAAGCGGTTAATCGATTTTCTTTTCAGATCCTCGAAGCGACCAGCTTGGCTTCGGATGACTTTTAATGAACAGGAGGCCGAACAGTGTAACTTTAGATCCTTTGATCAAGCCCTTTTTTGAACTTTCTTCCACTTTTTCAAAGACCGGATTTTTCCGGTAAGTGTACTATCAGAGGCATCGACTATTCGATACCAAGAAGGCCCCCATCTCCTTTTGGGAAACGGGGGCCGTAATCTGGCAATAACCTACTCTCGCAGGACATGGCGTCCAACTACCATCGGCGGCTGA
>NZ_JAENIL010000164.1 GCF_016595505.1 Pelagicoccus mobilis | reverse complement strand
CCGTGTTCGTCGTCGACGCTTCGATGCGCCTTGTAGCGTGGACGGGACGTCCCCCCAGTCTTCTTTCGCACGCATGCGGTGTCCGGATCGGTGGAGCTGATCAGAGAGTCGTTCACGCGAGGCTTTTTCTTGCTGGCCTTGCTCCTGGGAGGCTTGCCCGCTCCCTTGCTTGGGGGCGGGACAGGAGCTTCGCCGTTCCCCGAGGAGGCGATCGGCTCCACCGCTGGACATTCCAGTTTCCTTTCCTGCATGGCGTAGGCTGCTCGCAGGTGCTCCACCATCTCCGGATCGCTCTTGACGAGCGATCCCTGGGATGCGTC
>NZ_JAENIL010000163.1 GCF_016595505.1 Pelagicoccus mobilis | reverse complement strand
ACAGGAGGTTCGTCGTTCCCCGAGGGGACGATCGGCTCCACCGACGGACATTCCAGTTTCCTTTCCTGCATGGCGTAGGCTGCTCGCAGGTGCTCTACCATCTCCGGATCGCTCTTGACGAGCGATCCCTGGGAGGCGTCGGCATCGACCAGGCAGCCATCCATGTGCAAGCGCTTCCCTCCGACCAGGCCGCGCTCCACGCACTGGGAAACGCTGCGAAGGAAAATGCTCTCGAAGACCTCCGGCCCCCAGCGTCGTCGGGCCTTGGAGAGCACGCTGTGGTTGGGGATGGCGTCGTCGAGCCCGTATCCAAGAAACCAGAGATAGTCGAGCCG
>NZ_JAENIL010000162.1 GCF_016595505.1 Pelagicoccus mobilis | reverse complement strand
CCTTGATATGTGTTATTCTTTTCATCTTCTGGCTCCGGTCTCCCATAGGTGGTCAATGCAGTAAGCAACTCCATTTACGGCCTGCTTCGAGCAGTTCGCCCAAACGCATATTTGGTCTGTGAGGCCGCCACGTTCAGAGATCAGTAGTTCTTTCTTTAGTACAGTTTGATCATTCTTTTCCCAATCTGTTCTTTCTACAACTTTCGTAGCGAACTGCACTGTGTACTTGTCCCACTCGTCGATGACCCAGAGTTGATCGCATTTGGGACATTCATAGAGGTTCATCCAATCCTTCGATTCGATTTTCTTGAGTTTCTTCTCAAATCTTTGCGGGGCTCGATCGAGGTAGAGAACCGTGGCTAGACTGGAACAGTCACATCTCATCTTTCTTCACATATCGC
>NZ_JAENIL010000161.1 GCF_016595505.1 Pelagicoccus mobilis | reverse complement strand
GCACTCGTTTTTGCAGCTCTCGTATGCACAACTATCCAAGACTGGAATCGCAGCCACTAGACAAAAGTAGTCCCAACGCGGATACAATCCAACTCGCTACAAGTTCCCACACAGCCGACTGAGCCCAACGCTCACGTCGGCTGTTTCTCTTTTTGGAGCTCGCAGCCAAATAACGGCCCAACAACCCCGCCTCACTTTTGGGATTCCAGACGTTCCAGAAATGGGACGAACCCCACCCCGGAAATCGAAAGAAAGTTTTCCCACATTTATTTCCCACTCAAAACCAACAACTTACAAACCCGGAACATCAGTTGGCACGCTCTAAGTTATAAGGAAATCAGAAACACCAAGAAAACCGATCAACTCTTAACCTAACACACCATGATCACAGTACTCTCTTACTCAGCACTCGTTTTTGCAGCTCTCGTAT
>NZ_JAENIL010000160.1 GCF_016595505.1 Pelagicoccus mobilis | reverse complement strand
GCACTCGTTTTTGCAGCTCTCGTATGCACAACTATCCAAGACTGGAATCGCAGCCACTAGACAAAAGTAGTCCCAACGCGGATACAATCCAACTCACTGCAAATTCCCACACAGCCGACTGAGCCCCAACGCTCACGTCGGCTGTTTCTCTTTTTGGAGCTCGCAGTCAAAAAACGGCCCAACAACCCCGCCTCACTTTTGGGATTCCAGGCGTACCAGAAATGGGACGAACCCAACCCAGGAAATCGAAAGAAAGTTTTCCCACATTTATTTCCCACTCAAAACCAACAACTTACAAACCCAACACATCAATTGGCACGCTCTAAGTTATAAGGGAATCAGAAACACCAAGAAAACCGATCAACTCTTAACCTAACACACCATGATCACAGTACTCTCTTACTCAGCACTCGTTTTTGCAGCTCTCGTA
>NZ_JAENIL010000015.1 GCF_016595505.1 Pelagicoccus mobilis | reverse complement strand
AACATAGACGGTACAGGCGAAATGTTCAACAACCGCGATGTACACATCACCAATTGCTATTTCGAAAACATGAACGAAATGTGGGGTGAGAATGGTGACATTCTCGGTCTACCCATCGATGAGCTCTCCTGGGGGGCGGGAATTTGGCTGGGTGGCACGATTCCTTCTTTGCTCCCCCCGGAAGGTTATTCGCCATCGGAACAGTCCTTGCTCCTCGATGATTTTTCAGTGACCCACTGCGGTTTCCAGGATGTGGATACAGGCTTGGGAACCGGTTTCTACTATCCGCGCCCCTACCGTAGTCGTTTCACGAACTTCCGTTTTGAGGATTCTTGGGTGACGGGCTGCGTGAATGGGTCGTTTGCTCTTTTTTCTGTAGATGGTGGTCATGCTAAGCGGATCGACACATGGGTTGGTGGCACTGTGGAATACAATTCCGGTACTACCGGTGGTTTTGTTCAGGACTGTAAGAACTTCCTGATCGAAGATTGCCAGTTTGGCGGAAATATACGCCCAGGGAAGAGTCACGATGGGGTTGGCTTTGACATCGAGGGACACTGTGAAAACGTGACTGTGCGAGATTGCGTGGTACACGACAACGACGGCGGCGGTCTTCTCGTTTTGAATACAGGTGGCTGGAATGAGGGGCTATTGATTGAGCGTACGACTTTTTGGAACAACGCTCGTAATCCTAAGGCGGATCCGGGAATGGCAGTTACCGACAATGCGGAACTAAGGTATGCGGGTGGAGCCCCGAATCCCAGTTTTTATGGACGCCTTTCAAACGTGGGTATCTATCGGGGTGATGGTGTTGGAAAGGGAACACCGAGGTACTACGATGTTACTGGGAATTGGGTAAGAGACTTTTCGCCGACAGACGTACGTATTGATCAGACATGGGCTGACGTGAGTGATCGTGTGCTGGACTGGAGTTTTGATACCTCGCTAGAAGGGTGGGGAGATGCGAATCAGTGGGATGGCCTATCCGTGGATCAAGGGGCGATTGTTGGGCAATCGGCTGGGGCAGACTCGTATATCAGTAGTGCGGATACGTGGGTTAATACACGGGACATTCGTTGGGTGAAGGTTCGGATGAGCTCGACGAAAGGAAAGGTGGCTCAGGTGTTTTACCAGACCGAAACGGAGCCCTGGTTCTCTGGTGATAAAATGGTGGCGTTTGAGGTTGTGGACGATGGGCAATTGCGTGATTACATTGTGGATTTAGATCAGGTTGAGACCTACCGAGGCGTCGTTACCAAGTGGCGGCTGGATCCTACGCTCGAAGTGGGTTCGGAATTGAGAATTGACGCTTTTGAAGCCGGGAGAGAAGCCTATGTGAGTTCTCTCGAGATTGTTTCACCGAACCAGCTTAAGCTTAGGTTTAATCAGGCGGTGCATCTTACGGGTGGTGTGTTAGACGCTTCAAGTTATGTGCTAAAGGGCGACGGTGTGGGAACCTTGGCGGAACATCCTAATTCAGTGACCATGTTATCAACGGATAATGGACCGGTTTACCAGCTTGATTGGGAGGGTGGTTCCATTGGGGCTTCGGGCGAGACCTTCTTGAGGATTCAGATGATCAGGGATCCACATGGGAATGTTTCGAGTCGAGATGTTGAAGTGGTAGGGGACGCGGATTCGGATGCGTTGCCTGATGCCTGGGAATTTGTCTACGGTCTGGACGTGCACGATCCATTGGATGCGAAAATGGATTCGGATGGAGATGGACTGTCCAATCTCGAGGAGTTCTGGAGTAGCACGAACCCGTTGGATGCGTTTTCACGATTTGCCATTGTCGAGTCGACGTTTACACCTGATGGAAAGGTCCAGCTGAATTGGCTTTCCGAACCTGGAATGAGATATCGCCTGGAAACGAGCGTAAACCTCGTGGACTGGGTGCAGGAGGGGGAATGGCTCACTGCTAGTCAATCTGAGATGTCAAGGGCACTTGATGCGGCAGAAGCACCGTTATTTGTGCGGATAAGAGCGGCAAAACCAAGCCGAACGGAGTGAGGCTTTGCTACAACAATGTTTATCGATTTGGGCGGAAATTTCGTAAGGTTAGAGATATCAAATTTTGAATATGTTTCATCGGAAGAATTCAAAGATGTTCGCGTTTTTTATGGCGCTTGGTAACCTCTGTGGAGGTGTTTGGGCTGACGAGCCTCTAGGCAGTCAGTATTTGTTTCCCAAATACGCACAGGAGGTTGCGGTTGAGTACGCAAAGAAAGCGGATGCTGTTAACGCTTCGATCGAGTTAACTCCATTGTACCAAGGTAAGGTTCGTGCGATTTCGTGCCGTTGGGACGACAATAGCTACAGCAATATGCCGGTGAGGGAGCTGCTGGACGAGTACGGCGTGAAGGCGACCTGGTACTTGAATTCCAATTCTATCTTTTATCTCAATGGCTCGGACTATCGCCCGACAGCTAAGGGACTTTTGGAGAATGGTCACTCGATTGGCGGACATGGCTACAACCACCCGTATATCGGTTATACGAATCGCAACCGGATGTTCCGCGAGATGGCGGAGGTGCGGATCGAGTGGGAGTCGGAGTTGGATATCGGACTGAACTCCTATGCGTTCTCGTTTGTGAATTTTAAGAACGTCCTAGAGGGGCCTCTCAATCAGCAGGATATCATTCGCTGCCTAGAGCGGGCAGGGTTTTACCACTCTGCGACCTTTAAGCATTTCGATGATCAACAGCCTTCGGATTTACTGCTAAGTATCATCATGCCGCCGGAGAACCAGACGTTTGAGGACTTCAAGAAGGCGGTAGATTGGGCAATGAGCGATCCTTTGCTTATGGAACGTTTCCTATGCGTTTCGCACTCGATGCATGCGTGGTATGGCACGCCGGCAGTTCATTACGGGCTGGATGAGCTGCGCAAACGGGTGGAGTATCTCAACTCGTTTCAGAATAATTGGCAGTGCAACCAGAACGAGTATGCTGCCTATCGCTATCAGGCTTTGCATACGACATTTGAGAAGCGGAAGCGAAAGGGGAAGAAGGTGACTTTTTCGTTGGATCGTCCGGAGGTGTCGTACTTGAACGACGATATTCCGCTTACTCTAGAGCTTGAGGGCGTTTCTACTGAAGGGATTGTTTCGGTTACTGTTGAGGGGCAAAACTACGAGGTTTACGAGAGTTTCGATGGACGTGTCCTCGTGGATCTGCCGCATGGAGCTGGAAGAGCGATGCCTTTGCGCGTCGGTCACATCGACAATGAAGGGAATGTATCGGATCTGGCCGAAGCTGTAAGTGATGCTGATTTTCCAAACACAAAGGCTTTGTTGAGTTTCGATGGAAAATCGCTGCGCCTGCAGTTTGACGCTTCTAAGAACGGGAGTCTGAGTGATGTGAAGATAGCCTATCGTTTGCCGCTTGCCTGGGAGGAGGGGCTTGAGATCCGCGACGTGGCTGAGTTGGATGATGGGCGTTTTGATCTTAGCTGGAAGCCGGGGCTACGGGTTGGGGCGAACAAGTATATGGGCGGTAAGCACTATTTCGTAGCTCAGATTGATTTTAAGAAGGATGGAGCTCCGTCGCGTTTGTTCGCGACTTGCAGCTGGGAGCAGTCGTTTAGCGAATCCTACCCACGAGATCATTTCCTAGTGGTTGGACCTTTTGACACACGTCAGCTCGATATCGAGGGACTTGGTCAAGCGGTTGGCGAAACGGGCGGAAGGCCACCTGTGGAGATCGTATTCAAAGACGGTGCCCGCCGCAGCTGGAAGCTTGCAGGCGGTAGCGAGCGAGTGGCTGCGGATCACTTCGACCCGGAGATCGTCCCGACCTCGGCTGATTGGTATTTAGGCGGCGATCCGCGTGGTTTCATTCTTTACAGCACAGTAGAGAGTTCTGAACAGGTCGACGCTCGTTTGGTCTGCGATATTAAGAGCGTGAAGGCTATCTTTCTTAACGGGAAGAAAGTGAACGCGTCCTCCCTTGATCTGAAGAAGGGGAGTAACCAACTGGTAATCGTGCACGAACATGATCAGTTTGACGGAAGTGGAGAGCATGCCGGGGCCTTCCTAAGACTAGTTTCCAGAAAAAGCGGCAAGCGCTTGGATGACGTACGCTATCTGCGTCCGAGTCTTTAGAGGCGAGTTGAAAAGGGGGAGTGGACGGGCAATATTTCTCGTGGCTGAGTTTCATATTGCGGCCCGAATTGCCAAATTGATCGGGAATCTGCTTGATTTTTAGTGAAAGGAAACGATACCTATGGAGCAGAAACCTATAAATCAAACTACCCCCAAAGAGAATTAACTGCTATGAAGCATATTACGTTTAGGAACCTTTGTGTCGCTGCGGCTTGCTCATCCGCATTCGGATTGTCGAGCCTCATGGCTCAGGAAGGTGATGAAGAGCCGGAAGAAATATTTGAGCTTTCGCCATTCGAGGTCTCGCTTGAAGGGAACGACCGCTATCTTTCGACGAATCAGATTGGCGGCACGCGCTTGCAGACTCCAGTACAAGAGCTACCAATGAGCATCCAGATTGTGCCTGACACTCTGATCAAGGATATGGCGGTGTTCGAGGTGGAGGATGCCGTCCGCTTTGTGAGTGGCGTTTCCTTAAATAAGCGAAATGATCAGGATAGCGGCGGTGAAAATTATATCATTCGCGGATTCAGTACCTCGATGCTCCTGAGGAATGGGATTCCGTTCAACTCATTTACTGAGTCTGTCAATGTCCAGCAGATCGAGGTCGTGAAGGGGCCATCGTCTGTTCTCTACGGAGTAGCGGACCCGGGCGGCTTGATTAATGTCGTTACCAAACGACCACTTTCTACTAAACAAGCCTATTTCACTACTCATGTAAGTAGTTGGGAGAAGTATCGCAGCGAGCTTGATGTTACGGGGCCTCTGCTTCCCGATGGAAAACTTGCCTACCGCTTGATGGGGTCCTATGAGTCCGGAAGCGATTGGCGTGAGTACGTTGACGATGAAAAGACATTTTACGATGGCGTGATTTCCTATCAGCCAAACAAGCGGAACAACTTTGTGCTCGAGTATATGGCGGGGGACCAGAGCCAGCGATCGAACAGTCGCAGAGGGTACCCGTCGGTCAGGCGTCGCGATGGTAGTCGCGTTTTTGCGGATTTAGGAGTCGATTTCGTTTCCAATGCGAGGAACGATTTCCAAGACCTGACTCAGGATCTCTTTGAGGCGACTTGGGAGTCCCAGTGGACACATAATGTCAAAACCCGTCTGGCTTATACCACGACTTCTCGAAATGCCGACAAGTATACCAATGGCGGCAGTACGATCCAGTATCGAGGGGACTTTGGCCCGGATGTCTACGGCGAAACTGACTATTGGTTTATGAATCGCGGGCCTCAGCGTGAGATTTTCGATTTGGATGGTGAGAACATCTACTTCGATTTGCTATCTACGTATAGCATTGGCGAATCTAGGCATACAACGCTTGCGGGAGTCCAGCGCCGGACTGAAAGTACTTCGTTTGCAAACTTCACCTACGATGATGGTGTCATGTGGGATGGCAGCCCAGGACGAGACGATATTGTTGAAACAAGGCCAATTCGATTCTACTACGACGAAGAGAAGGATAACGTGACTGGATACGATCCTACGCAGAGCGAAGAAGATCGCTTTTGGATGCCCGAGTTGGATGAGTTGAGCATGTTGCTTGTCGGCGGCGAGGAAAGGCCGTACGAACGTGAAACTGAATTCACCGGTTTCTTCCTTTCCCATCAGGCTCGATTCCTAGACGACAAGTTGCGATTGATGGGCGGTATCCGCTATGACGAAATGGAGCACCAAAAGAACGACGATTTTGTGTTCTTGGTTGGTTGGGAAGGGTTTGATCTGGCCGAACACACATTCGTCGATTCATGGACTCCGCAGTTGGGGGTCAATTACGAGATTGCTGACGGTCTTTCCTTGTATGTAGCCTACAACGAATCGTTCGTGCCGAATACGCCTCAGTTGGTTAGTGACGGTAACGGAGGTGCCAAGTTGGAGGTCTACGGGCCGCAAGAGGGGGTGGCTCATGAAGCTGGTATCAAGTACGAAGTATTCGATCGAAAGGTCGTGGGGACTTTGGCGGTTTTTCATATCGAAAAATCCAATACGGTAAGCTACAACAAGGGGCGAACTGAGGACGAACCTTGGAATGTGCTCTCTGGTCTATCTCGATCTGAGGGGGTTGAATTGGATGCGGTTTGGTCCCCAAGCAAGAATTGGCAGGCGATTTTCGCCTATGCCTACCATGACGCAAGAGAGGTCGAGAACGACAATATTCCAGGGCAAGTTGGGTATGCGTTGCAGGGAGCGGCTAAAAACAATTTCAGCACTTGGCTCCGCCATCAGCATACGGAAGGCCGTCTGAATGGACTCTCATGGGGGGGAGGTTTTGTCTGGAAGGATGGGCCGATCAACTTGTTTCCGAATTACAAGAACGCCGATCTGACTCAAGGGGACTACGGTGTTGTTGATCTCTTTGTGAGTTATTCTCGAGCCCTGAGCGAGGAAGTGAACATGTCCTGGTCCTTTAACCTGAAGAATGTTACCGATAAGGTTTATATGGACAAGACGGGCTTCTACGCGGATCCGCGTAACTTTACGACTAGCCTCTCTTTGAGTTTCTAATCGCAAACTGCTTATTGAGGCCGAGGTGGAAACTCCGTTTCCATCTCGGCCTTTTTTTTGGTTCATCACCATTCTGCGGGGAGGGGGATGTTCTTCCGTGGGGCTGGCGCTCGCCGCCACGCCGTGTTGCAGGAGTATAAGAACCAAGGTGGATGCGGCATGCCGCAAGCGGCAGCCCTAGAAACGAATTTTTGCACTAAATTTGCTGATGAGCCTTATTTTTGAGGGCAGTATTCGCAGTTGGCATATTACCACCTCGCCAGGTTCTTCATAGGAAACGTTCCTTGTTTCTAAGAAAAACCTTGATATTTTGTCGATCACATTGCTGTTTAGGAAACGATTCCTTAGGGGTCCTTAAGACTAATCAAACTACCTGCTCCAAATTTTACTCCAAATTCTACTCCCTATGAAACGATTACTATTAAGGGAATTATGTGCCGCGGCGGTTGCCTCGTCAGCGTTTGGGCTTCCAAGCCTTGTCGCCCAAGATAGCGATAAACAAGGTCAAGAGGAGCTCTTTGAGCTTTCGCCGTTTGTCGTATCGTTAGAGGATAACGACCGTTATCTTGCGACAAACCAGATGGGGGGGACGCGTTTGCAGACACCGATACAGGAGCTGCCGATGAGTATTCAGATCGTTCCAGAGACCCTCATTAAGGATATGGCAGCGTTTGAAGTTGAGGATGCTGTACGATTCGTAAGCGGGGTCACTCTCAACAACCGCAACGACAAGGACCACGGCGGTGAGAGTTACGTGATTCGAGGCTTTGGAACGGATATGCTGCTTCGTAACGGTATCCCGTTCAATGCGTTCACGGATGCGATTATAGTGCAGCAGATTGAGGTGGTGAAGGGGCCATCCTCGGTATTGTACGGTGTTTCCGATCCTGGTGGTTTGGTGAATACTGTCACCAAGCGTCCGCTTCCGGAGAACTATCGCTATGTAGGGACTCACGTTGGAAGTTGGGATCGTTACCGTGCTGAGTATGATTTTACCGGTCCAATCGATGCTGAGGGGAAACTGGCTTACCGCATGATGGGGTCTTGGGAATCAAGGGGTGACTTCCGAGATTATGTGGACGACGAAAAGGTGTTCAACGACATCATCTTTTCCTACCAACCAAACCGGAAGCATATGGTGCTCTTCGAATATATGGAAGGTCAGGAGAGCAATGTAGCCAATAGTCGTCGCTCCTATCCGGTGCTGCCGACTAGCCCGCGACAGTTTGCGGACCTGGGAATCGATTTTATGGTTGGTGGTCCAAACGACTTTCAGGACCTCGAGCAGGATCTGTTGGATGTCACTCTGGAGTCGCAATGGAATCATGTGTTCAAGTCTCGCGTCGCCTACTCGAAATCTAACCGAAACAACGACAAGTACTCGAATGCTAACACCACCATCAGGGACGGAGTCTTGGTAAAGAACCCGCAGCGGGAGATGTACGACCTTCAGCAGGACAACATCTTCATCGACTTGGTTGCGGATTACGGCATCGGTGAAACAAGGCACACCACTTTGGTAGGTGCTCAGTACCGTACTGATGATTGGGTCTTCTCCAACTTCATTTGGGAAGAGCCAACCCCAGGCGAAATTACCCGGAAGAACGTTTTATTTAACGACCCTGTAAATCCATCCGACTTCGATCCGAATCAGTCATTGGAGGACCGTTACTGGATGCCGCCACTCGATGAGTTGGTATGGGTGACGAATCCCCGCGGGGAAGGGGCGCCTTCGATCCGTGAGGAAACGAGGGAAGGGTATTTCATTTCTCATCAGGCTCGCATGCTCGATGATCGTCTCCGCCTTATGGCGGGCCTGCGGTATGACCTGCTGTCGTATGGAAGAAATGATGACATCTCTGGCCTAGACCAGTTTCCAGATATCGATATAGCCGAGCTCTCTGAGTATTCCCAAACGACTCCGCAATTGGGGTTCAACTACGAGATCAAGGATGGATTGGCATTCTATGCCGGGTACAATGAATCTTTCGTACCCAACACACCTGCTATCGTAGTCGATCTGGAGACGAAGGAAAGTAAGCCGTTTAACCCTGCTCCTCAGGATGGAACAGCCTACGAAGTCGGATTTAAGTATGAGCTTTTCGGTCGTAAGCTCGTTGGTACGTTTGCGGCGTTCAGCATCGAAAAAACGAACGTTGTATCTTACAACAAAGGGTATGATCCGGAGACGGAAGAGCCATTCAGCGTGTCTCCTTTGGCGAGAGCGGAAGGGATTGAATTCGATGCAGTCTGGTCTCCCAATCAGAACTTTCAGGCAATCTTTGCTTACGCTCATCATGATGCGAACGATCTAGACATTGAGACGGGCGAGAAGATTCGAGCTCTTCAGGGCTCTGCAAAAAACAACATCAGCACTTGGGTTAACTATACGTACACCGAAGGTATGTTGAACGGTCTGTCATGGAATGTTGGTTTCGAGTGGAAGGATGGACCGATCTACCTTTTTCCTTCTACAGGTAAAACTCGATTCATTACTCAGGGAGACTACACCTCCTATGACTTTGCTGTCCGTTATTCTCGTCCGATTAACGAGCAGGTTTCCTACACGGTCGCTCTTAATCTGAAGAACGCATTGGACAATGAATACATGGACAAAACTGGTTACTGGGCGGATCCAAGAAATTACAACCTCAGTGTTAGCTTCAACTTCTAGGAGCCGCTATGGAGATCTACATAAACGAAACTGATCCTCGCCTATCCATCGCGAGTACAAACTTTAGGTTCTTATAGTACGGAATCTGTCTACGATTGGGGGCGGAGTGAACGAGATAATCTCACTCCGGCCCCTTTTGTCAGGCCTGGGAGCCTTCCTATGAAGAGCCGCACAAGAGATGGCATGTAACGCGTCTACCAAACCCGAGAGCTGAAGAGACAACCTAGAATGCAAGTCACTATGAATAAACGAATCACTCCAAGAGATAGGAATCTAGCGAGCCACGAACTCTTCACTCCTCTCAACCACATAATCGGCATAGCTCACATACTGTCATTTAGCCGACTTGATGAAGATCAACGGGATCTTGTGGCACGAATCATCGGTGCTGGTGATGAGTTAACCCGAGGAATCCATAAACACTTAGATTAAGCAATCCGGAAAGCCTTTTTGCTGTTCATGACTAGCCAACTTGTCAGGCCGATATCCGTTTTTTTTGAATGAGCTCCATTATCGAATCCATAAAGTTAAGTTTCACAGATATAGACAATGCGCCGGTGATCAACCGTGCTATGGAGTCTCTCTCAGCAGGGGGAGGGGGTACGCTTCGTTTAGCGAAAGGAACCTATTCGATTGGGACACTGTATCTAAAAAGTGACGTCACGTTAAGCTTGGATAAGGGATGTGTTTTGCAGGGGGTCGAGGATTCGGATTTATACGGTGTGATCGATCTAGATCCTCTAGGGGGAAGTGCTGCTGGAAATTCGTATCCAACGAAAAATTACTCTTTGATTATTGGGGAAGATGTTGAAAACTTCCGCATTGAGGGAGAGGGAGAGGTTAGAGGTATCGGGAATGGTCCATTCGGAGGAGGAGCTGCTTCTCAAGCTGGTTTTTGTCCAAATCTCGTTGTTCTCAAGAATTGTAGTGACTTTGAGATTACGAGTCTGTCTCTTCGCTACTCGAGCTATTGGACGCTGCATATGCTGCGTTGTAGCAATGTACTCGTTGATGGTGTCACGATCGAGACACACCCTAGACTGATCGGTGCTTCCGGAATTGATCCCGATGGTTGTCAGAGTGTTAGAATACAAAATTGTCGGGTTCATTCAGCGGATGATCCGTTCACAGTTAAGAGCTCTGAAGGGGATGCCAATCGCAATTTAGTCGTTCAAGATTGTGAGTTTAAGAGCTTCTTTGGTGGAATTAAGATCGGCACGGAATCAGTCGGGGAATTCGAGGATATCCGCATCGAGCGTTGCCGCGTACTGAGCAGTTGGGTCGGCCTCTGTCTATACATGAAGGATGGTGGATCCTTCAAGCGGATCGTATTCCGCGACATTGAGTTTACTACAAGAGCGCCCTTCGCTCTGGTCGTGGATAATACGCCGCGCTTTTACAAGACCTCGAAGCCGGGAGAGATCGAGGGTATCGAATTCCAGAACCTGAACTTCTCCGGTCCTGGGAGAATGCTTCTTGAAGGGTTCGAAGGACACCCGATCCGAAATCTTCGGATGGATAATATCGCCTTCCAAAATACAGGCGAGGTCGATTTGACGACCGCAAAGAAGCCCAATGGATGCGGACTAGTCGAACTCGATCCTGAGAGGGATATTCATGCCAATCGTCCGTACTATATCATCGGTGCTCGTGTAGAGGACTTCCGCATTACTAATGTTCGCATAACGGACAAGGTTGGGCGACTGCCTGATGGAGTCGGTTTTCTCTATCTGCATGGCTGCCAAGCGGGCAATATTGATTTGCACGGTAACTTGAGAACTGGTGCTGCTAGCCATCTGTTGGAGGATGTCTCGGGTGTTAGTTTCGCTTTGAACGGGCAGCCGATTACTCGTGTGGCTGAAAATCTGAACGATCGATTCAGCAAGGAGAAGATGGGGTGGATCTGGACCGGTGAGGAGGTGCCGCCTCGCAACGCGTACATCGGATTCAAGAAGGAGTTCAATTTGCAGAAAGGCGAGAGAGCTCGTTTACGTCTCACTGCGGACTCTCGATATATTCTTTGGGTGAATGGCAAGCGAGCCGGTATCGGCCCTGCTCGCGCATGGCCAGCGCACTGGGAGGTTGACGAGTACGATCTCACCGAGCTTTGCCAGGAAGGTGCGAATCTGATCGCCGTACTCGTACTCGCCTACGGCGAAGGCACGATGCAGTACATCCCGAATGCTCCCGGTATGGCGGCGGCAATCACTATTCGTGACGGCCAGAGTGGCGGAGCGCGCACGCTCTACTCGGACGAGACCTGGCAGTCCAAGGTGTCGCAGGGCTTTGATTCGGGGGCTCCGCGTATGAGTTTGCAAATGGCTTTCGAAGAGCGTTTTGACGCGACCAAGGAAAATGCATGGTGGGAGCCAGGCATGCAGGATTGCGGCTGGAAGGACAGCGAGGCGATTTTGGCCCCGCATCCACGCCTTAGGTTGCGAGAGATTCCGCTTCTTGAATCCGAGGAATGGGCACCAAAGCAGATTACGGATTTCTCAGTGGTGAAACCTTCACGTTACCACTGGACGATCAATCTCCGGGCCTACTGCTGCCCGCATGAGAAACTATCCGCTCCAATCATCTACAAGGGGCATTTGTTCACTCAGATTCATAGCCCGAAGGATCAGGATATCCAGTTCATGCGCCCGCACTGGTACCACCAGGGACCCATGTTCCTCAACGGAGAAGAAATCGGACGCTTGCCAGGTGGTTTCTCCCGTGCGGCGATCAAAGAAAATGCCAAGCTAGTGAAGGGCTGGAATCGCCTGATTATTCCTCTGCCAGACTATTTCCCGAAGGAGGAAGGTGTGGACTATGGCGTGAGCCTTTTTCCTCAGATTTCGATCGATGTCGATACTGAGGAGGCTGTAACTTGGTCGGCGCGTGGCGAGTTAGACGTTCCCGATTTGGAGGCCTTTGCCTTCCTCGGCCCCTTTCGTTACACCGACGAGGAGGCGGAAGAGCTACGCGGCAAAATTCACAGTTTCGTAGTGGCATCTCCACGTGAGTTCGCCCAGGGAGGTACGGTTGAGAACTGCGCCCGCGTGCAGGACGAGGTGAACTCCTGGGAAGCAGGAAGTCCAGTGAATGCAATGGAGGCTTTGTCGGCTTTTGAAGGTGTATACCAAGCGATTGCGGCCAAGGATGCGTTGTGCGACGATGTATTCCTAGCGGCGATTGCGGATACGCCAATCGATCTAGGTGAGACTGTTTTCGATCCTGATTTGAGCGATGCCCATGAGCATGCGTTTGAGATTCCGTCTATAGAAGATGATACTTATGCGCTGCGTTTCCTCGTTGATTTTGGAGACATGGTGGTGGGTGATCATGAGATCGAGATCGACGCTCCCGAAGGAGCCATGATCGATGTGCACAATTTTGAGTTCATCCAGAAGGATGGTCGTCAAAACTATGCTGAGGGTATGAACAATACCTTCCGCTACACCTGTCGTGAAGGTCGCCAGAGCTATCGCAGCGTAGTGCGGCGCGGATTCCAGTACAGCTGGATTATCGTACGCAATGCCAAGAGACCTGTTACCTTCCACAAGATCAGAGCACATTTCGTAGCGTATCCGCAGAAAAATACAGGAAGTTTTTCATGTGATGACCGATTGCTAAATCGCATATGGGAAGTTGGTGCTCACACTTTACGCTGCTGCTCCGAGGATGTATATACGGATTGTCCAACCTACGAACAGGTCTTCTGGGTAGGCGATGGCCGTAACGAGGCTTTGGTTGACTGGATGGTCAACGGCGATCCTCGTCTCTGGTATCGTTGTTTACGTTTGTCGGGGGAAAGCTTGGAGCGCTCTGCAATTATCGAAAGTCATCTTCCAAGCGCGGAGCGAAGTATTCTTCCAGCTTGGGTGTTCTTGTGGATGCGTTCTTGCCGCGAGTATCTACTTTTCACTGGCGACTTCCCAGGTGCGACCAAGCTGTTCCGCTTTGTGCGTCGAAACTTCGAGGGGATTCGTCAGTGTCTAAATGATGACGGTTTATTCGAAATTCATGCGTGGAATATGTTCGATTGGGCTGCTATGGATACGCCCAATGAAGGCGTGGTGACTCATAATAATTGCTTCTTGGTCCTAGCTCTGAACGAAACGGCCGAGTTGGCTGATTGGTTGGGTGAAGGCCATTGGGCTGAGGTTTTCCGAGATCAAGCCAACAAAGTTCGTTTGGCTATCAATTCTCATCTGTGGTCCGACGAAGAGGGGGCGTACATTGACTGTGTGCACAAGGATGGCAAACCGAGTACGGTATTCAGCCAGCAAACACAGACGGTTGCTTTGCGAGCCAATGTTCCTGATACGGTGCAGAGAAGAGGAATGTGCCGCGAAAAGGCTTTCTCTCCACCTGAAAGTTTTGTGAAATCAGGAAGCCCATTTTTCCAGTTTTTCATCTTGGAGATTCTCTCAGAGGAGAAGCAGTATCAGAAGATCTTGGACTCGGTCCGTGAAAACTGGGGCTTCATGATTGAGGAAGGCGCTTCGACTTTCTGGGAAATGTGGTCCTTGCGAACAGGACGTCTAACGCGTAGCCACTGTCATGGATGGTCAGCAGCTCCGACTTATTTCTTGTCGACTGAAGTACTGGGCATTCATCCGGTTTCGCCAGGATTCTCAAGAATCCGTTTCTGTCCGCAATTGGGTGACCTTGAAAAGGCGGAAGGGGCGATTCCGACACCTCATGGTATCCTGAAGGTCGAAGTCTGGAGAGATGGCGATGAAGTGTTTGGCGATCTGGAAGTGCCAGAAGGGATTGATGTTGTTGATACCATTGGGGTAACGCTCGTTGAAAAGGTTCCTCAATAAAGGGGCATCGATAACTGGGGTGAATCGTGACTCACCCGTTCTTGTCGGGTCGTGTGTGAACGTAACGTCTCAAGGTGAAAATCTGTGTTTCGCAGCTGACAGTCTGTATTGATCCAGTTATTACAATATGAGAGCTGTGTGGTAATAACAATGAAGCCGGTTTTGCATGCTGAGGACACGGCTCGTTTCGCCCGCACTCTTGCTAGCTCGCCGGCTGACCAAAGGCAGGCGAGCTGAATGCGTACTGCGTTGTTCCCCTAGGCTTTCGGCGCGGGGGCTATACTCTCTCTGCTGATGAGGCGGGTGGAGAACATGACTTCGCGTTGCGGGTCCTTTTCTCCGCCCATTCGTGAGAGCAGGAAGTCTGCTGCGGTCTTCGCGATTTCGCGAATGGGGTAGCCTACTGAGCTGAGCGAAATCGGAAGGAATTGGGACATCGGAGTATTATCTACTCCGATGATGGATAAGTCCTGAGGGAGTTTCAAACCATGGTCGATTGCAGCACGCATAACACCAAGGGCGAGGATGTCATTGATCGCGAATACCGCAGTCACTCTTTCATCGGTAGGTGTCGTTTCTAGATACTCTTTGAAGCGGTCGTATGCGTTTTGGGTGGTGTGCCCGGATTGCAGGAGGTTCGAATCCTCGAAAGGCAAATTGTGCTTGCTCAGTACATCGCGGAAAAAATTCATACGGCTGTCCGATATCGCTCTTTCCTCGGGGACGGGGTGGTAGCCGAGTAGCACGCCAATTTTCTTATGTCCCAGCTTGATCAGTTCTTCGATCGCTTCCTTTGTGCCTCGGCCGAAGTCGATCTGTACATTGTCGATACCCGAGTTTGGGAAGGTGTCTCCGAAGAACACCATGGAGAGTCCTTTGGGCTTGTTTTGAGTGAACTGCTTTTCGTGGGCCTTGATGTCCATGAAGAAGCAGAGCATGCCGTCGATTTGGGAGGACAACAGTTTCTTGACCGCATCCTTCTCACATTTCAGGTCGGCTTTCGACTCTTCGACGACGAGCGAGTAGCCAGCTTTTTCGAGTACCTCCTCGATCTCTCTGGCATAGGCCGTGTAAACTGGATTTAGTAGATCCGGAACTAGAAGTCCGACGGTTTGGAAAGAGCCCGTGCGTAAGCCACGCGCAAAACGGTTGGCTTTGTAGCCCAGCTTTTCTGCGGCGCCCAAAACTCTCTTTCGAGTTTGTTCAGAGGCCCAGGAATCAGAGCGTCCTGTTAGGATACCTGATGCTGTGCTCGGTGCTACGCCAGCTTCTTTGGCGACTTGTTTGAGAGTAGGAGGCATTGAATAAAAGGAGTTTACTTTAAAAAGAGCTCGAATCCGGGAAGCATGGGTGGACCAGATTCGGTCTTGTAGGAATATTATATGAAACAGTAATAGGTAGTTCCTATCGCCTTCCCTTGAGATGTAAATCTTTTGGCTGTCAAGCAAGCCTAATGATTGGGGGCGACCATATTGGCGTAGGTTTGTACGTTCCACTTCTTGGACCGTTTCTCGAACAATGCCTCATTGACAGGTGACCATTGCATTCGACGTGGTCGTTTGTGAAAGGAAACGATTCGATTTGGTGGCGACTTAGCCGTGGAATCGCATCGAAACCAATCGGCATAGCTAATGAATAGGACTTGTATCGAGACGCTTTCGCGGTCTGCTCTCTGTTTAGCCCAAGTCGAGTGTCGTTTCACATCCGCACGTGCACCCACTGAGTGGGAGGGGGCTTGCCTTATTTATCTGTCGAAGCGGTTCAGTCCAAACCGAAGATCGCGGCATCAGTGCAGAGCCTTGCACTGCTTCGATTTGGGATCGAACCAGCAAAGAGCTCATTTGAAAATCGCTCTAAAGGTACTTGCTGTATACGTCTTCTCGGCGGTAGCCCCAGCCCATCCAGGTGTAGGGATTGGTGCGGAAGAGTTCTCGGAAGCCTCCGATGGGGAGATCGACACGCTTTACCTCGGGCGCTTCGCCGAGCTGAATGATCGACTCGCCGGCTGGGCCTACTATAAAGGTGCCGCCGTTGAAGCGGTTAGCATGGTTGTTCACGACGATGTAGAGCTCGTTCTCCGCGGCGCGGATACGTGTGGTCATCTCGTTTTCTGCAAAGTTCTGCGGAGCGTCGAGTGGCTCTGTGTCACAGGCGAGTGGGCAGAGGATGAGCTCGGCGCCTTGGGCTCGTAGCGAGCGAACAGATTCAGGGATCTCGCGGTCGAAGCAGATCATAATGCCGGCACGCAGCGGTCCGTTGCGTAGTTTAAGGTCAACTACAGGGAACTCGTTGCCGGGGTGGAATACGCTGCCGAAGGCGTGAGACTCGAAGTCACGCAGATGCACCTTTCGGTAGTGGGCAGCGATTTCACCCTTCGCATCGAGTAGTGTGGTGGCGTTGTAGAGAACGCCATCGGCTGCTTCTGCATAACCAACGGCGATCGCCATCTTGTATTGTTGGGCGATTTCTGCGGCTCCGGTTACGAGGGCGCCGCTTTGTGTTTCTGCGGCTTGGGTAACTTTGGTTTTGAGTAACTCCTTGTCGTCAAGAAATCCGTATCCATGAACGGAGCACTCGGGCGTGATAGCGACTTCGCAACCGAGTTCACCTGCATCTCTAAGGGCTTTTAGGGTGCGTGCTCGGTTTTGATCACATTCGAATGGGTGGGTTTCTACCTGGCACAGGCCAATGCTCAGGATTTGAGCGTCAGAGTTGTGATAGGGTGGGACTTTGTGAGATTCGTGTTTCATTTCGCTTTTTATGGATACGGCGTTGGTTACGGAGCGTCGAAAGTCTCGCTGCCTTGGCCGACAGGAATCATGCCGTTGCGTAAGGTTGAACTTCCGGCGGAAGGTAATGGTGACCTATAAGGTCCGTGCCGTTGCAGAGGACTGCGGTGAACAATTCTTTCGGGCTGGGCTCAAATAATTGCTCGTCATTCTTCCATCGCATAACCTATATTTCGACATATGAATCGATTCCTTTGTCAATTGAGAGACGGAAAAAGCCGTATAACGGCCATTGGGGCTTCTCCTTCTGATAAGGGTAACTTGCGAGGTCAGGTAAATGGCTAAGGGAGTGAAGAGAACTCAGGATCGATCGGTCTCAACCTCTCTACTTAAGGGCTTGGATGTGGTTTCGCTACTGGCGGCTTATCCGGAGGGATTGAGGACAATCGAAATTACAGAGAAAATGGGGTGGCCGCGTTCCAATGTGGTGAGGATCTTGCAGAGTTTGGAGGATTACGGATTCGTTGCGTATTCGAATCGCAAGTGCGCTTTGACGGAGTTGTTCTATTCTTGGTCGCAACGGGATCGATATGGTCGTTTTCGACAGCAGTATCGAGGTTTACTGACTGCGCTATCTGAAAAGGTGCGCGAGCTTGTCCTGCTTGGAGTGCGTGAGGGGCGTGGCATAGTGCACATCGATTGTATCGAATGGGATCATGCGATCCGCGTGGCACCTGCTCCGCTTACGGTACACGGATTTTTGGAATCGGCGATTGGGAAACTTGTATTGGGTCGGGAAGGACGGAGCGAGGATTGGCCCGAGGGAAAGGAAGACGAGTATCAGAAAATCAAACAAGAAGGAATTGCCTGGAATCGGGAAGAGAGCGTGCCTGGTGTGATTGCGGTGGCGGCGTACGGTTATAGTGTGGGGAAGGGTGAACCATTGTTGGCTGTGGCGTGGCCGACCTCTCGTTTTAACGAGGAAAAGGGGCGGGATGCGATCCGATGGATAAAGGAGTTGCGGGAAAGCGTAGTGCCCTCTGTTGGAGCGGGCTCGGATGGATTTGGCTATGTTGATTGAGTCGAAACATTCTACCAGAAATTGCTAGGAGAATTGGGACAGTAGGTTTTTGGAGGGAGATGCTCTCGTGAAAAGTGGATACAAGGAAATTCATTGGCCAGATGCCTTGAAGGCTCGAATCTATTTAAGCAGGACGATCCGTGACTGGGATAGGAA
Source organism: Pelagicoccus mobilis (assembly GCF_016595505.1). Taxonomy (GTDB): domain Bacteria; phylum Verrucomicrobiota; class Verrucomicrobiia; order Opitutales; family Opitutaceae; genus Pelagicoccus; species Pelagicoccus mobilis. The sequence continues at coordinate 118,501 of NZ_JAENIL010000015.1, read as the reverse complement.
AGAGGATCGTAGTCTTGTGGTGGAGATGCCTGTGAAGCAACGTTGGTATATGAATCCGTTTTTTTCGGCGCTCTTTCCCTTTCGGCAAACGAAGAAGATCGGAATCGATCCTGTTGGGGCGTGTATTCTCGACAGATGTATCGGTGGGGTTTCTTTGGAGAGCCTTATCGATTGGTTTGCGGAAGAAGAGAGACTTGATTTCCACGAATCTCGATTGCTGGTGGTGGGCTATCTGAGGACGCTCATGGTGCAGGAGCTTGTTGTGATAGATCATCCAGCGGGCAAAGAGAGCTGGTTTTAAAAAAGATGAAGATAAAGACAGTCCCGATTGGGGGAGATCGTTTGGTGCAGATCTGCAATGAAGACTGGGGGCTGGAATGGCAGTTGCAGTTTCCGGAAGTCGTAATGTCGGATGGGCGTTCGATTATGGCATGGCCCTTGAATTGCAGGCCGGATTGGAAGCCGTTGGGGAGTGGAGGCTGGTGCTACCACTGGCGAGCGAGCGAAGAGTATATCGAAGAAGTTCGAAGTATGGGACTTGTGGATACGAATGGAGTTCGCCAGCATGTGCACTTCGTGCGAGGGGTTACGCTATATGCGGAAATCGTGCCCGGTGATGGAATGGTCGATCTCACGGTATCGTTGACAAACGAAACAGATGAGGACGTGAAGTCGGTTTATTGCGACGGAGGGTGTTTTCAGGCGAGAAACGAGGCTTTTATCGGCAATGATGAGGTCATGCGAAGTTTCGTCAGAACCGATGGAAAGATGAAGTCTATGGGCTTGGTCCATCGAACAGTCGCAATTCGATCGATGTACTGCCATAGTGAAGACTGGTATGATGGTAAGGATGAGTGGTTCTGGGGGCGGAGTGGGGTAGCGATCGATTCACCTGCAATTGTGGGAGCAGTGTCGGTTGATCGTAGTATGGCTTTAGTTTTTGGATACGAACAGTCCTACTCAGCACTCGCGAACTCGGACGAGCATCATTGTTTGCATAGCCGGCCGCTTTTCGGGGATTTGATGCCGGGCGAAACTGTGACTCGGTGCGGGAAGGTTATTTTTGGTTCGGATATTGTGCATCTTGGTGACCGGCTGGCAGCTGAGCTCTAAGGAAGTTCTGCAGCATATGTACAAGGAAGCCACCAGCAGGACACTGGTGGCTTCAAGTACATCACTACTTAAAACAATTAATTTTCATCGACGAATTTGAGTGGCAGGTCAGCCCATGCTAGCCCGATGTGGCGGTAGTTTGCGTCGATGGAGTCACCTTCTGGTGCATCGTATAAAATCGCGAGACGACCGTCCTTCTTAATGACAGAAGGCATGCCGATACAGCGGTTTGCCCAGGTGCAGTTGTGCCTGTCGATTACGATACTACGGTTTTCTGGATTCCAGTTGTTGGGATCCTTGGACCAGTAGACCCAGACTGCGTCGGTGTATTCGACTACGCCGTCTTCGCCGTCGTCTTCGATGCCGATGTGATTGGTGAAGAGGTAGTAAGTGCCCGTTTCTTCCTCGAAATAGATCGAGGAGTTTTCAACTTGCTCTTCGAGAGGAATGGCAGGGGATGCGTCTGGGGTCCATTTGCCTTCGAGGTCTTTGGTTCGTGCGATGCTGAGACCACGGACCGCGAAACGTCCGGTATCGTTCTTGCGCTGTTCTTCAACTGCGGCGCTGAAGTACATGAGGTATTCGTCGTTGTGCTTGATGACGAACCCTGGACTAGATGTATCCTGGTAGTAACTGCCTCTAGGGGCTTCGAAAGGAGCATTGTCCTTCTCCTTAACCCATGGACCTTCTGGATTAGTCGTGGAGGCCTTGAGGGAAACATACGGGAAGGCTGGAACCAATTCTGGAGGCGGGCCTGCGTTTGGCGTGCCGAGGTAGAACATGTGCCATTTGCCGTTTTCTTCGTAGACCCAAGGAGAGCAGGCTCCTGCAGAGTCAATTTCGCCTGGGTCGCCGAGTTCGAGGGCAGGGCCCATTTTTTCCCAGTTCACAAGGTCTTTGCTTCTTGCCTGGCAAGCTACCCAGCCGTCTGGCCCAGCTCCATCTACAAAGAGGTAGTAGGTCCCGTTTGCTTCGAATACGGATGCTTCTCGTGCTCCGTACTTGTCGCAGTCACCAGGTCCATCGCCGGAGACGTATACTTTTCCGTAGTCCTCCACGACCATGCGCTTTTTGGGATACGGACGGTCATCGAGGTAAGGTCGATCGATTCTTTTCATGTTGTTTGTGAGGAAATGCATCTATTTTGCAGCGGAGAGGGCTTCCTCTCTTTGAGGAACGGCTTCCGCTTCGAAGGTGAAATTGTATTCGCCTGCGGTGAGCTCGAGTTCCCTTTCGTCCGCTTTGTATCCATTTGGAACTACCAGGACTGCGGTGGTGTTGATTGGTACGATAGTGTTGATCTCCAAGCCGGCATCTGTCTTTTGCCAAGCGAGTTCGACGTGACCTTGAGGGGTTGGGACCTTGCCCTTGGCATTGGTGAGTGTACCACCGAGTTGTGGTTCGAAACGGGTTTTTCTGAATCCTGCTTCTTCAGGGCGGATACCAACTACGGTTTTGAACATCCATGCCACGACTGCTCCGAGAGCGTAGTGGTTAAATGAATTCATGTCTGGGTCCTGAAAGCCCTTGTCAGGGGTCCAACCGTCCCAGCGTTCCCAAATCGTAGTCGCCCCGTTGGTGATCGGGAAGAGCCAAGATGGGTAGGTTTCTTGCTCGAGGAGCTTGTAGGCGTCTTCGAGGTATCCAGCGCTCGCGACGACGTCGCAGATGTGGACGGTGGATACGAAGCCGGTGGTGAGGTGCCAGTCTCGGTCGCGTATGTTTCGTACCAGTTCCTCAGCGGCGATCTGGCGGTTTTTCTCGGAGAGAAGGTCGAACTTGAGGGCGAGAATGTATGCGGTTTGCGTATTACTGGCGAGTAGACCTTCCGCGGTGACGAAGCGGCGATTGAAGGCTTCGACGGTTTTTTCGCGTTCTGCTGTGAAGCGGGCGGCGTCTGTACCGTAGCCGAGCAGGTCAGCGATCTTGCTGATTTCTGCGAGTGTATTCGCGAGGAAGGCGGTTCCTACGAAATCCTTAGGCGTAGCTCCGGCTAGGCCGACGCCGCCGTCCTGGGCAAGCCAGTCGCCGAATCCTTGCCAGGACTTTGTATTGGGCATGCGGATATAGTCGACGGTCTGGTGTTCGAGCAGGTAGTCGACGTATCGAACCATGGAGTCGTAGTGCTGCTCGAGTAGTTCTTGACGACCGGTGTGCATGTAGAGTGTCCAAGCGCAGCTGACATGGGCGTCGGACCAGGATGGGCCGCCGTCGCGCATGTTGTCCTCGACGAGTGGAACCCAGGGAATGAAAGGAGGAATGGCACCGTCCTTGGACTGGCTGTCTCGCATGTCCCGCAGCCATTTCTTGAAGAAGGCGATGGAGTTACCGTGATAGAGGGCAGTTTCCATGTAAACGAGAATGTCGCCGGTCCAACCTAGGCGTTCGTTACGCTGGGGGCAGTCGGTTGGGATTTCGACGAAGTTGCCCTTTTGTCCCCACTTCGCGTTTTGATGGAGCTTGTTGAGGAGCGGATGCGAGCACTCGAAGGTGCCGGAAAGGTCGAGGTCGTTGTAGAGGACGTCGGCTTGGATATTGAAGATTTCTACTTCTTCGGATTCGCAAGTGAGCTCGACGTACTGGAAGCCGTGTACGGTAAAACGGGTTTGCCAGCTTTCCTCTTCACCGCCGCGTAGATGATAGACATCTAGGTTTTTAGCGGTTCTGAGATTGGTGGTGTACATCTCATCTTTGTCGTCGAGGCGTTCCGCGTAGCGTACTTGGAGCTTCGCTTTCGCTGGGCCTTTGAGTGTGACGAGGATGCGGCCGACTAGGTTTTGGCCGAAATTGTAGATGATACGGTTTTCTGCTCCCAGGGTGCCGACGGTGCTTTGCGGATACAGTGTTTCCTGCGATTTTGGCGGCGGATAAAATGCGGGAAGAACTTCGCCCGCGTAATCTGGGGCTATTTTTGCGTCTTCCCAATCGTCGTTAAGGCCTTCAACTTGGCTCCAGTTCAGAGGGAGTAGAGAAGCGTCGCACTCTTCGCCCATCTGGAGATCGCTGGCGATGATGTTGCTCTTACCCAGCTTCCAATCGGTGCCGGTGGTGACGATCAGGTCGTTGGATTCGCTTGAGACGCGATTAATCTGCGCCATGAATTGTGGAGCCTTTCCCCAGGCTTGGCGGTAACCCCAGCCAACATGACCGCAGTACCAGGCGTCGCCTAGCATCACGCCGATGACGTTTTTGCCAGGTTTGAGAAATTTGGATACGTCGTAGGTGCGGTAGACGACGTAGGCGTTGTAGTCGGTCCAGCCCGGTCCGATTTCGTCATCAGTGATGGTCTGGCCGTTGATTTCTACGTGGAAAGCTCCGAGGGCGGTGATGTTGAGGATCGCTGTGCCGCCTTCACCGTTCCAATCGAAGGCTTTACGGAATGCGGGGACGTGGGCACCTTCGTGGAGAGTGCCTTCCCATGCAGCGTAGATCCACTTGGCTTTCCAGCCATCGGAGGCGAGGCCGTAACGGAATTGGGCAGGGGCGGACCACTCGGACTCTTTGTTGTCTTGGTCGCGGACTTGGACACGCCAATAGAGCTTCTTGAGTGGAGTTGGGGAGGCGTCGTTCCAAAGGAAAGATTGTTCGCCGCGGTTTTCGATCCAATCGGTGCGTTCTACGGAATCTGTTCCTTCGAGTAGATCGAACTCCGAATCGGCGATCTCGACTCGGTAGGCGAGCGTTTCAGTGATACCTGATTTTGCATCGAGTTCCCAAGAGAGTCTTGGGTTGTCGAGGGAGATACCTTCAGGGTTGTTGAGATCGTTGGCCTGTAGTTTTACAGGAGAATTCGTATTCATTTTTTAAGTATGTTGAGCGAATGCTATTGCTCGGTAAATCATAGAGAACGATACCTATGGCGTCTTCAAGATGCCCTGCTTCAGCAAGGAGCTGAGCCTTAGTTGCGTTCTCGCTTTTCTATTTCCTTGGCGAGGGTTTGGCGTAGCTTGTGATAGTAGGCCTCAGCTTTGTCGGCGCGTTCCAGTCCTCCTGGGATCATGGATACGAGTTGGTTGCCGTAGATTTGGTTAGCTGGGATCGCTCCGTGGTCGTAGAGGTGCTGCATGTGCAGCAGCTCTTTCCGGTATCCTTCGATAGCGGCTAGGCACTTGTCGATTACGGCAGGAGCCTTCTCGACATCCCATCTGCGGTAGCCTTTGCGGGTGACGTAGACTGGAGTGGTGTGGGCTGCTTGGCCGTCGTAGCTGTAGGCACGAATCGCGAGCCAGCCACCGAAACCAGCGGGTACGTCTATTTCGATAGAGAGTTCAGTGACGTTGGTGTCGGTTGATTCTTTGGTAGCGATGACATCGCCGTGCCAGATGAGCTCGAGCTTTTGCGGAGCGAAGTTGCCTAGGGGACCCTTGGCAACTGCTCGCGCTTTAAGTTTCTTGTCCTTTTTGACGATGATTTCTTCTCCGGGGATTTTGCCGTCGAGGGTTAGCTCGAGGATGGGGCCGTTGGTGACGAAGCAGTTTCCGTTTTTCAGGGCGGTGAACCATTCGTCTGCATCCAGAGTTTGGTTACCGGTGTAGCAGAAGATGCGAACCTCGCCCATCATGTGGCTGTAGGGAACATCGCTTCCGCCGCCTGCAGCGAGCTCGTAGCCTAGATTGAGGAAGTCGTAGTAAAGCTGGGTTTCGAGGATGCCGGACTGGTGGATTTCGCCGAAATCGCCGAGGTCTTGCGGCATTAGTAGGGCCATGTCTCGGACGATGTTGAAGGTACCGAAGATCATGTGGGCGAAGCCGTAGAGTCCGCCTTGCTCATGAATGGTGCTCGCGACCCAATCGTTGTACAGGTACTTAGACGTGTCTCGGACGAGCGAAGTGATGTTGAGCCCGAGGGCATGGCCGTTGAAGTAGCGTGGGTCTTCCTGGCCGGGGACGAGGAAGCGTCCGTTTTGCTCCACGCGGAACTCGGGGCCGAAGCCACGCTGAGGGTAGAAGGTGCGCAGGTTGTTGCCCATGATCAGAATATTGCCGAGGTCGAGGTCGGTGGCTTCCATGAACTTGAAGAGGCGCTCCGCGTCGTCATCGCTCATGAGGCGCGAGTGGATGTGGTCGTCGCCGGAGAACCAGCCTTGAGCGGCCATATCGATCCAGCGGTCCATTTTGAGATCGACTTCGGTGGTCTTGTCTTTGGTGACGACAAAGGTGCGCTTCGTCGGAGTGTATTCGACACCTTTCCAGACTTTAATTGTCCAGGTTCCGATCGGCAGTGCCATGTGGAATGGGCGGTCGATGCAGTAGTACATGCCCCATGAGTCGCCCGGAATAGAAGCGATGTAAGGGACGCCTTGGCCGGCGTCAGGTCGCGAGTGATGGCGCACTGGAGTGCCAGCGATGTGGTCCATTTGCTCGCTAAACTCGACGGCTGTTGCCGGACGATAAATGTGATTGGTGCGAGCGGAGCGGAGCTCGACCATTGCGGGAGTCGGATTGCCGAACTCGTCGCGCACTACGAAGTCGAGGGTGCCGGTCGTTTCGCTGATGACGGTGATGGCTCCGTTTAGGACGTGGTCGCCTGACTTCGAGTCTTCGAGATTGAAAGTGACGATGCAGGACTCCAGCGGTGGGCGGAGCAAGCGGAGCAGGATCCAGGATTCGCCGTCGTGCAAATAAGGCAGGGCGAGCTGATCGTTGTGCTCTTGGTGCGTCTCGAGGTTGTGCTCGAGGGTGAAGCCGGCACGCTTACCGCTGGTACCGGCTTTGACGTGTAAGAGGACGAAACCGTCCTCGCGAGGGAGTGGGTATCGCTTTTTCCAATCGAGATCGAGCACTCCGTTTTCCACGGGAGCTTCGATTGCAAATCCTGAAGTTTCGAGGAAGCGTAGCAGGATCGCGTCACCTGCAGCCGTGAGTTCATGAGTCCGGCCTTCGTCAACTGCGGTAGGCAAGGTCGCGGCTGTGTAGAAGTCGTGACTCTTTTGCAACATGCGCAGGCTCTCGGCATCGAAGTTGTAAGTGCCGTGCTGGAGCAGCTCGCGAGCAATGGCGTCGAAACCAGATATAAGCTCGGTGTGCTCCAGTTCGTGCTCGTGAAGATCCCAGTCGTGGAGATCTTCACCGATGCCGTGACCGTTGACATTGAGGGCCGCCGCGAAGGCGAAGATAGCCGCCGCGGCGATGGATGCGATCAATCGATTCATGGAGGATTAAGCGTACGCCTAAACTATAGTTGGGAGCGGTTTGTGAGCTGCTCGCACTCTGGATAGTCCCAAGGGATTTCTGGATAGTTTTGCCACATCTTGACGTCCTTGGTGAGGCGTCCGTAGAGCTCTGGGCGGCGTTGATGCATGGTACGGAGGTGTTTGCGGTGGTGACGTAGTCCAGCGAGGTCAATTTCCGCGTGAACGCAAGCATCGCCGGCTTCTTTGATGCGAGGGAAGAGGCGTGATTCCTCCTTGTCGCCTTCGCCGCTGACGAAGTTCTGGAAGGGACCTGCGAATCCGGTGTTCTTGCCGTTGCTGATGTTGCCGCCAACCGCGCAACCGAAGGCGGAAGCTGCGGAGAGACAGTGGAAGTCTTCAACCATGCCATCGCGGCCGTTGATCCAGAGGATGATCTCGGCCCCCGCATAGGAAGTGGATGCCCATGCTTCTGGGAAGTAGCCATCGTAGCACTGGAGGATGCCGATCGGACCGAAGTCGAGGTGGAAGACCTTGAACTCGCTGCCGAGGATCCCGCGGGCTTCGCCGTCCCAATCCTTGATGGGTGGCCACCAGTGAGGACCAGGACCTGCTGCTGGATGAGCCTTGAGGTAGCGACCGATGATATTGCCGAAACGGTCAACGAGCAGGGCAGTGGTTGCCCCACGGTTGTCGTGCTTTTCGACGCAGCCAGCGATGGCGTACATGTTGTGCTTTTGGGCCAGTTCTCGGAATCGGACGATATTTTCGTGGTCCTCAGTGATGCCTTGGCCGAGAGTGTACTCAGGGAAGACGATGAGGTCCGACCCGTTTTGCGCTGCTTGCTCGAAGAACGCAGGCATGCGCTCGATGCTAGGAGCCTTTTCTGGCAGGTCCTGTAGTTGGACCATGGTGATACGTGCAGAGTTTTTCATTGTCTGAAATGGATCGATTTACTCGGTATCCGGATTTGAAATACCGGTGAAGATGAACTGTACCGAACCGTTCTTTTGGTCGGGCGCAGCGTCAATGGAAGTGCGGTCGTGGATTCCGACTTGTGCTTTGAAGCTCTCGAAATCGCCTTCGAGTTTGTAGACAATCTTGTCGATTGAGTGACTGCTGATACCGTCTTCGAATGCGATCCCACCGACACTGAGGGCGTCGCCTTCGTAGTTGCTGCTGTTTCGTTCGATGTCGAAGCGGATGGCTGAAGCAGGGGCGTACTGGGTCAAGCTTACTAACTCGCCTGATTCTCGTATGAAGCCAGCGTTACCAATGACTGACTGGTCATAGTGAGGTCCGTCTTGGGCGTCGGTGATCTCAATGATCAATTCGCTCAATCCAGCGAGATTGATATCCACCGAGTCTGGCTTATCACGTCCGCGAGTGATCGGAGAAGCATAGAGCGGGAGTTCGACTGAGATTGCAGCCTCGCTGATGTCGCTCACGCGCTTGCCGCTCTTGAAGGCGGCGGCCTTAATGGTGGATCCTTTTGTGAGCATGAATGGCTCGGTGTAGCTTGTTGAGTCCATTGTAGGTTCGCTGCCATCGAGGGTGTAGCGGATGGTCGCCTTCTTGTCGGCTACTGACAGGCTGACTGGTGCGTCGTGGGCGATACGTCCGCTGTTCGGGAAGATGAGCGGTACGTTTGGACGCATTTCCGGGATAACGGTCAGAAGAACTGATTCGGAAGTGGCGGGTAGGGTAAGTTCTTGTCCCTTGCTCGCTGGGAGCTCCTTGAGAAATTGTCCTTTGTCGTTGATGTAAACCGCTCGGAACTTGTTTCCACGCTCGAGGATTCCGCTCTTCTTGAGATTGAGAGTGACGTCCGTGGCACTCTTGTAACGGATGTTCCAGGTCTCGTTTGGCATCTCGTAAGTAGCGAGTTGACCTTGAAGCTTGGCAGCTCCGATTTGGCGTGAAGCATCAGCGTTTGTGGACGCGTAGAAGAAGTCATCGGATTCGATCAGAGTTTCTGTTGCTCCATCGATCCAGAGCTTGGATTGCTTGAAGCCATCGAACTCGGTGAAATAGCCATAAGGGGCGAGAGTCGCCTGCTTACCATTTGGCAGATCCACCTGTTGTGGCTGAGTGTCGAGGTTGGCTTGGATTATCGCTCCGGAGGAAAACTCGGATTGCTGCACCATTTGATTCTCGTTTAGGAAGGAGTGAGAAACCATGTCGTCGAATGCTAGGCGCTCGTGGAGGCGTGTTGTTGTGTAGATCGTTTCCATCATGCGGTCGCGATCGCGGTGCCAACCGTAGCCGAGGTGGTCGAGCCAAACCAGCGGCATGGTGGCGTGCAGGACGTTGAATGTGTCCTTCATGTCGCTCAGTTCAGGAGCGATGTCGTAGAAGTAGCCATTGGAGTCGCCCCAGTACCAAGTGCTGGCGATCTGGTCGTGGTAGATGAGGGACCAGAGAGGGATTCGGAGCGCTGGATCCATTCCGAATTTCATGTATTCGGGAGGGATCTCCTCGCGACTGTTGAGTCGAATGAGGTGTCCTGTATCCGAAAACCAGTAATAGGATCCACTCATGTTACCCTCGGTGTAATCGACGAAAGGGACGGACCAACCTTTTGCAGCTTCTCCTCCGGCTACGAGACCGAGTTCGCCGAGGTATCCATATAGGTCCTGGCGGTATTTCATATCTTGGCGACGATCCATCGGGTAGTCTGGATGGTAGCTCTCGAAGAATTGAATAGTAGAGTGAACGTCGAAGAATCGAGCGGTGTATGGATATTTTTCCAGCAGGGCTGGAATTACTGCTTCAGCGGCGCGGCGGGCGAAGCGAGGGGAGCGGTTGTAGTACTGAAGACCTTCCTTTGTTTTCCAGCCGAGGATGACTTTTCCGTCAGGGCCGTAGAGGCCTGCTTCCTCGATGTTGTCCTTGCTGTTGCCAAGTTTGCCTTCGGTGATGTCGCTGTAGTTGTCGTATTCGCCTAGTAGATACCCGAGATCACGGGTTTTTTCCATAGCCTCAACAGTGAAACGTCCGTTAAGCATCATACGATGGATACCATGTACAGGGGCTTCGTCTACAATCCCTTCGCCGATGTTGCCCCAAACGACTGCGGCACCCTTCATCCAATTGATGCGGTCGATCTTTTCGGCTTTCTCATGTAGAGTCCGTACCATGCCTTGGTCTTGTTCCCAGGCTCGGTAGCGGTTCGCCATTTCGACGTATCCACCATCATTTACAAAGTGCATTGAAACGCGACGGTCGTAGGTGAAGCCACCGAAGGAGTCGAACCAGATGATGTCAGGTTCGATGATACCTTTGTCGTTAGGTGTGATGTCTACAGTGACTTCGGTTGGTGTCTCGAAGACGAGCATGAGACCGTCTGCATTCGCACTGTCTAGAATACCGAAGAGCGGAATGTCGAGGGCTCCAGTGTTCGCGTAGCTGACGAGGCGCTTGTGCGGGTAGTCGAGCGTGTCGATTGGAAGGCGGATGCCGGAAGCACGGTTGCAGAAGATGAGGTGTCCATCATCCAATGCTGATTCAGGTACGACCGGGTAGAAGAGCTCGGTGAAGGGAGCCTTGGGATCGTCCGCGGCGATGTCGAAACTTAGCTTATCCTCGGCGAGAGTGACCTTTGAGGTGTAGGTTATCTTGCTATGACGATCTAGGAACTCCACACTGATCGTATCATCCGATGCTTGCTCGGCCTCGAGCATCTTGAAACGGCTCTCGAGTGGTTTCGCTTCCCAAGTCCTACCGGTGCGCTTGTCCTTTACGGTGTACGCGTGGTTTTTGCTTTTAAGCTCTAGCTTTATGGAGTCGGACTCCAGCTCGAGAGTCTTCGCGCTCAAGCTAACGCTCAGGGAAGTCGCCGCTACGGTGAAAGCCAAAATCGGTTTTCTGGTGATTGCCTTGAATCGTGAAATCATTGAAAGTGCGTAGTTATAGTGTGGTCGTTTGATAAATTATATTAGTCCTCTTTTTTAGGATCCGATTGGACCTTCTTGAGGTGTTTAAACATGGAGCCAAGGTCTCTGAAACCGCCCCATAGGAACCATATTGTGGTGCCGATGCCGACAAAGAGGAAGGTGCCAATGTTGAACTTCCAGAAGCTAATCCAGTCTTGCTCGGTAGTGCCGACGCTGAGGTGATATACGTTCCCGAATATAAAGACGGCTAGCCAGAAAAGCGTCCATACGAAGACGGAAATTACTACGAATTTGTCGCCCTTTGAGTACTCCTTGTTGATGCCGAGGAGACGCCAAATTCGGTTCGGATGCGGGTCCTCTTGCGTGTGCTCACCTGCGATGGTGTATTCGCCGCGGTGCAATAGGCGGTCCATGTCGAATCCAGGGGCGGGTTTAGTGATGAGAGAAAGAACAATATATGCCGCAATTGCTAGAGCGGAGGCGAAGAAGAAGAGCTCCATGCCATCGAGCCAGAAGGCATCCGGCAGATCCTGTAGCCACTGGCTGTCTGGGTTTTGCTCCTTCCACTTGGGAAGAAGTTTTGGCCAAATAATGTTGTTTATCAGAACTCCGGATACAGAGAGGGTGGAGCCGATGATCATGCCAGCCCAGGCTCCTGCGGTAGTTCCTCGTTTCCAATAGAAACCGCCAATGATGACGGAGCCTGCTCCACCCACGTAAATGGCTCCGGTGATAGCCCAATACATGAAGATGTATTCCTGTAGTGGGAAAAGCATACCGAAACACCATACGAATATGGCGACACCAAGAATAGATCGTTTGAGCCATTTGAGGTGTTGCTGCTTGTCGAGGGCCTTTTTCTTGAAGGGGAGGAGCACGTCTTGGATAAAAATACTCCCCCAGGAGTGTAGGTAAGTATCGTCCGTTGAGATCGCGGCGGCGAGCATGGATGCGACGAAGAGTCCCAGTACGCCAACCGGCAACATGGACTTGAGTACGATCGGCACAGTGAGCTGACGTTGCAGACCTTCATTGTCGAGGGCGTTGATTTCCGCTTGGACGACGGCGGCTTCCTCGGTGAATAGATCGCTATTGAGGAAGGTGTAAGCGAAAATCGGTATCAGTAAAATGACTACCCAGGTGGCACCGTAGCGCCAAGCTGCGAGGATTTTTGCCATTTTCGCATCGTGTGGCGTCTTAGCGGATGCGTTGTAGGCCTGATTGCCTTGCCATGCCATGTAGGTGTAGATGACGTTGAAGGCACTGATAAGGAAGAACGGAAGTGTGAAGTTCGGAATGTCGGCTTGATCGTAAGGATTGATCATGGACTGCCCTTCCGGAGCTTTCTGCAAGGTTTCGACAACGTTGGTGATGCCGAACTTTAGCAGCAGGGAAAATACCAGTATTATGAATACGATGTTTATGAACTGGGCTTGAAAGAAATCCGTTATCATGATCGCGATCTGACCGCCGCGGAAGGTGATCAGCAAGGCGGTGGCGAGCAGGATGGCCATCACGATGCCCAAGGTGAGGTTGAAATCGAAGGGCCCGACCGAAATGTACGTTTCTGGGATTTCGCAGAAGTGGATGAAGAATCGAGCGGTGACTTGCGGGAAGACTCCGTAGTTCACAATACCCGCGACCCACGCGAGGATGCCGGCGAATACCCGAAAGTTCTTGCTGTAACGCTTCTCGTAGAACTCCGCGATCGTGAGTACTCTGGTTTCACGAAAACGATAGATGATGAAACCTGTCAGTGGTAGGAGCAGCATGAGTGGAGCCATGATTCCACCCCACCAGCCAGGACCGAAGCCCGCTGTGTAGTTCTGCTGGAAGGACGCGATGATGCCGATGGCACCGAGGCCAGCCATTCCGTCCGATAGAGTCAGAAGGTATCTACCCGCACAACGATCTGCCGCAAGAAAGCCTGCAACTCCCCGTACATAACGTTTGGTCACAATCGCGACCAGCGCGAGAGCCGCAAAGACTCCCAGCACAATCCCCCAATCAATTAGCTGCATTTTTTTCCTTCTCTAGAGCTTCGAGGAGTTCGTCGTAGAGTCCTCTGACGAGCTTGGTGCGCTCGAAAATTTCGTCTGCTTGCTGGGCGATCAGTAGGTTTGAGAATTCAATCTCCGGGAGAGTTCCGTTCGCGTAGCGTTCCGCCTGCTTTTGGGTTATTTTCTCTATTTCTTCTATGGTTGCAAAGCGATCTTGGATAAGGTCGTAAGCCTTGTCTCGATTCCAGTGTCGGTATCCTTGTTTGGATACGTAGACTGGAGTCGTGTGGGCTTGAGTGCCATCTATGCCCACGGCAGTGGCGGCGATCCAGCAGCCGGTGCCAGGATCAAGGTCGAGTTCGATTGAAAGGTTTCCTTGTTCGGGCGAATTCGCTTGGACGGCCTTAACAGTCTCGCCGTTCTTTACGATGGAAAGCTGGTAGGGGGCGGTTGCACCTGGGATGCCGTCAGCGGTGACTTGAACCTTCAGCGGTTTGTTGTCACTTATGGTAATTGATTCGCCCGGCATGCGTCCTTCAACCTTGAAGTCGAGCATAGGGCCGTTGGTAACGAAAGTGTGCCCTTTTTTTACGGCATCAAACCAGGCGTCGGCACTAAATGGCTTGTCTCCAATATACGCATACAGTCGGGTTATGCCGACTGCACCGCCATAGGGCGTGTCGCTGCCTGCTGACGCGGTTAGCTTGAAACCGAGGTTGAGGAAGTCGTAGTAGCGTTTTGTCCCAAGGATGTTTTGCATGATGCTCCCAAAGTCGGATTTGCCACGTGGCATGAGCATGGTCATGTCGCGATGCACCCCGAGACCTCCTTCGCCCACGTGGGTGTGGCCGTAGAGTCCGCCTTGGCGGTGGATTTCGTCAGCTACCCAGTCGTTTAGCATGTACTTGTCGAAGTCGCGGGCGAGCTGGGTAAGATTCATGCCGATGGCGTGGCCCCAGTGGGAGCGTGGGTCCTCTTGGCCTGGGACGAGGACGTGTCCGTTTTCGTGGAAACGGTACTCTTTTCCAAAGCCACGTTGTTCGTAATAGGTTCGCATAGGGTCGCCCATTTCTAAAATGTTGGCGACCTTGATGTCAGCAGCGCGTACAAAGGCCATGACGTCCTTAGCGTCTTCGCTGCTCATGATGCGGGCATGCACGTGGTCATCGCCTGAATACCAACCCCGCTCTGGCATGCTGACCCAGCGTTTCAATTGGATTGCGGACTTCGTGCGTTTGTTCGGTTCGATGGTAAGGCTTTTCTTAACTGGGATGTATTCGATACCGTGCAGAATGTGGAGATCCCAATTTCCCGAGGGGAGGGCGGTTTCGAAGGGGCCCGGCACTACCCAGTAAGGACCTCGAATGCTCATGTCTTTGAAGTAGTGCATGTAGGGCTGCACCGCTTCGGTACGAGGCAGTCCTCGTACTCCCGTCATTATGGGCCAGAGGTCGACTGCGTTTGGTGGTGCCCAGAGCTTACCGGTATCCTTATTTACGATACGGACGAGGGCTGGGGTGCTTCGATTGGTTTCGTCCGTTATGTGGACGTCGAGGTTGCCAGGGGTAGGTGTTTCGAGCTTGAGGCCTGTCCAGTAACTTGGGTTCGCGTCGCCTTGCTTGCGGAGCGCGAAGATGAGTTTGCTGACATCGTTTGGAATCTCTTCGAAATTGATGAGAAGGTAAGTGGTGCCAGAGTTCGCGATCTCGAGAGTCGGTACGCCTGCATCACCGCTCTTGGCCACATTGATAGATTGGACAATGAGGTGGTCTGGACCGTCGCTAATATGAATCTTGTAGAATACGGAACCTTCAAGTGAGTTTAGTTGGAGGGTCTTGTGGGTGACAGGAGCGCTCGGGCCGGGGCGGAAGTCCAGTTCGATCAGGTCGGGGAGATCATGGTTGAGAAACTCAAACAGGTGGGTTTGGGCGATACCACGTTGGAAGTCGGCGTCGATTTTGGTGAAGCCCTGAACGGTGCCATCGAGGATCTCCCTTTCGAAGCGCAGGTGTTCGTCGATTTCCGTTAGATGCTCGAGCTGGTGAGCCGTGAACTGGTTACGGGAGTTTTTTGCGATAGCGGCGACGAAATCGTGGAGTCCTGGGGTGGCGGCTGGAATGCGTGCGATTTGGTGCTGGGTCGGTTTCGCTGGCTCCTTTCCGTGAGCGAAGACCATCTCTGTAGCGGTTAGAGCTGCTAGTAGCAGCGCACACGGGGTAGTTAACTTTTTAAGAGGGAAATACATGTTTCGTGTACTAGGTGCTTATGGGGGCTGTTCTTAATGGACGCCTCGGCTTCATGTGTGTCGAGCGATTGCTTAGGGGGACGCATGTTTGGGAATCTGGGCTTGACGAGCCGCTTCAGTTTCAGTTTTCCTCCTTCAAAGGAATCGATACCTATTTGTCAAGAAAAGGCCGGTTTTAAGCGAAAATCAAACAGCAAGAATTTTGAGTATGAGTATGTTTAACCAGATGAAGAGGCGTGAGTTTTTGAAGAAGGGACTGTTTGGTTTGGGGGCGGCTTCCGTCGCTCCTAACTTATTGTTGGCCAGTAAGGTAAAGAGTGCAAGCGCACCATCGCTTCGGTTTGCGGTGATTGGTGTGGGAGACATCACTCAGGTTCATTTTCCGTGGGTAAAGGACGGGGGCCATGACGTTACGATCCTTTGTGATGTGGATCAGCGTCGGCTGGATCCGGTGAATCCGATGATTTCGATTCCGGAGCGGAGCTTTCCGAAGGGCTACCCGAATGCAAAGCGCATGATCGACTACCGGGAGGTGTTTGCCAACCACTCTGACGAGTTCGACGCGGTTTTGTGTGGAGCGGTGGATCATCATCACTTCGGTGTGGCAGAACTCGCTTTGAAGCACGGTAAGCCCATCTATTGCGAGAAGCCGCTATGTTGGTCGACAGAGGAGGGCTTTCGTCTTCAAGAGCTGACCCTGGACGGCAATGTTCCTACTCAATTGGGTAACCAGGGTAACTCTGCCAATGGCTGGCGTTATGCGGATGGCTACTATCGCCAAGGTGATCTTGGCGACATTGTGGAGGTGCACGGTTGGATTCACTACGACAATGCGAAAGGTTCGTTTGGTCTTTATGGCTTCCCTCCATTTAGCGCACAGGTACCTGAGTTTTTGGATTGGGAGCGTTGGTTGGGGCCGGCTGGCGATTACCCGTTCATGGAGCATGGTGTGCATCCGGGTGGTTGGCGTTGGTGGGTGCCGTTTGGCGGTGGCTTGATTGGTGACTGGGGTTGCCACGTTTTTGGAGGAATCTTTAAAACGCTGGATTATCTTGGTTACCCATCTAAGGTTGAGGTTATCAAGGCGACTGAGATTGTTGATGGACGTTTTCCTGTGGGAATGACCGTCAAGTGGCACTTCGATGCGGTGAACGGAAAGCCTCCGGTCGATATGTATTTCCACACCTGTGTAGAAAACGACCCTGCATTCTATCCGCCGCGTCCGAAGGAGTTGGAGGACGATCGAAGTTGGCCTCCTTCAAAAGATGGCTGTTACTGGGTCGGTACCAAGGGAACCTTCGTGATGCACGAGGGGCACAACATGTACGGTGCTCTGATTCCGGAGCTGAAGCGTCGCAGTGCGGGTCGTCCGCAACTTCATTTCCCGCTGATGAAGGGAAATTGCGGAACTCTACACGGGCAGGAGTTCGTCGAAGCCGCGACAGGACTGCGCGAGTGGGATGATACAATTTCCAATTTCGACTATGGAGCTAAGCTCAGTGCGATCGTGCAGATGGGCAATGGCGCGATGAAGGCAGGGCATGCCGTTCAAATTGATACGAAGACTGGCTGGCCGGTTGATCCTGTGGATCATCAGTATTTCAAACGACAGAATGCCAACAAGGAGTGGTATTCACTTTAAGGATATCAGTTAAAAATGAGCGCTGTCATGAAATCATATCTTTGCTTCGCGATCCTCGCTGCGGCAGCTTTGTATCCTGCCAGCCTGGCAGCTAAATACGGTGGGTCGCCTGTTGAGGCTGCTCAATATGAGAATCCTGCTGATTTTCGTTTGATGGGCGATTGGGAGGGGCGCTGGCTAAACGCTACTCGTGGGGCGGAACAAGGTGACCCGCGTCTTGCAGCTCAAGTATTGCCGATGACTGACGGGATATACCGCGTCGCCTTTTTCGCCGAGCTCTATAATCGAGCTGTCCCGTATGTCGATGCTGTGGTCCCCGGGACAAAGGATCGGGTAAAATTCAAGCAGGGTGGGTTCGACGTCGTGTTTTCAGGTACTTCTGTAAAGGGGACGGCAATGTTGCACGGAGTGCCGACTGAGTTCGAACTCACGAAGGTAGAAAAGGCTTCTCCAACGCTTGGACTCGAAGCCCCCGAAGGAGCGATTGTGCTTTTTGATGGTTCCAATGTGGACGCATGGCAGCACCTCGACGGTCGTCCATTCAGTTGGGCGATTGTGGATAACGCGCTCGAAGTGAAGTCGGGCTTTTGGAATTCGAAAAAGAACCGAGAAGAGGGGATCGGCGGATTTATCGGAACGAAGCAAACATGGGCGAGTTTTCGCATGCACTTAGAGTTTCGCTATCCAGTGGAGCTGGGAGAGTCTGGTCAAATGCGTGGTAACTCAGGTCTCTTTCTGCATCCTGTAGGAGAAATACAGATACTAAATAGCTATCTTGGTAATGGCTACTGGGATGAATGCGGGGCTGTTTATCGAAAAGCCCCTGCTAAGGTCAATGCGGCTCGCCCACCTCTGCAGTGGCAGACGTATGATGTTGTTCTAGAGTATCCAGAAGTAGACGGTGAGTTTTGCTATCTTTCCGTGGAACTGAATGGTCATCCTATTCACAAAAGGCAACGTCTGGAGGCGACGGCCCAGCAAGTGCAGATCCTTTTGCAGGACCACATTAACCGTATCCAATTTAGGAATATATGGCTGCAGCCGCTTTGATTGCGGAAGTGGCTGTATCTCGATTTAGAATACGAAGCGGTGCCATGTGTCCTGGCACTGTTCCGAATTATCCGAACTCTAGTCGGATTGCCCCCAAAAAACTATAAACTAGGAGAATAGAAGTAACATGGCATTTGAGGACTGTACCCCACTATTAGATAATCCCGAAGCCTTGCGCCTCAAAGCGGAAGAAGACGGCTTTTTGTTTTTTAAAGGATTTCTCCCGAAGGAGGAAGTTTTAGAGCTTCGCCGCGAGTTTTTGTCTATCCTTGATAAGCATGGATATTTGTCGAAGGACGCAGCGTTGATGGATGGAATAGGCAATTTGGATACGATCGCGGAAATCCCGGAGGGGGAGTTGACCTTTGCCGGTACTGGTTGCCCGCCAGCCGTGTATCAGGATGTACAGCGTCTGGAGTTGTTTCACTCTCTGCCGCATCACCCGAAATTTAACAGCTTGTACGAGGCGTTGCTCGGATCTCCGGTCATGCCGCATCCACGTCATATCGCACGTTTGATGTTACCTGCAAAGTCGAATTCGCCAACGCCCTCGCATCAGGACTTTATTCATATTCAAGGTACCAAGCAGGTTTGGACTTCTTGGACTCCAATTGGCGATGCTCCACGAGCGATTGGAAATCTGACCATTCTCAAGGGATCACACAAACGAGGAGTGCTAGATATCAAGGCTGCGAAGGGAGCGGGTGGAGCCGAAGTATGGCTGTGTGATGTATCCGAAGATTGGGTAGAAGGAGATTATGAAGCCGGTGATATCGTAACATTCAACAGTCTAACGGTACACAAGTCCCTGCCACCAACCGAGTTCGGACGAGTGCGTCTCTCCTGCGATTATCGTTTCCAATCTGCCAAGGATGTTATTGATCCAAGCTCTCTTGGCGTTCACCACGACGTTCTTGATTGGGAAGATGTGTATAAGGGCTGGGACTCTGATGCATTGAAGTATTACTGGAGGAAGCTCGACCTCGAGTATTCCGAATGGGATGAGTCGATCCGTTGGCAAAAGGAGAATATCTGTTAGGGGAGAGTTTTTAGGTTCGGTCAAAGTGACCGAAAAAAACACGTGTTTTTAAGGTCGCCTCGGTTTTCCGAAGCGGCCTTTTGATTTTCGCATATCGTTTGATAGTGCGGTGAATGTGGTATTTGAAAAATTAAGACAAGCTTACTCGATTTGATGTAATGGTGAATACGATGATGTGTGCACTATTTTGATACACTGAGTGATTTTGAGCGCTTCGATTTCTGGGTATCCATTCGAAGGATTGGGAACCGTAGGCCAGTTTTAGGTTGTTGATGGTGTTTGTGCGGTTTTGGCGCACCCGCTGCTAGTGCCAAATATGAAGCATAGGAAACGATTCCTTACTTCGAGGTTTTGATACCTGAAAGCGAATAACTAGCTACATCCAAATAAACACCATGAACCCAAAATCCCACGAGGTGAACGATGTTCCTATCGATGCATCAACTGCCAAACGAACAGCCATTCGAGTCCTTATAGCAGGCTTACTCTCAAATTTCAGTGTGGGAATTCTCTACACATGGAGCAACTTGAAGGATGCCATCGAGTACAGTTTAGATCCGGTTACAGGCGAGCGGGTTTACTCCGCTTGGGACATAACTCAACTGAATGTTCCTTACTCGATCGGCGGCATGGTGTTTGCCATTATCTTGATGTTTGCGGGAGCTCTACAGGACAAAATTGGTCCTCGTAAGGTCATGTTGGCTGGCATCGTGATGGTGGGTGGAGGCACTATCCTCTCTGGAGTAGTAGTGCACTCTCCATCACTGTTCAACATTACCTTTGGTGTGATATTGGGAGTGGGGCTGGGCTTTGTGTATGCCTGTCCGCGTCCGGCTGCGATGAAGTGGTTTCATCCATCGAAAAAGGGAATGGTCAATGGTCTTGTCGTCACTGGTTTTGGCCTCGGCGCGATGTGGTTGGGACCCTTGGAGGTCTTGCTGCTTAAGAATCTGGGATTTTCGCTCGAGCAAACCCTATGGATTCTGGGCACTATGATTCTGATGATTGGTATACCATGTGCGTTGAATGTGATCGATCCGCCACAGGGATATAAGCCTCCTGCGCCTGCTGTTAAGGAAGGGCAGGTTGTTGAGGAGCAATCGCCATCCGTTTCCTTGGCTACAACAGCTAAGACCCCGCAAGCGTGGATGTTGTTAACGATCTACGCGTTCATGTGTTCTGCGGGTGCGATGGTGATTTCTAATGCCACTGATATAATGCGTATCCAAACTGGCGGAGAGAATGGAGTGTATGCTACTGCGGTAGCGGCGATTCTCGCATTCATGGTGCCACTGACCTCGCTATCCAACGCGAGCGGACGAACTGCGGGTGGCCTCGTATCCGATAAGATCGGACGAAAAGGGGCTTACCTCTTTGCTCACGCGATCGCAGGGCTCAACATGCTGTGCTTCTACTTCTTCTTCAACTCTCCTTCGTTGGTGGTTGTGGGGATCATCTTGGCTTGTTTCACTTATGGGTCCACACTTTCGATTACACCAACGATTACAGCTGACTACTTTGGTTTGAAAAACTACGGGGCTAACTACGGGCTCATTTACTACGGCTGGGGCTTCTCATTGATTATTGGCCCAACCATTTCCCAGGTGGTGAAATCTAAAACTGGGAACTACGACTACGCCTATCTGATCGCGTTTGGCCTTATCGTTAGCTCCGCTGTATTGGTCTACTTCTTAAAGCAGCCGAAATTCGCCTCGGAACAGATTGTGGATTTGGAGCACGCTCCTAATTCCGGTCCATCGGGGGTAGGAGTCCCAGTTGCGAGTCAGGCCTGATTTTATAGGTTCATTGATCGGTTAGTATCCGCAGCATTCGGGGCGTGGCCTCGCTATAGTAGTGGATGCTTCAGAGCCGTGCGCAGAGGGCGTGCGGCTCTGTTCTCACAAAACGTCCCCAAAAAGTCGGACGTTTTATTTTTGAAGTGGCGGAGTCCCGAGCGAAGCGACACTTGAGGAAATTTGTGACGAAACAAGGGATTCCCCGAACGGAGCTAGGCACAAAAAAACGCCACTTGGAAAGTGACGTTTTTTAAAGTGGCGGAGAGAGGGGGATTCGAACCCCCGGTACGCTTTACACGTACGACGATTTAGCAAACCGTTGCCTTAAGCCACTCAGCCATCTCTCCGCTAAGGTCTTGGAACAGTGTAAATTCGGTTTTGGAGATCAAGCCCTAAAAACGCTTTGGAGCTAAGATTTTCCAATTCTCTTAAAGTAGCTGATGGGGAAGCTTTTGGCTTTGATTTCAATGGTCCTTTTGCCGGAAATCGAGGCATGAAAATTTCCTTCATGGGTACAGGGACTTCTCAGGGCGTGCCAATGATTGGCTGCGATTGTCCGGTGTGTTCATCTTCGGACCCGAAAAACAAGCGGTACAGAACTCATATCCACGTGGAAATGGGCGATTTGAACATACAGGTAGATGCCGCCCCAGAGTTTCGCTTGAGTGCGATCGAAATGAGAATTCCGAAGGTGGATCTTGTTCTTCTCACCCACGGGCATGCGGACCACATTCAGGGGTTCGATGATTTGCGACGCTATTGCGAAGGCCGGGATGGGGAGGCGATCCCTGTCTACTCGAATGAGGATGGGTTGCAGCGGCTGAAGGATATCTATCCCTATGCGATGCGGGATAAGGCGGTTTTTAAGACCTACCCGGCGTTTCGAGGCCTAAAGATGCCTGAGGTGTTGGATCTTGGCGATGCCGGCAAGGTGTATTCGACCGTGCAAGATCATGGGAATTTCGAAACCTTAGGTTTGGTTTTTGAGGATGGGGCGTCGGGCAAGCGTTTCGCCTACTACACGGATTGCAATTCGGTGAGCGAAGAGGCGGAGCGTCTAGCGAAAGGTGCGGATGTGGTGGTGTTGGATGGGTTGCGTCCGATGTCGCATCCGTCGCATATGACGATCGATGAGGCTGTTGAGGCGGCTGGGCGAATTGGTGGGAAGCAGAGCTACCTTATCCACATGACGCACCACATAGATCATGAGAAAGTGGATACAAGTCTGCCGGATGGGGTGAGCTTGAGTTACGACGGGCTTGTCTTGGACGTGTGAATTATGATGGTGGGTGTGTCCGCTGAGGACAGCGGGCGCTACCTTGCGATAATTCCTAGAAGTCGATTTCGAAGGGCTGGTTTTCGCGGGGGAGGGTGACGGGCCAATTGAATTGTTCGCGGATGCGGATGCCAAATGCTTCCGAGGCTTCTGGTTGGCCGTGGGTGAGGAAGACGCGTTTGACGGGTTTGTTGAAGGCCATGAGCCAGGCGAGCATTTCGAGGTAGTCGGCGTGGCCTGAGAAACCGTCGATCGAGCGGATCTGGGCTCGTACGTCGACGTATTGGCCAAACATCTTGATTTGCGGTTTGCCTTCTCGGATGGCGTGGCCGCGCGTGCCTTCGGCTTGGTAGCCGACGAAGAGCACGGTTGCGTGGGGATTGGGTAGGTGTTGTCGGAGGTGGTGCAGGATGCGGCCTCCGGTGGCCATTCCGCTTCCGGCAATTATGATGCATTGGCCGTTTTGTCTGACGAGGGCTTTGGAGTCGGATTGTTTGGATACGAGCGTTAGGCGTTTGGGGCTGAATATGTCGGTACCGGAGAGGTAGTTGCGGCGGCAGGAGAGGTTGAGGTCGCGGATGTGGTTTTCGTGGGTTTGCAGGGCTTTTAGGGCCATAGGCGAATCTAGGAATACTGGTACGCTCGGGATCTCGCCAGCTTCTTCGAGTTCACGGATTAGGTAGAGCAAACTCTGGGAACGGCCGACTGCGAAGGACGGGATGAGGATGGGGGCCCCGCGAGTGAGGGCCTCGTTCAGGGCATCGCGGAGAGCGGATCGGACGTCGTCGGGATCGTGCAGACGATCGCCGTAGGTGGACTCCATGACGAGGTAGTCGACGTTGTAGGTCTGGGATGGCGGGCGAAGAATGACGTCGTGAGGACGGCCGATGTCTCCGGAGAAGAGGAGCTTTCTTTGTTCGTCTTCTCGGTCGGCGGTTTTCAGCCCTAGGAAGGCGGATCCAAGGATGTGTCCAACATCTCGATACTTAGTGATTATGCTGGAAATCGGTTCGAATTCGTCGCCGTAAGAAACTCCCCGGAGTAAATCCGTGGCTCGCTCGGCGTCTCGCTCAGTGTAGAGGGGGAGGGCGGGTTGGTGTTTGGAGTAGCCTTTTTTGTTGGCCCATTTGGCTTCTTCGGTTTGGAGATGGGCTGTGTCGCGAAGAAGGATATGGGCAAGTTCGACCGTTGGGTGAGTCGCGTAGACGGGGCCGCGGAAACCTTCTTTGACGAGTCGTGGCAGGTAACCGATGTGGTCGATGTGGGCGTGGGTCAGGAGGATGGCGTCAATACTTGAGGCGTCGATGGGAAACGGGTCCCAGTTTTTTAGCCGGTTTTGCTTGGGGCCCTGGAAGAGTCCGCAGTCTATGAGGAGGCGTTTGCCTCGTGTCTCAAGAAGATGGCGGGAGCCGGTGACGGTGCCTGCGGCTCCTAGGAAGGTTAGGGTGGATTTCATGGGGAGGGTGTTTTTGTGCCCACTAAGGGCACGAAGTATCACGAAGGAGGGGGGCTTTCTTCCAAAGTGTGGCGTGCTTGCTTAGCGAGCAACTGTTTCGCGGGACGGCGGGCGTAGTGGTGGATGTGTTTGAGATTGGAAATGAGGTCCGATTCTAGGCGAAAGAGCTCCATCCTATCGGGGTCTCGACCGACGAGACGGGAACGCAGTTGGTTTTCCGCGTAGTCTGCGAGTTTGTTGAAGGGGGCTTTTGTGGCTTTGAGAAGTTTGGCCTGAGCGATATCCTCTTCTGTGGTGACTAGAAGGGAGAGGCGTAGATCCCGTAGAAGGTTTTGATGAAGCTGGGCGAGGAGGTCTTTCGTTTCGTCGCTTATGGATAGGCCTGTTTTTAGTCTGTCGTGGCCGAGTGGCAGGACGTGGGAATCAAGGAGGTCTCCTACGTTTTCCCAGCAATTAACGAGGGTGATGACTTGGTTGAGGGCTTCCTGGTCTTTGCTGATGAGCTCGTCGGAGTCGATGCGGGAGAGGTAGTTTAGGATCGCGGTTTGCAGGTCGTCTACATCGTCGTCCCTTGTTTCTAGCTTCTTGAGACTCGCCTCGTCGCCTTGGATCGCGGCGATTGGGATTTCCTCAGCCATGCCGATTGCCAGAGTAGCGAGTCGTCCGCATTCCATGCGGGCTCGGTCGATCGCGAGGCTTGGGGTTTCGAGGAAGATGGCATCGAGGTAGATCGGCTGGGCGGCGTTGCTGGTTGCCCTTTGTTTTTCGGGGACGAGCTTGGTGGCAAGCTTTGCGAGCGGTCCGGTGAATCCTATGAAGAGGACGAGGTTGATGAGATTGAACGCAGTATGGGCGATGGCGACTTCGCGGCCGACGGAAGGATCGTGAAGTATCTTGTCGGTGATGATCTCGCTCGCGGAAGCGAGTTGTGGAATGAAGGCGAACCAGAGGGCGACGCCGAGCAGGTTGAATACGATATGGATGAAAACGATTCTCCAAGCCGCGGCGGGGCGGCCGATGGCAGCGAGGGCGGCGGTGATGCAGGTGCCGATGTTGGCTCCGAAGGCTATGGCTATGGCACTTTCTAGGGTGATGAGTTCGCCATTGGCGAAGATGATCGCTAGGCCGATGGTCGCTGCGGAGCTTTGTACTATGGCGGTGAATACGAGTCCGATTACGATTCCCCAGATCGGAGTTTCGATGGTTTGCATCGCTTCGAGAAATGCGGGGTAGCTGCGGAGCGGTCGGGTGGCGTCGCCCATCAGTTGCATGCCGAAGAAGATGGCTCCTAGGCCAAGCGTGAGGACTCCGAATTGAGAGAGGCGTGGGCGGTTCTTGGCGAAGGAGATGGCGAGACCGAGCGCCATGAGGATGGGGCCTGCGTCTGCTATTTTGAAGGCGATGATCTGCGCGGTGACCGTTGAGCCGAGATTGGCCCCGAAGATGACGCCGACGCTTTGGGCGACGGTGATTAGGCCTGCAGAGGAGAAGCCGACGAGCAGTACGGTGGTGACGGAGGAGGATTGGACAACTGCGGTGATGGCGGCTCCGGTGGTGGCTGCTGCGAAGCGATTGCGGGTAAAGGAAGAGAGCAAATCCTTCATGCGAGCTCCGGCGATGCTGTTGAGCGACTGGGTCATGAAACCCATGCCGATAATGAAGATCGCTAGGCCACCGGTGAGAGAGACGGCTATGGAAGAGAAGGAAGGCGTGTCCATTGGCAGTGTTTACTGTGAAATGTGGAGTGTATTGGGGAATGTGAAAAAGTAAAGCTGTGGCTGTTAGGTAGTTAGATGATTTTATTGTGGGTTCGTTTTAGGTTGCTTGGACATGAAAAATCCCCGTCGGTTAAGACGGGGATTGAGAAAGATTGAGATGCTATCGCGGCTAAAGGCCGCTTCTCACGAGACTACTGGTAGACTTCGCCACCACTGTCGCGGAATTCCTTGGACTTCTCGGCCATGCCGGCGGCGAGGGCTTCGTCTGGAGTTTCCATGCCTTGCTCTTCGGCGTACTTGCGGACGTCGTCGGTGATCTTCATTGAGCAGAAGTTCGGTCCGCACATGGAGCAGAAGTGAGCGGTCTTGGCGGCGTCTTGCGGAAGGGTTTCGTCGTGGTACTTCATCGCTGTCTCTGGATCGAGGCTGAGCGAGAATTGGTCTTCCCAACGGAATTCGAAACGGGCCTTTGAAAGAGCGTTGTCGCGGTATTGGGCGGCAGGGTGGCCCTTGGCGAGATCGGCAGCGTGGGCGGCGATCTTGTATGTGATTACTCCATACTTAACGTCGTCCTTGTTTGGTAGACCGAGGTGCTCCTTCGGAGTCACGTAGCAGAGCATCGCACAACCGTACCAGCCGATCATAGCGGCACCGATACCAGAAGTGATGTGATCGTAGCCAGGAGCAACGTCGGTGGTGAGCGGGCCGAGCGTGTAGAACGGGGCTTCGTGGCACCACTCGAGCTGCTTCTCCATGTTCTCTTGTATCATGTGCATGGGTACATGGCCGGGGCCTTCGTTCATGACCTGGCAGCCCTTGGCCCATGCGCGTTCAGTGAGTTCGCCTTGAACCTTGAGTTCCGCGAATTGCGGGTAGTCGTTGGCGTCTGCTACGGAACCTGGACGGAGGCCGTCGCCGATAGAGAAGGATACGTCGTAGGCAGCGCAGATGTCGCAGATCTCGTCCCAGTGCGTGTAGAGGAAGTTTTCCTTGTGGTGGCTGAGGCACCACTTTGCCATGATGGAACCGCCGCGGGAGACGATACCTGTCATGCGTTGAGCGGTTTGCGGGATGAACCGCAGGAGGACGCCGGCGTGGATGGTGAAATAGTCGACACCTTGCTCGCATTGCTCGATGAGGGTGTCGCGGTAGATTTCCCAAGTCAGGTCCTCGGCCTTGCCGTTTACCTTTTCGAGCGCTTGGTAGATCGGAACGGTTCCGATTGGCACTGGGGAGTTGCGGAGAATCCACTCGCGGGTTTGATGGATGTTCTTACCGGTGGAAAGGTCCATCACGGTGTCGCCGCCCCACTTGGTGGCCCAACGCATCTTTTCGACTTCTTCTTCGATGGAGGAAGCGATGGCGGAGTTGCCGATATTGGCATTGATCTTCACGAGGAAGTTGCGGCCAATGATCATCGGCTCTAGCTCGGTGTGGTTGACGTTGGCCGGGATGATGGCACGTCCGCGGGCGACTTCTTCGCGTACGAACTCAGGGGTGATCTCGTCCGGGATGTTCGCTCCCCATGGATTGCCCGGGTGTTGCTTGAGCAGGGAATTGCGAGGAGCGTTGGCGTTCATCTTGAGCGACTCCTTCGCGTTTTGCAGCTTCGCGTTCTCGCGGATGGCGATGAACTCCATCTCGGGAGTGATGATGCCTTCGCGGGCGTAGTGAAGTTGTGTGACTGGAGTGCCCTTGCTGGCGCGGAGCGGCTTGCGGTTGGAGGAGTCGAAGCGCTTGAGCTTGCCGGATTCGACGGCCTTTTCGCGGTGGACGTCGGAGAGGTAACCATCGTCTGAGGCCTTGAGCTCGCGGCCTTCGTACTCTTCGACATCGCCGCGCTCGAGGATCCACTGGCGGCGGATTTCTGGGAGACCTTTCTCTACGTCGCGGTGGTAATCTGGGTCGCCCCAAGGGCCGGAGCAGTCGTAAACGCGGACTGGTTCGTTGGGCTCGGTGGAACCGTCGGGCTTGCGTGTGTCAGAGAGCGAGATCTCGCGCATCGGTACGCGGATGTCTTCGCGGGAGCCGTTGATATAGATTCGGCGTGAGTTAGGGAGAGGCTCGAAAGCCGAGGGAGCGTTGTTTTCGGTGTCTGACATTGTGCTAAATGAAGAATGAAGAAGTGATTTTGCTTCTGCAGGCACATGTCGGGGAGGGCTCTGGTGGGGAGCTTACATTCCCTTCGACGGCATGACCCGCATCAGGTTCAGAGGGTTTGGGAGGCGTTCGTCCTCGGGTCTCGGCCCCTCGCGTGGGACTCCCCTATGTTTTGAAGGCTCGAAGGTGACGGGTATCGAGTGAAAGGGGAAGGGTTTTTTGAAGGATGAAGGATGAATTCTGAAAGATGAAGGGGTAGGGTACAGAAAAGCCCCGGAGCTGTGAGGCTGCCGGGGCTTGGGAAAAGGTTGATACGGCAACGACGGAGCGTTGCCCTCCTGTTTTAGTTGGAGACGGTGATTGGGATGACGACGTCGGAGTAGCCGCCGAGCTCGACGTAGAGATTGCCGGAGCCAGGATCGCCGCCTTCGACGCGAACGCTAGTGGAGCGTTGGCCAGCGGGAATGATGACTTCGGGCATGATTACGCTGTCTGGCACGTCGGTGGTGACTGTCACTGCGAGGCCGCCTGGAGGAGCTTCGGTGGGGATGGAGAACGCGAGGATACCGCGTTGTCCGGAGCGGAGGCTCAGGCTGCCTGGAGAGACGCGGATGCTGGAAGCGTCGATGCGGAGGCTGCCGGCGGAGAGCTCGCCGTTGAGGCCGAGGACGGTAACGTCGTAGTTGCGACCTTCCGGGAGGCTAGGGACGTAGAATGCGAGTGAGGTGGAGCTTTCCGCCTGAGTGACGGCTGGAGCCCCGCCGACCATGACCTTGTCGTCGCGGGTGAATCCGCGGCCGAGGATGGCGACACGTGTGCCGACTGGGGCACGGTTCACTTCGAGCTCTACGGAGTAGCGGTTTTCGACGGTGATGGTTTTAACCTCGGTCGGGATCTCCTTGGAGACGGTGGATGAAGCGGTTTTACGCTGGTAGCGAACGAGGATGTAGTAAGCGGCTTGGTTGCGACCTGGCGGCATGACGTAGTCGTATTCGTAGAGCGAGTCGCTTCCGGGAACACGTGTCATTTCCTGGGCTTGGCCGTCGATGATGATCTCCGGGCGAACGCTGCCGTCGATGACCGCGCTGTTCTTGACGGAGACTTGCGCGGTGATCGCGTAAGTGCGCGAGGGGTTGGCTTTGAGAGTCGACGGTGTGAGGTCGTTAAGCTTTATATCGCAACCTGCTAGGAATAGGGCGATCGGCGCGAGGAGGATCGCTAGCCATTTTCTTCGGTTGGTCTTGGAAATTCTCTTGTCCATATTTTCGGGCTGGTAGAGTGAACTAATGCCTGTATTGCAATCAGATAAAAGACTAGCGGTGAAGCAAATAGTTCACTGAGTGGGTGCGAATTGGGAAAAATGAAGGGTTTAAAGTGACTGAATCGTGTAACAGGCGGGGAATTGGGGATAAAAATGCGCCGCTTGGGCTGTATCTTCATGTACCGTTTTGCAGTACGGCCTGCGATTTTTGCGGCTTCTATCAGATTCAATCTGATCGGAAGGGGATTCTTCGCTATATCGATGGAGTGAAGCGCGAGCTGGAGCTCGTAGAGGCGGGTAACCGAAAACTCGATACGATGTTTTGGGGCGGAGGAACGCCCGGGCTGCTGCCGGCGAAGGACATGTTGGCAGTGGGGGGAGCGATCACGGGTGTGTTGGGTCAGCCAGAGGCGGAGTGGACGGTGGAGATGGCACCCTCCTCTGTGAAGAGGGACAAGCTGGAGGCGCTGAAGGAGGCAGGGGTGACACGTATTTCGATGGGAATCCAGAGCTTGGACGAGCGTTTGCTCGATGCTCTTGGGCGGCAGCACTCGGTGAAGCAGATCCACAAGGCCTATGATCTGATCCGCGAGGTTGGTTTTCGATCGGTTAACGTGGATCTTATTTTTGCGATTCCCACCCAGACGGAGGAGGAATGGCGGGCGGATGTGAGGGCTGCTTTGGCGCTCGAACCCGACCATTTGTCAACTTACTGTCTTACGTTTGAGGAGGATACGGCGCTTTTTTTGAAATTGCAGGAAGGCAAGGTGAGTATCGATCCTGAGAGGGAGGCTCGTTTCTATCATGCGATTTGGGAGGAAGCGGAGCGAGGAGGGTATTCCCAGTATGAGATTTCCAATTACGCGAAAGCCGGACACCAATGCCTCCACAATGTGAATACCTGGAAAATGGCGGAGTGGATCGGGATCGGTCCATCTGCCGCGAGTCAATGGGCTGGGAGCCGCCATACGAATACCCCGGACCTCGAGGCTTGGTTGTCAGGTTTGGAGAAGGGGGAGCGTGGCTTGGTGGATCGAGTTGAGCTCAGCGACGATCTGTTGCTTGAGGATTCGCTGGTTTTTGGGCTCCGAATGAATCAAGGGGTGGACTTGGCTGAGCTGGCGATTCGTTTTGGGCGAGATCTGGGGAGCCACCCTTTCTTGTTGCAGCTGATCGAGGAGGGGAAGGCGGAGCGTGTTGGATCGGCGCTTCGCTTGACGGACGATGGGCGGATGTTGGCCGACGCGGTCGGGGAAGCGTTG
Source organism: Pelagicoccus mobilis (assembly GCF_016595505.1). GTDB lineage: Bacteria > Verrucomicrobiota > Verrucomicrobiia > Opitutales > Opitutaceae > Pelagicoccus > Pelagicoccus mobilis. The sequence goes on along the minus strand of NZ_JAENIL010000015.1, from coordinate 88,517 downwards.
CTTGGCGAGTTTAGTGGTTGAAAGCTTTCAGTGGAACACTCTTCGCTTGCAACGGGGCAGGTCGAAACGGGATAGTCGAGGCGTGATGAAGAAGGGGTTCTACATATTGGCGGCACTGTTGTGGGGGATTGTCCTCGCTGGCTGCCAGTCAACGGGGATGGATGTTGGAGACTATTCGCGTGCTCGCTTCTTGCTGGAGTCGAGGAATGAGAACGACTTTGCGGCAATGGTTACCCTTCCGTTGAGCCAGGTTAAGATTCCAGTGCAGGGGCAGGCGGTTTTGTCCGAGTTTGACTATCAGTCGATCGACGTGGCGGAGGTCTCCTTGGGCAAATGTTTGGCGTTCACCTTGAAGGGGCCGGCTGCTCGGGAGTTTTACCAGATTTCGGTTGCGAACCAAGGGAGTCGGCTTGTTTTGGCGGTGGATGGTGATCCGGTCGGAGCGCGACGGATCAAGGGGCCGATTTCGGATGGGCGGATCTTTATTTTCTTAGAGTTGCCCGATGAGCAGCTCGATGAACTAGCGAAGAAATTGCAGGAGACGAATTTTGACATTCAGAAGAGACTTTCGAGTTAGCTTTGCCGTTTTGCTGGCAATGGTATCCGTCGCCTGGGGACATGCGAATGGGGCATTCCGTTTGGGCCCGCACTACTGGCCGACGCCAAATCCGGCGTTTCTCCATCACGGTAAGATGGAGGGCGTTTTGCAGCCAACGGTTTCAGGCAGGATAACTTCCGGTTTGTTTGGCTGCGTTCGCAATAGCGGGCATCGTTTCCATGAGGGGATCGACCTGAGGGCGATCGCGCGGGATCGAAGAAACGAAGCGACGGACCCGATTTTCGCCTTTGATGAGGGGGTGGTGCGGTATGTGAACCGCACGGCGGGCAATAGCAGCTACGGGCGGTACATTGTTATCGAACATCCGAAGATCGCTCCTGGATTTATCAGTTTGTATGCTCACTTGAGCACCGTTCCCGAGGGTATTGTTGAGGGAGTTAAGGTGAGCGGCGGGCAAGAGATTGCGATCATGGGGCGGAGCGCTGGCGGATATTCGATTCCGCGGAGTCGGGCGCATTTGCATTTTGAGCTCGGATTTTGGCTGGGGCCAAGGTTTCAGCGGTGGTATGACCAGCAGCCTTACGATTCCAAGAACGAGCATGGGGCATTTAATGGGATGAACATCATTGGGCTCGATACTTGGGAGCTTTGCGGAGCGCTGCGCCGAGGAGAGGCTGCCAGTGCTTGGGAATACATCATGAGCGAGCAAATCGCGGTGGAAGCCTTTGTAAGGGATACGCAAATTCCGGACTTGCTGAAGGTGAACCCGCACTTGATGGAGAATTCGGTGATTCCGGCGGATCATGTCGGATGGCGTGTCGAGCTGACTTGGTATGGTCTGCCGACGCGTTTCAAGGCTCTGACTGAATCTGAAATGTCAGGGTACGAGCGTTGGCTGACGGTGGAGGCGTTGCGTCCTGACCTGATTGAGGACAAGCTTTGCCTGGATCTGACTCGCCGGAACTACGGTGGGGCCGGTACTAAGGTGAACAACCTGATGAAGCGGATGTTCGTCAAATAGGTGTTTTCTAAGTGTGGGACGAAGCCCACGCTCTGCTTTTGGTTTTTAGCGGACGCAAAAAAACGCTGCCTCGAGGGGAGACAGCGTTTGGGAAATTGAAATGTTGGAGAGACTTACGCTTCTGGCTTGGTCTTCTTGAGGCCGGAGACGCGATCGCCGTCCTTCCATTCTCCACGCTTCTTCAGAAGCTCTACACGCTCGAAGCGCTTGAGGACGTTTCTCTTTGCGCCGGTTGAAGCGCTGGACTTGTAGCTAGGATGCTGTGACATGGTCGAAAATGGTTCCGGTTTAAATGAAGCCGCGGAGGTTGCACACTTCATTGGCCCATTTCAAGTACTTTTCTGAAACTTTTTCTGCTTCGATGCAGATCCATTTTGGGGTGTCGTAAGGGTGGTTTTCCGTCACGAATTTGGTTAATTCGTCGAGGGTTTGGGCGGGGGCGAAAATTTGCATGCGAATTTCTTCGTCTTGTTCGACCTTGCCTTTCCATCGGTAGAACGAGGTGACGGGCGAGTCGAGCTGCACGCAGGCGGCCAGCCGTTTTTCGACGATTTGGGAAGCGAGAGCCTGAGCTTCCCGCTTGTTTGAGACTGTAGTGAGGCACAGGTAGATCTTTTCCTTCTGTGACATGGCGTTGTGTTTGAGTTGAGTGGATTCCTGCCGCGGGCGTTCCCGCTCGGCGACGAAAGGCGGAATAAGCACTTGACGCACATGAGCAGCAAGGTAAAAGGGCGGATTCCAACAATTAGGAGGCCGCTTTGAGAGAAGATTACATAAAGGAAGCACGCAAGGTTATCACTGACCCAAACATTCTGATTAACGTCGTTTCACGTCGCGTTAAGCAGCTACGCCACGGCAATCGCCCGCTAGTTGAATCGCTCGAGAAGCTGAACCCTGAGGATATCGCTTTGCGCGAGATCATCGAGGGCAAGATCAGCTACGAGCTCGCCGAGTAGTATCGGCGGTACGAAGCGGAGGCTGGTTGAGCTGGCAATCCCTTTTCATCGAGCGCGGTAGACCTTGTCCGCCGCGCCTTTTTTTACCCGGATCGCAGGAATTTCCCAGAAATGGCAGGCAAAAAGAAGAAAGGCGGCAACCCGCAGGAGATCCGCAACGCGAAGGTCCACCGCGACTACATTGTCGAGGACACTTTCGAGGCGGGTATTGTTTTGACGGGTACGGAAGTTAAGTCGATCCGTGCGGGAAAGGCGCAGATATCCGACGGCTTTTGTCGATTCAACCGAGGAGAGTTCTTCATCAATGGTCTGCACATCGACGAGTACGCGTTTGGGAATATCAATAACCACATCCCGCGTCGGGAGCGGAAGCTGCTCCTGAAGAAGTCCGAGTTGCGTAAGATCGAGCGTGCTCTTGAGGCTGGCGGTAAGTCAGCGATTCCTACCCGCATCTATTTTAAAGAAGCCCTGATCAAGATCGAGATAGGCATTTGCACGGGCAAAAAGCTCTTTGACAAGCGGGAGGACCTGAAGAAGAAAGCGCAGATGCGAGACGCGGACCGCGACTTGAAGTCTTATCGGGTCCGGTAGTTTCGTCGAATTTAGTCAATTTCTCCTATCCCTATGCCTAGTCTTTCTCGCGTCATCTGCAAAGTCCCCGGAAGCACTTCGAATTGTGGCTCTGGGTTCGATACTCTTGGAATGGCGGTTTCGTTGTACAATGAAATTGCGGTCGAAAGAGCGGATGGGGCGGGGGATGAGTCGTTTGGTCCGGATATCTTTCCGGTGAGCGAGATGACTCGTCATACGGTAGCTACTTTTTTTGAGGAGAGCGGAATTGATCCGTTTGACGTCAGAATCCGGATACGTGGCGACGTGCCTCAGGCTCGTGGTTTAGGATCGAGCGTTACTGTGCGCGGAGGGATTTTGGGCGGCCTCGTTGAGCTTGCTGGAGTTGACTGGGATCGTGAAAAGCTGGTGGAAGTCATCACGATGCTGGAAGGGCATCCGGACAATGCGAGCGCTTCCGTTCTTGGCGGATTCACTGTATCCAGATTTTTAGAGACTCCGGCAAAGGTCGAGGCTGTTAACAAGATTGAGGTAGCGGATACGCTGCGACTTGTCGTGGTCTCGCCTGAATTCGAGGTTTTGACTTCAGCCTCCCGAGGGGTGCTGCCTAAGTCGCTTGATTTTGCGTCCGCCGTTTCGAGCATTAATAGTGTTTCGTGCGTTGTGGGGGCATTGGCTTCTGGCGAGTATGAAGCCCTAGCTAACGCGGTACACGACAGTATTCACGAGCCTTATCGCTTGAAGAATATACCGGGCGCTTCTGCGGCGATCGCTGCGGGAATCGAAGCGGGAGCTTACACTGGGTGGCTTAGCGGGAGCGGTTCGAGCGTTTTGTGCGCTTGCACGGTAGAGTCTGTGGATTCGGTGATGGCGGCAATGCAGGCGGCATTTAAAGACGAAGGTCTAGAGAGCGTAGGTCGCAATCTCTGTGCTGATAACTCTGGTTTGCAGATTGTTTACAGTGAGTAGCCCGCTTCTACACGTCGTTTTGTTTCAGCCGGAAATCCCTCAGAACACAGGGAATATCGGTCGCACTTGCGCGATCACCAATTCGCGGCTTCATCTGATTCACCCCTTGGGCTTTGTTATCAAGGACAAGCACTTGAAGCGTTCGGGGATGGACTACTGGAAATCTCTGGACGTACATCACCACGAGAATTGGGAAGCCTTCAAGCAGAGCGATGTGGGGCCTAAGCGCTTGTTTTTGTTCACTACAAAGTCGAGTCAACCGTACTGGGATGTCCAATACGAGGATGGTGACGGGCTTTTGTTTGGAAATGAAGGCTATGGCGCTCCCGATTGGTTGCACAACGAGATTGGCGAGGAGAACCGCCTAAACATTCCTCAGTACAACAAGGATTTGCGTTCCTTGAATTTGGCGACATCTGCGGGAATTGCGGTGTTTGAGGTGATGCGTCAACTGCGCGGAGGAACCTGATCATGCGAGGTGCGAAGGTCCTAGTTTTGATGACCTCGCCGCTCGACAAGATCGTGCACGCGCTCAGGGTGGTGGAGTCGATCAAGCGTCAAAAGCCGGAGCTCGAGATCACTTGGGTGGTGCGCCGGGTTTACGAGCCACTGGTGGCGTCTTTCGAATTTGTTGATCAGACAATCGTTTTCCAAAGAAGCGAGGCTCTGATGACATTTGCGGGGTTGGTTCGAGATATCCGAAGGGAGGTCTACGATTTTGTGCTCGATTTCGAGGGGCATGCTCGAACGGGGGCGATGTGTTTTTTCGCTAGGGCGAAGCGAAAGATCGGCCTGAGATCCGCCAAGGAAGGGGCGACGATTTGTTACAAGGAAGTGATCGCTGCGGGCGGCGGGGAAGGCAGCCATTTTGTGGAGGAACTTCGGGCGTTTGGCTCCGTTTTCGGGGTGGAGGTGGAAGTGGGCGAGGTGCTTCGTTTTCCCCGCGGAGTCGAGTTGCCTGAATCTGTTTCAGGAGCGTTGTCTACGAGTTGGAAGCGTGTGTGCTTGTTTCCGGGGCGCTTCAAGAAGAAGCGGGCTTGGCGCGGAATGGTGGATCTGGCGAAGCGTTTGGTCGAGGTGAGACCCGATGTGCAAGTTCTGCTGTTGGGGATGGTGCCGGTCGTAGTTGAGGAGGAACTACCAGATCGGGTGCTAGACTTGCAGGAAAGGTTGAGCTGGGGGGAGCTTTGCCAGGTTGTAAGCGAATCGGACGTCGTTGTGGCGAATGACAATGGCCCGGCCCAGTTGGCGGGGGCCCTTGGCTGTCGTAATTTGACGCTGTACAGCTTTGTTTCGCCAGCAAGTCGTGGATCCTATCCGCTAGAGCGGGAAGCGAACGCGATTTTGAGAGCTCCGGAAGGGGATGTGGACCGTCTCGATCCAAAATCCGTGTTTAGCGCGGTCGAAAAGCTGCTTGCCCTCTGAGCTGGCTTGACTCTGCTCGGGTGGCGCCGATAAGCGGATGGCTTGATTTTTGGGTAGAATTCGCCCGTGAAATCCATCTTTAGCCCAATCGAAAATGATCGATCCTAAGTTCCTCAGAGAAAACCCGGACGCTGTTCGAGCTGGAATTGCTAAGAAGCACATCAAGTGCGACTTGGATGCAATCCTAGCGCTCGACGAGAAGCGTCGTACCCTGATCGCTGAAGCGGAAGCCCTCCGTGCTAAGCAGAAAGCCGCTAACAATGACATGTCCAAGCTCGCCAAGGGCAGCCCTGAGTTCATTGCCAAGGTGCAGGAGATGAAGGCGGTTTCTTCGGAGGTTAAGGCGAAGGACGCTGAGCTGAATGCGGCTGAAGGGGAGTGGAACGAGAGTATCCTGAATATTCCGAACTTGCCGGACGCGAGCGTCCCAGAGGGCAAGGACGAGTCGGAGAACGTGGTGGTTCGCGAATTTGGCGAAGTGCCTGCGGATGCGGAGCATCAAGTTGCCCACTACGATTTGGAGTGGATCGAGCAGATTCTCGATTTGCGTCGTGGAGCCAAGGTTAGCGGAGCCGGTTTCCCGTTTTTTGTTGGAGACGGAGCGAAGCTTGCTCGCGGTTTGATCAATTTCTTTCTGAACGAAGCGGCGGACGCTGGGTATCAGGAGATTGGGGTTCCGTTTTTGGTGAACGCAGACAGCGCGACGGCTACAGGTCAGCTTCCCGACAAGGAGGGGCAGATGTATCAGACGGTTGAGGACGGGCTTTACGCGATCCCGACTGCCGAGGTGCCGCTGACGAATTTTTTCCGCGACGAGATCCTCGATGAAGCGGACCTGCCGGTGTATCGTTGCGGTCATTCAGCCTGTTTCCGTCGCGAGGCGGGTAGCCATGGCAAGGAAGTGCGTGGACTGAACCGTGTTCATCAGTTCGATAAGGTTGAACTTCTCAAATGGGTGAAGCCGGAAACAAGCATGGACGAACTTGAGTCGCTTCGTGGATACGCGGAGTCCTTGCTCGAGAAGCTGGAGCTTCCATTCCGTACTTTGTTGATGTGTGGCGGCGATATGGGCTTCACTAATTGCAAGCAGTATGATCTAGAGGTTTATGCGGCTGGGCAAAAGCGTTGGTTAGAGGTTTCTAGCTGCAGTAACTTTGGCTCGTTCCAGGCTCGTCGCGCAAAGATCCGCTACCGGAATCCTGAAAGCGGAAAGCCCGAGATCGTGCATACTCTGAACGGTTCTGGCTTGGCGGTGCCGCGTGTTTTTGTGGCGATCATCGAGAACGGGCTTCAGGAGGACGGACGTATTCGTCTGCCGGATGCGCTTGTTCCGTATGTGGGCAAGCAATACATCGAGAAATCCTAGTCGGAGATCGTCGCTTTGGATTGGGGAGCAGCAGCTACTCGACTTGAGTCGAGCGTGGACTTCTCCCTGATTCCGAACTCGGTTGGTCGCCGCTTGGGTGCTTGCGGTCCGGTATATGTCGCTTGCTCGGGCGGGGCTGATTCCGTCTACGCTCTGTTGTTGGTCTACCTGTTTCTGAAAAGAAACAGGAGGGGGAGCGATCTCAGGGTGCTGCACTTTGATCATGCCTTGCGTGGAGAGGATTCAAGGAATGATGCTCGATTCGTACATGGAATCGGCGAGTCGTTGGAGATTCCTGTTCTTGAAGGTGTGGCGAAATGGCCGGATGGCGTTTCGAAGGTCAACGAGGCGGATGCTCGTGACGCTCGCTTGGCTTTTTTTCGCCAAGTTTGCGGGCCCGAACCTCAGATCGTGACCGGACATCATGCGGATGACGTGGTGGAAACGCTGCTGATGCGTTTGTCCCGAGGCGCTGGCGTGCAGGGTTTGAGCGCTCCCCGAGAGGTCTCTGAGGCGGGAGGAGGCTTGGTCTTTTTGCGTCCGCTTTTGAATGTTGGGCGTGAGCAAATTCGTCAGCAACTTCGAGCGGCTGGCGCTGATTGGCGGGAAGATGTTACGAATGCTTCTGACGCGAACTATCGGGCTCGTTTGAGAAAAACGGCTTTGCCGGCTTGGGAGCAGGCTGCGGATCGTTCCGTTCGAGCGGGGGTGAGTCGCAGTCGCAGACTATTAGAAGAAGATGCCGAGGCGCTGGAAAAATGGGCGGACGAACTCTGGGAGCTCGCTTGGGATGAAGGGAGAAAGGCTCTGAAGCGGCGGGAATTGGAGAAAATGCCGAAGGCCATGCGTCGACGAATACTATCGCGTTTGCCGGGGGGCGAGGGAATTGCTGCAACTGCATTGGAGAAGGTTTTAAGTGCCCTGGATGAAAGGACTCGATTGGTCGTAGAGGCGAAGCGGGGCTTGTTTTACGAATTGCGAGAGGATTCTGTGGGATTGCTTAAACGCGAGCCAGATGCCCCGGAGTGGGGGGCGTTCCAATTGCCTCTAGGGACCAGCGCTTTTTTGCCTGGTGGGGAGAGGGTTTCGTTCGGATGGGTGGAAATGGACGCTTTTCTGTGGGAAAAACTAAGCTCCGGAAGTAACGATGATGGTGAAGTTGTGTACTTGAGTGCGGCCGGGAACTCTTTGACTGGGGTAACTGTCCGTTCCAGAATAGCCGGAGACGCATTCAAGCCGCTGGGCAAATCGTCGCCAAAGAAACTGAAAGACTTATTTATCGAACGTAAGATCGAGCGAAGGGATCGGGGGAATTTGCCGATATTCGTGGGAGGAGATTCGGGCATTTTATGGGTGCCGGGGTTGCCGCCAAACGCGAATATGAAGCTAGAGCCCGGCTCTCGAACTGCCTTGCGATTGACTTACGAAAGATGAGACTCAACCTACTGGTCTCCATTAAATTTTAATGCCCGACAATAATAGTAACAATCGACGCGGTCCTGCAAAAGGCGGGCCCGAGCGTTTCCAACCCAAGGTAATCATTTTCTGGGTGATCCTCATCGCGCTGATGCTGATCATCTGGCAGAACTCAAGCAGCAAGATCGACGCTGAACCGGTCTCCATGGTCGAGGTCGTCCGCTACGCTGAGGAAGGTCGCGTAGCCGGTGGCAAGATCTCTCCCATGCCAAATGGAGGCATGGACTGGTACGAGGTGTCAGGAACGGTTTCAGAAGAGCCGATCGAGGTTTTGACCGATGTGGTCAACGGGAAGGCATTCGTGGCGAAGGGGTGGATTTCGGATGAGAATTATCAAATTCTCCAGTCCAGCGGACGTTTCAACGAAACGAGCCCAAATACTTTTCTGCCTCAGCTTTTGGCGGGAATTATCCCGTTTTTGCTGGTGATCGGCCTGCTGTACTTCCTTTTCGTTCGCCAACTTCGTATGGCTGGCAAGGGAGCGATGAGCTTCGGCAAGAGCAAGGCGAAGCTGCTGACTCGCGACAAGGACAAGGTGACTTTCGCGAATGTGGCTGGCTGTGACGAGGCGAAGGAAGAGGTCAGCGAGGTTATTGATTTCCTCAAGGATCCTAAGAAGTTCCAACGCATGGGCGGCAAGATTCCTAAGGGAATCTTGATGGTGGGCCCTCCAGGTACGGGTAAGACTCTTTTGGCTAAGGCTGTTGCGGGCGAGGCGGATGTGCCGTTTTTCTCGATCAGCGGTTCTGATTTCGTGGAAATGTTTGTCGGTGTCGGCGCGAGCCGTGTTCGCGACATGTTCGAGCAAGGTCGCAAGAATGCTCCGTGTTTGATCTTCGTCGACGAAATCGACGCCGTCGGACGCCAGCGTGGGGCAGGCCTCGGCGGGGGTAACGATGAGCGTGAGCAGACCTTGAACTCCCTTCTGGTTGAGATGGACGGTTTCGACACTACTGAAGGTGTCATTATCATCGCGGCTACCAACCGTCCTGACGTCCTCGATAAGGCGCTGCTTCGTCCGGGGCGTTTCGATCGACAGGTCGTAGTTGACCTTCCCGACCTCAAGGGGCGTGAGGAAATTCTCGGTGTGCACGCGAAGAAGATTCGCCTGAGTGATGAGGTCGATCTCGGAGCGCTGGCCCGCGTGACTCCCGGTTTCTCTGGCGCTGATCTCGCCAATTTGCTGAATGAGGGGGCGTTGACAGCCGCTCGAAAGAGCAAGGATCAGGTCGAACGCATCGATATTGATGAAGCTCGCGACAAGATTTCATATGGCCGTGAGCGCCGTCGCGTCATGGACGAGGAGGATCTTCGTTCTACCGCTTATCACGAGGCAGGGCACGCTTTGGTTCACAAGATCGTCAAGGACAAGCACTTCGATCTGCACAAAGTGACGATTCTTCCTCGCGGTCGTGCTTTGGGGATGGCGATGTACGCTCCGACCAAGGAAATTCTTGGCCAGACTAAGGATCAGATTACGAACTACATCGCGGTTTGCATGGCCGGACGTCTCGGGGAAGAAATAGTGACGGGCGACTACAGCACTGGTGCTTCAGGTGACATTTCCCAAGCGACTTCAGCTGCGCGCGACATGGTTTGCCAGTACGGCATGAGTAAGCTTGGTCCAATCGCATTTAAGGAAAACCAAGATCAGGTCTTCTTGGGACGTGAGATAAATCGTACTCAAGACCACAGCGAGCGCACGGCTGAACAGATTGATGACGCTGTGAGTGAAATCATTCACGAGCAGTTTGAGCGTGCGAAGACGATCATCACCGATCACAAGAAGGAGTTGATCGCTATCGCTGAGGCTCTTCTTAAGTACGAGACCATCGAAGGTAAGCACGTGGACGAGATTCTCGAGTTTGGAGAAATTCGTTCTGAAGTTGTTTCCTCGAAGACGGAACTCGACGACAAGCTGGAGGCTGAGCGTCAGGAAAAAGAGAATGCCGAAAAGGCGGAAGAGAAGAAGGAAGACGTTCCTCCTCCCGCAGTGGACGGCACTCCCTCGATCGCTTAAGCGGTCTCGATTAATCTCTCTTGAATTCTTTAGACAGTGGCGAATGATTCGCCGCTGTCTTTTGTTTTAGAAGCTCATGTCTCTCACGTTTTCAAAATTAGGCGCCAGACAAACGGAATCCGATATCGCTCGATTAATGACCTTGGCGATTCAGCAGCCGCATTTGCTTAGTCTTGCAGCTGGTTTCACTGATAATGCTACTTTGCCGCTTGAGGAGATTTCGAAGATTGCGGTCGAGTTGGGCGAGCAGGGGGATCGAAGCGTGCTTCAGTATGGAGCAAACCAGGGGAGTCTCGAGCTGCGAGAGATTCTGACGAGGCGTTTGAGTGATCAGGACAGGTTCGAAACTCCTTTGGATGTTTCCAGTTCTCTCATCACCAACGGTTCTCAACAGGCTTTGTATCTTGCCGTGCAGGCTCTGTGTGATGAGGGGGATATCGTTCTGGTCGAGCAGCCGACTTATTTTGTATTTCTGGAGATGTTGCGTGGTTTAGGCGTTGAGGCTGTGTCCATGCCTATGTCCTCTAATGGCGATGTCGACGTGGATGGTCTAAAGGCTCAACTGTCTAATTTCGAAAAGGCGGGGAAGATTAATCGGGTAAAGGCTGTGTATTTGGTTAGCTACTACGCAAATCCAAGTGGGCACAGCGTTTCGCGGAGTTGTAAATCTGGCGTGTTAAAAGCGCTCGAGGCGTATGGCGGGCAGATCGCTCTGTTCGAGGATGCAGCGTATCGGGAATTGTATTACGAAACTCCTTTTGAATCTGAGAGTTGTCTGGCGTTGAGCGAGGGAGCGGAGAGTGTGCCTGTTTTCTATTCCACTACGCTGACCAAGCCGTTTGCGACGGGACTTAAGGTTGGTTTTAGCTATTGCACGCACGCTGAATGGCTCGCTCGGATGCTGGCTATTAAGGGGCAGCAGGACTTTGGTACCGCGAACTACAACCAAGCGTTGTTGGCGAGAGCCTTCAAGAAGGGAGTTTTCGACAGCCATCTTTCGATGCTTAGGAAGTCTTACCATGAGAAAATGGTTGTTCTGGACTCCGTACTTTCCGGGCCTCTAAGCGAAGTTGGTTGGACTTGGGAGCGGCCGAGTGGGGGGCTTTACCTTTGGTTGACTGCTCCAGAGGGAACGGAGACTGGCTTTGATTCCGATTTTCACAAGGCGGCGATAGAGGCGGGCGTTTTGTACGTTCCAGGTGAACTTTGCCACGCTCAGGTTGAGCCAAGAAATAAGGTGCGATTGAGCTTTGGTGTCTTGAGTGGTGAGGAACTCGTGCAAGCGGCGGAGCGTTTCCTGGCTGCGGTTAAACGATTTTCCCTCGCCGAAATTTCCTGAAAACAGAGTTGACTGAGAAGCAACATTTCGAAATCACCTTTAAACTCTCTTAACTTTACTAAGATATGCAAGATTACTCAGTAACGCACTTGAAGCAGCTCGAAAGCGAAGCGATCTACATCCTTCGCGAGACGGCTGCGCAGTTCGAGCGTCCGGTGCTCCTCTTCTCGGGGGGCAAGGATTCCATCGTGATGACGCATCTTGCGATGAAGGCATTCTGGCCGGCCAAGATCCCTTTCCCTCTTCTGCACGTGGACACCGGGCACAACTTCCCGGAGACCATCCAGTACCGCGACGACCTCGTCGCCAAGCTAGGCGCCAACCTCGTGGTCGGCTCTGTGGAAGAGGCCATCAAGGACGGCCGCGTGGTCGAGGAGAAGGGGCCAAACGCTTCCCGCAACATGCTGCAGATCCAAACCCTGCTCGATGCCCTCGAGGATGGTCAGTATGACGCGGCTCTCGGCGGCGCTCGCCGCGACGAGGAGAAGGCCCGCGCCAAGGAGCGCTTCTTCAGTCACCGCGACGAGTTCGGCCAGTGGGACCCGAAGAACCAGCGCCCCGAGCTCTGGAACATATTCAACGGCCGCATGGCCCAGGGTGAGCACTTCCGCGTGTTCCCGCTCTCGAATTGGACCGAGATGGATGTGTGGCAGTACATGAAGTACGAGAACATCGAGCTTCCGAGCCTCTACTACGCACACGAGCGCGAGACGGTCACCCGCAACGGCACCATCCTCGCCGTTTCCGAGTTCGTCGAGCCACGCGAAGGCGAAACGGTTGAAGTGAAGCAGATCCGCTTCCGCACCATGGGCGACGCGACCATCACTGGCGCGGTCGAGTCCGACGCGGACACGATGGACAAGATCATCGAGGAAGTCGCTGCCGCCCGCCAGACTGAGCGCGGCAACCGTGCCGACGACAAGCGAAGCGAGAGTGCCATGGAAGACCGCAAGAAGGCGGGCTACTTTTGATCCCTTGGCAGCGTAACCACACTATAATTACAGATTTCCAAATAAAGTTATGAGCACAGAAGAAAGCTCTCAGGAAAAAGGCTACCTCGACATGGATCTCCTCCGTTTTACTACCGCAGGTTCGGTGGATGACGGAAAGTCGACCCTCATCGGTCGTCTCATGTACGACTCCAAAGCGATTTTCGAGGACCAGCTCGAGTCCATCGAAAACACCTCCAAGCAGCGTGGCGACGAGCACGTGAACCTCGCTCTTCTCACCGACGGCCTTCGCGCCGAGCGCGAGCAGGGAATCACGATCGACGTGGCCTACCGCTACTTCGCGACGCCTCGCCGCAAGTTCATCATCGCCGACACGCCGGGTCACATCCAGTACACCCGCAACATGGTGACCGGCGCGTCCACGGCCAATCTCGCCATCATTCTCGTCGACGCCCGCAAGGGGGTCATCGAGCAGACCTGCCGCCACAGCTTCATCGCGAACCTGCTTCGTATCCAGCACGTGGTGATCGCCGTCAACAAGATGGACTTGGTTGATTGGTCTGAAGATACGTTCAATAAGATCAAAGAGGACTTCCAGAAGTTCGCGTCCCGTTTGGACAATATCGTCGAGATTTCCTTCATCCCGATTTCCGCACTGAAGGGCGACAACGTGGTCGAGAAGTCAGAGAACATGACCTGGTACCAAGGGCCGACGCTTCTCTACCACCTCGAAACCCTCTATGTCGGACCAGACGCAAACCACATCGACTCCCGCCTTCCTGTCCAGTGGGTTATCCGTCCGCACAGCGACGAGTACCACGATTTCCGCGGTTACGCGGGCCGCGTAGCGGGCGGCGTTTTCAAGCCAGGTGACGACGTGGTCGTTTATCCGTCCGGCTTCGAGGCGAAGGTCAAGGCTCTGCATACAGCGGATGGCGAACTCGAGGAGGCGTACTCGCCCCTGAGCATTTCCATGACGCTCGACCGCGAGATCGACATCAGCCGCGGTGATATGATTGCCAAGCCGAACAACCCGCCTTCGGTCGGGCAGGACATCGACGCGATGATCTGCTGGTTTTCGGACAAGCCGCTCAATCCACGTGGCAAGTTCGTTATCCGCCACTGCGCCAAGGAGGCCAAGGCTCTGATCCGTGACGTGAAGTACAAGGTGGACATCAACACGCTGCACAAGATCGAGGGCGACAACGAGTTTAAGCTCAACGACATTGGCCGCATCACTATCCGTACCGCGGCTCCGCTTTGCTACGATAGCTACAAGCGCAACCGTGTGACTGGCTCCTTCGTGTTGGTGGACGCGTTCACCAACGAGACGGTCGCTGCGGGTATGATCCGTTAGCTTGGTCGAAAATCGGTAAACATTTTCAAGGCGTCGGATTCCTTAGTGGGGTTCGGCGCCTTTTTGCGTTTATTGCTCAGGCCTTCCCCTAGGCTACATCCTTGTTTACAAAGTCTTTACAGAACTGCGTTTGCATGAGTTAAATCTTGTTTATGCAAAAGGCCGATGAAAGCCCACTGACGATCGATGAGATCGCAACTCGACTGAAATGTTCGCGAGGGTGGGTGCAGCTTTCATTGGATGCTGGGTGTCCGACTAACGCGGATGGGCGAGTGAGCGTTCGAGATTTCATGATCTTCCAGCTTACCAACATCAAAGAAATCCGCGCATTGGCGGGGCTGCCGGAGTTGGAAACAAAGGGAACAGCGGAGGACTTGCGTCCAAACGTGAAAGCGATTCTCACCACCCAGCTTGAGTGGTTGCAGATCCGTTCGACCCGGAGTGCGGTAAAGACGGCGGCGAAGTTGGTTTGCGACCGGATTAACGCTTTTAGCTGATTCCGCGATTGGAATTCTGAATTAGCTAGGGTCCAAAACTTTTGGATACGTGTTTGCTTCGTTTTTGACGGGGTGTTGCGTCGATTTCACAAACTCTTCTTGGATTTGTAGTTGTGAAGTCACGCATTACGGATAGGGTATACTACGGAAGTCTCTGATTCCGAATCCTCTTAGAGAAAATCATGCACAAAAAAGCAATCGCCGTAATTATGGGTGGGGGCCGTGGCACCCGCTTGTATCCTCTGACCAAAGAACGTTGTAAGCCTGCTGTACCGCTTGCTGGCAAATATCGCCTCGTCGATATCCCGATCAGCAACTGTCTGAATTCAGGTATCAACAACATCTATTTGCTGACTCAGTTCAACACGGCCTCGTTGCATCGGCACATTCAGGAGACCTACCGCTTTGATCCGTTTGCTGGAGGGACTGTTGATATCCTCTCGGCGGAACAGACGGAAAAGGGTGACAGTTGGTACCAAGGCACTGCGGACGCTGTTCGACAGAACATCCATCACTTTACTGGTAGCGACTACGATTACGTTATTATCCTTTCGGGAGACCAGTTGTATCGTATGGACTACGACAAGATCATCGAGGAGCACATCGAGAGCGGCTCGGACGTGACGGTCGCCGCGATTCCGTTCCCTGCTGACAGCGTCGAAGGCCTCGGTCTGATGCGTGTATCGAAGTCGCAGGAAATCACGGAGTTTGTCGAAAAGCCAAGCGACCCGAAGGTGATTGAGGGCTTGAAAATCCCAAGTGAGATCGCGGGGGATTTGAAGACTAAGAATGCGGAAGACTGCTGTTTGGCGTCGATGGGCATTTATGTCTTCAATCGCGAGACCATGATCGACGCGCTCGACAATTCGATGACTGACTTCGGCAAGGAAGTTATCCCCTCGCTTTTGGGCAACTCCAAGCTACGCGCTCATGTGTTCGAAGGATACTGGGAAGATATCGGAACGGTTAAGGCGTTCTTCGACGCGAATCTGCAGCTCGCAGATCCGATGCCGCAGTTCAACTTCTTCTCCCGTGGACGTCCTATTTTCACTCGCGCTAGATATTTGCCGGCGAGCAAGATCAACCGCTGCTCCATCAACCACGTGATTATCGGCGATGGTTGTATTATCACTGACTCCTATTTGAAGCGCTGCGTAATCGGTATCCGTTCAGTCCTGCGCGAAGGCACGCGTCTGGAGAACGTGATTATGATGGGAGCGGATTCTTTCGAAAGTTCGAGCGATCGCAGAAAGAACAAGGAGCTCGGGCGACCTGACATAGGCGTTGGGCTCAATTGCGAGATCAAGAACGCGATCATCGATAAAGGCGCTCGAATCGGCGACAATGTGAAGCTGAACCCGGAGGGCAAAGCGGACATGTACGAAAAGAACGGCATCTTCGTGAGAGATGGCGTGGTGATAGTGACCAAGAATACGGTCGTTCCTTCCAATACAATTTTCTAACGTTAATGTAGTCCAATGAAGATTCTCGCCTGTATCGACGGCTCCCAATACTCGCAAAGTTGCTGCGAATACGCGGCTTGGGCAGCTCAACGACTGGAGGCGTCAATCGACATTGTTTACGTCACGGATCTGCGACAATTCGAAGTTCCTTTTGTCGCGGATCTGAGTGGCAGTCTTGGCCTGCAGCCCTACCAGTCGATCATGGGAGAGCTGCAGCAGCTGGAAGAGCAAAAGGCGAAGCTAGTTCTCGAGCAGGCGGAATCGCAGATGCGATCCTCTGGATACGAAGGGGAGATCACTCGTATCCACAAGACAGGTTTTCTGGTCGATTCCTTGAGTGACCTTGAGGAGTCGGCAGAGCTTGTGGTCATTGGAAAGCGTGGCGAAAACGCGAATTTTGCTGCCGAACATTTGGGTTCGACGATGGAACGAGTCGTCCGTGCTTCTGGGCGACCTTGTCTAGTGGCTTCGCGTTCGTTTCAGCCCGTGGAGAAGCTGCTTCTCGCGTATGAGAATGTTCCGAGCTGCAATGCTGCCGTGGATTACCTGTGCAATTCTGATGCGTTTTCGGATATCGAGCTGCACTTGGTCAGTGTATCCAAAAAAGATGGCGAGTCGGAAGTGTTGGCGGAATTGAAGGCAGCTGAAGACCGTTTGCGCTCTGCTGGATTGAGCGTGAATTGCCAAATGCTGCACGGAGCTATCGCTCCGACTTTATCCGAGTACGCACAAGAGATGGGAATCAACATGCTCGCCATGGGGGCGTATGGTCACTCGAAAATCCGTCACTTGATTATCGGAAGCACGACAACTGAAATCCTGCGTGATTGCCGTTTGCCTACCTTGCTTTTCCGCTAAGTACGGTCTGCTAGATAGGCGAGCAAGGTTCGGGCTGAAATTCGCTCCAAGAACCCCTCCTAAAGCAACGGGAGGCGATTAAATGAGATCTGGTTGATCAAGCTGTCGTAGAGACGGGGCTTTTCCATGGGTTGCTGCTTGATCTGTTTGATGGTCGCATCAGACAGTTCAGCAATCTGTTCGCCATTGAGAGTCATCTCCGTTTGGAGGTCCGCCAGTTCGCAACGATACACGAGCCAATCTGCCTTGAATTGGAGGGCGTGGTATTGGTTGCCGACTTCCTTTTCGATCTTCCGGCAGATCTTGTCGGAGTGGGTGCCTTCCAGCATTTCGTTTACGCGGGAGACCTGGGCGAGCTCGACGTAGCTAAGCTTGTCGGTTTCGACGCCGCAGAGGGCGCAACGAAGATTGAGGAGAGTTTCGCGGATTTCGCTTGTGCGTGTTCTCAGGGAGAGTTTTAGCGCTTTGTGGCTCCAATCATGGAATACGCGAGCGACGAGGAGGAAGCGGCCATCATGGCTCAAGCCGTTGAGCACTTTATGGACGCCGTCAAAGCTTGGAACGGCCTGCTCTTGTGAGCGCTCCAGACGGACCTGGAGAAAGCGTTCGAAGTCGGAAACGCGTCGAGTGTAGGGAAGGTAGCGCCAGCAATCGCAAAGCACGCGAGTAAGCTCGAGGAGGCGCGCTTTTTGTTCAGTGAAGCCGGCGAGGTAAAGATACTCTGAGACGAGGCTCATGTACGGCGTCACCGCCTGCATGAATGCGTGTACATTGCCACGGGATGCCTTGCGAAGGAGGGAGCGGGTTTGTCTGCGTTCTGGACAGAGGGCTCCTTGGATCAAAGCGGATACCTTAGATCTCTTTTGAGTCATGGCGGTTTAGGAATAGGATCGTGGGTGGGTGGAGGAGGTGGGTTGGCTAAGGAAGCGCGGCCGGTGGGGGCAGGAGCCTAGTCTTCCTCTGAGCCTCTCGCGATGGTCGCTCGACAATCGGAGGTGACTCGTAGCCAGATTTCTCGAATGTCGAAAAGGCGAATTCGAGCGTGTTTCGCGTAGAGCGAGACGGCTTCGATCTGCAGGGAGTCGAAGTCGGAGAGCATGCCGAGCGCTTTGTTGAGCGAGACCATACCTCGTTTGAAGTAGGCGATCGCCAAAGCGAAATCATCTATATCTAGGGCAGTCACTGCTAGAAGGCCGTAGTAGTCCGACTCGGTTAGAGTAGACTGGTACGCGAGCGCTGAACTTGCGTCGACGGCTTCAGGGGCGAGTGAGATACGACGTCCCCATTGTTCGATGAGCCAGCCGTGAAGGGCTTTGCTGGATACGAACAGAGGATGGCGGTGCAAAGTGTAGGGGTGAGTCGCCTTGGGGCTCTCTTCTTGCGGGCGTTCTGGATCTTGATTGTCCGCATTTGGTTGCCAGCCCATGTAGAGGGCCACTTCGTCGAGCCTGTTGGCGCTACGGATCAGCTTGCTGTAGATGGCCTGGTATTTGGTAACCTCTTGGCCTTCGGCCTGGAGATACTGTTCCCAGCTAAATTCGTTATAGCCGGTTTCCCAGCTATCTTCCCATTCTTCGTTTGGATTGGCGTCGCTTTCGTAGTTTCCCATGCGTCTGTTGACAGGCTTTTTAAAAAGACGCGGGAACGTATGGGGATGCCCTCAGCGATGCAACCGAATACTTTTAGTTATTATTTCTGATACGTTATTCACATAGTTATTAGTTCCTGTGAATTTTCATAATGGAGAAAATTCGCTGGAGGTTCGTGTTTATAGCTGTTTATAAGGGGCTTATGAACGATCCAGACTCGACGTTTTTTCTTCTCGCCTACTTTTCGGGCCACGTGCAAGGAGTGGGGTTCCGGTACTCGACGGCTCAAATCGCCAAAGGGTACGAAGTTACGGGGTTTGTTAAGAATTTGGCGGATGGTCGAGTAGAGCTGGAGATCGAGGGAGAAGAGTCTGAGTGCCGTGGCATGATCGCCACGATCGAAGACGAACTGGACGCTTTTGTGCGAAAGACCGAGTTGAGCGACGGGATTCGTCACAAAGTCTTCACAACCTTCCGCATCGCTTAGTTGGCAAACGAGGTCCAGGCGATTGAGCTAGAAGGGCTCACTAAGGACTTCTCGCTCGCAGAGCGAGGGAAGTATTTGCGGGCCGTTGATCATTTGACGCTCTCGATTCGAGAAAATTCCGTCTACGGACTCCTTGGTCCGAACGGTTCTGGAAAGAGCACCACCATTCGAATGTTGCTAGGCTTATCGAAGCCTTCTGCCGGGAGTGCTTCGATCTTTGGCTTGTCTCCGGATTCCCGTGAGGCTCGCTCTCGGATCGGCTACCTGCCGGACGCGCCCTATTATCATAGCTTTCTAAGCGGTCGTGAGTTGATGCGTTTTTTCGGAACGTTGCTTGGTATAAAGAAGAGACTGTTGGAAGAGCGGATCGTGGAGTTGCTTGTTCGATTTGGCCTCGAGGACGCTATGGATCGAAAGGTGGGCACTTATTCGAAAGGGATGTTGCAGCGTCTTGGGTTTGCTCAGGCACTGGTTGGGGATCCCGATATCCTGATTTTAGACGAGCCGACCGCTGGAGTGGATCCGGTCGGGGCGGCGGAAGTGGGGGAGTTTGTCGTTTCGCTTAAGAAGCAGGGGAAGACGGTGCTGCTTTGTTCGCATTTGCTGACGCAAGTGCAGGATCTGTGTGATCACGTGGGAATCCTTAATAGGGGGCGATTGCTGGCCCACGGCAAAATCGAAGATCTCCTTGGAGATGGCGATGACTCTGCTTTGGAATTGGATGGCTTGGATGAGAGGGAGCGCCAGGAAGTGGTAAGCTTCGCTCGAGAGAGAGGTGGACGCGTGAGACCGGGACGAAACGATCTTGAGGACCTTTTCCGACGATTGGTGAGAGAAGATTCGAATCAGGAGGAGGGCGAGTGAGGGCCGCAATTCAGAGGACGCTCGCGATTGCGGGGAACACGTTTCGAGAAGCGATTCGGATGCGCCTGTTCTTGCTGCTGCTTGTTACTGGAGTTGTATCGTTGGCCGGCGGCTTGTATTTTCAGGAGTTCAACCTCGGGAGCGGTGAGCTTCGATTCATCGCTGACTTCGGCTTTGGGGCGATGACCTTGTTTGGCTCGATCGTAGCGGTAGTGGCTACAGTGCAGTTGATTTTTGGGGAGATCGAGCATCGCACAGTACTTCCGATTTTGGCGAAACCTGTTTCGCGAGGAGAGTTCTTGCTTGGGAAACTGATTGGCGCGTGGGGGACGGTTTGCTGTTTCGTCGGCATGCTCGCTTTGGCGTTGATATTGGCTTTGTGGATACGGGAGTCTCAGATAATCGCCCGATCGGGTAGCGAAATCGCGAGCGAGGATTCGATCAATTATCTGGGAGTATTGCTTTTCGCGGCGATGCAGTGTATGCGGCTGATGGTCTTGGCGTGTATCACTGCATTTTTCTCAAGCTACGCCAGCTCTTCAATGTTTGCTGTGTTCATGGGATTTTTTGCGTGGATAATCGGTCAATTGAGGGGCGTGTTGGTAGAGCAATGGAACCAGGGGGAGGCGTCTTTGTTTTCGGTTTCTGGCTTTCTCTCGTTGATCGTTCCTGACTTGAGGCTATTTGATTTGGGAGCGGCAGCATTTGGGGCCTCCTCTTTTGATGGAGGCCAGGTTGTTGGTTTAGTTCTGTATGCTGGCGTTTACGCTACATTGTATGGATGTCTTGCGGCGTTAGTACTGAAGAATCGTGAGTTTTAGGGTGCGGCTTTTTCTCGTCTGGTTGGCAGCTTCGCTTTTGGTGGGGGTGCTGGTTCGGCCGTTGGAGCGGGAGGTTGCGAGAGAGTCGGATGTTCAGGTTTTGGCGGGATTGTCCGGAAACTTAGGGCAAGGCGTTTCCTTGGCTGTGCTAGGAGGCTACCGCAATGTGGCGGCGAATCTCGTTTGGATCGCGATGTATGGTGAGTGGCAGTACCGACGGGTAAACGAAGTCTTGGAGAAGATGCAGCTAGCGGTCGCTCTCAACCCGAACTCGCTTTATTTCTGGATAGATGGAGCTCGAATCATTGCGAACGACATGCCCGTGTGGCAGGTGGGCGATGACGAGATGGAGCGGCTCTATGACGAATCGGATGCTGAAGGAGTCGCCATCCGTTTGAAGCAAGGCAGGCGCGCTTTAAGATTTTTGGATAAAGCACCGGCGGAATTGGAGGACCGGTATGAGATTCCTTTGGAGCGGGGCACTATTTACTGGCAGAAGTTGGGGGATCTGGAAAATGCGATCGCTCAGTTCGGCGAGGCGTTGGAAAAGAGCAATTCTCCGTATTTCGTGAGTCGTGTATACGCGGAACTCCTCGTCGAGAATGGTCGAACTCTCGAAGCGTACGAGTATCTGAAAAAACACTACGCGACTTTACCTGATGACGATCATTCGGCATTGAAGCCTTTGGTAGCGCAGAGGATTG
Organism: Pelagicoccus mobilis; assembly: GCF_016595505.1. Lineage (GTDB taxonomy): Bacteria > Verrucomicrobiota > Verrucomicrobiia > Opitutales > Opitutaceae > Pelagicoccus > Pelagicoccus mobilis. The sequence continues at coordinate 67,226 of NZ_JAENIL010000015.1, read as the reverse complement.
CGGAAATCGGCGCCGTGCTTGGCCGGAGTGATTAGCTTCGCGTCTTAGGCTTGCGCTTGGACGTGCTTCGCAGAGTATTCGCAGCAGATATGGACGAGAATTTACACCCGATTTCTGACCGACTTCTCACTCAGGCGGACCGAGAGGTTTCATTAGGCCAAAAAGGAAAAGTGGTTTGGCTGTGCGGTTTATCAGGTTCTGGCAAAAGCACCTTGGCAATCGCTTTGGAGAAATCCCTCTACAATGCAGGGAAGCACGTGTACGTGCTGGACGGGGACAATATCCGCACGGGATTGAACGCGGGGCTTGGATTCAGCGAGGACGACCGACGGGAAAACATCCGACGAATCGCCGAAGTTTCGAAGCTTTTTGCGGATTCGGGGATGATCACTCTCAATTCGTTTATCACTCCGACCGAAGAGCTCCGCACGCTCGCTCGGGAGGTTATCGGCAAGGAGAATCTGATCGAGATTTACGTGAAGGCGTCGTTCGAAACATGCAAGGAGCGGGACGTGAAGGGGCTTTATGCGAAGGTAGAGAAAGGGCTGGTTCCAAATTTCACGGGCAAGGATTCTGGATTTGAGGAGCCGGAGACGAGCGACTTGGTAATCGATACAGAAGCCCAGAGCGTAGAGGAGTCGTTGCAGAGCCTTCTGGAGTTCGTTGCTCCGAGAGTCGAACGCGACGTCTAGATCTATATTTATTGATGAAGCGATGCCGCTGATTCTGCTTAAGTTTGCCAAATGGTTTCTGGGGAAGGGAATCGTTTGGGCGACTGTAGCGGCATTGGCCATCGGTGTATTCGCTCTCTGGATATTCGTTAAGCGGAGCTATTCAGACGAAGGAGAGCGGGTCGCGGAGCTTTCTCAACTGCAAGAGCGAGCAAGCGTGGTTTATGCGGAGTTAGAGACTTCGCATAAGCGTCTGATTGAGCTCGGCGAGGAAATCGAGTCGGCTCGTCGAAACATCGAGGCTTTGGAGCGTGCTATAGAGTTTCGTGACGGGATTTTGAAGAGCATTGAACGTCTGTTTACGATGAGTTCCGAAGAGCGAGCGGAAGTCGAAGCCGAGTTGGAGCAAGCGAAGGCGGACAGGCTAACGGAGATCGAGCGTCGTAAGAAGCTTACCTCTGAGCAATCGCAGGAAAGGATAGATCGAATCGCCTTTAGCGATGAAGCTCGGGGACTCGAGGGGAGGATCAGTGAGCTTGAAGGTGAGTCTTCTCGCTTTGTCGAACATCTCGAGGAAGCGTGGGTACGGATGAAGCCCTATCTTGTGGTGGCGCTGGCAAGCGCGATTTTGCTGCCTGTATTGTGGAAGCTCTTTGCGTTCTATCTTTGGGCTCCCGTTCTGGCTATCGCGGGGCCGATTCGACTTTGGAAAGAAACGCTGCCGCTTCCGGAGCTTTCGGAAGCGGGGGTGTCCGCGTCTGTAAATTTGGAGAAAGGTCAGAAGCTTTGGGTGAAGGAGTCCTATCTTCAAGCGTCGGACGAGTGCTTGTCCAAGCAAACTCGCTTTGTACTGGATTGGTCGATACCTGCAACTTGCTTAGCGGCGGGCCTGACCGAAATGGTGGAATTTTCGGGAATGGATGGGAACGCAGGGAATGTCACGGTTTCGCCTCAACGTCGGGCGGAGCTAGAGGTAGCGATCGTGGAGATTCCAGAAGGGGGAAAGATGGTGATTCGGCCGAGTTCTGTTGCTGGCTTGATTTCGCGTAGCGGCGAGAGGGTGAAAATTACTCGGCGTTGGCGTTTGTTTCACCCTCAGGCTTGGTTGAGTTTCCAGTTTCGCTATTTCATTTTCGAAGGCGCGAGTGCGGTCGTCGTTAGCGGAGTTCGCGGCGTACGATTTGAGGAAATGAATACGGGGTCCGAGCAAGGACGGCGCTCAAATCAGATCGCGACGATCGGGTTCACTCCAGATCTTGGATACGGGGTTGTTCGGGCGGAAACGTTTTGGTCGTATTTTCGAGGATTTAACCCATTGTTCGATGATGTTTTTCGAGGAAAAGGAGCGTTTATCTGTCAGGAGATCACAGAAGAGGAAGCGAATCAGGCCTCTCGCTTTTGGAGAGGTTTGTGGAGTGGCGTTTTGAAGGTGTTGGGTGTTTAGGAGCGAATAGGCATGGAAAAGGAAATTGGATTTATTTTCGACTGGGACGGGGTTGTCGTCGATTCGTCTCAGCAGCATGAAGAGAGCTGGGAGGTCGTGGCGGAACGCAATGGGCTTCCGCTGTTTGAGGGGCATTTCAAGCTAGGCTTCGGTAAGCGGAACGAATTGATCATTCCAACTTTGCTCAAGTGGTCGGAGGATCCGGATGAGATCAAGCGGCTCGGCGACGAGAAGGAAGCGGCGTACCGCGAGATCGTACGGCGCAGTGGCCTGCAGCCGCTGCCGGGAGTGCAGGCTTTTCTGGAATCGTTGGTGAAAGGGGACATGGCCAGAGCGGTTGGCTCGTCGACTCCTCGTGAGAATATTGACGCGGTGACCGAGATCATCGGCTTGTCGGGGATGTTCGAACAAGTGGTGGCGGCTGGAGACGTGTCGCGTGGCAAGCCGGATCCGGAGGTGTTTTTAAAGGCGGCTGAGAGAATAGGGAGAGATCCTGCAAACTGCGTGGTGTTTGAGGACTCGTTCTCTGGGATTGAAGCAGGATTGGCTGCGGGAATGACGGTTGTGGGTATCGCGACGACTAATCCGCTTTCGTCTTTGCTCGATGTTGGCGTTGCTCTTGCTGTAAATAGTTTTGAAGAGATCGACCTAAAGTCCTTGATAGATACTGTCTTTCGGAAAAGGTCCAAATTCTAGGAACACGCTATGGAAATTTCTAACTCGAAACTGACCCGCAACATTTTGATCGCGATGGTTCTTGGCCTTGTGCTTGGAATCATTGTTAACCAATTGGGCTGGCAAGAGGAGCCGCTGGTAAGGCACCAGATATTGGGCGGCCTCTTGAAGATGGTGGGCGACATTTTTATCAGCTCCTTGAAGCTTCTCGTCGTTCCGTTGGTCTTCGTCTCTCTGGTCTGTGGTACGGCGGCGATGGATGATGTGCGAAAGCTGGGTAAGATCGGGCTTAAAACCGTTTCTCTTTACCTGCTCACTACCTGTATCGCGATTTCGATAGCGATGGCTTTGGCGTTCGTTTTCAAACCAGGCGTTGGCCTGGAGTCGATCGACTCCGGAAGCGCGGTTGCCGTGGAGGAAGCTCCGACGATTTGCCAGGTGATTACGAATATGTTTCCGACGAATCCGGTAAAGGCGATGGCGGAAGGAAACATGCTTCAGATTATCGTTTTTTCCATCCTGTTTGGCTTGGCGATGGTTGTATCCGGCGAGCCAGGACAACGTGTATTGAAGCTGTTTGAGGACCTTAACGAGATCGTGCTTAAGCTCGTGACCGTTTTGATGCTGATCGCTCCTTACGGCGTATTTGCTAAGATTACGGTGGTGTTCGCAAATGAGGGCTTAGGAGCGATTGCCCAGTTGGGAATGTACTTCGGCTTGGTGATACTGGCGTTGATTGTTCATGCTCTGGTTGTTTACCCAAGTTTGCTCAAGCTGCTGAGCGGTTTGAGCCCTATTCAGTTCTTAAAGAATTTCTACAAGGTGCAGATCTTCGCGTTCAGTACGGCGAGCAGCAACGCGACTTTGCCGGTGACTCTGGAGACTGCGGAGAAGAAGCTTGGGGTGAAAAACTCCACCGCCTCTTTCACGGTTCCGCTCGGCGCTACGATCAATATGGATGGAACTGCTATCATGCAGGGAGTCGCGACGGTGTTTATCGCTCAGCTTTCTGGAATCGACCTTTCTGTGGGCCAGATTTTGATGGTGATCGTTACGGCGACACTGGCGTCGATCGGTACTGCCGGAGTTCCGGGAGTAGGCTTAGTGATGCTCACCATGGTCCTCAATCAGGTAGGCTTGCCCATCGAGAAGATTAGTTTGATCGTGGGGATCGACCGAATTCTGGACATGTTACGCACAGCGGTGAACGTGACCGGTGACGCGGCTGTGACCTGTATCGTGGCAAAGAGTGAAGGGCAGCTGGACGAAGAGGTCTACGATTCTGATCCGGATGCGGTCTCGTAGGCTCGCTATTCGTTCCGTATAGGATGGGGCTTTTTAAGTTAAACTCTGATTATCAGCCAACTGGCGACCAGCCGGTGGCCATCGAGACGCTGCTCGATTCGATTCGTGATGGGAACCAATACCAGACGCTGCTTGGCGTGACTGGTTCCGGGAAGACGTTCTCAATGGCGAATCTCATTGCTGAGTTGGATCGCCCGGCGCTTATCATTTCCCATAATAAGACTCTAGCGGCTCAGCTGTATTCAGAATTTAAGCGCTTCTTTCCGGAGAATGCGGTCGAGTATTTCGTCAGCTATTACGACTACTACCAGCCGGAGGCGTATGTGCCTTCTTCTGATACTTACATCGAGAAGGATTCATCGATCAACGATGAGATCGATCGCCTTCGAATCTCGACCACAAGTAGCCTGATCAGTCGCAGAGATGTCATTGTGATCGCTAGCGTATCTTGCATCTATGGTCTTGGTTCGCCTGATGACTTTCAGGAGTTGATGATCCCTTTGAAGGTTGGCGAGGAGTTGGGGCGCGAGAAGCTTTTAAACGGCTTGGTAGAGATTCTCTACGAGCGTAATGACATCAATCTAGAACGAGGCCGGTTCAGAGTGCGTGGCGACGTGGTGGATATTATGCCCGCGTATTTGGAAAAAGGCTTACGAGTCGAGTTTTGGGGTGATGAGATCGAGCGTATTTCGGAATTTGATCCGCTGACTGGAAATGTGCTGCAGGACTTGGAGGAGTTTCACCTGTATCCAGCAAACCAGTTCGTTACCACTCGCGAGAAGATGGAGAATGCGGTGGGACACATTAAGTCGGAGCTCAAGGAGCGTATTGCGGAATTTGAGTCGAAGGGACAATTGCTGGAAGCTCAGCGGCTGAGCATGCGGACGAACTACGACATCGAGATGATGCAGGAGGTCGGGTTTTGCAGTGGCATTGAGAACTATTCCATGCATTTGTCAGGCCGAACTCCTGGCGAGCGGCCATTCTGTCTGATCGACTTTTTCCAGAAGGATTTCCTGCTCTTTGTAGACGAGAGTCATGTGACGATTCCTCAGGTTGGGGCGATGTACGCGGGTGACAGGTCGCGTAAGACGACTTTGGTTGATCACGGGTTCAGACTTCCGTCGGCTCTGGAAAATCGCCCTATGAACTTTCAGGAGTTCATGGAGGTCACCGGGCAGACTGTTTATGTGACAGCGACTCCTGCTAAATTCGAGAAAGAGAAGAGCTCCGTTGTCGCGGAACAGGTGATACGTCCGACTGGGTTGTTGGATCCGCTGATTACGATCCGTCCGACGAAAGGACAGGTTGAGGACTTGATAGCCGAAATTAAAAAGGCTATCGAGAAAGGCGAACGTGTATTGGTCACGACGCTTACGAAGCGTCTGAGCGAGGATATTACCGCGTTCCTTCGCGAGAAGGATATCAGCGTAGAGTATTTGCACTCCGATATCGATGCCTTGGAGCGTGTGGAAATCTTGCGACGCTTGAGGGCGGGTAAATTCGATGTGCTGGTGGGAATCAATCTGCTGCGTGAAGGGCTTGATTTGCCGGAGGTCGCTTTGGTGGCGATTTTAGACGCGGATAAGGAAGGCTTTCTGCGGAGTGAAACGAGCTTAGTGCAGACTGCTGGGCGAGCGGCTCGACATGAAGAAGGTCGCGTTATTTTTTACGCGGATGTGATAACGGATTCGATTCGCCGTACGGTTGAAACGACTGAGTACCGTCGGTCCAAGCAAATCGAATACAACACAGAGCATGGAATTACGCCTCGAAGCGTTAAGCGAGGTGATCAGGAGAGCTTGCGCGAATTGCTCGAGGAAGAGGATTCGACTGCTGCTGCACTGGTTGGCGAGGATGACGATGTACAGGCGGTCATCGACGAGTTGACTGTCGAAATGGACGAAGCGGCGGCGAAGCTGGAGTTTGAGCGGGCTGCCTTGTTGCGCGACCAGATTGATTCCCTCAAAAATGGCGGGGCCGAGGCGAAGTCAGGGAGACGTGGATACGGTCGTCGGAAGCGGCGGTAGTGTGGTTCTTGATGAGGGCGCGGCAACCACGGAGCGTTGCCCTCCAGCACAAAAAAAAGCGGAGGCCGAAGCCTCCGCTGAAATATTGACTAAGAACAAATTGTTTGGGTCCGACTAGAGACCGAGCGATGCGATGTGTACCTTACGTACTTGCTCGAGGTAGCGGCCGATGTGGTCTTGTGGGTCAAGAACCTGGATGCGCTCGAGCTTTGGAATCGCCTTGCCGAACTGCTCGCGAGCAACGTAGGAACGTGCCCAGGAGAGTAGTGCGCGAACTTCCCACTCGCGTACCTTTTCGGCACGGCCGTAGTAGAGGTCAGCACGGTTGTAGCCATCGACTGTTCCCTTGTTCGAGTTGAACTCGGCGAGAAGAAGGAGGGCTTGGCCGTCCATTGGATCACGCTCGATGAGTTCTTCGAGGATTGGGATCACCTTTTCGCCTTGGCCTGTTGCGAGAGCGATTTGGGCTTCGAGGCGTAGGATGCTGAGCTTGTTATCGTCGTCGAGCTTGGTGCCGAAGCTGGAGCGGATGTCGGAGATAACGGAAGTCGCTTCGTCGTATGTACCGCGAGCTGTCATTGTTTCCGCGATGGAAACGTAAACGTCCGGATCTTGGTTCTTGTCCTTCTTGATCGCACGCTGGAAGTAAGTCAGCGCGAGTTCGTTGAGGCTGCGGGACATGTAGATGTTGCCCATGAAGATGAGCGTATCCGGAGTAGACTTGCCGAGGCGGTCAACGATTTCCTGGATCGCAACTGCTGTTTCAGCGTCCTCGAGGCCGAGGTAAGCGTTTGCAGCGGAAGACCAGAGGATGTCGTTTTCTGGATCGTCTACGAGGATCTGCTCGAGTACCGCGATGCCTTCTTCGTACTTCTGCTGTTGGAGAAGTGACTTCGCGAGACCGACTTGCCAGTCCTTAACGGTTGGATCGAGAACGATCGCTTCGCGGTAGGCAGTTTCAGCGGAGAAGTACTTTTCGGTGTTCACGTAGCAGAGGCCGAGAAGACCCATTGTAGTGGTGTCCTTGGCTCCGAGCTCAATGGCTTTGGTGAAGTCCTTGAGGGCTGCTTCGTAGCGACCTTCCTTAACCTTCATGATCGCTCCGTTACGGATTGCACGAAGGAAGCTTGGGTGCTTCTTGGCTGCGCTGTCGTAGTACTTGATTGCGTTCTTCAGGTCGCTCTTTTCGGCGTAGAAGTTGGCGGCGATGAAGTCGAGAGCGGCGCTTGCTTCAGGAGTGATGGCGGCGAGAATCATGGTGAGCGCCTGATTCTTGTCTGCCTTTACGCCTGTCGCTGGGTCTCCTTGAAGGGCGGTCAGAACGTTTTTAACAACGAGCTGTTCCTCTTCGGTGAGGTCCGGCTCAGTTTTCGCTTTGATGGAGTAGGAGGCCGCGAAGGTCTTCTGAATGTGTGGCTGGTTCCAGAACTTTTCGTCTGTTTTGAACTGAGCAGACACGGATGCGGCACCCGCTAGGCCTGCTAGGCAGATTAAGCCAGAGGCTGCTGCTTTGATTGTTTTGCTGCTAATCATTTTAACTGCTTTTCTTTAAATTTACGTGATGGGTCTTATTCGGATACGGCTTTCATGGTCACTTGAGGAGCTCCTCCTGATTCGCAGGCATCGATGACTGCGACGACCAGGGCCATGCGGGCTTGGGGCTCTACGTTGACTGTGATGGGGTGTTCGTCCTGGCGCATGGCGGGAGCCACGATGCCAGAGACGCCACCGACGCCGACGTCTTTTTCCTTGTAGATAACTTGTCCGTTGCGACGGACGAGGAAGCTAACGAGCTCTTTGTCTTCGTTGTTTTCCGGGTTGCTGGTCGGGTCTGGCGTATTTGCGGCTAGACCGGACTCTTCAACGAACACGGTAGTGACAATGAAGAAGATCAGGAGAATGAAGACCATGTCGATCAACGGGGAAATGTTGATGTCGGTAGCTTCGTCCCCACCGTTTAGGTTTTTGCGGTTTCTCATGTCTTCGAGCTAGTTTAAGGTTGAGACGTAGATGCGGGTGGCCTTGGCCAACTTGCACTCGTCTACGAGACGAACAATTGTCCCGGCTTGAGCGTTCTGATCCGCTTGGATAATTACTGGATAGCTTTCGTTGCCTGCGAGGACACGTCGAACTTGTGAGCGAATGCCGCCGAGTCCGTAGTCCTTGCCTCCGTAGAAGACGTTGTTCTGATCGGTTACCGCGATGAGAATGACGTTCTTGGGGAGGTCGAGGGAGTTTACGGCGGAAGGCTTTTCGATTTCGACGCCTGGCTCTTTAACGAATACAGTAGTTACAATAAAGAAGATCAGAAGAATGAACACCATATCGATGAGCGGGGAGATGTTGATATCTCCTGCTGCTTCACCCGCCGAGGCGGATTTCTTATTCTTCATCATGGTCGTTTAATTCCTTCTGTTTAGTTCCCGATTGAATCTGGCGGAGCGGGTTGAGCGGACCGCCTGATTTGCGTTGGGTGTGTTGATCTTCCGGACTACTTCTTGTTGTTGAGGCCGTTAACGAAGGCTACAGAGGCTTGCTCCATTTCGCCGAGCTTGCCCTTCGCGATGCGAGTGAGCAGTGCCTGACAGAGCAAACATGGGATCGCTACGATAAGACCGTACTCTGTGGTGATAAGCGCCACGGAGATACCATCGGAGAGGGTAGCTGGGTCACCAGTACCGAAAACAGTGATCGCCTTGAAGGTATCGATCATACCGGTAACCGTACCGAGAAGACCGAGAAGTGGAGATGCCGCTGCGGTGAGGGCGATGAAGGCGATGAAGCGCTCGAGCTTCGGCTGAGCAGCGAGGAGGCGTTCGTAGAGAACTTCCTCGAGGACTTCCTTATCTTCGTCAGCGTGTTCAACACCTGCTACGAGGAGGTCGCCGAATGGACCGTCAACTGAGTTGGCGGCTTCGAGAGCTTGCTGCTTGTTGCCTGAGTTGAGGCTGTCGAGGATGCGCTGGAGCGTACCTGCCTTCGGGCTCTTGACGGACTTGATTTCGAAGAACTTCAAGATTGAGAGGAGGATCGCTACGAAGAACATGCCGAGGAGCGGGAACATTACGACGCCACCCTTTTTGATGTGCTCGATGAGAGTTTCGCTAACGAGGGCGATCTTGATCGCGTCACCTTCCGTTGGGTCAACTGGGTGAGCGCCAGTGCCTGTAGCAGTGAGGTTGCCGATTGTCGCGAGTACTTCTGGTGGAACACCGCGGTTGACGACGAGTGGGTAACCGATGTTTGTGTGGTCACCTTCTGCGAAACCGATGTTTTCGCCACCGTCACCGAAGTAAGCGAATGGTCCAGCGAGTACGAAGGTACCGGAAACTTGGAGACCGTTCTTACCAAGAGCGTCGCCCTTGATTGTTGTGCCGCCCATGATGTTCTTAACGCGCTTGAGGGAGGCCTTGAGGACTTCCAACTGAGCGGTGAACTTCTCGGAGTCGGTCGCTGTTTCGTTTTCTGCAAGGTGTTCCGCTGTGTCAGCGATTTCCTTGTAGTCCTGAAGTTCAGCGGCGTGGATACGAGTGGAGAACTGCTTTACGTAGGCAGCCATCGTATTGCGAAGGTAGATATTTTCGTCGCTGCGAAGCTTAACTTTCTTACGGAGGTCTTCGAGACGGAGGTCGCTGCTGTCGCGGGAGGACTTCATCTCGTCGCGTTCCTTACGGAATTCGAGAACCTTGCTTTCGAGCGTGGTTAGCTCGTTGGAGAGAGGAATCTTCTCGTTCGCGATTTGGTTGCGAAGGTCAGCGAGTTCCTGTTCTGCCGCTTTGAGTTCAGCCTTCGCTTCAGCGGTTACTTGGGCGAAAGTCTTCTGTGCGTTCGCTGTGCCGGCTGCGATGAGTGCGGCGATAGCGATTGATGTGATTTTCAAAGTCTTCATCTAAAATTGATCCTTTTGAAGTGGTTTCGAGTACGTGCTTATTCGACTTCCGTAACGGTGAGTGGGAGGTCGACGAAGCGTACTGTCGCTTCGCGCTTCTGCATGGCGACTGCGTCGGCGATGTCGTTAGCGAGTGAATTGTCTTCGAAACGCTTCCAGCCGTCCTTAGCCGGAACCATGTAGCCTGCTTCGCTTCGTGTACCGTCGACGTAGTAAGCGATGGAGAGACCAACGTAGAGAGTGTCAACACGGACGCGCTCGCCCTTGATGTCGCTGATTTCGTTCACGACGGTGAGCTGGCTGTTGAACTTTTCGATTTCGGTAAGAACACCGATGATGTTCATCACGCGAACTGAAAGAGTGGAAGCGTCCATTTCACGCTTCGTCTTAGGGATGCGCTGAGTGATGATGGATAGCTTGTCTTGGAGGGAAGTCGGGAGGTACTTGACGATGTCGAGTACGGCGGCTTCGAGGTCTACGATCTCAGTCTTGATGATCGCGGACGCTTGCTTGAGTTCGTTTTCTTCCGCAGTGAGGTCGTCACGAGCCTTTTCTGCGTCAGTCGCTTCAGCCTCGTAGGACTCGATCGCTGTTTCGATCTTTTCGATTTCGTCTTCGAGGAGCTCGATCGATTCCTGGAGCGTCTGTTTTTCGACAGCCCAGTCGTTCTTCTCCTCGGAAACGATTTTCTTGAGTTCTACCCATTCTTTTAGGGTTGAACGCGTTTCTGCGAGTTGAGGCGCCGCGCTGAGTGCGGCTGTGCCGGCGAGTGCGATACCCGCGGCGATTAACTTTACTACTTTGTTCTTAGTCATAGTACGGTCTACGTTTAGTCGTAAGGATTTTCGATAGCTATAGTCTTGAAACTTTAGGGTGGGTTGCGCCCGATGCTGCTGCTGCGAAAGCCGAAACCGCAGTTAGCGGGCCTGTTAATACGGGAAATCGGAAATGCTAATAGTTTCTCCTGTCGGCCAAAAGGGGCTCGGTTGGAGACTGGTTTGGCGGGGTGTTGGGCGTTGCTGGGTTCAGTTCTCGGCCAGGAGAAGCAACGGAAACTAAGGTGAACTTTTCTGGGATCAAAGGGGAACTGGGTTGTTGGGGGGTGGAAAACTGGAGAAAGCTGAACAAAAAGGCGCTGCGGTGGGGTGACTGCAAGTCTTTAGCGCTTCCTTAATTCCTTCACTTGTAGGAGCTGCGAATGTTTGTCAATAACGAGCTGAGAAAGATCCATTTTAAAGGGGTGTTTTGCTTAAATGTTTAATTCGCTCGAGGGGGCGGCTTTCTGCTTCATCCCTTTTGTTTAGGGCTTTGGGAGGGGCTGGGGTCGTATCCGGAATTGGAGACAATTATTTTAATAAAGTAGGGTGTCTGGTGGCGATCGGGGAGGAAGCGTATCGGCTTCTGGAAGCCGTTGAGGGCCTAGTGGTTATGTTTGGAGGCGGTTCCTAAGCGTTCATTTAAGCTCAATGAGCACGCGTGTCTCCACGGCTGAGTTGAGGGGCAGCCCGTTTGAGGATAGGGCCACTCGAGTGTGGCGGCCGGCGTCGCCAAACAGTTCCACGGAGAGGTCGGAGGCTCCGTTGATGATTTTTGGGGCGTCGGTAAAGCCGTCTACTCCGTTTACGAATCCGTCGATATGGAGAACGCGACTGAATTTTTCGAAGTCCTCTGTTGCGACTCTGGCGTGGGCGAGGGCGTTCAGGAAGCACCAGCGCGCCGCTTCGTAGCCGTCTTCGATGCTTAGGTCTCCTCCGATTCGCCCAGTGATTATGGCGCCGTCCTTGACTGGCAGGCTGCCGGAGAGCGAGAGCAGGTTTCCGCTGATCGCGTAAGGCAGGTAGTTGCCCTTTACTTCGCCAGCAGCTGGAAGGGAGAGGCCGAGGGCTTCGAGTTTCGAGAGTAGTGATTCAATCATTTTTGGGGAGAGGAAGCGTTCGGCGGGAGTTGTTGGAGGGCGGGCTGTTTTAGGCTCTCAGTTTTTCGACTCCGGTGAAGTGCGATGACTGTTCGTCGGCGTGGTAGGAGGAGCGAACGAGGGGGCCGGATTCCACCTTGGTGTAGCCGATCGATTCGCCGTAGGTTTTGTAGGCTTCGAATTCTTCAGGCGTAACCCAGCGTTCCACTGGCAGGTGTTTGCTGGTAGGCTGGAGGTATTGCCCGAGAGTGAGGATTTTGGTGTCGATCTCGCGAAGGTCGCGCATCGTCTGCTCGACTTCTTCCTTGGTTTCTCCGAGGCCAAGCATGAGACCGGACTTGGTGACGAAGCCTCGCTTGGCGGCATGTTCGAGTACCTTGAAGGAGCGTTCGTAGCGGGCCTGCACGCGAACAGGCTTTTGCAGGCGTTCTACGGTTTCGACGTTGTGGTTAAAGATGTCTGGTTCCGCATCGAGCACGATGTCGAGCTGGTCAGTCTTTCCGCGGAAGTCTGGAGTGAGGACTTCGATGGCTACGTCCGGGCAGCGGTGCCGGATGGCGCGGATGGTTGCGGCCCACACGGAAGCTCCACCGTCCTTGAGTTCGTCGCGAGTGACGGAGGTGATCACCGCGTGGCGGAGATTCATGGAGGCGACGGCTTCAGCGACTTTGGCGGGTTCACCGATATCGTACTCGGTGGGGCGACCGGTTTGGATCGCGCAGAAATTGCAGGAACGCGTACAGATGTTGCCCAGGATCATCAAGGTGGCTGTGCCACGAGACCAGCATTCGCCCATGTTGGGGCATTGAGCGCTTTGACAAACGGTGTGCAGTCCGCCGTTGTCGATCATCTTGCGGACCTCGCTATATTGCTTGCCGCTTGGTAGCTTTGCTCGGAGCCAGTTTGGCTTACGCGTAGTCATAAGGGTGCTTGAGATTAGTCGGTATTAGGAAAACTCAATCCTCAAATGCTTTATGAGCAACAATCCTTACCTGCAGCGCGACGGCGGGAAGAAAGGCTTTGATCTTTTGGCGACGAGTCGCCTAATCCTCTCGTTTACGATTATGAGCTCAAACTTGTCCGATATTTCCCACGACCAATTGGCAGTGCGCCGCCAAAAGCTTGCGGACCTGCGCGAAAAAGGCGTGGACCCATTTCGTACCGAATTTCAGCCGACGCATTTCGCGACCGAGGCGGTAGCGGCATTCGTGGAGGGAGCCGAGCCGGAAGATCAGCCGACTGTGAGTGTGGCTGGCCGCTTGACGGTGAGACGCAAGATGGGGAAGGCTCAGTTCATCAAAATCCAGGACCAGACCGGAATCATCCAGGTCTACGTTCGCCTCGACGGTATCGGCGAAGAGGAGTACGCGGAGTTTAAGAAGCTGGATCTTGGAGATATCATCGGAATCGAGGGGCAGCTATTCCAGACGAAGACAGGCGAGATCAGTATTCGAGCTTCGAAGTACGCCCTGGTCTCCAAGTCGCTCCGTCCGCTCCCGGAGAAGTTTCATGGTCTAACTGACGCGGAGCAAAAGTACCGTCAGCGTCACCTCGACCTGATCATGAACAAGGAATCCCGTGAGCGCTTCTTTAATAGAAGCCGCATCCTCAGCGGAATCCGGCGTTACTTGGAAGAGCGTTCTTTTCTAGAAGTAGAAACGCCTGTTTTTCAGAACATCGCTGGCGGGGCTGCCGCGAAGCCATTCGTGACGCACCACAATACGCTCGATCGCGATTTCTTCATGCGAATCTCTCTGGAGCTCTACTTGAAGCGTTTGCTCGTTGGTGGATTTGATCGCGTGTACGAAATTGGACGCAATTTCCGAAACGAGGGAATCTCTCGTCGCCACAACCCTGAGTTCACGATGTTGGAAGTGTACCAAGCGTACTCTGACTACCGTGGCATGATGGAGCTTATCCAGGGCTTGATTCGCCACCTCGTCACCGACGTGCTCGGCGGCAAGGAGATCAAGATGCCGGATGGCGAAGTCATCGATTTCATGGGCGAGTGGAAGGAAGCCAAGTACAAGGATCTCGTCTGCGAGAAGGTCGGCGATCCGGATTGGTTTTCCAAGACCAAGGAGGAGAAACTGGCTAAGACCAAGGAGCTCGGCCTCGACTGCCAGCCCGACTGGGAAGATTACGAGGTCTCCAACGAGGTCTTTGGCAAGCTCATCGAGCCGAACCTCATTCAGCCAACATTCGTGACGCACCTGCCAAAGGAGCTTTGCCCTCTGGCTAAGCTGACCAAGGATGACGATTCTACGATCGACGTGTTCGAGCTCTGCATTGGCGGCATGGAGATTGCTCCAGCGTATTCCGAGCAGAACGATCCGGACGTGCAGCGTGAGATGTTTGAGAAGCAAGCCGGCGAGGAAACGCAGGACATCGACGACGATTTCCTCGAAACGCTCGAATACGGGATGCCTCCAGCAGGCGGTCTCGGCATGGGGATCGATCGTATCGTGATCCTGTTGACCGAAGCGGAAAACATCCGTGACGTAATTCTCTACCCGCAGCTTCGTTCGTAAGGGGAGCTCGGATACGGAACTATTTTTCAGATGGGACGTCTTTTCGAAGGCGTCCTTTCTTTTTGCGCGTCTTCGGGGAGGCCGAACCGCCTCATATCTAGCCTTGCTTCCCGCCGCCGCTTACTAATTCTAGCTGGCCAATGCCTTGGTATCTATACATCGCGATTCGTCACACCTTTCCAAAAGGAAAGCGTTTGCCGTTTTTTACTGTGATGTCGGTCACGGGCGTGGTGCTTGGCACTATGGCTTTGGTAGTGGTGCTGAGCGTTTTTAATGGCTTCGGGCACGCTATTCGTGAGGTCGTCTCTGAGACGACTGGCGACCTGAAGGTCATGAACGGCCGGATATTTGACGACTACGAGGAGAAGATGGACCTGCTCGAGTCATCTGAGCTCGTCGAGTCTGCAGCGCCTTCTGCCTTCGGGATGGTGATGTTGAAAGCGGGAAACCGCCCAATTGTGCCGCAGATTCAAGGGATCGACATCGAGCGGGAGAGAGGAGTCGTGCCGATCGATCGCTATGTGTATTCAGGATCCTTGGACGATCTTGATGATGATTCGATTTTGATCAGTTCGGGCGTTGCGAATACCTTGCGGCTGCGTGTGGGCGATGAAGTGGACGTTTATACACCGCTGATGATCGAGCGACTAAAGCAGGATGAGGTCTTGTTGCCTAAGCTTCTGACGGTTGTGGGCGTATTCAAAACTGATTTCGCCAAGATCGACGAAAATACGATCATCAGCACGCTGCGGACGATGCAGGATCTGTATGGCTTGGGGGATGGCGTGCATACGATCAAGGTTAAGCTCAAAGAGGGGGTTGATCCAGATGAGGCGGCGGTAAGGCTGCAGGAGCGTTTTGAGGCGCCGTTTCGAGTGTCGACTTGGATCGAGAGCAATGCGGAGTATCTCGCGATCATCCAGTTTGAAAAGCGAATGATGTTTTTCATTTTGCTGATCATTATCTTGGTTGCCTCCTTTTCGATCGCTACGTCGCTGTTTACTTCCGTGGTCAAGAAGACACGTGAGATCGGCTTGTTTACCTCGATGGGAGCGAGCAGTCGGCAGATCGTATCCTGTTTTTGCTTGCAGGGTTTTTCGGTGGGGGTTGTGGGAACTGCGATCGGCTATTTGCTGAGTTTTACTGTGCTTAGTTTTAGAGACCAAATCACGAATGCTCTGTTCGCGATGATGGGGGGTAAGGAGCAAAGTATGCAGTTCTACTTCTTTTCTCGTTTGCCCGTCCATTACGATAAGGTGGATTTGATTGTGATCGCGGTGCTTACGGTCTCGATTGCTACATTGGCTGGTCTGGTGCCGGCTCTTAAAGCTGGGTGGCTCAAGCCTGCGGAGGCGTTGCGTAGTGAGTGATGCGGTGATCCAGGCTGGCGATATCGCGAAGACCTACCGGACTGGAGAGGTGTCGCTGAAGGTGCTTGAGTCACTGAACCTGTCGATCGACGCAGGGGAGTTTGTCAGTATTCAAGGAGAGTCCGGTTGCGGGAAAACGACGCTGCTGAATGTTTTGGCAGGGATCGAGTCGCCGGATTCTGGATACGTAAAATGGGGTGGCCAATCGATCTCTACGCTGGGACGAAACGAGCTGGCTCGACGGCGAGGGGCTTTTCTGGGGATCGTATTTCAGTCTTACTATCTTGTTCCGGAAATTGATACTTTGCAAAACGTGCTGATGAGCCGTCGCATTGTGAATGGCGGTCTGAGCACGGAAGATGTAGAGGATGCGAAGACTCTGTTGGGCAAGGTAGGTCTTGGAGATCGTTGTCATCAGTTGCCCGGTACTTTGTCCGGTGGGGAGAAGCAGCGTGTTGCGATCGCGAGAGCGTTGTTGACGAACCCCAAGCTAGTGCTTGCTGACGAGCCTACTGGAAATCTAGATGAAGCGACAGGCGAGGTGGTGATGGATCTTTTGCAGGGACTTTGCGGAGAGACGCAGACAGCCCTTGTTTTGGTGACGCACAACCCGGATCACGCGAGTCGAGCCAATCGCAAGCTAACTCTTTCACACGGACAAATACACTAACACTTTTCACCCAATAATCACGATGAGCGAAAACAAACTAAAATGTGGCGTAGCCGGAGTCGGCTACCTTGGCCAACACCATGCTCGTATCTACAGTGAGCTCGAAAACGTGGAGCTCGCGGGTATTTTCGAGACGAATACAGAGCGTGCCGCAGAGATTTCCGAGAAGTTTGGCTGTCCGGTCTTTTCTACGATCGAGGAGCTCGGGGCTGCTTGTGATGCTGTGAGCATTGTCGTTCCGACCGACAAGCACCATCAGGTTGCTTTGCCGTTACTCGAAGCTGGGTGTCATCTGTTGATCGAAAAGCCGATTTGTCAAAGCCTCGAGGAGGCGGCGGACATCCTTGAAAAAGCGAAGCAAGCTGACCTGCTCGTGCAAGTAGGTCATATTGAGCACTTCAATCCGGTGATGAGCTTTTTGGAAGAAGCGGTTGTAGCTCCAAAGTTCATAACGGCGGACCGATTAGCTCCGTTTCAGCCAAGAGGAACGGAAGTTGGCGTGACGCTCGACTTGATGATTCATGACATTGGGATCGTTCTGCAGCTTGTGAAGTCGCCGGTGAAACTCGTGCAGAGTGTTGGGGTGAGCGCGTTGTCGCCAACTGAGGATATCGCAAATGCTCGAATCGAATTTGAGAATGGTTGTGTCGCAAATTTGAATACGAGTCGAGTGAGCAGCAAGAAACTGCGTGAAATTAGAGTTTTCCAGCCGAGTGGGTACTTGTCGCTCGATTTCATGAATCAGGCGGGCCATGTCGTGAAGATTGATGGTGGGCAGATGAAGAAGTCGGAAGTGCCTATTGAAAAGGGTGAGCCGCTTAAGCTCGAGTTGGCGAGTTTCGTTGAAAGCGTGAACGAGCGTAAGCAACCGAAGGTGGGCGGAGAGCTTGGTAAGACGGCTTTGGAATTGGCAATCACGATTACGCAGCAGATCCGCGAGCGTGCGTCGATGTAAGTCTAGATGTCCGATTCTCGAGAGTTAGGTTTTTCGTTCGCTCCTCCTGAGACGGGGGGAGTGGACGTGTTGGTGATTGCTGGCGAGCATTCTGGCGACGAGCATGCGGCTCGCATGGTCAAGTCTGCCCTTGCGCAAAACGAGAGCTTAAAGGTGTGCGCGGTCGGGGGGCGTCATTTGAAGGCGGCGGGAGCTCAATTGCTCTTCGACTTGACGCAGTATTCAGTTGTTGGATTCGTCGAGGTCCTGAAGAATTACAAGGAGTTGAAAGCCTTGTTCGACGAAATCGTTGGCTGGATTAAGGAGCATCGGCCGAAGGCGGTCGTGTTTGTGGATTACCCTGGGATGAACCTGCGGATCGCTCAACGTCTGGCTGACGAGGGCGTTTCGCATCGTTCGGGAGGAGCGACGCGTTTACTTTACTACATAAGTCCTCAGGTTTGGGCTTGGAAGGAAAAGCGGAAGTTCTCCATGGCCAAGATTCTCGACTCGCTAGCGGTTATCTTTCCGTTCGAGGTAGACGTTTTTGAGGGGACGCAGCTTGAGACGCGGTTTGTGGGGCATCCGTTTCTTTCTAGCGATTACGACCTTCCGGTGAGCTACGACCCGAGTGGGCCTATTCTTTTGCTGCCGGGGAGTCGTAAGGCGGCGATTGGTCGAATCGCTCCGGATTTGTTTGCAGCTTTCAGCGAGTGCCTGAAGAGCAAGTCGAAGTTGGAGGCGGTCTGTATTTATGCCTCGGAGGAGTTGAAGGTTCTGCTGGAGAGCATTCTGGAGAAATTCCCTGATGTGGCGGAGCGAATTACTTTGCGACCGAATACGGATTCGATCGGAGCTCGGGCGGTGTTGACTAGTTCCGGGACGATGTCGCTGAATTGCGCCTTGGCTAATATTCCTGGTGTAGTGGCATACCGGACACACCCGTTGACCTATGTGATGGCTCGCGTGCTGGTGAAGGTGAAGTATATCGGAATCGCTAACTTGCTTTTGGATAAGCCGCTTTATCCGGAGTACATCCAGGGAGCGGCAACGCGAAAGAAGCTCGCCGCAGAGATCATGGACTGTATCGAGAATGTGGATCGCATTAAGCAGACGCGTAACTGGGCGGCTGAGCTTCGAGAATTACTCGATAAGCCGAGTTCCGGAGGCGTGGCGGACTGGTTGCTGGAGTACGTGAAGTAGCAATCTCCTGTAACCCTTTTCTATTGATCGGGTAGTGCTAGGAAACTCCTGCGCTTGTCGTGGGAAGAATTTCTGGTGACTGCCCTATGAGTACTAAGACTGTAAAAGAGAAGTGTCTGTCGTTTCTGCGTCGACAATGGCTGGAGTGGAGAACGACTTTGTTTGTGATCGTGTTTGGGCTCGTACCGCTCAAATCGAGTTTTGCGGACTGGAATTGGGTGCCGACCAGTTCGATGAATCCGACCATTCTCGAGGGGGATATGGTCTTCGTTAACAAGATGGCCTTCGGCCTGCGTGTGCCTTTGACAATGAAGCGGGTCGGACGCTGGGCCGATCCTGAGCCGGGCGATATCGTAGTCCTCTTCTCGCCTGAAGACGGGATTCGTTTAGTGAAGCGGGTTATTGGTGTGCCCGGCGATCGAATTGAAATGAGAGATAACCAGCTGTTTGTGAATGGCGAGCGGTTGAAGTACGGTGCGTTGCCGGTTGGATTTTCCTCGGGGTTGGAGAAGAATTTGGAGAAGCGAGCGGTTTTTGCGGAAGAGACGATCGGGCGACGGGGGCATGCGGTTATGGCGATTCCATCGGTTTTGGGGGCAAGGCGAAGTTTTGAGCCGATCGAGGTGCCTGACGGAAAATACTTCGTAATGGGGGACAACCGAGACGTGAGCCACGATTCGCGAGCCTTTGGCTTAGCCGATCGGGAGCAGATCATTGGCGAGGCGACTCATGTGATCGTCTCTTTCAATATTCTCGATCGATTACAGCCGCGATGGAGCCGGTTTTTCAGCAAGCTGCTCTAGAGTTCAAAGGGTTCCGCAAGCCAGGCGAGGGCAGCGTCGCGGTCGCTGAATGTTTGGACGATCTTCTCTGGCATTTTGATCATGTTGATCTCGATGGCCATTGAGTTGGATGAGTACTGGACGTTGTTGTAAACGAGTACGGCCAGGCGTCTCTGGAAGGGGCACTTCCCGATTTCGGACGCGCCTCGAAAATCGTAGGAGAACGATTTCGTACAGTTGAGGATCAAGTCGTATGGCTCGCTTCGAAGTTTGGTCCAGAATTCGAGTTCCTCGCGAGCGCACTCGCC
Source organism: Pelagicoccus mobilis (assembly GCF_016595505.1). Classification (GTDB taxonomy): domain Bacteria; phylum Verrucomicrobiota; class Verrucomicrobiia; order Opitutales; family Opitutaceae; genus Pelagicoccus; species Pelagicoccus mobilis. The sequence continues at coordinate 47,499 of NZ_JAENIL010000015.1, read as the reverse complement.
ATCTACGTTTACCCCTTCGTCGACGAAAACCTCAAATAGATCGTCTTTGATTTGGATGATGGTGCAAAAGGAAAGGCGATATTCCATGTGGTAGGCGAACCTGCCTGTTAGAACGTAGGCAGACTTTGATTACAAGGATAGGGGTAAGTCACTAGGATTTATGTTGCGGGTAAACCTTTATAAGGTGCTGTTGCAAAAAGGTTTACTCGGGATCTCTGGTGTCAATACCCCTCCATGGCAAGTCAAAGCTATTGCCGGCGGGAAATTGTTACATTTCCACGACGGGGAGTCCTTCTCGCTTCCAGGCGTTAATCCCGCCAGACTGATTCACAAGTTGCTCAAAGCCTAGGCTCTCGAGGTAACTAGCCGTCTTTCCGCTGCGATTTCCAGAGCGACAATAGAGTAGGATCTTTTTCGTTTTGGGTAGCTTTTGAATCTCTTCGCGGAAGGTGTTGGCGTAGTAGTTGACGAGCTTAGATCCCTTTATATGGGCCGCCTTTGCTTCTTCGGGGCTGCGTACATCGACGAGAACGGTGTTTTCTTCTTTGATGAGTTCTGCGAAACGAACAGGGAGTGCCTGCTCGACTTCAGCGTAGAGAAAACAAGGGAGAAGCGATAGCGTGAGAATAGCGACGAGCTTGAGATCAGCTTTCATGGAAGCTGAAGCTTAGCGGCCTTAGGAGTCCGAGCAACAACTATCGCAGGAGGCGATGAAGCAGGTGTCGCAAATTGCGAGAGAGCCCGCCTCTGTTTCGAGGGGAGCCCCGCAGTGTTCGCACTTTTGGGGCTCGGGTTCGGACGCTTGATCCACTATTTTTTGAAGAATTTCCGTTTCTTCTCGATGACTTTTGTCATCTGTAGTTGCTGGCCGGATACCCATGCTTTCTTGAGCTGCTTTAGGACTTCCTTAGGCATGCCTTTGGGGAGGTCGACGATGCTGTGATCGTCGAAGATGTCGATTCGCCCGATGTATTTTGCGTCGAGACCGGCTTCGTTGGCGATGGCTCCCACGATGTTGCCTGGCTTCACTTGGTGATCGTGCCCGACCTCTACCCGGTAGCGATCCATGTCGGCGTTGGCGGGTGGTGATTCTTGATCGCGCCGCTCAGAGCGTGGGCGTGGGCTGTCGAAATCTCGATCCCGTCGATCCCGATCCGAGAAGCGATCTTGGCGGGGAGCTCTGTCACGATCGAAGTCGCGATCATTTCTGGGGCCTCTGGATTCGCGAGGCTCACGTTCGCGGCGTGGTTCGCGATCTGAGCTAGGCGAACTAGATGGAAGAGGCTTTCCTGTTTGCAGCATTTTTAGGAGAACCGCAGCGAGCGTTTCGGCGTCTGTTTCGAGATTGGTGACCGCTTCGGTGATAGCGGTGCGTTCACGGTTGATTTTTCCTTCCTCGATGATTTTCGCGATTTTCTTTTCGAGCTTGGCCTGGCGAATCTCGGCGATGAGGGCTCGAGATGGCGGCGGCATGGGCTGCATTTGCTGCCGAGTGGTGTGCTCGATGTCGCGGAGCTTGCGGAAGTCGCGCCGTGTTAGGAGGAGGATCGCTTCGCCGCTTCGGCCGGCTCGGCCAGCGCGGCCAATTCGGTGGATGTAAGGTTCCGCATCATCCGGTATGTCGAAATTGAATACATGGGAGATGCGGTCAACGTCGAGTCCGCGAGCTGCTACGTCGGTGGCGACGAGGATATCGATTTTCCCTTCTTTAAGGAGGGCGACTGATTTCTCGCGGCGTCCTTGAGAGATGTCTCCATGAATCGCTTCCACGGAGTGTCCGTGTACGGCGAGTTCGTCCGCGACCATGGAGGCGGCGGACTTGGTGCGAGTGAAGATAATGGCGGCGTCTCGTTCTTCGGTTTCCAGCAAGTTTGCCAATACCTCGAGCTTGTGGTGCATGCCGTTGCATTTGATGAAGCGTTGGCGGACGGTGGATACGGTGGCGGTACTGGCCTTGATCGCGACTGTGACAGGATCCTTTAGCTGCTTTTTGGCGATCGCCGCGATGCGCGGCGGCATGGTGGCGGAGAAGAGGGCGGTTTGGCGTTCCGCGGGTGTGTGCTCGAGGATCCATTCGACATCCTCGATGAAGCCCATGCGCAGCATTTCATCCGCTTCGTCGAGCACGACGTGGGAGATGCGGGAGAGGTCTAGGCTGCCGCGGCGAATGTGGTCCATGATGCGGCCTGGCGTTCCGACCACGATGGCGGGCTTGCGATCAAGGGCCTTGAACTGGCGGACGAAGTCGGTGCCGCCGTAGATGGCGGTGACTTCGAGGCGTTTCTGGTTTCGACCGTAGTTTGAGATCGACTCGGAAACCTGGAGGGCGAGCTCGCGGGTTGGGGCGAGAATGATCGCTTTGGGGCCTTCGTCCTTGGGATGCAGCATGGAGAGCAGAGGGAGGGCGAAGGCGGCTGTCTTGCCGGTGCCAGTCTGGGCTTGGCCTATGAGGTCGCGTCCGGAGAGGACCACCGGGATTGCTTGAGCCTGGATAGGGGAAGGCGTTTCGTAGCCGATTTCGACGAGAGCGTCTTGTACCGGCTGGCTTAGAGATAGATCCGCGAAGCGGACAGATTCTTCCTGTTCGTTTTCTTGTTCAGACATGGTCTGCTATGTGGCTTGGTGGCTAGTCAGCTCGACGATCCGTTCGTCTAACAAAATAGCCTGATTTTAAGCCGGCAGCCTTAATATGTCCCAACAATTTGCTCCCAGCTCGCGATATGAAGCTGGGGAGCGGTGACAGGTTTGAGGGAAAGCGCAAGGGAAATTGCAGCGAAGCGGCCGATTCGTGAACGGTTAAGTCGTGCTAAGCGATTATGGAGTTGTGCTTGGGGAGGGCTGGCGACATTGGAAAGCGATGAGTTTCGACTACGAAGAACTGGATTATCAGCCGACTGAGTTGGGCGACTTGATGTTGCGTCGTCGCCGACTGCCTCAATTAGGCGATACGGATATTTTCGAGGTGAAGCTCGGTGACTATTTCTTGATGTCGAGCCTGTACCACGAGGCGGAGTGGGAGTTGTCGAAGCTTGGGTTGGCGGCGGTTGAGGGTGAGTCCCTGGACGTCGTGGTAGGCGGGCTTGGTCTTGGCTATACGGCTGTTTCCGCTTTGGAGGACAAGCGGGTGAGTTCGTTGGTCGTTGTTGACTACCTCAAGCCTGTGATCGAGTGGCATCAAAAAGGTCTGGTGCCGATGGGCGAAACGTTGAACTTCGACGAACGGTGTCGGCTGGTTCATGGGGACTTTTTCGCGATGGCGCGGGATGTTTCGAAGAGCTTTGATCCTCAAAATGTGGAGAAGAAGCACGATGCGATTTTGTTGGATATCGACCACACTCCGACCAACGTGCTGCATCAGACCAATACTCGCTTCTACACCGAGGAAGGTCTGAGGGAGATGGCGACGCGTCTGCGTCCAGGTGGTGTTTTTGCTCTTTGGGCGGATGGTGAGCCGGAGGGCGATTTTACCGAGCATTTGGGTAAGGTGTTTGCGGAAGCGGTGGCTCATAAAGTGGTTTTTGCGAATCCTGTGACCAAAGGGGAATCCTGTGGCGCGGTTTACGTGGCGAAGGTTGCCGAGTAATGAGCAGGTTGGCGAAACAGTGCGTCTCCGGCATCAAGCAGAACATCTTGCCGGGGCTCGCTCTGCAGGCGATTGCCTGTGTCGTGGTAGGTGTCTATTATTTCGCTCCTGACGCTAGATGGGTGTATGACTGGGTCGCGTATGTGAAAGTCGAATACGGCTATCTGTACTCGATGGTCACGACCGGTATCTTTGGTGGGTTGCTCCCTTTTTTGTATTTGGCTGCAGTCGGCAAGGTCCCGAAGGGGGATTTTTGGCCAGTCGGCCTGTTCTTTCTCGGAGCTTGGAGTTGGAAGGGGATCGAGATCGATTTTCTCTACCGGATGCAGGCGGTGATGTTTGGCAGCGATACGGAGTTTTGGACGGTCGTCAAAAAAGTGGCGTTCGATCAGGTCGTGTTTTGCCCGCTTTGGTCGGCGCCTGTGACGGCGCTGCTTTACCGCTGGAAAGACTGCGGGTTTTCGTGGCGGCGTTTTCGGGCGAGCTTGGATTACGAGTTTTTCGAGATGGAGGTTTTGGGTGTTTTGGTCGCGATCTGGGTGGTTTGGATTCCAGGTACGGCGTTCATTTACTCGATGCCGAGCCCCTTGCAGTTGCCGCTCTTCCAGCTGGTCCTCTGCTTCTATGTGCTGCTGGTGAGCGTGTTGGGCAAGAAGCGGACTTGAGTATTGCTCGGTAAGCGTTGGCCGCTAGCTTGAGCCGGATGACAGGTGAGCCTATCAATGAAAAACGCGAAGTGCCGCTTAGGGGCGAATTTGTGGAGCTAAACAAGCTTCTTAAATTCGAGAACCTGGTAATGAGCGGTGGGGAAGCGAAGCTAGCGATCCAATCTGGGTCGGTACTCGTCAATGACGAGCCGGAGTCACGTGTCAGACGAAAGCTGGTCGCGGGCGATCGCGTTTTGTTTGCGGGAGTGGAAATTTCTGTCGTTGCCTCGGCGGGATGAGTTTCAAGCCGCCAGGCGAGTGCCCGAATTGCGGCGAGTATGTGGAAGCTGGAGCCGTTTCCTGCGATAGCTGTGGAAGCTGCGAGGACACGGGGTGGAACGATGACTCGCACTACGACGGGATCGACCTGCCAAGTTCTAGTTGGGAGGAAGAGGACTCGAACGCAAAAAACGACAGCAAGTTGTTGAGCGGGGTTGTAACTCTCGCTTTACTTGCGGCATTGGTTTATGTATTCGTTTTTCGCTGACGATTGATTCTTATTGGGTTGCTTTGACCCGGATGAAAATGGCTTCGTTGGCGTCGAAGCTCTGTGTCGTTGTCAGTTCCAGCAAGGTTTCGGTGTCGTCGGTGGTTTCTGTCGGCAGTGGATCCCAGACCTCTAGATTGACCGAGGACTCGAGGCTTAGCTCTACGTCGGTCTTGGCAAGTCGAGAGATTGACACCACGATCTTGCCATCTTCTTGAAACTCTAGGCTTGGGGGTGTCGGTACGGAATCGCTATCTGTCGGATCGCTGCCGAGGGCGTATTCGATGAAGTTGGGCGCCCAGTCGAAGTCGGGGTTTCCGAGAGCTCCTTGATCGGATTGATTTGTCGTGAAGCCTACTATCCAGGCTTCGAAGGCAGATACTACGGGGGCGAAGAATTCTTGCGATTGCTGGATCAGGCCGTTGTTACCGACGGATATGAACGTATTGGCAAAGAAGATACGGTCATTGAAGGAGGAGCCGGGGTCTCCTGCGGGCTGCCAATTTCTAGCGTCAGTGGAGAGGAAGTCCTGATTCGTCGTATTGTCTGTAGTGCCGTGTGCGGAATAGATGCCGTTGCCGTAGGCGAACATGCTTGCGAGCCGAGTCGAGGTAGGGCTGTTGTTAGTCCACGTTTCGCCGGAGTCAGCCGAATATACGATTCCTGAGAAGAAGCCGGAGCCCATGAGTTTTCCATTTAGGAAGTCTAGGTCCCTTAATCCGTACCATCCGAGCAAGCCAGATTCCGCTGCGTCTACGCGTGTCCAGTTCGTTCCGTCAGTACTTCTAAAGATGATGAGAGCCTTGGAGGTGTCTCCATTGTTGTCGGGATTCGATTCGAAAAAGTCATAGCCGCCCACCACGAAGTGTGTGCCGGTCCAGACCACGCTAGCTGCGCTTCCCCAAGCTCCGTCTGTGAGGCCTAGGTCGATGACTGTGAAGTTGCCTTCCGAATCGCGTCTCAGGAGTTTGGCGTTGGATTGGACGATGACGGAGGTATTGGTATTTGGATCTTCGGCGATGCTGAGGAATCCGAAGTCGCCGACCGATTCGGTGGTACGAAGTTCTTCGGTCCAGGTCATACCGTCGTCAGAGCTGAAGGCGATGCCGAGTCTTGGATTGCCTGGGCCTAGAGAGTCGGATCCAACCGCGATGAAGGACCCTCCGGTCCAGATAATCTGATTGGTTCTGTGATTGGGGAAGAAGTTGGGATTGAGGCCATGGCTTGTCCACGTTTCGCCATCTGTAGATCGCAGGTAGGTCCCTCTGTCTCCGCCGACTACGACTACGGATTCGTTTGCCGCGAGGGCGGTGAGATTGAATAGGGTGTCGGAGGTTCGGGTGGCGAGTTCGGTAATTGGGTCGGAAATCTCGACGTTGGCCTGATGGACGGAAGTGCCGCCCTTCTGGTCGGAAACGGTAAGGGTTAGCGTGTAGCTGCCTCCGACTGGAAACTCATGCTCGATACTGGCGGAGTTTACCTCGACGGTGCCGTCGCCAAAATCCCAGTGGTAAGAGAGTGGATCGCTATCGGGATCAGAACCGTCGAAAGAGAAGGGGATGCCGTTTCTTGCAACGCCTTCGGTAGAAGCGGTTAAGGTGCCTGAGGGGGCTTGGTTTCCGGAGAAGTCTCCGATGTTTACCGCGATATCTAGATAGCTGCCAGTAGCGTTCTGCCCTTTGGCGAGCGGGGTGATGTGCACACCTGCGTCAGTATCCGAATAGGTGCGACCGATCGCTATGCCGGAATCGTTTTTTCCGTCGGCTGAAAGTGGGGTCGTGTCCACGAGCCAGCTACGGTTGTTCGAACTGCCGGGGCGTTGCCAGATCAGGTAGGCGCCCCGGTCGAAATTTGCCAGACCTGGGTAGCCCTCGCGGAAACCGACCCAGTAGTGCTCGTTTCCTCCCGATTTGTTGACGCGAAGCGCTTGTAGGCCTGTGGCGGATACGTTGTCGAAGGCGTAGATGCGGTAGGTGTTGCTATCGTTGCTGGAGGTTAGGTCGCTCCATTGTGAGTTATCGATCCAGCCGAGGCGTTGTTTGGCCGCCATGTGAAAGTGCCCGGCCTCGATTTCGCCGTCTCCCATGACATCGAAGGGATCGCCGTATTCGATGTTTGCGCCGCTAGGGTCGACGGGGTTTGTTGAGTTGGGATTGCTGGCGGTGTGGTTCCAGTAGCTTGCGTGGTTAAGGCCGTAGTTGTGGCCGAGCTCGTGGACGATGGTGCTTGGGGGAGGGGTGTCTTGAAGCCATTGGCGTCTACCGCCCACGGTGGCGAGGCCCGCCCATCCAAATTCGAGATCGGGGAAGCTGATGGATACGTGGTCGTAGACGGTGGCGGGATCTGCGTTTCCGTCTGCGATGTAGGCAGTGACGGCATCGTCGTAGAGCTTGTCGGTGTTTTGGCTTTCTGGAGTGCCGTAGTCCGTGGTGGCTCCGAGGCGGTAGACGGAGTCGGTGACGGTGACGTCGACGGAGGTCTTGTTGTAGGAATATCGCGCGAATGTGGGGGCGACTTGGTTGTCTATCAGATCTTCGAGGGGCTGTTTTTCGAAGGGCGTTCCGTTCTTGTCGGAAAAGTCGACTCGGATGATTAGGTAAGGGCGTAGTTCATCGGGAGGCGGTCCTACTGAGGCTTCCTGGTCTGAAAAGAAAGTGCCTTCGGAAAAGGGAGCAGCTTCTTTTCTTAGGCTAGCCAAGAGGGCGGGGCTGCCGATATCGAGCCCTGGTCGGCTGTCGAGGTTTGCGAGTTTTTGCTCGAAGAGGGAGAGGTTTTCCTCGTTGGCGAAGCGGAACAGATAGCCGCCTGAAATGGCGTGGATACTGGATTCGGCAAGGCTTTCGTTGGTGAAGAAGTCTGTCTGCGGGGCCGAGTTGGCAAGCGGGAGTGATTGCAGTGCCCAATCGAGCTCTTCGCCTTCCAGCCTCTGGAAAATCTGTTGGCGAACGATGGCGATGCCGTCGAGCTCGATACCTTGGACCGGCACGTTCTCCTTGCTCATGCTGAGGCGGTTTTGAGGCATGGGAGGGACTTGGTGGCGTTGCCCGTCCTCTGTCTTGAGGGAGTACTTGAAATGGGAGTGGTGGTGGTCGTGGTGCTCGTAGCAGACAGCGATAACGTCGAGATGGGCGAGCTCGCTAAAGGGGCGCTCGACGATGGCTTGGACTTCGGAAGGGAGTTGTTCGTATTCCCGCAAGCTGAAGGCGAGTTGCAGAGCGGTCTGGGGCTGAGTCTCCATGAGCTCCTTCATGGCGAGGCGGCGTTCTTGGGCGAGCTCGACGAGGGAGGTGTTGGCTGCGGTGGAGGAAGTCGTTTCTACGTTTTGCAGAGTATCGGCGATTTGCTGGGACAGCTCTGAAACGTGCTCTGCGGGGGGCTTTTCTTGCGAGGCCGATTTCGAAGCCTGAGGTCCGGCGTCTCTCAGGAAGAAGGTAAGCAGGGCGGCGCAGATGAGGGCTAGCGAAACGGCGAGCGCTTTCGAAGTGGAGGTCTTCATGGCGTAGACTTGGAGCAGGTTGGGGGCGATTTTTCAGGCCGAGAGCCGTCCAGCTAATCGCTTTAATAAGTTGTTCGAGTTGGAGGAATTTTACAACGACCAATCTGCATCGCTTGCTTAGAGCAAATTTTCTAGAATTGGCTTCTTTGTCTCGTTCGTTCCGCTAGGGTGGCCGCGATGTCGATCGATCCTGAAGTAATCCGAAAAACCTTCCGCTGGGACTGCCTGCGGGGCGCCATGTTTGGCGTACTCGAAACGGGCTGGGGTGGTTTCGCCTTGGTGATCGCGATCGGCTACTTCGAGGCCCCTGACACGGTGAAAAGTATCGTGGCGGCTGCGGCCGCGGTGGGGCTGTTGTTCAACCCGATTAGCCTGAGTCTGTTCTCTCGCACTGAAGTTCGGGCCAGTCGGTTGGCGGCGTCGATCGGCTATTGCTCAGGCGGGCTGATGCTTTTGGCTAGTTTCGCGGATACGTTGATGGGCTTTCTGGTTCCTGTGTGTTTGGCCTTTGCAATCGCGTCGCAGACGATGCCGCTACTGGTGCAGATTTGGACAGGGAACTATCCTTCCAACAAACGAGGCTCCTATCTCTCGGTGGCGATGATGATGACGGTTGTCGCCGCGTTTGTTTGTAGCGTATTGGGCGGGTGGGTACTCGATCGAAATATCGAGGACTATCGCTGGGTGTTGGTCGGACTTTCTGTGGCTTACTTCGCGAGCGGATTCGCTTTGGATCAAATGCCGTCGGGGCCTCTGAAAAAGGGGGTCGCGGAAAATCCGCTGCGAAATCTGGCCTATGCGGTAGAGGACAAGAAGTTTGGCATGATGCTGGTGAGTTGGATGTTTCTCGGCTTCGGAAACTTGATGGTTTTGCCTTTGAGGGTGGAGTACCTCTTGCAGCCCGAGTATGGAATCGAGGCGAGCAAGCTGACGGTGATGATGGCGACACTAGGGGTGCCGGCTCTCTTCCGTTTTGCGACTTCGCGGCTGTGGGGGTATCTGTTTGACCATATCGAGTTCATGGTCCTGCGGATGGTGCTCAACGGGCTGATCATGCTTTCGATCATCTTGTTCTTAACGACTAAAAATCTGTGGGTGATCTTCTCGGCGGCGGCGGTTTTGGGTACCGCAATGGCGGGGGCAAACCTTTCTTGGAACCTCTGGGTGACGAAGTTTGCGTCACCGGAAAAGGCTCCGGCCTACATGAGCGTTCACACCTTTACGACGGGAATTCGGGGTGTATTGGCTCCCTTCCTCGGCTTCTACCTTATTTCGGGAATTGGGGCCGGGATGACGGCGGTGATCGGTTCGACCTTGGTGTTCATCTCGATTCTGGTCGTGGGCGGGACCTATTTCTGGCTGCGTCGCTCGGGGCGGGCGGTGCAAGTCTAGGCTCTCGAAGTCGGGATACAAAAAAACGCCTCCCGCTGAAGGAAGGCGTTGTTTGGAATCCTCTTTATTCAAAGGCGTTAGCTCTTGAACTTGAAGGGGACGTTGATTTGGCACGCGATCGCGTTGCCGCCTTTTTGAGCTGGATTGAAACGCCATTGCTTGACGGCCGCCAATACGGAAGCGTCGAGCTCGGCGTCGGTGGATTTCGCGATCTTGGCGCCGACGACGAATCCCTTCTCGTCGATGTTGATGGTAGCCATCACCATGCCTGCGAGCTTCGCTGAGTTTTCTGGAGCTACGCTCATTTTAACGGATGGCTGCACGTCCCAGTCCGATGCCTCAGAAGATGGCATGTGGAGGAGGGCGGCCGACCCGATTAGCAGTGCGCAGATCGCGGATTTCAGTGGTTTCATCGTTTTCGTTTTTCCTTTTTTGTTGATGCTGGCCACCGGTAGAGGGAGTGGTGGCGAATCACTCATCGGCCCGTAAGGGTAGAACCGGAGGTAAATTTCCGTTGAAATGAGATTTAGAAATGGATCTGGGGTTTTGGATTAGTTGAACTAATGTAAGGTTTTGATGACCAATAGAATAGGGCATTTTGACTGGGCACAAAAAAACGCCTCCCTTTCGCGGAGGCGTTGTTGGTGTAAACTGAATCGTTGCTCTCTGAACCTAACCCTTGAACTTAAAAGGTACGTTGATCTTACAAGCGATTGCGGATCCGCCCTTCTTGGCTGGATTGAAACGCCATTTCTTGACGGCGTCTAGTACTTGAGGATCGAGATTGGCGTCTGTGGACTTCGCGATAGAGGCGTCAACGACGAATCCCTTTTCGTCGATGTTGATAGTGGCCATCACCATTCCGGTAATCTTGTTCGGATTCGCTGGAGCAACGCTCTTCTTTACGGATGGCTGCTCGTCCCAGTCGTTTGCATGGATCGCGGGGAGGGCGACGAATGCGAGGGCTGCAAGCAGGAATGCGTGAAACGCGGACTTAAAACTCTTCATGGTAATGATGGTCTTTATGATTGATTACTAGGTGATGGGATTTGGGGCACGTTGTTTAATCGGTGCTGGTTATTTTGAACGGCTCATGGGTGGACTACCGTAGCGAAAATGAGTCATTTCATCGATTTTGGTGTGTATCCTGCCTCTTTTCTGCGAATTCTGCTCAAATCTCCTAGTGACTGTGGAACAGCTACCTATGGAGCATTCTGTTGATGCGCTCTAAGCGCTTCGTGCAATTGGTTTTCGGTAACTTGCGGATGTGAGCGCTTCTGTTAGGGTGTTGGCTGATGAAGGTTGGCGTGGTTAAGGAGAGGAAGACTGAAGAGAATCGTGTTGCCCTCACTCCCTCAGGGGTAGAGGCCTTGGTTTCGGCGGGACACGAGGTGTGCGTGGAAGCGAACGCGGGGCAGGCGAGCGGCTTCGAGGACGTCGACTACGTGGAGGCAGGCGGACGTATCCGGGACGCGGCCGAAGCGGTTTGGGCCGAGGTAGACTTGATCGTGAAAGTGAAGGAGCCGGTGCGGAGCGAATACGATTTTTTGAGAAAGGGGCTTATCGTCTTCACTTATTTTCACTTCGCCGCGTCGAGGGAGCTGACGGATGCGGTGGTCGACTCGGGCTGCGTGGCGATCGCTTATGAGACGATCCAGGAGGAGGACGGTCTTTTGCCACTGCTGACGCCGATGAGCGAAGTGGCAGGACGGATGGCGATCCAGCAAGCGGCCAAGTATCTGGAGCGAGAGCACGGTGGGCGTGGCGTTTTGCTGGGGGGAGTGCCTGGAGTGCCGCCCGCGATCGTGGTGGTTTTGGGAGCGGGCGTGGTCGGGGCGAATGCGGCGAAGATGGCGGCGGGCCTTGGGGCTCGAGTGTCGATTTTGGACATTGATTTGCCGAAGCTGCGGTATTTGTCGGATGTTTTGCCGCCGAATGTGGTGACGCTCATGTCCAACCCGGTGAATCTTCGGGCGGCGTTGCGGGAGGCGGACGTGGTGGTTTCGAGCGTCCTGATCCCGGGGGCTAAGTCGCCCAAGCTGGTGAAGCGGGAGCATCTGAAGCTGATGAAGCCTGGGGCGGTGATTGTGGATGTGGCGATTGACCAAGGCGGCTCGACGGAGAGTTCGCGGCCGACAAGCCATGACAATCCGATCTATGAAGTCGACGGGATCATCCATTATTGCGTTACGAACATGCCCGGGGCGATGCCGATGACTTCCACGCTCGCGTTGACGAATGCGACTCTGCCGTACCTTTTGAAGATCGCTTCCTTGGGCTGGCGTAGGGCTTGCCGTGAACGTCCTGCGATCGCTCGCGGGGTGAATGTGGCGCTCGGAAAAATCGTGTACGAGCCGGTGGCCTCTGCGTTTTCGTTGCCGTATGAGGATTTGGATACGCTGCTTGGCTAAAGGGGGATTTGTGTTTCGCTCCTGCGAAAATGTTGATTTTGAGCGTGATAAATCGCTTTGGCTTGTAAGGATGTGCCCATGAAGATTTTCAGGGCTTTCCTTCTTTCTGCCGTGGCAGTGTTTTTTCTGGCCTGCACGGCTCAATCAGCGAAGGAGAAAGCTGCTCCTGCTTTGAAGATTTCGGAAAAGACGCGTGTCGCGATTCCGAAGTCTGGGTTGGGCAAGGAGTACTTGCTTTCTACCTCGCTGATTCCTCAAGCGGGAGCGGCTACGAGTCGAGGAATGGAAGGACGTGTGGTGATGTTCGAGCTCTATGAAGATGGAGTCGATCTTTACGAGACAACAAAGGGCAAGGTTGTGACCGAGGATTTGCCGGCTCGTCGGTTGCTGACGACTTTTCCGATCATCGATGACGAAGGAGGCGATATCGTGATCGACTTTAATGCGGGCATGCGGCGTTTGAGTTACAGCAGCTGGTACAATCGGCAAGAGGGATTCGATGCTCGTAGCTTCGAGCGTTCGGCGGAGCTGCCACAGGCTCGCGTGTTCGAGACTGAGTTGGAAGACGGGATCTTGACGATTAGGCAGGCGGTTCAAGCTCGCAGCCGCACCATGGATCCGGATCTGGAGACTCGTTACGAGATTCGTTATTTTCTCTCTCCCTATGTGGAAAGCGATTTCGAGCCGCGCGAAATGCACGCGGAGGAGACGCGGTACGCCCGTTTTTTTGCGGGGTCTAGCCGTCTGGAACTGGAAAGCGGGCGGGTAAGCAAGTACCTCAGCCGTTTCGACGTTTCGGAGCCGGTGGTTTTTTACTATAGCGCGAACACTCCGGAAAACATGCGAGAAGCGGTTGAGGAGGGGATCCTTTATTGGAACAAGGCTTTGGGAGAGAAAGTGGTGGAGGCCAAGATGGCGCCTGAGGGTGTCACTGCTCCTCATCCCACGATGAATGTTGTACAATGGGTTCCCTGGGACACAGCGGGGGTCGCCTATGCGGATGCTTTGATCGATCCGTTGACGGGAGAGACGCAGCATGGGCAGGCTTACATGACGAGCGTCTTCGAGTTTGGAGGAGAGGTTCGTGCTCGGCGTCTCTTGCGTACGCTTCGGGCGATGATCGACGAGAAGTCAGAGGAGAAGGAAAAGGAGGATGAAGAGAGCGAGCATGTGCACTCTTCGGCGTTTGGCCATTCGGTGGCCTGCCAATTTGATCCCATCGATTTTGCCCTCGAGCTTTCGGATGGGCTAGAGGAGCTCCTGGCCGATCCTGACTTGAGCGAGGAGATCGTGGAGCGGATTTCCCAGGACTACGTGCGTGATGTCACTGCTCACGAGGTGGGGCACGTGTTGGGGCTTCGGCATAATTTTGCGGCGAGTCTTTCTGCGGACGTTACGCCAAAGGAGTTGGATCAGTTTATGGCTGATTACGTAGGTGGAGAGGATTTGAGCGACTACTTGGACAAGACGGTTTCGACTTCGGTCATGGAGTACTCGGTTTTCAACGCGTCTGTGTTTACGGGGTGGTACATCAAAAACGGCCAGGACGCGCTAGAGCATGATGCGGCGGCGATCCGTTGGGGCTACTTTGACGACAAGTCTGTCGTAGAGGAGAAGCAGTTGTTTGGCTCTGAGGAAGAGACGTTGATCTACGCGGATGTCACCCGGCACGATTATGGATCAGGTCCCTTGGAGGCGAGCTATGACGATTTGTCGTCAGCGATCCGTGGATTGCCTAATTCGGTTCTTGAACGTTTCATCGCCGGACGAGCTCCGATGAACCCGAAGGATCGTAAGTCGCTCGAAGCGGTTAAGTTGGACGTGTCGGAATATGCAAAACGTATATCCGAACCTGTGAAGGACATGTTGAAGTGGTTCAACAAGGAGACGCGTTCGGTACGGGTGGAACAGGACTATGCGTTTGTGGGAGACCTGAATCAGGAAGAACGTTGGGAGGCTCATTGGGAGTCTTTGGAGGAGCAGCTCAAGGAGCTGGGAGGAATTGACCAGCTGCTATTCGCTCATCTTCCAGTGAGTATCGGCGTAAAGTCCAAGAAGGAGTTGGAAACGGTCGAGATCGCTCCGAAGGTAGATGGGAAAGAGCTCAAGAAGACCTTGAAGGAGCTTTTGGACAGTGAGGCTTACTCCACCTTCGTTGGGCTTGATGGCGAGACCTACACTTGGACTGAGGAGGAAAAGGAGGTTATTTTGGAACGGAGCGGTAAGCTCTTCGATAAGCTAGAAGAGGAAGTCCTTCTGCAAACGCTGAAATTATACGAGAAGGCTCCTCGCGATCTTGGGCTGGCGGCGACCGGGAATCTTTCGGACGAGGACAGTGTCGCTAAGTTGGAAAAGCGGGTAGTCGCTCTTGCCAAGGCCGTGATCTTGAAGCGCGACAAGGAGAGTCGAATTCAAGGCAAGGTCGGCAAGGCTTATGTCGAAGTTCCAGATTTTGGATACGGATATGAGACGCGCATGGCGGCGGCGAAGGCGCTTAACGACAAGACTGGCTCATTCAGCGCTTGGTCGAAGGAAGCGAAACAGTCGATACACGCGGAGCTGAAAAAAGCGATTGAGGAGTCTCTGAACATAAGTCTGTTCAAGGATTTTAAGGATAACCTGCTTTCACGTTCGCTCCGCGAGTGGTATTTGCAGGAGCAGAATCTCTTAAAACTGCTTCCGCCAGCGCCCAAGAACGGGAAATAGCCCACGGATTTTTGTAACCGCCTTCTCGAATGTCGAGAGGCGGTTGACTTTTCGGATTAATTCCTACAAATGTAGGATATAAAATCTATCAATGTGGGAAGGGGAGGGGTTCAGTCTGAAATCAACATATCGCCGCTCATCGATATGGTATTCATTTTGCTGATATTCTTCATCGTGACGACGGTGTTTGTGGAGGAGAGCGGACTGGAGTTGTTTACGCCGGAGGCGTCTCCAGTCATCGAGTTGGATGCTGAGCCTTTTGTTTTAACGCTCACCAAAGGAGGTGCTGTTTTCTACGGTGGTCGGGAGATCGGGTTTGATCTTGTTGAATCCGAAATCCGATCGGCACGAGCACGGGGAGAGATCGAAGGCGTTACTCTGAAAATCCACCCTCAGGCTCGCGTGCAAGCGGCCGCCCGCCTCCTCGACATTTGTGAAGGTCAAGGCGTCGGGAAGGTCACGATGCGGGCGAGCGAAGCCCGTTGATCCCTTAGTCAGCGACTTGTCGTGCCCGCCTTTGGGTGTAGGCGTCACGAACCGAGACATAGGGATCGATGGCCGACCGTTTCATGGAGTCGTACAAATCCATCAGGAACGGCGTACGATTGGTCATGTCGATGGCCCGTATCATTCCTCGCGTAGAGGAGTCTGAGATTTCGGAGTTGGGCGTAGGAATCGGATCGACTGCGTCGTCGGCGAAATCGGCCGCGAAGTCGCGGAAGCTGGATGGGCCTATCAACGGCAGCACAATGTAGAATCCGTGTCCGACGCCCCAAGTGCCCAAAGCTTGGCCGACGTCTTCGTCGGTCGTGTTTAGGGACTCGAATTCGTCGGCTACTCGGAAGAATCCGCCAAGTCCGATGGTGGTGTTGACCAGGAATTGCCCGGTTTCTTTGCCCGCGTCTCCTAAGCGACCTTGTAGCACGTTGCCTGCGAAACGAGAAGGGAACTTGGCGTTGTCGAAAACGTTGGTCAGCCCCTTCTCCACTGGATCTGGCATCACCTTCGAGTAGCCCTTGGCGAATGGGCGACCGATGTGTTCGTAGAAGCTATCGTTGAAATTGAAAACGATCCTATTGAGCTTTTCAAAGGGATCGTTGATTGACGGAAGCTCTTCCTCCGCTTCGAAGTCGTCCTCGAACAAGGCGTCGAAATCCAGTCCATCATCCTGGGCGGCAAGATTTGTCCCGACCGCAAGGAAGCAGGCGAGCGAAACTGTCGAGAGTTGGACCCTCATTGGGCTATTCGCTGTCGTAGTTTTCTATTTTTGAGGCGATGACGTCGAGGAGCTCCTCTGCTGACTTTGTTTGGAAATGCTCGTCGATCTGGCCTCGGTAGTTGGATACGATACTGGTGCCTTCGACTAGCACGTCATAGACTTGCCAGCCGCGGGATTTGATGTTGGCGAGACGGTAGTTAACCGAAACCAAAGCGTTCTTGTAGGTGACGCTCGTATGGATCTCGATCTTGTTGCTGTCGAGGTCCTCCGTCTTGAGGAAGTTGACTTGGGGTTTTTCTCCACTGGCCAATTCGGCTGTGTAGGTTTTTATGAGCAGGTCAGTAATGAGAATTGTGATACGGTCCTGCTGGCTTTCGTCCAAGCGGTTCCAGTTTCGGCCGAGCGTGCGGCGAATGATGATGTCGAAGGAGAAGCGCGTTTGTAGCTGCTCGAGCACGAGGGCGCGTTTCTCGTCGGTTGGAATGTCTGATCCGGAATGTAGGATCTCGATGACTTCCGAGATGGAGGCTTGTAGCTGCTCCTGTGGGCTGAGTTTGGCGATTGCCGAATATCCAGCCGTGAGGATGGCGAGGAATATCGCGACGATCGTTGAGGGTTTTGTGAGTCTCATCAGAGTGAGGATTGTAGTTTGTAGTGTTTGATAAGTGTAGTTTGAAAGTATTTAGGATAATCTACTCATCTGTAACGGATCCGAAAGCGAAACGACTGATTAAACCTTCAATATCGATGGCAGATTCTGTATCGACCAGCTTTCCCTGGAGAGGTTCGCTGATTCCTTCGATTTCTGTGCCGGGGTAGAGGCTGACGTATTTGTCGCCTATCAGACCATTGGTTTTGATGGCTGCGGTAGCGTCATTCCAGAGCTCTATGTCGTTGTTGATCAAGAGCTGAACCTCGGCCTTGAGGGTCTCTGGATTGAGTTCGATGGGGCCGACGGTCCCTATTTTCACACCGGCGATGGTGATGTTGCTGCCCGAAGCCAGTCCCCCGATGTTGGAAAAGATCGCGGTTACCTTCTGCGTGTCTCCCCCCAGAAAACGGCTTCCGCCGATTTGAACCGCCATGTAGACAATGGCGAGAAGTCCGATGAGGACGAAGAGTCCAACTGAGAAGTCTACTTTTCTACTGTTCATTGTTTGCAAATAGAGTGGGCTAGGCGGAAGCGAGTTTAGGATTGAGGAATGGCTTCAGCGCATCAGGCGTGTTTTCGGCCAGCTGTTTTGGGGTACCCCAGAACTTGATTTTGCCTTCGTCGAGCCAGGCGATGTGGTCGGATATCTCGAAGACTTCAGGGACGTCGTGGCTGACCATGACTACGGTGAAGCCGAATCGTTTCCGATAGTCGCGGATCATGTCGAAAACCGCGTACTTGCGCTGCGGGTCCAAGCCGGTGGTCGGTTCGTCGAAGAGAATGATTTCCGGACTGGTGATGAGAGCCCGGGCTAGGGCGGCACGCTTCTTCATGCCTCCTGAGATTTCTGCTGGGTACTTCTTGCTAGCTGGCGAGAGTTCTAGCTGGGCGAGCATATCCCCTACCCTTTGTTCAATCTCCTCTTTTCCGGCTTTGCCGGTTTCGCGCAGCGGCAAGGCTACGTTTTCCTCGACGGTCATGGAGTCGAAGAGGGCGTTTTGCTGAAACATATAGCTGCAGCTTGGGATGCCCTGCTTTCCAGACGCTGAAATCGTGCCCGAATCGGAGGCGAGCAGTCCTGAAATGCACTTGAGCAACACGGATTTGCCGGTGCCGCTTTTTCCGATGACGGTCGTGTGTTCGCCAAGTGGAATGTCGAGATCGATGCGATCGAGGACTGTTTGGCTGCCGAATGCTTTGCTTAGGCCCTTGAGCTGGAGATGTGAATCGTTGCTCATTGGCCCATTTGGAAAGAGGTGATCAGGTAGTCGAATACCAGAATCGCAATGCTGGAGTAGACTACGGCTCGTGTGGTGGTTTGCGAAACGCCTCGAGCTCCTGGGATATCAGCCTTGATGTGCGTGTAGTAACCTTGGAAGGAGCAGATCAGGGTAGTCACGATGCCGAAGACGAATGCCTTCACGAGGCCGTTGAAGATGTTTTGCAGGCTGACCGCATCGTATATGCGATTCCAATACGCCCCGGGATCCACGCCTAGGAGTTGGACGCCTGTGAGGTAGCCGCCGTAGATTCCGATAAGGTCGAAGAAGGTGGTGAGAATCGGGAAGGCGATGACGGCTGCCCAAAGTCGTGGCGATACGAGGAATCCGATCGGGTTGATCTGCATGGTATGCAGAGCGTCGATCTGCTCCGCGTTTCGCTGGATGCCGATTTCGGCGGAGAGGGCGCTGCCGGCTTGGCCGACGATCATGATCGCGGTAAAGACGGGACCGATTTCAAGAATGATAGAGAGAGCGACCGCTTGGCCGAGTAGACTCTCGGAACTGAACTTGGTCAGTACGTAGTAGAGCTGGAGTCCGAGCACGAGGCCGGTGAAGAGGCCGACGATAAGAGTGATCGGTACGCAGCGTACTCCGATCTCGAAGAGGGCGCGGGTCAGCTTCTCAAAGACATGGCGTTGACCAGGCAAGGATACGGCCGCGCGTCCAGAGAATCCTGCCAATTCTCCGAATTCGCTTACGAAGCGTATGCTGTATCTTCCAAGTTTGCTGATCATTTGTCGTGGGTGACGTATCCATGTACGATTTGTTTACTGAATCGATTCGGTAAAATCGCTGAGCAGGCAACAAAATGAATCCAAATGCTCTGTCACCTAAAAATTTCCTTAAATGAAAGGTATTAATGCAAGAGATCGCTGCGCTTACGATAGGCGCTAGAACTCAGCGAGATCCGGCCAACCCTTATCAAAGATTCAGAACCCTAGGCTTTTGACTTCTGCTCACAGTTGGCTTTGACTGCTCGCAATATGAACCGACTCCTTGCAGCAGCTACGCTTTTCGCCTTCTCCGTTATCACAGCCATGGTCTCGGCTAGTGGTGATCCGGACGCGGGCACAACGGGCAAAGTATACGGCCCTTTTGAAGTTTTGACACAGGACAAAGCGATCGTACGCGACGTGAAGTTTGTCGCAGACGAGAACAACGTCTACATCCAGCTGTTTCCTGAGCATAAGGAGAAGGAGATTCGCGTGAAGCTGGCCAACGAGTATTTTGCGAGTTATCGCGAATGGCATCACGGTGGATACGAACTCGTATCGCCAGCCAACCAAGGAAAGACGCCCTACGGCTGGACGGATTTCGTTAACACCTCTGCCAACTACATCGAGTACTGGATGGATGGAGAGGTCATACTGCACCTGAAGCGCGTCAAGTAGCCGTTTGCTGCTTGGGCTAGTGGGATAGCTGTCGCTTCAAATCTGGGATAATTGGGAAAATGAGTCCGAAACGTATACCAAACCTTTCGCTCCTGCGTGGCGTGTCTTTAGGCCGCAAGGGGGATTATCAAACGTGGATGTTCGCCGCAGCGGCGTTGAGTTTGCTGGTGATCGCCGTGTATTCGGTTTTGAACGTCGTGGAGACGATCATTGATGACGACCGTCTAGAGGAAGTATCGCTGCCGAATTTTGCGGCGATCGAAAACGTTGGTGAGCGCAAGCAAGCGTTCTTCGAGTTTCTCGAGCCTTTCGTGGCGAAGGCGAACGAGGATATCCTCGAGGAACGGGCAGAGGCTTTGAAGCTGCAGAGCTATTTCGAGCGAAACGATCGTCTCAGCGCTGGACGTCTCGAGGACTTCAACGCTCTGCGCGAGGCCTACAAGCTCGATCCGGTTGAAGAGGCGAATAGCCGCGAGTTCGAAGAGCTGTTGGCTCGGGTGGATACGATTCCGGCCTCGCTTGCTCTTGCTCAGGCCGCCATCGAGAGTGGCTGGGGGACTTCCCGTTTCGCGCGGCTTGGCAACAACCTTTTTGGCATGTGGTGCTACGAGCCAGGTTGCGGTATCGTGCCCCAGCGTCGTCCTGCCGGTAAGACCTACGAGGTCACGGCTTATGCGTCGCCCAGCGAGTCGTTTCTCGCGTACTTGCGAAATCTGAATACCAATTCGAACTACACGGCTCTACGCGATATTCGCTCTGCTCACCGTGAAAAGGGTGTCGAGCCTACGGGGTATGATTTGGCGGGAGGATTGTCCCGCTATTCGCAGGAGCGTTGGACTTACGTGACTAAGGTGCGGAAGATGATCTCGTCCAACGATCTGGAGGATCGCTGATTCTGCTGGGATCTCGAAGGTCGTATGGCCTCGAAAAGGACCTTGACGGTCGTGGCTGCTCGCATGGAAGTGTAGCAGTTTCATTTCAATGTCCGCCGACGATTCCCAGCAAAACGTTTCCCGCAAGACCCGTATCACCTCTTGGCTTATGCTAGAGCTGATCAAATTCCTTAGCTTTACCTACCGATATCGGATCGTGGGAGAGACAGAGGGCTTGCTTAAACTTGTCGAGCGAGGGGAGTCGGTTATCATCACGGCCTGGCATAATCGCTTGTTCACCTTTTCGACCTACCTCTATCGCTTTCTGCTCCGCAACAAGTTCCGTCTGACCTTGATGACGAGCGTTTCGAAGGATGGGGAACTGGGCGCGATCGTGGGAAAGTATGCGGGAGCCAAGGTGGTACGCGGCTCGTCTTCGCGAAAGGGGGCGGCTGGCTTGCACGGGCTTTATCGGGCTCTGGTTAAGGACAAGCGTTCAGTGATCATTTTGCCGGATGGCTCGAAAGGACCTGTCTATAAGGCCAAGGTTGGAGTCGCGGGACTCGCGAAAATGACAGGACGGCCGATCCTGCCTATTTCTTTTTGGGCGAGCGATTGCTGGCGGATACGCTCTTGGGACCGCATGTTTTTCCCGAAGCCGTTTGCACGAGTGATGGTATCGGTAGGCGAATTCATCGAGGTGCCGCGCAAGGCCACGGAGGATGATCTGGAGGAGGTGCGCGATCGGGTGGAGAAAGAGTTGGATTCTTTGGGGGCTCAGGCGACCGCTCCGTTCGAGAAGCCTTGCATCTGTATCTAGCCTCTGCATCTGAGTCTCACCATGCGCTTCCGCCCCTGCATCGATCTAAAGAATGGAAAAGTCGTCCAAATCGTGGGCGGTACGCTAAGCGACTCGTCGGACTCGAGCCTCGAGACCAATTTCGAGTCGCAAATGGCGCCGGCTGATTTTGCCCGCATGTACGAGTCGGATGCTCTGACAGGCGGGCATGTGATCGCCTTAGGCCCAGGAAACAAGGAAGCTGCTTTGTCTGCGCTTTCCGCTTATCCGGGCGGATTGCAGTACGGGGGAGGAGTCACGGCGGAGAATGCGGCGGAATTTCTCAATGCGGGTGCTTCGCAGGTGATCGTGACCTCCTACGTTTTTCGGAACGGTCGAATCGATTACGAACGCTTGGAAGCTCTCAAATCCGAAACCGGCCGGGATCGGCTCGTGCTGGATCTCAGCTGCCGAGCTCGAGATGGAGCGTATTGGGTGGTAACCGATCGTTGGCAAAATTTCACGGAAACGAAGGTCGATGCCGGGACGATCGCAGAACTTGGAAAGCATTGCTGTGAATTCCTGGTGCACGGCGTCGACGTGGAAGGCCGCATGAATGGAATCGAGGAAGATCTCGTGCGACTCCTCGGGGAGAATTGCGAAATTCCGGTAACCTACGCAGGAGGAGCCCGATCGATGGGAGATCTGGATCGTGTAGAGGCCTTGGGGGCTGGTCGGATTGATCTGACGATTGGAAGCGCGTTGGATATCTTTGGCGGAGACGTGGCCTATCGCGATGTCGTAGCCTGGCATCAGGCGCGAAACGCCTAGTCGAGTCGGCGCTTTCCTACAGCTTTCCCTGCAAGAAAAGGGGAGTGGCGCCTAGTGGAATTTGAGGGCTATCCTCTCTACAGATAGCACCCCTTGGTCCGATCCTATTACGGTACTCTTAGTGAACTCTCGGAGGATCTCCATATGACATCGCACGACCAAAAAACCGGTTTCTTTCGTTTTGGCCCACTTTTGAAGGCGGCTGCAGTTTCGGCGGGAGCCCTTGCCGCCTGTTCACTTCTAGCCTCCGACTACTCCGACTACGAAGTGGAGTCTCAGTTTAAATCAGGGCTCGACCGCGGCAAATTCGCGGAGGCGTTCAAGAGCCTGAATTCGGAAGGCTACCGGATTGTAGATATCGAAACCTATCGAAGCGGTCGCTCTGTGGCTGTGTCTACGATCTGGAATCGGATGTCCTCTGGAGAAGGCTGGCAAATCACGATGTCGCAGCCGATTTCCGAGTTTGTGAAGGTGCACGAGAAGCACACGGGAAATGGGTACTCGCTCGTTGAGTTCGAGGTGGATCGCAACGGGGCGACATTGCACTTTTCAGGCATCTGGGCGAAAGCGGCTGAAGGGAAGGAGTCCGAGTTCTATTTCGGGCTGGAAAGCCTGGATTTCTCCAATCGCTACGGCGAGATGGCGGACCGCGGGTATCGTCTGGTCGATTTCGAGGCGTACGAATCGAACGGCAAATACCGTCATGCTGGCATTTGGATCAAGAAGGAGGAAGATCAAGAAGTCCGGTTCTACCGCGGTATCGAAAAGAAACGTATCAACGAGATCGCTACTGGCCTAGATGAAGCAGGATTTCGTCTGCAGGACATCGAAGGTTATGTCTTCGAAGGGAAGTTCGTTTTTGGGGGGCAGTGGGTAAAGCGTAAGGAGTGGCAAGAAAGCAAGTACTCCTACGATTTGTTGCCAGATGAATTCTATAACACGCATTCATCGTATGCGAGTGACGGATACCGTTTGACGGAATTTGAAACCTATACGGACAACGGAGTTGTCTACTATGCGGGAAGCTGGCTGAAGGGGAGTCCCGAAGGCTACGTTCCTCAGGAAGTAGAGTCTCCGAATAAGAAAAAGAAGAAGCTCTCGCTTGAGGAGTTTCGCTCTGGCGGAAAATAGCCGAGGCGTCCGTCAAATACCCGCGTTATCCAAAAATCTCCTTTTGCCAGTTTTCTAGGATTTGATTCACTCGAAGTGTATCGGATCTAGACATACATGGAGAGTTTGAGTGGTTACCGGTTAGTAAGTCGGCGAAGCAATCGGCTTCGATTCCGTAGAGTCCACGCGGCTCTGATCCTCGGACGATTTCCGGTTTGTCCATACCCTCGCGTTGTAGAGTGAATTGCCAATCCCCGCCATCCGGGCTCACGATCCAAGGCGTCTGAATCTCGATCCAGCCTTTGCTACCGTAGATGCGTACCTGATTTTGCTGGCTGAGTTGGGTGCTGACGGACAACTGCGCGGCGAGGCCGTTTTCGAAGGCTAGGTTGCAGATCGCCAAGGTGTCAGAACCGCTTTGGGGATCGACTGTGCCGAGGCAGCCATGGGTATCGACCGAGACGCTTGATGCTTCGCCTATCGCGTCAGCCACCATACAAGCGAATGAGGCCGGATAGCCGCCGACATCGAGAATGGCGCCTCCGCCCAGCTTTTTCGAGAAGAGCCGGCCCTCTGGATTGTAGGGTGCATGGAAGCCGAAGTTCGCTTGCACCAGACCGACTTGGCCGATGGCTCCGTTGCGGATTAGGTCCACGGCCTTGATCGTCTGGGGATGGCAGCGGTACATGTATGCTTCTACGAGGGTGACTTTATGTTTTTCCGTGGCGGCTAGGACTTCCGTCACTTCAGCCATGTTCATGGCCAGCGGCTTCTCGCAGAGAATGTGTTTTCCGGCTGCCGCTGCCTCGATCGCCAGTGCCGCGTGAAACGGGTGCGGAGTGGCGATGTAGACGGCATCTATCTCTGGATCGGCTAGGAGCTCGGAGTGGCTGCCGTAGGCACGGTTGGCGCCATGGTTTGCCGCAAAACCTTGGGCTGATTTCAAGTCGCGACTGGAGACCGCTGCGAGCTCTCCGGTATTGGAAGTTTTGAGACCGCGCGCGAATGCTCCGGCAATGCGTCCGGTAGCGATGATTCCCCATTGAAGGCGTTGCATTTGTACATTCGTAGGCCAGATGGCCGGCTTGGCGAGCGGAATGATGCCCTTGCTTGGGGCTCTTTGCGGTTGCCTTTCGGCGTTGATCCGTCTCCTTGCTCGAAGATGGATTTCGAGTTATGGCGTTGGGCGATGTTTGCGCTCGCTGCTTTGATCATTGGATTGAGCAAGAGTGGCGTGCCAGGGCTGGGCATACTTAATGTCGCGATTTTCCAAATACTTTTGGACGCCAAGGAGGCGGTTGGCTTTGGGCTGCCTCTCCTCGTGGTGGGTGATCTTTGCGCGTTGCTCATCTACCGGAAGCACGCGGAGTGGAAGCACATTTTCCGATTGGTTCCGTGGGCGGTCGTGGGAGTGATTGTAGGCTGGCTGACGCTGGGCGCGATGCAGGCGAATCAGGCTCGCATGGTGATCAGTATCGTTCTCGCCACGATGTTGGCGCTGCATATCTTTCGTCAGAAGTACCCGACATTGGTCAGCGCTGCTTTGCCGCATAGCTATGGCGCGGCGGCGACGATCGGTGTGATCGCTGCGTTCGTATCCACATTGGCCAATGCGGCGGGACCGATCATGATCCTGTTTTTGCTTTCGATGCGATTGCCCAAGATGGCGTTCATGGGGACGAGCGTCTATTTCTTCACTTTCCTCAATATCTTTAAGGTTCCGTTTCTCCAGGAGCAGGGGTTGGTGAACTGGGGGAGCTTGGAGGCGAACTTGAAGCTGCTGCCATTTGTGCTCGTCGGAAGTTTGCTGGGGTACTTCTTTGCCAAGAAGATAAGCCAGGCTTGGTTCGAACGCATTGCTTTTTGGCTGACGGTGGCGGCAGTCGCCTACATGCTCTACCTCTCGTTTTAAGCAATGCCTCGAAAAAGCGTCAGACAACTTTGGAAGGATAAGGTCTCAGGGAAGCCAGTGGCCTCGAGCGCGAACATACCTGTGTCTCTTGCTCGCAAGAAGTATGTCGGAACGATTTTGGGTATCGACCCGAGTTTGCGAGGAACGGGCTTGGCTGTTGTGGAATTTGCTAGTGGCGGCCGTCAGATTCTCTTGCGAAGCGAGACGCTCAAGCAAAAGCCTAAGATTTCCATGCCTCAATGTCTCGGGAATATTTGCGAACGTGTTCTCCAGATTTTGGATACGTATGAGATCGATGTGGTTGCTCTCGAGCAGACCATCTACGTGCAAAATTTTCAGACGGCTCAAATTCTCGGGGCAGCTCGTGGAGCTGCCATCGCCGCGGCCGCGATGCGGGGCAAAGACGTCTTTGAGTATCCTCCACTGCGAGTGAAGCAAGCGGTAGTGGGGCATGGGCGTGCGAGTAAGGAGCAGGTCGCTAAAACGATTCGTACGCTCCTGGGTCATGGGGCGATGCTGCAGCTCGACGAGTCGGATGCGGCTGCGGTTGCTATGACTCACGCCTTTACCAAGGCGGATTAGATAGCGAAGCCTTGGTTTGGTGGAAGTTTTCTTCTCCCGTTTAGAGGATCTCGATTGTTTCGAGAGGCTCTGGATCAATGACACGGACGGGGTGGTCTGCCGCTTCAAGCTGTTGGGCGAACCACTCGCGGGCGCCGGGGTCGCCGTGGGTGAGGACAATGCTCTTCGGCTCAGCTGCGAGGGCGAAGTTGAGGATTTCGTCCCGATCTGCGTGACCGCTGAGCTCGAATCGGTCGACTTTGGCCAGCACCGGACATTGGTAGTCGAGTACGTCGAAAAGGTAGGTTTGTCCGGGGCGCGTTTCGAGTAGCTTGCCGCCTGGGGTATCTGGATCGCAGTAGCCGACGAAGCAGATCGCGTTTTTGGTACTCGCGAGCAGGGTGGAGGCCACCATGTAGCTGGGGGTACGCTCCACTAGCATGCCGCTGCTAAGAACGAATACGCCAGGTTCGCCTGGTTCCTTGCCAGGGGTGAGCTTGCGGGGAGGACGTTTGAGGCGCAGCTCTTTGGTGACGCGGCGCGTGTAGTTAATCAGCTGAGTCCGCTTCGTAATCTGGTCAAAGTAGTCAGCGATATCTAGGCCGAGACCGGCTCCGTAGACTGGACAACGGGGGAGGCGCCCGTCTTTGCGTGCGTCGTTGAGAAGCGAAAGCAGTTCTTGCATGCGCCCGAGGGCGAAGACGGGGATCAGCACCGAACCTCCTTCGCGGATCGTCTGGCCGACTTGCTTGAGGAGTCGCTTGACCTCGCTCTCTCGGGTTTTCCCTTCGGGGCGTTCGGTTTCGCCACGCGTGGTTTCGATGACCATGGCGTCGAACTTTTTTGCCTTTGGGAAACGTGCTCCGTTGAGGACGCGTTGGTCGTCGAAAAGGACGTCGCCGGTGAAGAAGTAGGTTTTGCTCCCGTGTTCGATTTGGAATCCGCCTGCGCCAGCGACGTGGCCAGCTTGGTAGAGCGTGATGGTGAGCATCTCGCCATGCAGCTCCAGCCGAAGGGGATCCTTGTATTTTAGGGGCTCGAAACGACCGGAAATTCCGTCGATATCGTCGTGCGTAAAAAGTGGATACTCAGGAATGCGCTTCTCCTCTTTTTGTCGCTTCATCACGTTGCAGGAGTTGTGCAGCATGCGTTCGACGAGCATTTGGCTGGGCAAGCTCATGAAAACGCGTGCCTTCGGGTGCTGTTTGAGAAGCACGGGAAGCGAGCCGATGTGGTCGAGGTGGCAGTGAGTGACGATCACGAAATCGATCTCCCGATCACCGATGAAGTCGAAATTGGGTACCGCAGCGTTGCCGGTCAGTTTCGGGTGCAAGCCCGCGTCGACTACGAAGGTGTAGCCGCCGAGTTCGACGAGCAGGCTGTTGGAGCCGATACCGCCATCTCTATTCAGGTCGGTGATTTTCATGCCTTGAGCAAAGGGCAGGATGCAGAGGCAAAGCTGCCTAGCGGTCAAGGTAAAGAGCTCGTTCAAAGACATGGCCCCGAGGGGGGAGGCTGCAAAACCGCTTGCCAGCGGGGGGAAGATTCGCCGTATAGGACTGCTTCTTTTGCGAATATGGCGGATTCTCAGGCAAATTTTGACTTTCGGTTTGGCGGCATTGGTCGGCTCTATGGAGCGACGGCTCTTGAGCGTTTTCGCGCTTCCCATGTCTGCGTAGTCGGAATCGGCGGAGTCGGGTCCTGGGTGGTCGAAGCTTTGGCCCGCAGCGGGATCGGCAAGCTGACGCTGATCGATTTGGACGATATCTGCGAAAGTAATATCAACCGCCAGATTCATGCGTTGGACGGGCTCATTGGAGCTTCCAAGATCGAGACCATGGCGGAGCGTTGTCGGGCGATCAATCCTGAGTGCGAAATCTCGACGGTGCACACTTTTCTGACAGGAAAGAACGTGGAGGAGATCCTCGCCCCGAATTTCGACTATGTGGTAGATGCCATCGATAGCACCACTCATAAGGTTTCTCTGATCGCTGCCTGTCATCAGCGGGGCACGCCCATCCTGACGGTCGGAGGGGCGGGAGGACGAATCGATCCGACGCAGATTCAGATTTGCGATTTAGCCCGTTCGATTAACGACCAGCTTCTCAAAAGGGTACGGAAACAGCTACGCCAACAGCATGGCTTTTCTCGCCAGAAGCGTCGTAAGTTCCACATCGACTGCGTTTTTTCTCCAGAAGAGCCGATGTATCCGGAAGTCTGTGACGTGGAAGACGGAGGCTCTGGGCAGACAAGCGTACGTCTCGACTGCGCAAGCGGGTACGGGGCGGCCACTCACCTCACCGGTACGTTCGGCTTTTTTGCCGCCTCCCATGTGCTGAAAGAGCTGGCAAGCGAAGAAGACGCTGAGTCGAGCGAAGAAGGCTAGGCAGCAGGGCTGCGTATGGTATTAGTTAATTGTCGGTCGTCGCTTCGTAGACGCGGAAGAACCCGCGCCCGTAACTGTCAAGCCACTGGCTCATGGCCTCGGGATCTTTGCTGGCAATCCAATCCTTCAGGTTCCAGGAGATTTCGTTCCAGTATTCGTGGCCGGGTTTTTCTAAGTAGGAGACATCGAGCGAGCCGTCTGGATTTTGAGTGAAGGTGGTATCGGCGGGAGTCGCGGTCCCTGCTTTGAAATGGTAGAGGATACCTTGGGAATCGATATACCGTAGGGTGCCGTCGGGGCCGGTCGGAGCCCAGTCGATAAAGGTAACGCCATGGGTGGAACTTGGATAGGCCGGTAGTGATCGTTCGGCGGCGTTCAGGTCGAATGAAGAGAATGTGGTATCCCAGTCGGAGAGGAAGATATCCGTGCCGTTTGAATGGGGGAGCAGGAAGTTGTAGGTACGCTCCTCGGGGTCGCTTACGTCGAACTCTGATTGGATTTGTCCGGAACCTGAATCCGCGGTGTAAAGGCTTTGACTGTACCAGCCTGCGAACTCAGGGCGGGCCAGGATGTGTAGCTTATTGCCGTTTTCCGAGAAACGTAGATCGTAGATTTCGTGAAATCGGACGTCTGTTTTGAATTTCTCGCTTGGCTCTTCCGAGAGGTCGTAAACTGCGACTGCAGGCGAGTTTGGATCTTTGATCGCTAGCAATTTCTGAGCGTAGTCGATCGCGTAGATCGCATAGAGATTGAAGGGTAAGCTGAGTTTCGATTCTGTCTCCAAATCGTAGATACCTTTGTAGTCTCCCGCTAGCCACTTGCCTCCGCCATGTAGGCTGATTGGGTGGATTCCTAGGCTGAGGCCGGTGATTTGCTGATCCTCTCGATCGTCAAAAGGGTGCGTTATGAGGAAACTCGAATCGCGCTGGATGGCGATGCTTCCTGATCCCGGGTCGATGGCTGCATGTTCTACTAGGTGTGTATTGGGAAGTTGGATCCAAGTCGTTTCGTTTTCTTTTTCAATCCTGACTCTTCCGGAACTGTACACTGTGACCCAGGCGGATTCCGGCTCAACGTATCGTGAACTCAGAGCCTTGCCGTTGAATTCAGTCGCAAACACGACGGGCTCGCCTGTCAGGTAGTTGAAGGCTTCAGGTTTGATTGAGGTCTGGAAAAAGAAGCGTTGGCCGCCTGGCGGCAGCATTAAGGTCCGCGTGAAGCCTCTTACGTAACCGAATTCCCCGCTCGAGAGATTGAGCTCCGGGTCGTTTACGATTTTGCTGTAGACTGGGAGGTTGGTTTCCGAGTCGAGCAAAACCATGAAGTCGTCATTGATTCCGCTGAGGGCTAGGGCGAGAAGATGACGATTGTCGGGCGAAGGAACGAGAGCATTGAAGGGGATGTTGGTGTATGAGAGCGTTTTCTCCAAGGTCTTCTCGGTGAGATTCCAAACTTCGATTTGGCCAGGGGCGCTAACTTTATAGAGCAGCTGCCCGTCCGGGGATGGGGTG
Source organism: Pelagicoccus mobilis (assembly GCF_016595505.1). Lineage (GTDB taxonomy): Bacteria > Verrucomicrobiota > Verrucomicrobiia > Opitutales > Opitutaceae > Pelagicoccus > Pelagicoccus mobilis. The sequence continues at coordinate 18,211 of NZ_JAENIL010000015.1, read as the reverse complement.
GGAGCGCTGCCCTGCTGCAGGAGCGAGCTTTCTACCTGATAGTCTAAGCTTGTTCCGATTTGTTCTCCGTTTCGGGCGTTGTAAACGGCCCAGGTCACGCCGCCGAAGGTTTGAGACCCGGCGTGTAGAACGACGTAGCGAGCTTCTGCATCGTATTTCGGACTTTGCTCGAAACGGAGGCTTGCAGCGGCGAATCCGTAAATGATCGAGAGGTTTCGGCTTGCTGAATTGGCTATGAGCGTTCCCCCGTTTCCGGACAGTACGGCGAGCGAGCTCTCGAACCTGCTGAGGTAGATCGACTCTTTTCTCAGCTCGAGACTGGCTACGTCTACATTTGAAAGTTCCTCTTGGGTGATTACGTCGAAAGCGATGGCGGTTTGGAAGCGGTTTTGATTGTTGTCGGAGCCAAGTTCGAGGCACATCGAGGAGTCTTGGGAGAGCCTCCATCTCGGGGAACCCTCAGGCTTACGTTGCCAGATCAGCTCTCCAGTATCCACAGAATGGAGTTCGAGCATTAAATCGAAGCTCTTGGCGTCATTGCTACGGCTTAGCAGGTATTTCCCGCCATCCACTAAAAACGCCTTTGGTTGGTGCGAGATCCATTCCTTTTTTTCGAAGATCACTTCGCCCTGTTGATTGCGGACTTGGAAGACTGTGAGCTGCCTAACAGCGTCGGGGTGCGGTTCAGCTTTTCGGTAGAGACTCCGCTTCGAGCTTAGGTCGAAGTCGAGAAATTCTCCGAAGTCTTCTCTGCTGGTCGGGCCTGCGATCATTTCGCCGGTATTGATATTCCAGATACGGTCAGCGGTACGTACGATCGAATCTGAGTAGAGCTCTTCTATTCTAGTCGAGGTTGCTTCTTCGAGGTCGATTAAAAGGTGCGCTTTTCGTGTGTTGGCGTGCAAGCAAGACGCGACAAGGGGAATGACTAAGAAAAGGCGGTAGAGTTGGATTGGTTTCATGCCTAGCTTCTTGGAACGTTAGACCAGAGCCAATGTTTAGGGCTCTGGGTGGGCTGCTATCGAAGCCCTGGACTGTTGTGTTTCAGAATCTGATATTGGTGGTGCTGGAGAATTGGGTGTTTGGAACTTGTCCTTCGGTTTCGTAGTATTCGATGGCGGCCTTCCAGTTCGCTGGAGAGTCGGAAACGGATCGGGTGGTATGCTGTTTTGCGATTCCGAGGTCGAAACCGGTTAAAATGGATAGGGCGATGACATCGGAGTCGGGAAGAATGGTCTCATCCTTCAATGCTACAGCAACGACTTCCAAGGCGTATTTGCTTGGAGACGGGATTGAGTGCGGAGGCGAGGCTACCAATTGCAGTACGGTGACAGGATCCTGTTTGTCGCTGCCGAAACTGTAGTGGTTGGTCAGGTGTACTCCGGCTTGGCGGATGTGCTCCTGTTCACTCAGCTTGTTGTAGAGCGCGGTTATTTGCGTCAGGTCGAAATTGTTCTTTGCCCAATCGCCTAAGAAAACACCGCCTGTGGCGACGCTAAGGGTGATCGCTGCCAAAATCGCTAAGTGCCCTTTCCAGAGGGGAGGAACGTCAATACTGGTTTTGTCCTTTTCCAGCTTCACGACATGGCTTCCGCAGATGAAGTCGTGCAGGGAACGGCGTGTCCTGGTGTTGAAGAGCAGGAAGTAGCCGATCACTCCGCCAACTCCAAATACGATTACGCCTAGTAGCACTGTCGCAGCTAGGAGGTATTTGCCCGAGGGGAGGGTGAGTCCATTGAGGAAGATCGGGGCTGCGATAATCGATTGTCTTATGAGCGCGGTTTGCAGGTTGAGAGTGTTGCCCTCTTGGTTGAGGACTTGGATACTAAGCATACGTTTGCCGAGCGTCTGTCCGTTTCCTATCTGCGAGTTTAGAGTAGCGAAGTATCCTAGATAGATGACTAGACCCAAAAGACGGCCCGCTTGGCCGATGGATAAAAAGTAGTCGTAGAAGGTAAAACCAAGGGCGAGTCCGATGGCGCCGAGAAGTATTGCGTCGATCGAATAGGCCAATACGCGGCGCCAAAAACCGGAGTATTGGTAGCTTGGATCGATCGGTTCTGCTTCTGTTGACTGTTCTACAGGATCTGCTGGGGCTGTGTTCACTGTTTTTCCGAGGGGACCTGTTGTTCTGGTCGGCTTTTTCGAAAGAAGCTTATTGCAGACGTTTTCTGTAGATCTCTGAAAAGTCCGCGTCGATCAGGGTTATGGATACAGGCTCGTTTAAGACGTGCGTTTCGATTCCGGCTGCAAATTCCTGGAATAGCTCCGCTGTCTCTTCGTATTCCCATTCGGTGCGTAAGTACGGTACGGTGAGGTCGTAGCCGTTGGGGCGGCGGATCAATTGAATCGGCGTCCAGTATTCGGAATCGAAATACTCAATCTCGATCAGGTAGTCTCCCAGTTCCTTTAAGGTGACAGTATCGATATCATCGCTGTAGTAGATTTCGTTTCCGAGCAGCCCTTCCGTGTAGACTTCCTCTTCGAAATCGAAAGCAGGCACTGTCGGCACGTAGAGCATCGCGATGCCAAGGGTAAGGATGAGCGACAAAACAGACCAGCCGGCTACTGCCCAGCCTGAGCCCTTGAGTCCTTGCTTGGCGAAGTGGTCACGAAGGATTCGCCCTTGGAACTTCTCGGTTAGATTATAGGCGATGATCGCCGTTAGGGCTCCGAATACAGCACTGGGGATAGAATCTAGGATGCTGTCTGGGATTGCGAAAAGCAGCCAAAAGTAAGACAGGGTTAAGCCGAGTCCGAGGAGCAGGGTTCTGTTGCGTCTGTGTTTAAGCCCTAACGTGTGGAAGTTTCGCCCAAGCAAGATGGTAGCGGCCAGCGGTCCACCGATGAATGCCCCGACTCCGATCGCTTTTGCGGTGAAAAGCTTCTGCGGGGGTATTTCGGTTGGGAGGGGATCAGGAGTGGTGGTGTCGATTTCTTGTTGCACGGTCAGGGATGGGAAGACGTTACGAATGAGGGAGGGGAAGGTGAACGGGCACCTAAGTTGAAGTGCTGTTTGTTTTATCCGTAATTCCCATTAGATCGAACCAAATCTTTGTCTGGGCTAAATTTCTTGGTTCATCGCGGATTCCAGTGCTGATCTACAAAGGGATGAAGAGCGCTAGCCGTAATGGTGGCGCTTGCTGTTTCGAGGGGCACGCACCGCTGCAGGTCCCGTGTGCCCGCTGGGGACAGCGGGCTCTACCATTCCTCGAGCGAGTATTTCAGCTGCGTTTGCTACTCGACTTCCACTTCGATGCCGCCGAGCCATTTGGCGATGAGATTGTAGAGGAAGGCTCCGATTATGCCGGCGACGAATCCCATAACGCCGTACATGATGGGGGCGATGATCAGGAATCCTGCTCCCATTCCTAGCAGGATCGGCATCTGTGCGGCTGTGCCTTCTGACTGTTGAACTACGCTAGCAAGCAGAGAGAACAAAAGCATGAACGGGACGAAAATCAGCGAGGCGAGGGCGTAGAAGGCGGCGAGGATTTTGCCGAGTTGAAGGGGATTTATTCTTTTGAGTCGTTTGGTCATAGGTGTAGTTGTTTTGTGGATCTATTTTTTTGGTAAATCGCCATATGCAGCAGATTCCGCTGTCTTTGCGGATGAATCATTTTTTTGGGGGGATATCGTGAGGTCGGAGTATGCTACATGGTCATGTTGATTTCGAAGCTTCGTGAGACGTTGTTCTCGTCACTCCAGTCGGCTTCCAATAGGATATAGGGCGCTGAGTTTTGGTGACCGAGGTAGCCCGCTACGCTGAGGTCTTGGAGCTTGGGGTCGTTGCTCTGGGTCACTTTGGCATCAATCACTCCTCCGGAGTCGAAGGTGCCTTCTATGATTGTTTGGACTGAAAAGTCGGTTGTATCCAGGAGTCGGATTTTGATTTTCCTCGATTCGCCGATGCGTAGCTCCGCAAAACGTTTAGCTGTCGTTGTGGTTGGCGGTTCGCTATTTCCGTTTTGAATCTTGAGCGTTTCAGAGGCAACCCAAGATCCGAAGAGGTCGGTCAGGGAGACGTATCCATTTTGGTAGAATGAAGTTTCGCTTCTATCTCGCAGGTTCAGCTCTAGATGGACGTTTCTAGCGCTTGTTTCCTCTTGGTAGGATGCGTCTTTTGCTGCGTGCCATCTTTTGAGATCCTTGCTCTGCAGCAAAAGCCCGTAAAGTCGATCGGGCTGGTCAGAGGGCTCTATCTGTGAATCGATCGATTGGGAGTTGAAGTCGAACTCGAGCGAGTGGGAACCTTCTTTGGGTTCATCCCCTGTTTCAACCGAGTAAACCAAACCGACTCTTCCGAGATCGAGAATGATGCGGTCTCCTAGTTCTAGCAGTTGCGAAATTCGATCGGAGGATCCCACCTCGAAGTGGGTCCAGTTTTCGCCATCGCTTGAGATTCCGAGCGAACCATTCGCCCCAGCGTAAACCAATTGTTCGTTCCAAACGGTCAGGAGTTCGCCTCGGAAGTGGTAAGGTATGATATGGTCCTCGAGGTGTAGAGTCCAATTCAGTCCATTGCTGCTCTTGTAGAGCCGGCTTCCCGAAACGGCATAAAAGGCATTGTCTAGGAATAGGGCGATGTTTGGGTGAAAGGGTGATCCATCGAGGATCGAGTTCTGAAGGGTCCAGTTCAACCCGTCGGTGGAGGTGTAGACTTCGGAGCCTCGTCTTTCGGACGCGTGAAAACGCCCGTTTCCGTAGTAGATATGATTGACCCCAAAGTCTTCGAAATAGCTCCAGCTAGAGCCGTCTAGGCTGGTCGCTACAGGCAAGTCGCGTGAAAAGTAGGGGACGACGAACATGCGGTCATTGGCAAAATACAGTTTATAGCTGCCGTCCAGCTGTTCTGGTGTTTCTTCTGTAGGTGACCACTGAATACCATCGGGGCTGACAACAAGTTCGTCGTTGAAATGGTCGTAGGCTATGAACCTGCCGTTGAAGTATCCTAGATCGCTGAAGTAGCGTTCTCTATCGAATTCGATTTCATAGCGAGTGTAACCATCGAAAGAATACCAGGAGTCCTGGTCGCTTCTCAAGGCGACGAGAGTCGTGCCATCAGATGCGTAGTTGATAGGACCATCGCTGCCCGGTCTGAGTCCCTGCCAGTCTTTCCCATCAACACTGGACAAAATGGTCCCATCGCCTCCGACTACGACCATGGTCGTGTCGTTAGCAGTCATTGCCGTGAGATAAGGAGTCCCGTAAAACTCGGGGATTGATTCCCAATTTTCGCCATCTGGAGAGTAGAGGAGGAATTTAGAGATTCCCTCGCTTTTCAAGATGTAGAGGCCCCCTTTGAAGAGCACGAAGTCTTCGTAGTAGGCGGAAGGCTCGTCTCGAATCAGCTCCCAGTTTTCCCCGTCTGCGGAGCGATAGAGCTGCCCGGTTCGAATCAAGGCGTAGAAATTCCCATCGAAGAATTTTAGCTTGTGGATGTCCGGCGCGAAGGTGGAGTCGGCCCGTCTCCAGTCCGTTCCGTTTTCGCTCATCCAAATAGAGTAGTTCCTGCCCATGCGAACGATCAGTTCGTTTCCGAACTCGATCGAGCGGGTCCCGATGTTGTGGTTCATTCGATGAAACGCATCGAAGGCGTAGACGATGTCTGAGTCGCGCATCGAGGAGGATTGATTGAATGCCTGCCAATTTATCCCGTCGAGGGAGGTCATTTGCACAACGCCAGCGCTCGCCGAATGGGTGCCAAAGGCGAAGTATTGCCCGCCTGCGTAGCGGATGTTCCGCACTTGGGTCTTGGCGAGAAGATAGTAGTCGCCCGTTACCGAGCCTTGATCCCAGTCGGTTCCGTTTTCTGAATACCAAATTGCTCCTCCGCGTCCCCCGACGATGAATTTCTCTCCATCGTGGATAACAGTAAAAAGATCTTCTCTTACTTTGTTTGGATATGCGTTTGTCCAATCGAGCTCATCGAGTGAAGCCCTTGCTTGGGAGGTGACGATACATACGAGAAAGCAAAACGTGAGGGCGCAGACGAATCTGAATACGGGATTCATGCAGACGGGAGTAGCTCGCCGTAGGCTAAAGTCGAGACTTAGTCCGTTTCATGGATAGGATCTTCTTTGCTTCTCGGGAAACGGAGCGGCGGATTCCGGGGGAGAGGGGATCTATCAAATCTGGGCGGAGGATCAGCTTCACTTCGTCGGCAAGTTCTGGATACTTGCGTACCATGGCGGCTATAAACTGGAATGCTTTCCAGCGCACAGAGCCTTGCTTGTCCGGATCGAGCCACTGTTGCATCGCCATGTCAAACAGCCGGCCCTCCTGTTCGTCGTTGAGGTTCATTTGAGCGACGATCTTCATGAGTTCGCGCCAATGGCCATCGGGCTTTTCAGACATGGCGGCGATTAGGCGATCGAGGGAGTCACGTACTCGCTCGTCATCCTTTTCCATGCAGTTGCCCAGCAACCAGGCTGCCCTCCATGAGTAACGCTCCCGGTCGCCCACGGCCAAATCGATTGCTTGCGGAAAATCCTCCGGATGAGCCTTGAGGTAGGCTTTCATTTCGTTGGAGTAGGCGTTTACGAGGATGTCTTCGAGTTGGGTGGTCATGGCGGCAGGTTCGCTGTTTCTGGAGCGTATCCATATTGTAAAGGCATATGCCTTGGGAGGAGGGCGACGATGGCGGGGAGTGCTGTGCCCGTTGGAAATTATGATTCGCTGCTAGAGTTCGGTAGGCTGAAATGGAAGTGAGAACCTTTCCCTAGGGCGCTTTCGGCCCAGATCTCGCCTTTGTTCCGCTCAATCATTTCCTTGCATAAAGGAAGCCCGAGTCCTGTTCCTGTTTCACCCGCAGTGCCGGTTTTCGATGTCGGTTGATCCAGTGAGAATACCTTTTTCAGCAGATCCTCGGACATTCCTATTCCTGTATCGGAGACGGTGACATGGGTTATGTTCCCCTTGTTGCTGGCCGATATCGTGATGGATTCACCTGGGGTGCTGAACTTGAGTGAGTTCGTAATGAGATTGAGCATGACAGTACGTGTCATGTATGGATCCGCAAATACGTTCTGATCGCTTATGGTGAGAGTGAAGGAAATGCCTTTGCTCGAGGCGGTTGGGGTTAGGATATCGATGCATTCTCGAGTCAGCTCGGCCAAGTTGATTATCCGGGGCTCTCGCTTGCAGCCTTTGATTTGGAGACGCGACCACTCGAGCAGGTTTTGCAGATAGTCGAAGACCCTGCTTGCTTCTTCGTTCAGCTTGGTGGCGTACTCGACGAGCTCTTCCTGGCTGAGTTCGCTCATCATTTCAGACATCATCTGGGTCGCCCCGAGAAACGAATTAAACGGAGTTCTCAAATCGTGAGCGATGATGGAGAAGAACCTGTTCTTAACCTGTACCTCTTTCTTCAAGGCTTCCTCGCTGTTCTTTAACTTTTCTTCCGCGAGCTTGCGGCTGGTGATGTCGCGATGGGTGCCGCTCATTCGTAAGGGAAGGCCATCTTCGCTGTACTGAACGACTTTTGCATGGTCCAAGATCCATTTGTACCCGCCTTCTTTAGTGAGCATTCGGTACTCCAATTTGTGAACAGGAGTGCGTCCGCTTTTATGGTCGTCTATTGAAGCCCAGGCAGCCTCGCGATCGTCGGGATGAATCGAATTGGTCCAGGTATCGGTATTGTCTTCGAATTCCTCTATCGAGGAATAGCCAAGCATCTGAGCCCAGCGGTCATTCCGCTTCACTTCGCCAGTTTCGATATTCCAATCCCAGAAGCCCAGCTCGCTCCCTTCGAGCACCATTTTGAGGCGTTCCTCGCTGAGTCGTAGATTTTGGTCAGTCATGTTTGCTTCAATAGGCCCTGGGAAGGGGGGGCGATCGCCTTCGCGAGTAGGGTGAGTTGGATACGGATTGCTGAGGGCTAGGGCTGAAATCGAGCTTAGAAGACAAATGTCCCATTCGCGTTTGCTCGACGCCTTAAGCGTATGGGGATTGTGGATAACCCGAATCATCTTCGACTTAAAGCCCGATCTTGATTTTTCTGGGGATTAGATGCTCAGGGAATACCGAGATTTAAGAGCTGACTCTAGTCAAAAGATACACATGTCCTCTTTGGCGAAAATCACAGTTCGGATCAATTTTTTGGACAAAAACATTTCATAGTATGCTTTCACTTCTCATTTCAGCTCTCGTCGCTACCGCAATAGCTGGCGCCTTAGTCGCTTCGCAGGTCAGTACCGGGACGACGGTCTTCCTTAGCACTCTCGGGTTCGTGGGCGCGTTTTACCTGGTCGGCTTCCTGGTTCGGAAAAAGATGTCCAAGGCCCAAGACCGACTCCAGGGGCACATGCAAGCCGCTCAGAGACGCATGCAGCGGAAGGTGCAGCAGTTCCAGAACAAGCCAGGCGGCAACGTTAAGCAGATACAGCGTCAGCTCGAGATGGATCAAAAAGCGATGTTCAAGGAGGGGCTAGAGCTCACCAAGGGACTTGAGCCCTTCCGGAAGTGGTCCTTGCTCACGGGACGCCAGATCGCGACCATGCGCATGCAGTTTCACTACCAGCTTAAGGAGTTCGAGCAGGTTGACGAGATCCTCGCCACTTGTGGTTTCCTGAAGGGACCCATGATGATGGATCCCATGGCGGCTGCCATGAGGATGGCCCGCTGCTATAAGAACGATGATTTGGCCGGCGCGGAAAAGATCTTCAAGAAACGGGTCAGATGGTCTCGGGGGGATAGCGGCGCTATTCTGTATGGCTTGATGTCGTGGATCTACGTTAAGGTTGGCCAACCTGACGAAGCCCGGCGGGTCCTTTTGAAAGCCAAAGATAAGACGGGAGTCGAAACCTTCGCCCGCAACTGGGAGCACCTCTCCAACGACCGCGTGAAGAGTTTCTCCAATGCGGGACTGGGCGATGTTTGGTACAGCCTGTATCTAGAGACGCCGCCTACGCCTAAGCAACAGCGAGTGCGTGGCAATGGACGCGGTCCGCGTGGGTTCTAGATGACCACCGCCCACGTGTCATCTAGGGCAGCTTTTTCGTCTATTTGCTAACGTCGCTCCTGCGTCGCTTGATGGTTCTTCTTAGGCGCTCGGCATGATCGTCGCAGCGTGACGGCAGGTCCCAGTTGTTGAACTGCTGCACTTGGCGTCCGAGATTGCCGCTATAGCTAAAAAGTCGCTTTGCGGTATTAGGACGTTGCTCCCTTTACGAGCTCCCAGAACTCCTCCCGGTTGTTGCTACGCGGAAAGGGGGTGTCGGGCGCTTCGATTTCGAGGAAATCGCAAAGAGGCCCCCAACCTTTGCTGACCTCAAACTCCAATAGTTGGGAGGCTGGAATCGTCGCTTTGACTCGATCGGTGTGCGAGGCGAAGTCTTCCGCGAATTTCTCTGGGAGGGAGCCGAGGGAAAAGCCTGTTTTTTCGATGACTGCGCGTCCCATATCCAACCATTCCCACATGGGCGGTGGAGCGTTTTCCTTCCCTGATATCAATTGGTTTATGGTTTCGCCAAAACTTGCGGCCCAGCTTTCGGGGCTGCGAACGGTGAGGATAAACTTAGCGTCCGGAAAAGCTGAATACAGCTCTTTGCTGAATCCTGCAACCGGCCAATCGACAGCGCTGTGATAGCCATCGAAGAGGCTGCTCCAGTCCGGAGAGCCAGCTAATGCGGCATTCCAGAGCGGGAGGTTCTTGGGCATGTCTTTGGCAACCTCCTCCATGTGGTAGCAGGGGCCGAGGCCTAGTGTTTCGAGTGCGAGTTTGAGCGAGTAGGTGCCAGTGCGACCGACTCCTGTTCCGAAGACTTTGGGTGGATTCATAGCGCGTTGATTGCTTTTGGGGGCAGGTGTTTCTTGGTGTTATCGGAACACATCGCCCAAGTTAGCGAAATTAGCGAATCGCATCTAGGATTCGTCGATTTGCGGTAGTCGATAAACCCAGTCGAAAAAGCTCTTCAAGCGCCGGAGGGAGTGGTCTCGGGGACCAGCCGTCTTGCTGCAAGGCATCTCAGCCTCCGCCCCTTAACCAAAGCTGTTCGCGTGCGGTATAAGACCAAAGTCCTACGACCACAGTCCCATATCCATACATCCCCTAATTGAGTACGATGCGTTCAACAAATGAAACCTCTACAAACATTACGCCAGAACGCGATGCATCCCCTCATGGGAATTGGAGAAGTCGTCGCCTTTGACCTCGAAACAACCGGTTTACGGTACAAAGAGGAGCAAATCACTCAAATAGCAGCCATTCGAATGGGCGGCTGCCTGATGGAAATCGATGACACGTTCGACACCTACGTCGATCCAGGAAAGGCAATTCCCGAACATATCCAAGAGCTCACCCATATACGTGATGAACACGTCATAGGAGCGCCCAAGCCAATCGAAGGGCTAAGAGAGTTTTCGAGATTCGTCGAAAACGCCACCTTGTTTGGCCACGACATCTATCGTTTTGACTGCAAGTTCATCGAAAAGGCGATGAAGACCTCCGAAGAACCCGCGCGAACTGTGCAGTTTATCGATACGATGGACATCTTTGAACAGCTTTGGCCTGATTTCTCGAGACTCCGCAATTCGCTCGACGACATCGCAGAACGCCTCTCAGCAGGACTCTCTTCGATCAGGCGTCACGATGCCAAGGGAGATGCGATCCTACTCGCGCACATTTTCCAACGTATCCAAAATCACCCGGATCTCGAAAAGCTCTGCAGCCGAGTCCCCGTTCACGAATGCCAGCTCCCTCAAGTCATCGTTCCCAGCGAACGCACCTTTCGGGGACGTTTCCACCAGCCAGCGCACTTGGTCGAGCACTTCTAGCCGTAGGGCGTGTCTTTGCGAGCGCTGTGTTCACAGTTGCTGGATGTCAATAAGCCCAATCTGGCCTTTCTGTCTTTGCTTAAGCTAAAGGGTACTCTCGTCTAATTCTGTCTCGGGATTTCGACTACAACAGAGAAGTCTTTGTCAAAGAACCTACCGCCGGGTTCCTTGTCAGATCCGTAGCTGAGCACTGTGATTGAGTCTTCGCTGACTTGGTAAATGAAAGGTTCTCCATAGTGGTCTTGGAGTTCAGCTTCGGGAAGGGGGAGTTCGCTCAGTGAGTTGGGAGCTTTACCGTTCGTTTCTACATAGCGGGCTATCTCCTGTTTGATTGCTGCAAGGCGATCAAGTGAGATCCCTTTGGGGCTTTCTTCAGCTCCGGACCTGATGAGAAGAAAGGAAATGAACGCAACAAGGACGCAAATAAAACCAAGTGCCTGTAAGGTTTGTTTTTTGGAAGACATAGCTTCGAGGATGCTTATGGTGTCTGAGTACTAGGTCTAATCTAATCGACCAAAGGTCGTGGTATTAATCCGGAGCGAAGAATCGAAGTTGCGTTCTTTTGATCGGTTATGTGGGCGAGGGGGATTGTGATTCTTTTGCGTGTCAAAAGTTAAGTAAAGACCCAATGAGCTTCCTTGCTCACGGATATCAAAGATTAAGGTCTGCCCCGTTTGCTTCGCCTCTGTTCCTATAACTTGCCTATCTTCTGTGCTAGTTGCTGCCGTCGCTTTCATAGACTCGGAAAAAGCCTTTATCGTTTGAGTCGAACCAGGATTCAATGAAGTCAGTGTTTCTGTAAGTCTCCCAACGTACGAGATTGTCGCTCGCTTGTATCCAGTATCTTCGATCGTTCTTTAGGGGAAAAGATAGCTCGCTGCCTGTATCCAAAGATGCGGTAAGCTGGCAGCGAATAGGATGCGTGGTGATTGGGCGAAGAATGTAGAGGTTCCCGTTTGCGTCGATGCTGCGTGATTCGCCTGACGATAGAGGCGGGGCTATTTCAAAGTAGGTAGGGAGACTGTAGTATGTGGACCCGCGACCAAGTTCGATCGGTATTCCGCTTGTGTTGGTCTTTAGATCTAGAATTGAAGCGATCGCACTCTCATCGCTTAACAAGATCTGGTCCTCGTCTTTACTTAGTTGCATTCTCCAGAATTCACTCGTTCCCGGAAGACTTGTAATCGGCATTTGGGAAATGAGGGTCCCGTCGGATGAGTCTAGCACGTGAATGCTTTGCTGTTGGTGTGAATAGGAAGTCGGACTTGTAAGGCAATAGAGTCGACTTCCGTCTTCAGAGAAACGGAGGGCTCTAATGTGTCCGAACAATTCGGACGTATCCAGTATCGTGGATGTGCCTTTCTCCAATTCTGTTACCGTTATGACTCCACCCGATTTATCTGCCCATCTGCCCGTTTCGTAGTGGTAGGCGTCCTTGGTGGAGACGAATCGGGTGGTATCGTAGGGTTGGAGCGTTTCGAGGTCGAATATTCCACTGTAAGGTGCCACTAGCCATCTGCCACCACCCAAGAGTTTAAGCTTAGATTCTTCATAGTAGTCGTGGTCTAGGGGAAGGTTTTGATCGACTCTGTCGTCAAACGGATGAACCACAACGATGCTATAGTCATAGGTGGGCACGTAGCTCTCACCGTTTTGGCGATAGGACGTCCATTCCCTTTTAAATGCTATAGAACCAGATCTCTCATCAATCGTAGCAAACTGGATTTTCCGATCATTTGGTAGTTGGAAAAACACAGATCCTTCTACGCCGTCAGTGCTTTCAAAAGAAACCTTCCCGGTTTCGTAAACGGTAACCCAGCCTGATTGGGATTCGACAAAGCGAGTCGTGATCGCACTACCTCTGAACTTCGTGGATAAATCAATTTTGATTCCCGTCTTGAAATCGAAGGACTCGATTCCTGATAGAGACTGGAAGTAGATTCTTCTCCCATCAGGAGAGATGACCGGCCGTCTTTTGTAAGCCGGTGCGAGATCACCGTCTGTAGTGTATTCAAACGCGTTGGTGTGGCTGAATTCTATTTGGTACGAAGGAAGGCCCGTCTCAATGTCTATCATAGCTGCGAAAGAACTCTGCTGCTCGTCGTATCCATTGACGAATAGGTACCTTGAATCCTTGCTCGAAAGCATGGTATCGAAAGTAACTCCCGGTATGTTTATCTCTTTGACGAAGCTCTTCGACCGTAAATCCCAGACCTCAATCGGCCCTTCGCTCATAGCCTTGAAGAATAGCTGGCCATCAGATGAAATCGCGTGATGGTTACCTTGGCTTGTCATATCTTCCTCTCGCCTCAACTCAAGGCTAGTTGACACAACTTCTTTCTCCTGTGCATCAATGATGAAGAAATAGGGGAGCTCGTCGCTGAATTGGGTGGCGATGGCAACATGGTATCGGTTTGGGGAATCAGACTCTGAACTTTTACCCCAAGGTTGTTCGGACGAATGTGGCAGGTTCCTAACTTGGATATCGTCGATTGTAGTGAGATCCTGATTTATGCCGTCCGCTATGAGAGTTCCTGTGTTGTATGCTTGGAAAAAGACCGGACTGGTTTCTCTAATTAGTAACTCACGTGGTTTCCTGAATGGATCAAATATCGGGTCCGTTTCAGGTTGTCCAGTATGCACCGAGACTTCAGTTGCCGCTATTTCCGTTGAGTCAACCAAGTTAAAAAGAGTAGCGATTCTATGCCCTTCAGCGTTTTCAGATGGTTTAAGCTCCAGGCACGCCAATGTATTATCTAGGATAGCCCACGAAACTGAGGAAGGCCCTCTGCGTTCCCAGACTTCTTCACCTGAATCGAGAGAATACAGCACGAGAATGGGTGTTCCGTCTTGCTTGTCCCTTGTTCGAATCAGGACATATTTCCCATCATCAATTAGAAATGCCTCCTTTTGGTTGATTCTATCGACATAGGGACTCTCGAAGATGACTTCGTTTGCGGTGGTTCTAACTTCCAGACCACCTAATCGAGTTCGATAGGCGGCCCTCAGCGATGTTGGATCAAAGTCAAGCAAGAGCCCTCGGTCTGGAATCGCATCAATCGTTCCTGAATTAAAGTAACCCAACAAACCGAGTACCAGGAGATAACCAAGGTTTCCTTCTGGTCCTGCTAGTTGTTCACCAGACTCTAAGTCCCATACGCCCTTATTGAACTGGGCAATGGTGTCTGTATGCAGCTGAACGAAATTGTAAGGGAGGGCGCTCTCTACGGATTCTACTTCGAGAGCTGTTCGGGCGCTGGCTAGTGTGGGGAGGATCGATGCTGTGAAAGTGAGAAAAACTGTAATTGAAAAGTGGATTCGCATTGTGAACGAACGATCAGAACAGAGCCGAGGTCGGTTTGGCAAGATAAGGATCTTGACCTGCTCCATTCGTTTTTGACTTTATTCTTTTCCCGTGTCGCTAGCCAAAGAGACACCGCACATATCAAATAAACGGATACAGATGTAATGATGTCGTTCATTTTTATTAGCTAACGCCGAGCTCTCACGGCGTGCGCTTGCGCACGTTGTGAGCAGCGACTTGATATGTGTTATTCTTTGGGGCTTTCATGTTGGGATTCCTTGTCAGAAAATCGATCTTTTGAATGCTTGGAAGATCATCCTTTTTCCGTCGGTTAGATCTTATTTTCTCTTCTTTAACTTTTTCGGTCGGAATGTCTTGTGGCTGACTTTGGTTTCGTTGGGTCGGGTGCTCTTTTGTTTAATGCAGGATCATCTTTTAAGGTCGGATACTTTCTCAAGATCACCGTCGAAGTCTTCGGTTTGGTTCGTTTGTTCGATCTCGAATCGTATCCAGAATTCAGATTCTCATTTCTTCACATATCGTCAAAGTGAGGCGATGCCGACCTCGATAGAGGTTCCAAGTCTGTTGAGGTTGGTATTCATGGGATCGTGACAAAAAAGGCGAACGTTTGTCGGCATTGCCTCCACTGCCTTGTTCGACCTTCGTTTCTTTTCAAGGAATTGCTTTGCCATCTCGAGTGTGTGCTCGCCTTCGGTTCTTCCCTCATCGATGGCTCTGGATAGGTCCTTCAAAAACCTCTCTTCTATTTTTGAATTCTTTTCTAGGAGCTTCCCTTCTTCGTGGATGATCTTCTCTCCAAAGCCGTTCGAAAGCTCTGTCACCGTAATCGACTTCTTCTTCCTTTCTTTCTTTTCTCCAAGGCTCCAATTCAAATACGCCTGCCACTTCCTTTGATCTTCGTCAACGAACTCAAGGATGATCGAGCCTCCATCCCAGAATGCTTCTCCACCTACGATCTTCTTTATTCCGTTAGGTATGCCTCGGCTTTCCACGGCTGTGACTGCCGCGAACATGACAAGAAGGAGGATCGGAATCTTTAGTTTCATTTTTTCTTCGAACGCAGAGTCCTCACGCGGAGGGGGCGCAGCCCCCGGAGTTGTGAGCGACGACTTGATATGCCTTTTGTTTTTTTAGTTTCATCTCTTCTACCAACCTAGGACAATGATGTGATCGAATTCGTATCGTTCGCCATCTTTTCTGTACGTCACCAATAGCTCATGTGGTCCAAAATTGCTTTCATAACCGAAATGATGTCTCAGATCCCAAGATACTGACTCATCTGTATTTTTAGTTGTTTTTCGATAGGCTCCCACACCACGCCAATTTTCATGAGTTGCGTACCGCTTGATGGATTCAATGAAACCCATCTTTCCTGATTCCTTTGGTAGCTTCTTCCATTCTTTTTCATTTACTGCGGCGACCAGTTCAGATGCGTGTCGATACGTCTCATTCTCTGTAAGCGTCACTTGATTCAGAATCGTCTCGTTACCTAGAGTTGGGGAAAGTGGTAGGAGAATGGATACAAATATCGTTAAAGCGAACGTCTTCATTTTATCTGCATATCGTCAAAGCCACACGATGTCGGCTTCAGTTGAGGTTCCATTGGTTGTGATGTTGATTTTCATACCGTCGTTACGAAAGAGGCGAGCGTTTGCCGACATTGTGTGAGCTGCCTGGTTGTGATAATTTTTCCTCTTCTTCGAGGACTCTCTGGCTAAAGCCAACTGGATCGTCGCAGATGGCTTGAATCTGGTTCTTCCATGTTTCGTTTCCAACACTGGCGAGGATGATCGAAGTTTCGTTCCAGATGTGTTGGTCTACTGGAGCACAGTTCAAAGCGAACCATACTCCTCCTTCGATCGTTTCATCTTCGTGCCATGTGGTCATCGTGAAGAATCCATACTTCTTCTCTGATTCAGTCTCTACGGCTGCGATATCCCAGTTCGTATCTCCGATTCCGCAATCTTCACCCCACGCGCAGAGGTAAGCATTTCCTTTGGCGATGAGTTCTGAAGCAATCGCAATCATTTCCTCTTGATCAATCGAGTTGTAATCCGCGGCCAGAAAAAGCACGAAATATCGAGTAGGAAATTCCAGTTCTTTTAAGTCGTGGAATTTGGATACGTCGCACCGAAAAACGGGATACATCGTAGATAGTTCTTTCGGTGCAGGTTTCATTTCTATCTCTTCACAACGCTGAGTCCTCACGCGGAGGGGGCGCAGCCCCCGGAGTTGTGAGCGACGACTTGATATGCCAATTTCTTACTCATCTTTAAATTGGCATAGTTTTAGGGTTCCATACTCAACGTGCTCCACAACTTCGAAACCTACTTTCTTTCCTCCGTCATTGTAACTGCAATGAGCATTCTTTCCTTTCTTTAATTCTTGTCCCAGCTCGTAGTGGCCAGAACCGCGATATGGCATGTATTTGTAGATACCATCTGAATACGGAAAAGATGATTCTTCGAAATAGCCAACCGGCATACCGTTGAATTCGAATTCTAGCATCTCATCTTTCATGTTTTGCATATCGCCAAAGACTCACGACGAAGGACGCGCAGCGTCCGGAGTTGTGAGCTCTGCCTGGTTAGCACCTTTTTCTATGTAGTGCTTGGTTATCCAATACGATACTCTGGCAACTTGCCCGACCATCGGGTAATCATCGGTGACGATCTGAATTTCTTCTACCTCAACCGAATCATTCATTTCTTTGTTTGCTTGGTCGATTCCTTCTTCGACTTCTTTCACGAACCGTTCTACGTCGTGCTTTACCTCTCCATCTCCGTCAACAAGTGCTTTCTTAAATACTATCGACCCATCCTTTGGAGTCTTCCCGAATCGTAGTGTCACAAGTACGCATCCCGGACCAGTCACATGCTGTGCTGAGTAGTAGGTCTTTTCTGATACGCGATTTGGCATTCCTAATTTTTCTCTGCTAACGACTAGCTCTCACGGCGTGCGCTTGCGCACGTTGTGAGAAGCGCCTTGATATGCTTATTTTTAGTTTTCTCTAGAATGGGCATACGAGAAGGTTTCTTTTGTTTTTAGTGGTGTATTCCTCTTTCCAGTAGTGCGGATCATTCAGATTTTTGTATTCAATCTTTGGCTCATCGTATCTTTTCTTAAATGGTCGACTTGTCTGAACGAAGATGGAGTTTGTTTCGGGCCAGCCCTTCGAGACTTCTGAAATCTTGTTTCCTTCTTTTATCTCGGCTTGAAGAATCGCTTTTAGTTCGGGGGCAAATTCGTCCAATAGGGCAATCATCTGGTCGACCATCGATGCAGTGGCTTTGAAATGGCTGGAATCGAATTTCACCTTATCTGCATATCGCTAAGGTGTCACGATGGAGGCAGCGGAGCTGCCGGAATTGTGACCACCGTTTTGTTGGGCTAATTTTTGATACGTTTTGAAGTGTTCGATCCTGAAAGGTAAGATGTAGATGTAATCGAGAATCAGCTTAAAGAAATCGTCTACTTTATGGACGTAAAGGGGGTGCAGTCCTTTTTCCACATCGTGCGCAGCGATGTTTCCTGATAAACGTAGAGCCTGAGCCGCTTCGGCGATATCAGAAGGTATAGATTTGATGCCTTTTAGATTCTCTAGTTTTTTCTGTAGGTTGTGCCCTTTAGCTCCCTCGAGGCTACAGACCAATTCCAATGCTTTGCGAATGAGAACTGCGAAAGCATCGGGATCTATCCACTGCACCCGAAGAGCTTTTTCGTAGGCCTCTTTTACTTTCTTTGGAATCGCTCCATGATCGTGGATAATCGAAGGAAAGAGAATTTCGCCGGGGCAAATATCATCGTCCTCGTGCCAACCACAGGTGTCATCGTAAACTGTCAATGCTCCACAGTTTTTGCAGGCGACAACAGCCATACTTCCTTCAAATTCCTCTCCGTCGTAATCTTTGAGATTGGCAGAGTAAGATCTCGATTTGTATTCGCGGGAAAGTATATACTCGAATCCTTTATCGCTGCTGCAGTGTAAACAGATAGTTTTCATTCTTCTTTGCCCAACGCAAAGCTCAGGCGGCGGCGAGAATCGCCGTTGCCTGAAGCGCCTTGATATGTGTTATTCTTTTCATCTTCTGGCTCCGGTCTCCCATAGGT
>NZ_JAENIL010000159.1 GCF_016595505.1 Pelagicoccus mobilis | reverse complement strand
GGGGTATAAAACATACGAGACAGCGATATAGGAGTAGGGGTACTCCTGCTGTCAAAGAGGCCCGCGCTGAGCTTAGCTCAGGCGGGCTTTTTACTTGCCCAAATTGCTCGGGTCGGGAGGGAGGCTGCTTGTCCGCTGACGGGATGATCATTGGGGACGATGATCGCTACCTTTGTGTTTAGGCGTGGGGCGGTGCTCGCGGCCTAGGTTTGTGGTTCGGTCCTGTGCGGCTCGCCGGGCCGTCGAGCCCTACCTTTGTGTCGGCTACCTTCGGGTTTTTTGTTTTGTCTGAGGAGGCGTGGGATTTGTAACTCTACTATCTAGAGTGACTTATTTCTAGTATAGTCAGACCCTATGGCGATTAGAGGTACGAAGTATTTCCAATTATGGTAGGAGTGTCGTATAGTATTTCCATCGCCAGCCGAGAGGCCGAGCGAAACAACGAAAGTTCGA
>NZ_JAENIL010000158.1 GCF_016595505.1 Pelagicoccus mobilis | reverse complement strand
AACGCAGAGTCCTCACGCGGAGGGGGCGGCAGCCCCCGGAGTTGTGAGCGACGACTTGATATGCTCTTCTTTCTTTTCGTCTTCCCAAACTGTGTTTCCCCAGCCTGTAATGGCTAGTCGGCCCTCATTCGGGTATGAATAGGTACAAATCATAATGTCCCCATTTATCTCCCATGTGCCTTTGCCAGAACCGTGGTAACCAAATTTTGGATCTTTCACGAATTTCAGTAGATCTTCATCTTCTTTCATTAGTTCGTTTAGATCATCTATCTTTTCAGGTAATCTTTCTTCGTTGTCGGCAGCATAGACCAAGGCATGTGTGTAAATCGTGCGAAGATGATTCGTAACTTCGATACGGCTTCTTTTCTTGAAAGCCACTGAGGTCGCGACTGATGGAATGAAGAGTGCGAGCAGGGCAAACTGGAGGAGTCTGATTTTCATCTTATCTGCATATCGTC
>NZ_JAENIL010000157.1 GCF_016595505.1 Pelagicoccus mobilis | reverse complement strand
GCTACCAGATTGGCTCACAATCGACGAGGACACGGGTGAACTCTCCGGCACTCCGGAAAACGACGACGTCGGATCCATATCGGTCACAGTAACCGCCACCGACGAATCCGGCGAGGAAGCTTCCTCAACATTCGGTATCCAGGTAGACAACACCAACGATGGACCGACTGCATCAGCTATTTCCGACCAGACAACCGATGAGGACGCCGCGTTCAGCCTAGACGTTTCCGGTAACTTCGACGACGTCGACGCGGGCGATTCGCTCACTTACTCCGCGACTCTCGAAAACGGTGATCCGCTACCAGACTGGCTTTCAATCGACTCCGACACAGGTGAACTCTCCGGCACTCCGGAAAACGACGACGTCGGTTCCATCTCCGTAACAGTCACCGTAACCGACGAATCCGGCGAAGAAGCATCCTCAACATTTGGTATCCAAGTCGACAACACCAACGACGGACCAACAGCCTCAGCGATATCCGA
>NZ_JAENIL010000156.1 GCF_016595505.1 Pelagicoccus mobilis | reverse complement strand
TTGGAAGAAAGATGAAGAAGGTACATATCAGTATAATCATAGCGTTCACTCTTGTTCTAACCTCAACCTTCAGAGCAAACCCGGAATATGATCCTACAGACCTGTTTCCTTCACATCCGGAGGGATACGGCCTAACAATATCAGGGCAAAAACACTTTCTACTTTACAGTATATTTGGAAAGAAACGTCAGATTTCCCCAGCAGTTATCACAAACTCAAAAGAGGATAGATTGTTTGACGTGGTCGGACCTGAGATCGGGTCCAGAGATGGTATCTTTCGCTTTAAGCCAAAGGTGAACGAATTCGTATTAGAGCAGTATTCGATCTATCTCTACAGTTACGAAAGAGACGAAATAACACTGGTTAGGTCAGAAGTTCCTAGAGAGATTTTCCTGCAGAGAAGCAAGATGAGAAACTTCATCGAAAACGAGTTAATAAATGAGTTCCAACCAGACGGTGGTCACAATTCCGGCAGCTCCGCCGCCTCCATCGTGACACCTTAGCGTTC
>NZ_JAENIL010000155.1 GCF_016595505.1 Pelagicoccus mobilis | reverse complement strand
ACTGTTACCGATATGGAACCTACGTCACCGTTTTCTGGAGTACCTGAGAGTTCACCTGTGTCCTCGTCGATTGAGAGCCAGTCTGGTAGCGGATCGCCGTTTTCGAGAGTCGCGGAGAATGAGAGCGAGTCGCCTGCGTCGACGTCGTCGAAGTTACCTGAGACATCCAAGCTGAACTCCGTGTCCTCGTCTGTTGTCTGGTCGGAGATAGCTGTGGCGGTCGGTCCGTCGTTGGTGTTGTCGACCTGGATCCCGAATGTTGAGGATGCTTCCTCGCCGGATTCGTCGGTGGCAGTGACTGTTACCGATATAGAACCGACGTCTCCGTTTTCCGGAGTGCCTGAGAGTTCACCTGTGTCGGAGTCGATTGAAAGCCAGTTTGGTAGCGGATCGCCGTTTTCGAGAGTCGCGGAGAATGAGAGCGAGTCGCCTGCGTCGACGTCGTCGAAGTTTCCGGAGACGTCCAAGCTGAAGGCTGCATCCTCGTCAGTTGTCTGGTCGGAGATCGCTGTGGCAGTTGGTCCGTCGTTCGT
>NZ_JAENIL010000154.1 GCF_016595505.1 Pelagicoccus mobilis | reverse complement strand
GACAGCAGGAGTACCCCTACTCCTATATCGCTGTCTCGTATGTTTTATACCCCAAAAATTCTGTAACGAAGCGGTCCGGATCGAACTTTCGTTGTCTCGCTCGGCCTCTCGGCTGGCGATGGGAATACTATACGACACTCCTACCATAATTGGAAATACTTCGTACCTCTAGTCGCTATAGGATTTGGCTATACTTAAACTAAGTCCCTCGAGAAAGCAAAGTTACGAATCCCACGCCCCCCTCAGATAAAACAAAAGTCCCAAAGCTAGCCGACACAAAGGTAGGGCTCGACGGCCCGGCGAGCCGCATAGGACCGAAACGAAAAGCGGGATGGCGGGTCAACGCCCCCCCTACAAATCACGGTGGGTCATCCACCCCGCCCATGCGCAGAACTGAACGTAACGTTACGTAGCAAAGCGCGCACGCCCCAACCCCAGCTTCCAGACACACAAAAGCCCGCCAGCGCTAAGCGCTGACGGGCTTTCTTCGATAGCGGGACTACCCCTAATCCCTATGTGCTATCTATTTTTGTTACCCCA
>NZ_JAENIL010000153.1 GCF_016595505.1 Pelagicoccus mobilis | reverse complement strand
TTCTACATGAAGCATAAGGCAGAAGAGCGGAAAGAGCGCCACGCCGAACACATACGAGCCTCCGAGCGGCGCCACCTCTCGGAGGCTTCGCGTGTCCGGGCCGCCAGCGTAGCTGGCAAGTGGATACGCCGTGGTTTGGTCGCCGCTATCGTCTTTGCCGTAATCCTCGCCCCGTTCATCGTCACCGTTTTCACGGATGCCGCAACGGTCCTTCAGTACACTGAGGAAACTGGCGGAAAGCTCTTCGGATTGTTTGGCCCCGCCAAGGAAGCCGTTCGTTTTCAGTCCGTCGACGGTTTGCTCGTAACCCCAGAAACGCGCCAAGCCCTGCTCGCAGTCGTGGCCTTTTACTTTGGACAAGGAGCCGCCAAGTGAAGCGCGTATTCCTCAGCCTCCTCGAAGACCGAGTCGCCCTCATCGGCTCCGCCGGAACCGCCTGGACGGTCGCGCTCAAGCACATCCACACGACAGTGGGCATCCTCGTTGGCCTGCTTACAGTCGTTTACCTGACGATCAAAATTCGCCAGGAGCTAAAACGCAAAAACGAC
>NZ_JAENIL010000152.1 GCF_016595505.1 Pelagicoccus mobilis | reverse complement strand
GTTCGGAAGAAATAAATGAACCAGCTTAAACCATCATCATACCACAAACGAGTGGCGGCGTTTGTGATCAACTTTGTGATTGGTGGCTTCTTGATTTCGGTTACGAACGTCTTGGAAATCAACGAAGACGTAAAACAAAAATTACCGATGCTTCTTGGACTAGCGTACGTCCTCATCTTTACGATTTTTCCCGAGTCACCCGGTAAACGTATTCTTAGATTGAGAACACTCGACTTAAAGATGGAACCTATCGGTGCAAAGAAAAGATGGATACGTAATTCAGTCTACCTCGTGTATTTGTCGATCATGTCGGCTTTCTATTTCTTTCCACCGCTAGACATCAAAGAAATGGGAGTATCCATGTTTTGGCTTTTCCCCACTCATGTACTGATTCCTCTGTTTTTGATGGCGAACGGATTCACAGTTCTTATGAATCCATCTGGTCAGTCATTAATCGACTTGAGAACGAAGACGCAAACCTACGGGTATGAAAAACCGAAAGGCATGCTCAAAGCCTACTAACTAAAATATCCGAACCAGTCGTAGCAGGCAACGAGCGCAAGCGCTCGCCGCCTGTACTCGGCGT
>NZ_JAENIL010000151.1 GCF_016595505.1 Pelagicoccus mobilis | reverse complement strand
AGCCCGCCAGCGCTAAGCGCTGACGGGCTTTCTTCGATAGCGGGACTACCCCTAATCCCTATGTGCTATCTATTTTTGTTACCCCAAAAAATTGTTTGAGACGGACTCTCTGTAGGGTCGGCGCTCGCCGCCGTACCGCTTTGCAGGAAACTCGCAATCGCTTAGTAAGCGCGCTTCTTAGTCTCCAGGGCAGCCATCGCTACCAGTCCGCCTGCTACCACTCCGATTGCCGTCATGATTCCCGCGGCCGGGACGATCACTGCGGCCGCGCCGATTACTGCGACTGTCGCGAGAGTGGCTTCGAATACCTTAGTAGTGTTGAGTGCGTTCATCTTCTTTTTCTTTCTGTCTCTTTTTTGTTCGAGACTACTATACGACACTTCCACTATAATTGGAAATACTTGTTAGCTCTATTAACCATAGGTTTAGACTATGACCCAAGTTGGTAGGGTCTGACCGCCGGGCAGACCGTGTTGCAGGATCAGACTTCTGCTGCCTGCCGGGCCGTCACGCACTACCACTTTCCCAATCCCGCTCAACAATCCGGACACGAAAAAGCCCGCCTGAGCTAAGCTCAGCGCGGGCCTCTTTGACAGCAGGAGTACCCCTACTCCTATATCGCTGTCTCGTATGTTTTATACCCCAAA
>NZ_JAENIL010000150.1 GCF_016595505.1 Pelagicoccus mobilis | reverse complement strand
CACAGTTTGGGAAGACGAAAAGAAAGAAGAGCATATCAAGTCGTCGCTCACAACTCCGGGGGCTGCCGCCCCCTCCGCGTGAGGACTCTGCGTTATGAAAAGAATTTCCATACTTCTAGCTGCTCTAGCGACGATGTTTTTCCATGGCTGCGAAACGACAGAATCGACGAAAGCAACCTACAAGAGAACGGTACCATCATCGACAATTCTTGGCGAGGATCCTATTGAGCGGTTCAAAACGGATCAAACAGAGGGTAAGACCTACATTTACGCCACTATCAATATCCCTCCAAAAATGAGCGTCCCTTCGAACATGAAGGCCTTCATCAAATATCCAGGACTAAAGGAATTCGTCCCATCCAAGTATGATGAAAATGCGGAGATACTTCATGTGTTTGTGCAACTCGAAGTAAAGAAACTAGAAGATGGGAGATCAGTAGTTACCCACGAAGACTTAGGTCGTCTCGAAAAATTTATGAGTACGTACAATCAGCTTTCATTAAGAATGATAGAAAAATATCATAACCAGTCAGTCGTCACAACTCCGGAGGCTCCGCCTCCTTCGTCGTGACACTTCGGCGTTAGCCAAAAAAGAGAAAACTAGAGAGATGCTTCAAGACGCGATAGACGTACTCAACAAGTTCACGGAATCTTTCAACAATGAGGATACCGA
>NZ_JAENIL010000014.1 GCF_016595505.1 Pelagicoccus mobilis | reverse complement strand
GATAAAAAACTTAACGTAAGAGGCTGCTCCAACGCCGTAAACGGAAGCATAACAGACTCTTTATAGGGGCCTTACGACTTAAGTTGACGCCAATGTGCAATGCGGCGTGTCGCGAGCGACAGCCCTACGAACCATTTGAAACCGCATCTTCCCCGCAAAATGGTGACGATCCTCAAATTGTTTGGTTATCGCTCTCCGTTTCTTATCGAAAAAACCGTGGTAGGCAAATTGCGGTTGTTGGGATTCAAGTACTCCTTTTCGAGCGTCATCCCCACCTTCTCTGCGACTCGCCTCGATTGCTGATGAGCGCTCTCCATGTAGCTGCAGAGTTTCTGAAGCTTTAGGGTCTCGAATCCGTATCGTTTGACTGCGAGGGCGGCTTCGACAGCGTACCCCCTGCCCCAAAACGATCTGTTCAGGTGGTATCCGATTTCGAATTCTTGCGCACCGTCGATATCCTGGACCGTAATCCCGCAGTCGCCCACAAAGCAGGTGCTTTCCTTTTCGATCAAAGCGAACAATCCGTATCCACCTTCCTCGAATGTGCCAATCTGCTTCGTAATCGCCTTTTTGATACGCTCATCCGAATACGGCTCTGGATAGAAGGACATGGTCTCGCGATCTCCCCAAACGCTTTTTGCCCCCTCGAAATCTGACTCCAAAAAGGGGCGTAAAATGAGACGTTCAGTTTCGATCATGACTTGGGATTAACGGAAGCTTGGGATTTTCTATTTCAATCGGATCGCTGGTGAATGGCTGATTCCGCGTGGGTAGCACTCGTTATACCCAATTGGTATCATCTCGACAGCATGACCGTTGGGACAACGGTCGCTACCTTACATGCCAACTTCGGGGGGATGGCACAACCTCAATTCGTTTTCGAGAGTTTTCGGACAAGCAAGACTGGGATCGTACGGATCAACTTGTAGATCAGGAATGCGAGTACACAAACGATAAGCCCAAAACCTGTCGGTAGTACGGCTCCGAACGTGTAAGACATTCCCAATACAAATCCCAAGAGGTACTCAGGTCTGTAAATTGGCAGAAATAGAGCAATGACAAGCAAGGCGGGGCCCATTAGGCTAGCGACTTGATCCAAGCCATTGGTAAAGGCTATTGATAAAACAATGCCGTAGAACAGAGCGGCCAAGAACCCAACTTGAGCCGCCAGCGGATAGCGTCCGGACTCTCGCTTGAACACCAGTGCCGAAGAGAACCACGTCAGTCCTGGAAGCAACAGGGCTCCCCACCAATTCGATATGGCAGGCAGATCACTCCGATGGAGCAGATGGTGGCTAGGAACACCGCTTGTAAAATGCTGCCAACATAAAAGGCCAAGAACGAAGGTTGCCACAACTATGGAGAGCCAGACTTGAATGTGGTTTCTTTGGGGATCGCTCATTTTGAATACTCCTTTTGACGTGATTTGATTTGCACCGAGTCAATGCTGTCTAACTCAGCGAATACATGGTTCACGCTCCCAGTGGGTCGGTTACAAAAAATGCCCTTCTTCAGGCTAACTAGAACTCCGAGATGAAATAGCGGAACATGAGTTGATCCGCCAAAACGATGAGAAAGAAAATGGGGATCAGAATGGCATGAACCTTGGGTTTGTTCCAAATGCAAACTACGAGCACGATCACCAGCTGTATCAAACTCGGCAGGTTGTCTGCATCGAGGATGATTCCATCAAACATTATAGGGCGAAAAAGGGTTGTTAGCAGCGTGATTATGCCTGCGATGATCCATATAATGCGAGCGTTCGCATAATAGTATTCCCTAAAATCGCAACGGGCCCAATCATCTGGAAACACAAGGTTTGCGATCATGTAGAGCCCGACTGGGCCTGTTAGCATGAAGAGAACACCCGGAAAGGTCCAGTCGGGAGCATCCCTCAAGCCCCAAGCCTCCCACCAAAGGACAAGGTGGGCCAAAAAGACGCCGATTACCACGACGATGTGAAGCCAATAAGGGCGGACATCTTTGCGCCCTCTTAGCAAACGTGCGGATCCGCTTAGCAGCTCAGTCACGCCAAAGCCGATGACGATGGTAATCATCACCATTATGAACGAAAAGACATCTCCGCTGTTTTCCACGATTCTAGGTAGAGAAACAGATAGGTAGGTTCGGCGAACGCAAGTCCGCAACTGTCTTTCCTCTATCTCGCGTTAGTCACAGACGATTTTTATGCGTTCTTCGAGTTCGGCATTGGGCGAGACTTCGACTTCACTGCCACTAGCAACAGAGAGACCGCTCATTTGGACCTTTTGAGTAAGAATGAATGGATGGGGTGCCTTGGATGACGCCTCACTTCCCGGATCAGAAAAGAAATACAGCGAGCCTTCATGTTGCGAATCATCGATAAACAGGTCCTCGATGGTCACGTTTCGAGGCATGTAGCAGGTGTATCCAAAATCGTGCTGCCCATCATTTCTGAGTCCAAACATGTAAAGAGCCTGAGCACCCCGGTTCACAGGCAGCCAACGGGTATTTCGGATGGTCACATCGCCCTCCCAAGTGCTGCCGTAATCTTCTCGAAAACCAATGAGCGACGATCCGTGAATCGTCGAGTTTTCGATGGTGAGTTGACCTCGACCAATGGCATTGAGTCCCATATACCCGAGGGTTGAGTCCTTGATCGTGTAGGTGCCGGATACCCCCATGTGCGCGTCCATGCGGGACAACTCGCAGCCTTCGAGAAGGATGTTCTTGCAGAAGTTGGTTCCGATCACCCCCCACCGCGTCCGGTCGAGGATGTGGTTCATCCGACAGTTGATCATGCTGAAGTTGACCACGCTATTGGCATTGTAATCGTAGGAGCCCATCGATACTGGCTTTCCAGCGCTGCCGATTGTCTTGTAAACCTTGTGGCCAGTGGCGAAGCAATTGCGGAGCTCGATGTTGGCACAATTCATCACAGAGATGAAACCGCGATAGGGATGCCCGACAGCCGTCTCTCCGGCAACGTAGTGAGTCAAGCCATCCAAGACGGTGTTGGAGCGAAGGATCTCGATGTTTCGATACCAATAATTGTAACCCACCTCTTGCTTCATATTGTTTGCAATGGTGGTGAACACGCCGCCGCTGATCGTGAGCGTATCCGCATCTATGGGACGGGCTTCAACCTTGCTGATTCGATCGTAGTCCCAGTCGATGGGGCTAGTGATGGTGCCATCTTTCTTTAGAATGAAGCTATCACGTTGATCAGACCCAGCGTTCTGGTTCAACCCACGCCGAATGTAGCGCTTAACCTTATCATTGTACACCGTGACAAGATAGTCCTGCTCCCCTCTCCACTCAATCTGGGTTTGGTCACGCGTCAGCTTCTGAATGGGCAGGGTCTCCATCGGCAACAGCGATCGCACCTCAAAGAGAGACGCCTTGTGGTTCTCTACCTCACGATCATCGATGGTGAAGCGTGACGTGCTCCAATCCGTATCCGTTGCGATGATTGCGGTTAAGGCACGTGAACCCAAGTGGTAGGTCGCATCTGGCTTGGACTTCACCGGCAAGCCGTTCGCGTTGGCGTGTTCGTGGGCAGCACAAATAGATGGCAGATCGTCATGTACGCCGTCTCCCACTGCCCCAAAATCTTCGTAAGTTAAGAAATCTTGGGCTACGAGGGGGACCATAAGCGAGAGAAACGAGAGGGTTCTGAAAAACTTAACCATGGGGTTCACTGTTTTTTTGAGGTATACTTGTGGGGAGCATGTGTCACCACTGAGGAACTACTAAGAGTATCGACTGCTAATAAGGGAGCGAATTCTTGAACCACAGATTACACGGAAAACACAGATCATATGTGAAGGGGGTTTGCGCCCCCCCCCGATCATTGGCGCATCAAAGTCAGTACTGGCGCGAGAACTTGCTGAAGTCTGGTTTGCGCTTTTCCACGAAGGCGGTTCGGCCTTCTGCGGCTTCGTCGGTACCGTAGGCGAGTCGGGTGGCTTCGCCGGCGAAGACTTGCTGGCCGACCATGCCGTCGTCCGTAAGGTTGAATGCGAACTTGAGCATCTTCTGGGCAGTGGGTGATTTTTCGTTTATGATGCAGGCCCACTCGAGCGCTTTGCTTTCCAGCTCTGCGTGGGGGACGACTTTGTTAACCATTCCCATCTCGTATGCGTCTTGGGCAGTGTAACGGAGCCCGAGGAAGAACACCTCGCGAGCGCGCTTCTGGCCTACTTGCTTGGCAAGGTACGCCGAGCCGTAACCGCCGTCGAAGCTCGCCACGTCCGCGTCCTTCTGCTGGAAAACCGCGTGCTCCTTGGAAGCCAAAGTCATATCGCATACAACATGGAGCGAATGCCCTCCTCCCACCGCGAAGCCGGGCACCACTGCAATGACGACCTTTGGCATGAAACGAATGAGACGTTGCACCTCGAGGATGTGCAATCGGCCCATATTCGCACCTGTCGCGTCCTCGGTCCCATCGTACTTGTATCCATCTTTTCCGCGCACACGCTGGTCGCCACCCGAGCAAAACGCCCAGCCGCCGTCTTTCGGCGATGGCCCGTTACCAGTTAGCAGCACAACGCCAACGCCAGCGTCCGCCTGGGCGTGCTCCAAGGCTTTGGCGAGTTCGTCGACTGTCTTGGGACGAAACGCGTTGCGACACTCGGGACGGTTGAAAGCGATGCGAACAGTGCCGCCTACGACAGCCTTGTGGTAGGTGATGTCTTCGAAATCGAAGCCTTCAACAGCGTTCCAGTCGGCGGGATTAAAGATCTCTGATACCATGATGGGAGTAAGTATGAATGATGAGGGATGAATTAGGAAAGGACGAAGTATAGGGTTCGTACTGCTTCACTCGAACTCCTCCAGGCTCTGAATGCTCTCGACGCCTTCCGGTACAGGCTGTTGGTCACGATTAAGCCAGATGCCGCGGAGGCCTGCCTTGCTCGCCCCCAAAGCGTCTTTTTCGAGGCTGTCCCCAATGTAGATGGCATCCGCAGGGGCGACCTTGGCCTGAGCGCAGCTGTCGTGGAAAATTTTGGCATCAGGCTTGGAGCAACCTGCAGATTCGGCAGTCACGAGGAGGCTTACGTACGAGTCCAGCCCGTGCCGGGTGATTTTTTCGCTTTGCTGGGCATGGCCGCCATTTGAGATAATCCCGACGCCCTGCCCCGCGTGCTTCTCGAGGAACGGGAGTACATCCGGGAAAAGGCCGAGCGAATTCTCGTAAGACTTCAGGTAAATTGAGAACAGCTCATCCGCTTTTTCATCACAGAGATTCTCGTCTCGAAACAGCTTTCGCATCCGTCGTCGACGTTGCCCCTGAAAGCTTGTCTCTCCAGCTAGGAAAGCCGCGAAGTGGATCTCCGCGAGATCATGCCAGTAGGTCGGGAAACTTGTTTCATCAAAATCCGGAATCGAATCTCCAAAACGCTCGCCAAACAACTCTGCCGCCACGCGCTCCGCTCGCGTGTGGTCTACCAAGGTATCGTCAATATCCAGGAAAAGCATGCCTGGCCGGTCCTCTATTTAAACCGGGTGCAAGTCATACAACCAACCCGTAAACCACGTGGTCGTACCACTTGTCGTAGACTTTCTCGACTGAGCGGAGCGTACCTTCGTTCACAAATCCAAGCCGTTCAGGTATAGCCCTGCTTTTTGAGTTCTCAACGGCACAACGGATCTCAAAGCGACGAAGCGAGTAGTGCTCCTTCCCAAGCTCAATGAGATCCTTCACCGAATCGGTCATAAGTCCTTTCCCATTGTAGGCCTCGCCTAGCCAGTATCCAATATGTCCCGACTGATTATCACTTTCGATTAGATTGAAGCCAACCACTCCGGCAATCCTGCCTTCGTAAAAGATCACCCCAAACAAGCCCTTTCCCTCCGCGAAACGCTGCAACTCTCCCGCAATGAACTTTTTTGTGTCGTTGGGCTCCTTTATCGAATCCAACCAGGGTAACCATTTCTTAAGGAACGTTCGGTTCGTATCCGTCAGTTCATACAGTTCTTCAGCGAATTGCGGGACACCAAGGGCGACTTCAGTCTTTTCGTTAATACGGCGGGTAAACATAGCAGGATCGATTCACCCACGAAAGACACGAAGTGTCACGAATGATTTCGGGCTTGGGCTACTTGATTAAGCGTAGCGGCCTAAGCAGGCCAAGGAGCTGAACTGCCTACGAACTGAGGGCGGAATTTGAATCCACCAACGCGACGCGCGTCGAAACCGCATGTAGAGCGATCATGTGGATGGCTTCGTTCACAGTCGTGCAGCAATCCGTCAGGATCGAGACTTTGTACTTTTCCGCGGCTTTCGATATTGCTGTGTGCGTCACGCAATTTTGCGTCATCATGCCGCAGACTAAAAGTTCTTCGATCCCCCGATCGGATAACACCGACTCCAGTTCTGTTTGATGGAAGCTGTCGGCATACTCCTTGATGACCACGGGGGCCTCGGGCGCTGCGGCGAGGATGTCTGCATGGATGTCTGCTCCCTTGGTTCCCTTGTTGAAAAAGGGAGCGATTCCCGCCTCTGGGTTAGCGATGTGTTGAATGTGGATGACCTCTACACCGTTCGCTTGGGCGAGAGAGATTGCCGACTTCAGCTTTTCCAAGGTCCCATCCGTATTCCAAAGCGGAAACAATCCTTCAGGGAAATAGTCGTTTTGAAGATCAATGAGAAGAAGCGCCTTTTTCATTACTCACCCTTAGATTCGAAACGACCGAACAGCAACCCTCGGTCCGAGAAAACATGCATGAATCTACTTCACTATTTCGATCCATACCTTCTCCTCCCCAACCGTAATCCCGATCCCCGAGGACTCGCCGGGCAACAAAATCAAACCAGGTGCCCAACTTATTTCCTTCGACGCGTTTGGCGTACGAATCACCGCCTGTTCGGACGATTCCCCGTTTGCACGCTCGGATTCAAAGATCTCGACGAGAAAAGGAATCCCAGGCCGGCACATCCAAGCGACCCGTTTCTCCAGTGAATCAATCGATATCGGATGCAGGAACAGCCCTTGTTTCGCGAAATAGGCCACCGCCTCTTTTAGATCCGTCGTGCGATAGCCGAGGTGATGCAATCCGGGGCCTCTCTTCTTCAATGCCCGCCGATAGGGCCCATCGCCAATTGCTTCGAAAAGCAGGAGTGAAGGAGCATTCGTATTCAGAAAGTCTATATACTGTTCCTTGGTTCCTTCGCTCTCGAAAGTTTCAAGCTCATGGCGTTCGAGCGTCGATGGAAACGATGCCGCAGTCGCTTCCAGGTCCCGAACCAGCAGTGCAATGTGGTCTAGCTCAAGCATCTTCAAACTCTAATTCAAATTGCCTGGATACCGCCGCGTACAGCTCATCCTCAGAAAGAACACCATCAACCCTGATCGATCTCAAGCCAGTCGATTCGATTTGCCTTGAGAGGTGCTTTTCAAACAGCACCTCGCGCTCCAACTGATTTTGCAGTGCCTTCTCCGGGTTCGAGGTTTTATTCGGAATGCTCCAGAGACTGCCGCGCTCAGTGAAAGCCTTTCGCCTAAATTCAGGGCTCGACAGAAGCCAGAGAGCATTCCCGGGGCTCGCAAGGAGCGGCTCTACCAGTAAAGGTAGCAGACGAAACCCTTCGGCTATGACCTTACGGTCTGCAGGTAGGTTCAGAAGATCATCTAAGATGCAGGAGAAGGCTTCGCCATGAAACCAATGAAAGGTATCGAACATCACCTGCGCCGTTCGGTTGACCCAACGTTCGTCCATCGACATTTCGATGAATTGCATCAACAAGGGACACTCTTCAGGCTCACAACGCCGAGCATGATCCCCCATCACTTCATCGCAGGAATACAACAACATGTCATGCTCGGATGCGATCCGGCGGGCGATAGTCGTCTTAGCGGAACCACTGGTCCCGCCGATCCAATAAACATGGGATAGC
Source organism: Pelagicoccus mobilis (assembly GCF_016595505.1). GTDB lineage: Bacteria > Verrucomicrobiota > Verrucomicrobiia > Opitutales > Opitutaceae > Pelagicoccus > Pelagicoccus mobilis. The sequence continues at coordinate 129,847 of NZ_JAENIL010000014.1, read as the reverse complement.
CTCTCAGCCAAAACTAAGGACATAGAACAAGAGTTAGAGGGTTCTAATCGTGGTGGATTACAGTTCTGACCATGGATGCAACTTGAGCGTGTTCAAGCGCTCATAGATCTTAGCCTTCCCTTCTTCGTCGTAGTAGTAACAGTACAACAAGACAAAAGATGCCTTTTGCTTAGAGACAAAGATCATACCTGTTAAGTCACCATAACCGTGGGAAATGGGCACTGAGTATCCTGAGAGATCACCAAATCGAGCTGCTTTAATGTCGCCTTCGGAATATACGAATTCCGTGTCATAATTAAGATAGAGCGAAAGATACATTCGTTCATCAAAATACATGAAATCCGGGATCGTCCTAATCTCTGCAACGATCCCAGAAGAGAAGTTCACATCTACTTCATTCGGGTCGTCCGGAGAAGCAGCGAAGATCCCCACTAGTGCATCCTCACCGCTGGGTTCGGGCTCCAAGGGCTCTATATCCCTCCAACTGGTAGTGGTCCACCAGGACTCTGGATACTGCATCGAGAGATAAGCAATCTGGAGCCTCGCTGCTTCATTCTTTTCAGAGCATCCAAACGTGAATAGAACAAAAACAAGAAACAGCGATCTCATCGGAAAAAGATGAAAAATTGGAATCCAGTTGATCTGCAACAATGAATACGAGCCAATCAGAAATCACACCACTTCAAGCTTCATCCTCGATGTACTTGTTCGGACTTTGATTGAACTCGGCGGACTTTCCCGGAGGGATGCTCAGACTCTGCCAATCTTCTGCGACGTGGTGTTTTGCGATATAGACGATTTGGCCAACATGATAGGCGTAATGCGTCATCTGACGACAAATAGCCTGCAGGATACTTAAGGACTCTCCACGGATCGTAACTTGGTACTGGAGGTCTCCCCCATCCAATTTGTCCAAAGCGTTAAAGAGGATTCCCCATCCTTGCTCCCAACGGTCCAACAGTCTTTCGTAACAGTCCGCTTCCTCTATAACAAACTCCATGTCCCGGTTGCGGTTCGGCTTTTCGCCATCGCTCGTCCGAAAGTCCGTCCATCTCGATATCAGATTTCCGGATACGTGCTTGCAGATCAGCGCGATACTATTGTCCGACTCGCTCTCTTTCAAAAAGAACTGTTCCCGCGAGACCTGACCAGTCGCGTCATCGGCCAAGCCTTTCAAGCGGGCAAACTCACGAACCGCGAGCCCCACGAAACTTTCTGTCGATTGATCGATCTGACAATCAGGGTCTCCCATCTTAATTCTCTGCTGAGTATGAGATGCTTTGCACGAGTACCTGGTCCGCCGATTCCACTACCATTCCCGCCAACACATTTTCAATCTCTTGGCGAGAGCGATGATAGTCCAAAATTCTCAGACAATTCGTATGGTCGTGCCCTGAAACCCAGAGAGCGGGTCTTTCTCCAGCGCCAAGTTCGCGCAAAACGATTTCGTACGCATCTCGAGCTTCCTCCTCACTGCTGAAATTCAATCCCGGCGGGCCATCGAATTTGTAAGTTTGCTCCGCCAATCTTTGCGGTGCGGTGCGAAGTCTTTCGGCGTACGCCCGTTTCTTCGCTTCTCTTTGAACGAATATGATCGCCAACAACCCGAAGCCCATCACTACCGCCAACACAACGCTCTTCATAAACTACAAGAGTAGTCATAAAATCCACTTTAGCCAGCTCAATGTAGCGACACGGCAATAAGCTCAGCGACAATGCAACACAGCGAGCGGACTCGTTTATGTTTCGAAACCAAAAGCCTCAGCGAACGTTTCAGCGCTCGGGTAGCATTCCACCCAATTGCAAACCCCGCGTTCCGTCCACCAGTCGCTGTAAACGACCTTCGGGCGATTTGGATCCTCTCGAAAATCAAGGACAATCGCTAAATCGACGTCAGGTTCGTCTCCCACTCCTATGACCACCGCCTTCTCCACGTCCAGCCACGGAAGCGACTTTGCTTCATCGATCGATCCGCGATAAACCTTAAAAATCCGAGCGGTATTCATGTGATCCGCAATGGTTTCAAGCGATTCTGAACGCATCGCCTCGACTGTCTCCAAAAAACGGACACCTGATCGTACTCCCGGCAAGGCAGCTCTAACCTGATCATCACTCGGAGTCTTCCAAGCCCCCAACTCAATCAATCCCAGCAGGCAATTTGGCAGCGCCATACCGTCAATCGTTCCGGGCTTCTCGCTGGCCTCTTCGCTCTTTCTACGGGAGAATAGTTTTCCAAAAAGACTCATTTTTCCTTAATCAGCCAAACGGTAGCGGCTTTTGACCATGTAGTTGTTGAGAACCTCTGTCTCCATGTGCTCGAAATTCATGATCTCGTCCAAATCGCCAAAGAGCGGTATCCCCTTGCCCAGCAGCTTGGGAATACGAGTAATGATCAATTCGTCGATCAACCGCTCCCGCAAGAACGATTGGATCACCTTCCCCCCGTCCACATAGAGATTCTCCACGCCCTCCTTGCTCAATCGGTCGAGAACTTCGCGTAACGCCCCTCGGACAATCATCACTTTACCCTCAAGTTCTTCCGGTACAGAGCTCAGACTATTGCTCAAGACGTATACAGGTTTCTCATACATCCAAGGCATGTCGAACGAGAGTACCTTTTCAAAGGTACCCCGCCCCATCAGGATTCCGTCGACGCGGGAAATGAACTCCGCGAACCCAAAGTCGCTGCCGTCGGGATTGGGAGCATCATCGAGCCACTCCACTCCACCATCAGGGGTCGCGATATAGCCATCCAGACTTGTTGCGATATAAACGTAGTTGGACATGGATCGAAACTTAGGGATGGACCTGCCAGAAGCAACGCGAATGTCCTTTCTCCGCTGTGCCCGTTCGAGCTGAGCGACGACCCTAATCACTTCAACCGCTCCAGAAACTCGCGCACCTCTCTTCTTGAAGTGAGGATGTATACTCGCGTTTCTGTAGGCAACTCGCCCAATCTCGTTAATATCTGGGGCTTACGAGTCTTCGGGTAAGACCACAGGTAGCGAACAAACACCCAATTGAATCTTTCCGGGCAACCGTCGGTCACGTCAGGACGCGTTCGATTCCGATAAGTCCAGATGCGACGCAAAACCCGAAATATGCAGAGCCAGCGTGGCAGATCTATGAAGATAACGGTATCGCAGGCTTGGAGACGAACCTCCATCGTGCCACCATAGTTTCCATCCATTATCCAACGCGGTTTCCCACAGAGTTGCTCTTGGAGAGCTCTCCATTCATCGCGGTCGGACTCTACCCAATTGGGTTTCCAAAAGAGCTTATCGAGATGAAAAATCGGCAGGCCCAAGCATTCAGCAAGTTGCTTTGCAAAGACTGTTTTGCCAGCTCCACCAGAGCCTATGATCGCAATCCGCTCCACCGCTCTGTCAGTAGTCGCTGATAACGCCCCACATTGCCCATGTGAACCCCGCTGAAAAAATCACAATCCCCGAAAGCGAAAACACGCCTGTCAACGGGTGTCCTGCCCAAAAGAAATAAGACCCTACAAGTAGCGAGTTCACCACCACCATCCCGAGCCAATAGTCGCGCTTCCGTCTGCTCTTTGGTTTCTGAAGATCAAGAGGCTTTTCGCCCGCCTTTTGTCGCGCGTAATTGTCCTTCAGAATTTCGGAAACATCTTTAATTGGGTTTGTATCCGCATTTTCTGACGACTCCGACTCTTCGGGGTGGGAGTCTCCTTTGCTCAGCTTGTAACGTGACGGGGCCATAGAAGGGACGCATGCTCACCCGCACAGGTCCATCAGGCAAGGCCAATATCCAATCCGACCGACGGGTCTTAGGCAGGTTCTCCAAACGTTTTTCAACATATCAAGCTGCCGGAGGCTTTCGACGATCAAGGGCGCTTCAACCACTTCTCATAAACAGCTAAGGACAATGTAGTGAGAACGGCAAATACTGCCGAAAGCGAGCCCAGGGCGAGGTAAGCTTGCGGTATGATCTCATGCAAGTCGTTCAGGAATTCACTTGGCTCCAATTCTCCAATGTTCGAGGCGTACACCCCGATCACTACGAAAACTGGAAATGCGAATGCGATGTAGATGAGCGAAATCAGAATCCAGCCCCTGCGTTTTCGAAATGCAAGCACCGACGGCGGGAGGATCATCGCTGCTACCGCGGGCACCGTAAGCGTAACGATCAGAACCGTGCTCGAGTCGCCAACAACGTGACTCAAAAATGTCAGGGCGGCAGCGATCAAGAATAGAATAAGAGCGAGTTTGTTATCCGATTTCATCTAATTGGATTCAAAGGGTTCAAGTGTTGATTGATCGAAGCAGACTCGACTCCTCAGCAATGGGAAAAACTCAAGAAAGTCCGTTTCTAGCGATTCGTATTCACCCAGGACTTCAGGCAAATAGCGAACCGTTGTCTCCTTCCGCTTCAAACGCTCGGAAAGTCGACCATCCATCTGCAGCATTGCCGCTTCAATGCCTGCAATTTCTGAATACGAGTTTAGTCGACGGGAACGAACAAGCGAGTAAATGAAACGTTGGGCGTTAGAAGGGTAACCTTCGATTGATTCCAGAGCTTCCTCGTAAAACCGCTTGAGATACACATCTAGAGCCACATCGGAGTAGCGTCTCCAATTTTTGGATAAAAAATGGTCGTAGACTAAGTCTATGACGATGCCGCGCAAGAACCCCTGCTCGCCGATTCGTCGCGAACTTCTCTTAAAGATGGGATCGGAGTCTGTTAGGCGATCAATCTGCCTATGCAGTGCGGTTCCTCTGACAAACTCACTTGGAGCTCCCGCCCACGCTCGACCTTTCGTCATATCCGCTAGGAGATTTCCCAACTGGAAATGTATGGAGGGTGGAGACAGGAAAATGTGAGCGAGCCAGTTCATAGCTTTGTTGCCATTCAACACAGATCGGTTGACAGAAAAACACAACCTGTCTCTGAAGCGCCTTCCGAATCGCCTATCGTTCCTATTGGAAGTGCGTCATCTTACTTTACTAAAGCGACAGGTTCAAAATATCGCCCTCAACGGCACTAATCTACATGGCTCTAGGTTTGAACTGTTTAAGTATCCTCAGCTGGATGGAGTGCCGGGATCTCGGTTGACTCGCTCATAGTGAGACAGTCGTATTTCTCCAATCAAATCTAGTTTGCATGCTGCATTCAATTTAGCCGCCTAGCTATGAAGAAAAAGCCCCTAACTCTACGAAAACTCCTCCTGGCGACTGCTGCGTTGGCAGCTACCGTATCCGGTTTTGCCAAGAGCGATAAGCCTAACGTCTTGTTCATCATGTCGGACGACCACACCTGGCAGGGTGTTGGCGCATACAACAGCCGATTTTCCGACTTGAACCCGACCCCTACCCTCGACCGACTCGCTTCGGAAGGCGTCGTTTTCGACAATGCGTTCACAACAAATTCCATTTGCACCCCCGCACGTGCGGCAATCCTCACAGGTCAGTACCCACACGTGAACGGTGTTCTTACGCTCGCCGGCTCGATTGAAAAGGAACGCCAGTACCTCGCCATCGAAATGAAGAACGCGGGCTATCAAACAGCCGTGATCGGCAAGTGGCACCTCAAGGAACGACCAGACGCTTTCGACTACTACAAGGTCCTCTACAGCCAAGGCGACTATTTCGACCCATTCTTCTTCGAAAAGGGCTCAACGAACACAATCACTCGCACCTACCCGAAGGCCCGCTACGGGAAAGAGCGTACCTTTGAAGGAGCTGTCGAGATGAAGGGCCACTCAACAGACTGCATTGGCGACATCGCACTGGACTGGTTCAAGGAGAAGCGTGATCCCAACAAGCCGTTTTTCCTCAAACTACACTTCAAGGCTCCGCACGACTATTTCGAGTACGCTCCACGCTACGAAGAATATCTCGAAAACGTCCACATGCCAGAGCCTGAAACACTTTGGAAGCGTGGCGAAGGTTCACTTGCAACCCGTGGCATCGACGGCTCACTCGAGCGTGTTGTCGGCACCTCGATCGGGCGTCGCAACTTCCGCCGTAATTACGCTGAAGACCAAGGCACTCCTTGGGCTGACAAGATCGACCACAGCCAAAACGATCGTGATATCAAGGCTCAGGCTTACCAGGAATACATGAAGGCATATTTCCGCTGCGTGAAGGGCGTCGACGATAACGTAAAGCGCGTGGTCGATTACCTCGAAGCGGAAGGGCTCCTAGATAACACCGTCATTATGTACACGGGCGACCAAGGATTCTTCCTCGGTGAGCACGACATGCAGGATAAGCGTTGGGCTTACGAGCCTTCCTATCGCGTCCCGTACATCGTTCGTTATCCTAAAACCATCAAACCAGGTCGTAGCGATGCCATCATCGAAAACGTGGACTTCCCGGTAACTATGCTCGACTACGCTGGCGTCAAACGCCCTGACTACATGCAAGGTCGCAGCGCCCGCAAGATCCTCGACTCCGGCAAGGAACCGAAGAACTGGCGCAAAGCAGCCTACTATCAGTACTGGATGCATATGGCCCACCATGACAATCCAGCCCACATCGCCATGCGCACAAAGCGTTACAAGTTAATCTTCTTCTATGGAACTTCGGGTTGGGACAAGGGCTACGGCCATGCCCGCACCAAAATGGATTCCCCTCCAGCGTGGGAACTCTACGATCTCAAAAACGACCCAACGGAAAGCAACAATCTCTATGACGACCCCGAATACGCACCCGTCCTCAAGAAGCTTAAGGCTCAATTCAAGGAACTGCGTCACCAGGTAAAAGCCGACGACCCATCCGTGGCCATTGATGAAAAGGATCGTATCCGCATCGTGAACACAAACGCGGTAATCGATGATTTCTGGGACTACGATTCGGAAGACCGTGCTCGCGCTGAAGAGATCGCAAAGGCCTACGCGAAGGAGTTTGGAACTCCGACTAAGGCAGAACGATAAGATCTCAGTGTCATTTTAATCAAAGCGTTCCTCGTCATTGAGGGACGCTTTTTTGTGTAACTATCATCCGCGAACGTTAACCGCGATCGCCCGCACAAATTAGAGCCCACCGTTTCAAAATTCGCCAAAACAGGGCTACGATCCTTCATTTTTAATAGGGTAAATAGCGTTACTCTTGAGGGCTGAGGCATATTTTCTCTTTTCTGAAACCGCCCTATTTGGGACAGATCAAACGCCATGACACCAAAAACACTTTTCCGAGTCGCCCTCTTCTCCCTCTTCCTTGCTAGCATCTCAAGCGCTGCTGAGAAACGACCCAATATACTCTTCTTCTTCACCGACGACCAAGCTTACGACACGCTCGGTGTCTACGGAAATCCGGATGTAAAGACACCAAACATCGATCGTCTTGGCCAAAACGGAGTCGTATTTGAGCGGCACTACAATACCACTGCAATTTGCATGGCGAGCCGGGCGAACGTCATGACAGGGCTTTATGAATACAAGACGGGTTGCAATTTTACTCATGGCCCTACCGGTGAAGAACAATGGGCCTCATCCTATCCCATTCTCCTGAAACAAGCAGGCTACCGCACTGGTTTTGGCGGGAAGTTCGGATTCCATGTGTCGGCAGACGGATCTGTTCCAGGAAAAGACACTGAGGGAGACCGTGCCAAACGAGACTTCGATTTCTGGGTCGGTGGTCCGGGGCAGACAAACTTCAAGACCAAAGCAAACCCAAGCCTTGCGAAATACGCAAAGGACTACCCGCACAGCTCTCGGGCTTACGGAGCCGCCACAATCGACTTCATGCGCGAATCGGTCAAAACTGGGAAGCCATTCTGCATGTCCGTATTCTACAAAGCGCCTCACCGTCCTATACAGCCCGATCCTAAGTTTGATGATGTCTATCGAGACACGACCTTCCGCAAACTCCCAAACTACGGGCGCGAAGCGGGTGAACACTTTTCGAAGCACTCGCAGCTAGGCCGCCAGTATCCAAGATTTGTAGATTGGGGTTACAGCGAGGAAGAGAGCTACCAAAAGGCTCTAAGGAAGTACCATCAGCTTATCTACGGTGTCGACTACTCCATTGGCATGATTCTGGACGAACTCGAAAGACTCGGAATCGCTGACAACACAGTCGTTATCTTTTCTTCCGATAATGGGTATTTCAATGGCTCTCACGGCCTAGGCAGCAAGGTTTTGCCTTACGAAGAAGGTGCTCGCGTCCCGCTAATCGTTTACGACCCAAGACACCCTCAAAGCGGCGAGATGCGTCGCTACGGAAAGCTGTCAGCCAATGTCGACATTACTGCCACGATTCTCGATCTCGCGGGAGTCGAAACGCCAAAGCATTACGATGGACGGAGTCTTCTTCCTGCGATTCGTGATACGGAAAATAGAGTGCGTAAAACACTGCCCGTATTGCAAATTTGGGGACCAGAGGAGACACGCTGCATGACGATCGTCAGTGAAGATTACAAATACATCTACTGGTATTACAAAGACGAGTCACAAGGACTGAAGCCTACCGAAGAGCTTTATCACATGGCCAAGGATCCGTACGAACTCCAGAACGTAGCCAACCACCCAGAGCATTCCGTAGCTCTTAAAAATATGAGACAACGCTACGACAAACAATTGGCTCACATGAAGAGCCAAGGGGTATCCAACAACGGATACGCCGAGTACCGTCTACTCTTCGACCGAACTGCGAGCTGGTCAAAAAAGAAGAAAGCGCTAGCCGACCGAGCTCCTGCTGCTGAAAGTCTCAAGTAACTGAGACCTCCAAATTGAGGCGCCCACGAGAAGCGGGACTCAAACACGTTGGGTTAAGACAAGAAATGCGTGGCCGAGTTGTGTTTTTTCACAATTAAGCTACCTAATGGGTGCCGAGTTGTAGGCTGCCCAAACCCCACTTTTCCAATTACTCTTGTCTTGCCCGCAGATGGAAAGCCAGTCGTCTCCCTCAAAGCGTACCAACCTTTCTGGAATCGATGCTGATTTCGAAGCCCTATCCCTAAGCGGATCCTGGCTTTATCAGGAAAACGCCAACGAGTATCACTATTCTACCGGAGCCCTTCGCGTCCTAGGGGAGCCTACCGCTGACGTACAGCAACACGCTGCCCTGGAGGACCTTATAGATCATTCAGATCGCGAAGATTGGATCCATTCATTCAAAACCCATCAGTCCGGCGGCGAAACCGGCCGGTTCATCACCCGCGTCAGAGACTCAGCAAAAAGAATCGAAATCGCATGGCGACGCACAGGAGGCATCGTTAAAGGCACGATTTGCGACCTAACACGTCACCTCCAACTCGAAGAAGACGACGCGCAATCGCGGGATTTCCAGATGACCGCCCTCGACGCGATGCCCATTCGAGTCTTCTGGAAGGACCTCGAGAGTAACTATCTTGGCTGCAACAAGGCTTTCGCTAAAGATGCAGGTCTTGCTTCACCTGCCTCAGTAAAAGGCAAAACCGACTATCAGCTATTCTCCAGATCTGACGCGGACTTCTTCAGGAAAATCGACCGAGAGGTGATGAATACTGGAGTTTCCCAAGAACGATTCATCGAGCCACAGACTCGTTCTGATGGCGCTAAAGCTTGGTTGAGAACGAGCAAAGTTCCATTGCGACGTGCAGATGGAGCAGTCTTCGGTCTTCTTGGCACCTACGAGGACATCACCGCAGAAAAGGAACGCGAACGCCGATTTGCCCTAAGCCACTACTCCGTTGACGAAGTAAGATCAGCCATCTTTTGGTGCAATGCGGACGGAAGCTTTTTCTACGTCAACCAAACCGCTTGCGAATGGCTGCAATACAGCCGGAAGGAGCTGATCGGGATGTTCGATTTCGACATAAACCCGAGCGTCTCTCAATCCACCTGGAAAGCCCACTGGAGAGAACTAAAGAAAGAGGGAGCCCTTGAAATCGAATCAGAGTTGCGTCGCAAAGACGGAACGTCACTCCCCGTCGAAATTCACTCGAACTACGTCTTCATCGACAACCAAGAGTTTAAGATCGCCTTCGTTTTCGACATTACTCAACGCAAAGAGGCAGAAGAGAAGGTCGCGGAATACCAACACAATCTCGAAAAGCTAGTCGAGATCCGTACCGAGGAACTACGTGACACGAACCGCGAACTAGAATCCTTCGCGTATTCAGTCTCTCATGACCTTCGCGCTCCACTGCGAGGCATAGACGGTTTCGGACAAGCTCTACTTGAAGATTACGGACACTTGCTCGACGACGATGGAAAACACTTTTTGAGGAGAATAAGGGCAGGAACGCAACGAATGTCCTCACTTATCGACGACATCCTTCAACTTTCTCGAATCGGGCGAAAAGAAGTGAGCAAGCGTTCGATCAACCTAAGCGAACTTCTGCAGAAGATTTGTTCGGAACTCCAGGAGTCGAACCCACAGCATCAAGTTCAGGTACAGATCGATGACGATATCCAAGCTCAGTGCGACCCCGATTTAATGCGCGTCGCGTTGGAAAACCTCTTGGGGAACGCCTGGAAATACACCTCTCAACGAGAAGATGCAAAAGTTAGCGTATCCACAAAACGTTACGACGACGCGCATGTCCTCTGCGTTGAAGACAACGGAACGGGCTTCGACATGGCTTATGCGGGCAAACTCTTCGCACCCTTTCAGCGTCTGCACCGACCAGACGAATACGAAGGAAATGGTATCGGTTTGGCGACAGTGCATAGAATCGCCAACAAACACGGCGGTTCAGTTTGGGCCGAGTCTGCCCCCGATCAAGGCTCACGCTTCTATTTTCGAATCCCTATTCAAGATCCTCCTCTTACCCCCACCCCAAAATGAGCGAACAAGGACGTATCCTACTCGTCGAAGACAACCCCGATGACGTTGAACTAACGCTGCGAGCCTTCAAAAAACAAGGACTCGTGAATCAAATCGACGTGGTAAACGACGGCCAAGACGCCTTAGATTATCTATTTCGGAAAGGACGGTTTGCGGGCAAGGTAACATCCCCCCTCCCGTCTCTGGTGCTATTAGACCTGAACCTACCTCGAGTTGATGGAATCGAAGTTCTGAAGCAAATCAGATCCGAACGAAAAACGCGCTGCGTCCCCGTTACGATTCTCACCACATCTAGAGAAGAGGAGGATCTCTCCATGAGTTACGAGTTGGGGGCCAACAGTTACATCAGAAAGCCAGTGGACTTTCATCAATTCACCGAAGCCGTGAAACAACTGGGATTCTACTGGCTGCTCCTCAATGAGCGCCCCTTCTAGATTGAAATCGTATGCAACAATACGATACAGTTCGCATTCTAAACGTTGAGGACAACGAGGACGACTTCCTTCTTCTGAAGCGTCATTTGAAGAAGTCATCATTCGGATGCGAACTGGCTTGGGTTGACTCCAAGTCTGCCTTTCTTCAAGCGATCGAGAGCCAAAATTGGGACCTGATCATTTCAGACTACAGCATGCCCTCGCTTAGCGGCCTACACGTACTTCAGGCTCTGAAAGATCGCTCTCTCGATATCCCAGTTATTATTATGTCAGGAGCTGTCGGAGAAGAGCTTGCGGTTGAAACGATGCGAAACGGGGCTCGCGACTTCATCTTAAAAAACAGTCGCTCTCGGCTCCTCCCAGCTATCGAGCGCGAGGTCGTTGAAGCGCGCCATCGTAGTGAAAAGCAATTCGCGGAACAAGCTCTCAACAAACAACACGCCGTGCTTCGACTGGCAGAGGATGCAGCTCAAGTCGGCTCATGGGCCTACGAACCAAGCACAGGACAATTCATCTGGTCCAGATCCACAAAATCCCTCTATCAAATAAAGAGTAGATCCCCCTCTATCTCCATCGACGCCTTCTTGAACATCTTTGTAGAAGAAGATCGCAGCGACTTCATTCTAAGTATCCAGAAAAGTCTTACTGAGCTTAGCCCATTCTGCATCAAGCATCGCATCCTAAACGATGATGGCGAAGTAAAGTGGTTCGAAAGTCGCGGGCAACCCTTTAGGAACAAGCATGGGAAGAACACTCTAGTCGGAGTTTCTATCGATATCACCGATCACGTCGAGAGTCTCCTAGAACTACGAAAATCCAAAGAACAAGCCGAGAAAAGCGATCGGTTGAAGACCGCGTTTCTGGCCAATATTTCCCACGAACTCCGCACCCCTCTCAACGCGATCATCGGACTAGCAAACCTCCTCCAAGAGGACGTGACAGATCAGGAGGAGTCCATGCACTGGGCCAAGGTCATATTCGAAAACGGAAACCACCTGCTCGATCTCATAAACGACATCGTGGATTCTGCCAAGATCGAGTCAGGAGAAATGAAAGCCGAACCCTCCTGCTTCGACCTGCATTCATTCCTCGAACAAGTCCGAGAAAGTTTCTCGGCAGATCCCAAGCTTAAAGAACTCGAAGGACTCTTCCTAGAGCTCCCTCAAATCGATCAAAAGACTCCTCCCAAACGCACCGTCTACACAGACCACAGACGTTTGAGACAGGTATTGTTGAATCTGATACGCAATGCCATTAAGTTCACGGATTCCGGTCGCATAACGTTTGGATACATCGACGACGATGAGAGCTACCTCCACTTTTACGTAAGAGATACAGGAATCGGTATTCCCGGAGACAAGCAAGAGATCATCTTCGAGCGCTTTCGCCAAATCGACCAAAAATTTAACAGAGATTTTCAAGGGGCAGGTCTCGGGCTCTCAATCTCCCAGGGGCTCGTTGAACTCCTAGGAGGCAATCTGTCAGTCGACTCGCAAGTCGACGTCGGTTCGACTTTTAGCTTTTCAATCCCCTGCCTCAAAATTCCAGATTTAAGCGAACTCGAGAGCCAGTAGAAGCCGAGCTCTAAAGGACTTCACAATCTGGCAACTTGCTTCGCAGCTCTTCCAGCAGCTCATCGGTATGAAGCTCCGTCTGGAACAAATAGAGCTTCTTCAATTGCACGAGCTTAGCCAGTTCAGGCAAGCGATCCGCCTCTAACGAAGATCCGTAGAGATTGAGACTTTCCAGTTTTTGCAGCTTCGCGAGCTCGCCTAGAGCTTTTCCAGTGAGCTGTGTCTTGCTCAGAACCAAGTGTTTCAAATTGCTAAACTTAGATATCGAGGAGATCGCCTCATCGCTAATTTTAGACGAGCTAAAGTCCGCGCTAACAATCCGGTCGGCAAAATCTTCGAACGGAAGCAAACTCTTGTCCTCGAATTCTCTCGCTACGGAATGGGCGTAAATCGAGAACTCCAACGCATTTGCCTCAACAGGTTCGATCAAAACTCCGGTATCGCTCTGAAGATCCGCAAGAGCAGCGTAGAGGGCTGCACGCTCTTCGTTGAGCCGCTCGATCTCCTCAGGAGTAAGCATCTTTGAGAAGACATCCGCAACGTACGTTTCCACAGCGGCGGACAGGTCAGCAAGCTCTCCCAGAGTCGCTTCCGCCGGAGCGCCCTGCTCGATCCACCACTCGATGAGAGCAATCTCAGCCTCGGATAGCGGCGGTTTTTCGTCCGGCGGCATAAACTCTTCGTCATCCCTCGGCAAGGTCACCCTAAAGTAAAGCTCACTTGCATCGAGATCATGCGGCACGATTGCCGGCCCAATCTCTCCGCCCGCCAAATGTCCGGCATAACTCTCCAAATTCAGCTCGCCCTTGGTCTTGTCCGTATTATGGCACGACAAGCAATTCTGCTCCATCATCGGATGTATCAGATCCCTGTATACAACTAAATCTTCTACCTTCGCCACCGTCGCTTTCTGCTCGACCTCTAGACCCAATACCACCCTGAGCGGATCTGGCATATACCGAGTCAGATAGTCCCTGCCATGAGTAATCGATCCTCCCTCATGACTCGCGTAAGCAACGAGCAATACGGATCCGCAAAGTAGCAACCGATAGCCCACAACAGCCACACGTTTGGAATCAAATAGCTTTAAAGCACCAAGTCCCAGACACGCAATCGCCAGCAAAACACCATTTCGCATGTGCGACAAGACCAAGGGCTCATCCGAACCGCTAGAGAAAGCCAAGAGAAATCCGGTAACAACAGCAAGGATTGTCGACAGTATCGAAAGCAACAATACAAAGCCCTTCGCCCCCTTCAGCTGTTCCATCTTACACGCACTGACTAACAGCTCCATCAAAGCCAACATCCCCACGAACGCGATCGGTAGGTGAAGCGTTACCGGGTGGAATCGCCCAAGGAACTGCAAAAAGTCTGAACGAGGCTCTCCATCGAGGGGATTCGCGAGCAAGAGTCCGATCATGCCAGTGACTCCCACCAGAATGAGGAACAGAGAAATGTTTCGAGTCTTCGCGCTCATCATTTTCTAGCTCAAGATCCCCTTCACCACGTGCGCTTCTTCCACGCCAGTGAGCTTCAGATCCAAGCCCTGGTGCTTGAAATTCAATCGTTTGTGGTCGACTCCAAATCGCTCTAGAATCGTCGCGTTCAGATCGTTCACGTGCACCGGATCTCTCGTGATATTATAACTGAAGTCATCCGTTTCACCATAGACCGTGCCACCCTTCACGCCTGCTCCTGCCATCCACATGGTGAAGCAGCGAGGATGGTGGTCGCGACCGTAGTTGGTCTCAGTCAGTTCTCCTTGGCAGTAGATCGTCCGACCAAACTCCCCACCCCAAACGACGAGCGTATCGTCGAACATTCCACGCTGCTTGAGGTCAGTGATCAACGCGGAGCAGGCCTGGTCAATGTCCTTGCACTGGTTGGGCAAATCCTTCGGAAGCACATTGTGTTGGTCCCAGCCGCGATGGAAAATCTGCGAAAAGCGAACGCCCTTCTCCGCCAAGCGGCGAGCCATCAAACAGTTGTACGCAAAAGTCCCGGGTTTACGAGAATCCGGTCCGTAAAGGTCGAAAATATAGTCCGGCTCATCCGACAAATCCGTTAGTTCCGGAACCGAAGTCTGCATTCGAAACGCCATCTCGTACTGCGAAATACGGGCATGTGTTTCGGGATCTCCAAATTCGTGATACAGATCGCGATTAATCTCATTGACCCCGTCCAGCATCTGACGGCGCAGGTTTCGAGAGACGCCATGTGGATCGGATAGATACAAAACCGGATCTCCATCGGAACGCAACGCCACCCCTTGGTGCTCAGAAGGCAACGGACCAGAACCCCAAAGCCGAGAGAACAATGCTTGGGCTTCCTTCCGTCCCGTCCAAGAAGAGTTCAAAACGACAAATGCCGGCAAATTCTCGTTCAGGCTTCCCAATCCGTAACTCAGCCATGCCCCTAGGCTAGGTCGGCCCGGGATCTGGTTTCCTGTTTGGATATAAGTGATCGCCGGATCATGGTTAATCGCCTCCGTCCACATCGAGCGAATGATCGCAATGTCATCCACGATCTTTGCCGTGTGCGGCAACAGCTCACTTACCCAAGCACCCGACTTCCCATATTGCTTGAAGTCGTAAATTGTTGGAGCGATTGGGAAACGGTCCTGCCCTGAGGTCATTGTCGTCAAGCGCTGGCCATCCCTAATCGATTCGGGCAAGTCGGTATCGAAGAGTTTCTTCATAGCCGGCTTGTAGTCGAACATATCCATCTGAGATGGAGCTCCCGACATGAACAAGTAAATTCCTCGCTTCGCTTTCGCAGGGAAATGGCTACTGCCAAGAGCTCCATTGGCCAGACCTCCAAGCGGCGAACTGGAGGCAAAGCCCGCCCCGCCCAGAGAGGACAAAGCGGCGATCCCCAGGCCCTTAGCCATGGTACCCAAAAATTGGCGACGTGTCTCTAGTTGTACGTATTGGTCAATCGGGTTCATATCTGGCTAGTATTTGTTGATAAAGCTATCGAGGTTCATGATCTGGCTTGCAACCATAGTAAGCGACGCGAGCGATGCAGCATCTTCAGACTCGAGCGCAACGCTATCGCCTACTTCGAGAAAGGCTTTGGCTGCGTCCGTATCTGCTTGGAAGTTGAGAAGGAACTGTTTGTAGGAGCGTAGAAGCACATCCTTATGCTTTGGGGACAACTCCGAACCAAAAGCAAAGCGATACATGCTACCGATCAGGTTCTCTACGTTACTCGTCCCTTCGATGCTCGCCTCCACAGAACGTTGAGCGAGCATACGAGCCGCCTCAACATATTGAGGATCGTTCATGAGCGTTAAGGCCTGCAGTGGAGTGTTTGTACGCTCCCTTCGTACTGAACAGTTCTCTCGAGACGGAGCATCAAAAATGACCATATTAGGAGGAGGAGCTGTCCGTTTCCAGAACGTGTATAGACTTCTACGATACACAGCATCGCCCTCGTCCTTTTTGTAGAAACGAGTATTGCTTCCAGAGTAGGCAACGGCGTTCCAAATCCCCTTCGGCTGGTATGGCTTCACTGGAACTCCACCGACCTTATCATTCAATGCACCACTTACCGCTAGCGCTTGGTCTCTCAGAACTTCGCCGTCGAGTCGGTAACGAGCGCCCCTAGCGAGATAGATGTTGTCGGGGTCAGCCTCTAGTTCCTCTGGGTCGATACGGGAGTCTTGTCGATAGGTGCTGCTCATCACCATTTTCTTAATGAGTGATTTCAGGTCCCAGCCGTTTTCCTGGAAGTCGACAGCTAGCCAATCCAACAACTCTGGATGGCTCGGATTCGATCCCATGATACCAAAATCTTCGCTGGTTTCAACCAGCCCGCGACCAAACAAGTTCTGCCAATAACGGTTTACTGTCACTCGAGACGTTAGTGGATTCTCTGGACTGACGAGCCAACGGGCGAGCCCCAGTCGATCATTTGGAGCGCCCTCGCCTAGGGTTCCAAAGACGGAAGGTATATCCGCAAGCACCCTGTCACCCTTCTTCTCGTAGTCTCCACGTGACAGCATAAACGCATGCGGTTCTCCATCCGCCTTCTCCTTCATCACTAGAGAGACAGTAGCGTGGTCGTAAATGACTCGATACTTGTTCTCCAAAGGAACGAAAGATTTTCGTACGGGCGAACGCTCGGGATCGATCATGTCGAAGTAGAATGCCTGCAGGGCCTTCTTTTCCTTCTTCTTTCTACTCCCTTCATCCTTCTCGAGAGTCTTGCGAAGTGCCTTCTCCCCTTCGAAATGCGAAAGGGCGTAGAATGGGTGTTCGCTCGAGTAGTAGGCCAAGTTAACCACTGGAGTCTTCTTGGCAGTCTCCTCGTCGAAATCGCTACCGATAACGACTTCCGCCCCCGTACTGAAGTCACCAGTCAATTGGTTAATCGTCAAAGTCCCGTCCACGGCCATCGGCTTGCTATCTTTGGCGAAAGCCACGCCTGAAGCGTCTCCTGAGCCATCATAGGAAACACGCAAGCTGTACTGCCCCCAAGCGGAGATCGCGTAGCGGCTCGCCTTCGTAGTGACTGATATCATGTCTTGCGATTTCAGCGAATGCACAAGCTCCAAGCGAAGACGTCCAATGTTCGGTTGGTCTGGGTCTCCGAAAAGCAAATACAGTCGGTAGCCTCTATCACCATCAAACTTCGACATCAGCAAGTACTCTCCCTCAGGTGCCGTTTTTCCTCCGAGATAGCTCATTGAGAGAATGAACCCATCGCCTTTCCCAAGCGAGGATACCTCATCGGGGACCTCAAATGACTGTCCATAGGTAAAAAATACATCCGCTTCCGGCAGTTTATCCGCAGGCTTCTTCTTTTTCTCCTCTTCGTCTTGCTCGTACGCTTCCGGAGCGAGTTTGCTGATCAACAACGGCTTCACGATGTCCGACGGTAGTTGCTTGTTCTCTTCGGCTAGCCAATCCTCGAAACCATCCTTATTCTCCTTCTTGATCTTTTCTAGGAGCTTGAAGATCTGGTCGTATTCAGATTCTACAGATGGCCACTCCGCTACGTATTCCTCAGTTGGCAAAACCATCACAGGAGCGGTATCCCGAGCATTCCCGTCCATGATCGGCCCATCCAAGTTATTGAAGAAAGCAGAGAACTTATAGAAGTCTTCCATCGATACCGGATCGAACTTATGGTCATGGCAGGACGCGCAGCCCATGGTTAATCCCAGAAATACAGTGGAGGTCGTTTCGACCCTGTCTTTTGCGTAAATGGTACGGTACTCCTCGTCAATCGCTCCCCCTTCGCTGGTGGTGGGGTTACACCGGTTGAAGCCGGTAGCGATGATCTGGTCCTGAGTCGCATTCGGCAACAGGTCCCCGGCAATCTGCTCTACCGTGAAGTCATCGTACGGTTTGTTGTCGTTGAACGCGTTGATAACCCAATCACGATATGGCCAAATCTCTCTGTAATTATCGAGATGTAATCCATGCGTGTCGGAGTAGCGGGCAGCATCTAGCCAATAACGAGCCTGGTGTTCTCCATAGGCGGGGCTTGCGAGAAGAACGTCGACGTACTTTTCGTACGCATTGTATGACTTGTCGGATACAAACGCCTCAACCATCTCCGGGGATGGCGGCAATCCAGTCAAATCAAGAGAGAGACGACGGGCCAGCGTCTCACGATCTGCTTCCGGATTTGGCTTTAGACCAAGTTCATCGTGTCGGGCTGCAATAAACGCATCGATTTCCCCGACTCCCCAATCCGTATCTGGCACCGCCTGTTTGCTTGGCTGCTCGAACGCCCAGTGCCCCTCCCAATTGGCGCCTTGCTCAATCCAGCGTTTGACAAGGTCTTTTTCCTCTTCAGTGAGCGTCTTGTTCGTATCCGGAGGAGGCATAACCTCGCTCTTGAGAGTGCTGACGATACGCTGATATAGAGGACTGCTTTCCGGATCTTCCGCTACGATCGGCGCTTCAAACTTACCATGAGGTTGAAAGGCGTTCGCCTCGATATCCAGACGAAGATCCGCTTTCCGACTCGAAGCATCAGGCCCATGACAATGGTAACAGTTTTCGGAAAGAATCGGACGTATATCGTGATTGAAGCTTACCAGTTCATCCTCAGCAGGACTCTTGCTGATAACTGCAAAGTTTGTCGGCGGCCGTTTGAGATTTCCCTCATTCGGGAATTCCGCTTTTTCGTAGGCCGCTTCAGGAGTCAACACAGGCCCTTCCGAAACGAGTTCCGTCTCGTTGCGTCCTGTAAAATTCAATACAGTCAAAATTCCGACTACGCTAATCGCAACCGAAGCCGCCATTACGCCAATTTGCGGCATGATCCGTCCCCACAAGGTCTTCTCCACCTTTGGAGATTCCTCTGGATCTATCGGCGAACTTTCAGCCAACGCTCCCTTGAGACTAGGTTCCTCTGCCAAAAAAGCGTGCATGTGGCACTGTTCCACATAAGCCTTCCGGGCCTCTGGATCCGTTTCCAGAATCGCGTGCAACTTTTTTGCTTCGCGATCGCTCAGCTCGCCTTCGAGCATCTTGTTTACGAGACTCTGAAACTCATTCATCTTCCGAACTCTCCGATTGAGTCATACATTCAAATAGGGCCTTTCTGGCCCGAAAAAGAACTTGGCCCACGTGATTGGCGCTCAAGTCGTGTTTAGCCGCTATGTCCTTTATGGAGCTGGCCTGGTAATAGTATTCGCTAACGATCACTCTCGTTTTTTCCCTAAGCTTCAGGAGGCAAGCTTCTAGCCGGCGCAGACGTGCTTCGTTCTGGGATCCCGCTTCCTCGCTCAAACTCGCGATCTCGTCCAAGGTCTGCTCGCTAAGCGTTCCCCAACGTTTCGCCCGCTTCTTGATTAACGACAGGCTTTGGAAGTAAGCGATTCTGTAGGACCAAGGAGCAAATCGTTCAGGACGCTGCAGTTCTTCCAGTTTCTGCAAAATCACTCGGTTCGTCTCCTGCAAGGTATCTTTCGCATCTGCAGGACTGGAAACGAGGGATAAGATGTACGCGTAGAGCTTTGGCTGCATCTGCGACAAAAGCTCTTCGTAAAACCGTAATGCTTGGGGATCGGGGGTACTCAAAACGCTGCGGGGTGAGGAGGGAAAACAAGACCTAACAACTACATAGTATCCACTCCCCCGCAAATATTACAGAATTCGTAGGTTTTTTTCTGAACTTTTTTCGAAACGTGAAAAACCTGCATACATCAGCTACTGTAGCCTTGACGAACAGTCGGTTCTCACGGCAGTGAGATTTGTGCACGATTCCTCACCTTCGTACGTGCCTGAACCCGCAACCCCAGCTTAACTATGCGCCTCTACACCCTCCTAGCCGCTACTTTATTGGCTACGTCAGCCTCCTCTCATCCGATCGGAGATCACTCCCACGAAGCTCGTGAGACCATCCAGCACCCTACTCTCGTAGGCAACGGTCAAAACCAATACCGAGCGATTCCGAATTGGGCAAAATTTGAGGACAATAAACCGATTGGAGCGACCCACGGTGGCATTGCGATCGATGCAAGCGGCAAGGTTTACATGTCAACCAACGGTGAGCGTAGTATTTGCGTTTTCGATACGGACGGCAATTTCATCAGAAGCATCGCCCCCGACTGCTCCGGTATCCACTCTCTCATGATTCGAGAGGAAAATGGCGAGGAGTTTCTCTATGGAGCTCACCTGACCGCGCAACGAATCGTCAAACTGGACCTCGAAGGGAATATCGTTCTGGAAATCAAGCACAGCGACGACTCGCCCATTCCCGGAAGCTTCAAGGGACTAACCGCCGTAACCGTCCTGCCGGACGGAAAAATCGTCGCCGCCATCGGCTACGGCTCCAACTTCCTGCATATCTTCTCCCCCGAGGGCGAGCTCTTGAAGACTTTTGGCCGAAAGGGCACCGGCTACGATGAAACCCACACCTGCCACGGCATCTCCCTTGACACCCGCTACGACGAGCTTCGCCTGCTCGTCTCCGATCGCGAAAATCGCCGCCTCAAGCATTACACCCTGGAAGGCGAAATGATCGGCGTTTACTCCACTCACCTCAGGCGTCCCTGCGCTGTCAGCTTCTTCGGCGAACTCTGCGCCGTCGCCGAGCTGCAAGGTCGGGTAACCATCCTTGATAAAAACGGCACTCCCGTCGCCTTCCTCGGTGACAATCCAAACCCGAAGCAATGGGCCGCATTCAAAACGCCGCTCGAAGATATCCCTCTCGGCATTTTCACCGCTCCACACGGCCTAAGCTACGACAAGCACGGCAACCTATACGTCCAGGACTGGAACGCCACCGGCCGTGTCACCAAGCTCGAGAAACTAAAGTAGCGGCACTCGACAAGTGTGCCAAGGCCCCCTAATCCACTAGGCCTTTCTTGCCTCGAGCCGGCTCATCGCCCACAGGGAGCCGAGAATAAGGCTACCCCCAACCACAATCCCGATCCCGATTGATTCGTCCTCGATTAGGAGCGACGATTCGATGACCCCGCAGAGCGGAATCAGAAACCGGTAGGCGGATAGCACCGTCACGCTGTACCGCTCGATCAATCGGTTCCACAGCGTAAACGCTGTCGCGGAAAGGAAGGCCAGGTAGAGCATAATCCAAATCGCGTCAGTCCCGAGATCACTCCAAAATCCATTCCACCCGTTCGCTCCCAAGACGGTTAGCAGCGCTCCGCCCGCAAATAGGGAGATCGCGGTCACAGCCCTGCTCCCGTGCCGCGTTGAAACCTTTTTAAGACCGATCGCTCCCCAAGCCCCAGCCAACGAAGCGAGCAGAAACGCAGCAGAGCCGAGCCCAACATTCCCGCTTCCCGCACCCGGAGCCCAGACGGCGATCACGATCCCGACCGTGCATACAGCGATTACGGTCCATTGGCTACGCGTCGGCATTGGCGTTTTCAGAAAGAACGGCGCGAGCAACATCCACCAGAAACTTCCGCCACCTACCAGCAAAGCTCCCAATGTGCCGCTCGAGACGCTTAAAGCGTAGTAGAAAAACACATACTGAAGGACCGTTTGCCCAAGGACCACCCAAAGAAGCAGCCCCTTGGGGGCCGACCTCATCGTGTTCACAATCGAGCTCCGGCAAAACGGCACGATCAGCAAGCCCGCGATCATGAATCTAACTCCGGCGAACACCATACGTTCTCCAAATCCTTCGATCGCCAGAGTTTCGTAGCTTAGTTTGATCACCGGAAACGCGCTCCCCCAAAGCGCGGCGCAAATCAAGACCTGAACAAAAAAACTGACTGGAAGCTTAGGTTTCATTCCGAAGTTCGTCCAACAAGCTGCATGCCACGGCTACTGCAATGTTAAAGCGGCATTCATGACTCAGCTTTTTCAAAAATTGCAGGCGTCCCGATTCGCTTTCGAAGGCATAGCGCGCGAGGGTTTAGAACGCCTGAATCGGGCGAATCGCCTGTCTTTCGCCCGATCACTCCAACGAACTATCAAAATGGCATGAAGCTAGCTGCTTTGACGCAGAAACCCGTATCAGGACAAGCAATCAATTCAGTCCAGATCCGCCGCAATCCAGCCCTCTTCCCAGCCGTTTCTTTTCCAGCCCCTGCCAGAACATCGATCGAACTCTAAAAACCGTGCCGCTAACCCCGAGATCCAGCATCGTGCCAACCAATCGTTTTCCGATGACCTTGCATGCGCTGATCATCGCCTGCTGCCTGCTCTGTTCCGTGGCGATCGCCCAGGAAACAGAAGAACTCCTGCAGTCCAGCGCCCCCAAACTGGATATCCTGCAGGAGCAGTACAACCAAGGGCTCTACGAAGAGGCTGCTGAGTACGCGAAACGAGGCCAGGAATTCGATCCCTGGAACGGCGAATGGGAAGTGATCAAATCAAAGTCCCTCGTTGCCACCGGACGCTACGAGGAAGCCTACCAGTCGCTTCAAACCTTCGTCGCGGATCGCGTTTATGAACTGAGAGCTCGGCTCCTGCTTTACGACGTCTCTCTCCTCAACGGCCTCGACGAGGAAGCCCGCCGCCAAAAGGACACCCTCGGCTATCTAGTGAACGAGCGAGCCAATCGCTACTCCTACAATCCCGCTAGCATTGCTGCCGTCGGCGATATCGCCCTACTCTTCGATGTTGAGCCCAAGCTTGTCCTCGAAAACTTCTATCGCCGAGCCCAGAGCTACGGTTCCCAACCTCTCTCCGCCTTTCTAGGCATCGGTCGTCTCGCCCTTTCCAAGGACGACTTTAAGCTCGCTTCTAAAACCTACCAGGAAGGCCTTCAGGTTTACCCGGAGAATGTAGAGCTATGGCATGGGCTTGCCTCGTCCTACCGAGAAGGCGATCGATCCAAACTAATCGAGTATGCGGAAAAAGCATTAACGATCAACCCACGCCATGCTCCGAGCCGCATCCTAATCGCGGAGCACCTGCTCGCCGCCGAGGCGTACGATGCAGCGTCAGAACAACTGGATACGGTGCTGCAAACGAACCCGAAGGATTTCAAGGCGCTCGCGCTCAAATCAGCATTGAGCTACATCCGAAATCAAAACGATACGGGCGACGAGCTTCGAACCGCCGCCCTCACCCCTTGGAACACAAATCCGCAAGTAGACTATATCATCGGGAAGCAGCTCTCGCGGAAATACCGGTTCACAGACGGAGCCAGTCATCAGCGAATCGCCCTCAGTCTGGACGAGACTTTCGATCCCGCTCGTTTGCAACTAGCTCAAGATCTACTCCGGCTCGCTCGAAACAAGGAAGCCTGGCCCCTTGCCCACACGGTGTATCAGGCAGACCCTTACAATATCTCCGCCTACAATCTCGTCACGCTACACGACAACCTCGACGATTTTACAACTGTAGACTCTGAAAACTTCCACATCCACTTGAGACAAGATGAAGCCAAGGTTTACGGAGAGCGTGCCTTGCGGGTGCTAGAAAGTGCCCATCAACGCCTCTCTGAACGCTACCAAGTGGAGCTCCCGCAAAAGACGACCGTAGAAATCTACGCGGAGCCTGCCGACTTCGAAACACGCACCTTCGGCGTTCCGGGCAATCCCGGCTACCTCGGCGTTTGCTTCGGCCCCGTCTTCACCATCAACAGCCCAGCCACACGCTCGAGTAATTGGGAAGCCGTTCTCTACCACGAATTTTGCCATACGATCACACTCCATCTGAGCCAAAACAGGATGCCTCGCTGGCTCTCTGAAGGCATTTCAGTTTACGAGGAACAACTTGAAAATCCGTCTTGGGGGCAGCGAATGTCCGCCTCATACCGCGACCGTATTCTCTCAGGCCGCATGCAACCCATAAGTTCCATGAGCTCGGCATTCCTTGAGGCGGAAGACGGCGAGGATATTCAGTTCGCCTACTACCAGTCCTACCTTGTAGTCGAATACCTTGTACAAAATTACGGAATGGAGAAAATTCGTGACCTCTTGGTTTCACTGGGTGAAGGGACCGAGATGAACGACTGCCTCGCTCTCCACCTCGCCCCAATAGAGGCCCTGGATGAGGGCTTCAGCGCCTTCGCACGCGAGCAAGCGGAAGCCCTGGCTCCGGGTTATGAATTTGCCGCCCCGACGGGTTTGATGGCGTCAATCAAAAGCCAGTTAAACGACACAAAAGAATATCAGCCCGTCTTGCAGCGTGGGCTCGACCTGCTCGCCGAAGAAAATTGGGAAGCGACTATCGAAACCTTACAAGAGCTCGTCGACGAAGTCGGGTACCTGCCCGCCCCAGAAAATGCCCACTGGACCCTCGCTCAAGCCTACCGAGGCAACGAGGATCAGCAAAACGAGAAGCGGATCCTCGAGGAGATGTACCAGCACGAGTCAAACCGTCTAGGCCCAATTAGCCGTCTCCATGAAATCGCTACCACCGCTGATTCCCAACCGGACTTGCTCAAATGGTCCAACGCCTGGATTGCCATCAACCCAATGGCCAAGACGCCTTGGCGTACCCTATTGAGCTCGGCATCATCTACAGGAAACAGCGGCCTAGCAATCGAATCAGCCAAAGCGCTTCTCGCGCTCGAAACACCGGACTCCGCTTCCCTGAACTATCAGATCGCCGTGTTGCTGCAAAGCTCGGATCTCGAATCTGCGAAACGCCATCTCATGATGTCGCTCGAAGAAGCTCCACGCTTCCGCAAAGCCTACGCCCTCTATGACGAAATAAATGAGAAGCTAGCTCTCCAAGAAAAGGAACAAAACCTTGAAGGGCTCGAACTCGATTATGACTTTCTCAAGTAAAACGCTCGCAGCCACCCTCCTTTTGATCGCCAGTCTCCACTACGCCAAAGAGACCGACGCTCAAATGCACGATCGAGCAGGAGTGCCCGAATGGGAAGTCCCTGCCGCCTTCAAAAAAGACGTATTCACCTTCGCCCGCATACAATACAATTCGTATGGCAACGACGGATACCGATGGGGCAGACGCCGCGGGCGTTGGGCAATCGACTACCCAGACGCCGAGCTAAACCTCGCCTACCGGCTCCAGCAGATGACCAGTCTAAAGGTCAATCCAGATTCCGCAGTCGTCGTTCTGGACCAAGACAATCTGGCGGACTACCCCTTCCTCTACATGGTCGAGCCGGGCTATCTCAGCTTCCGCGAGTCCGAAGTCGAATCATTGCGTAATTACCTGCTCAACGGCGGCTTCTTAATGATCGACGATTTTTGGGGCGAAGACGAATGGTTGAACTTACGCTATGAATTGGAACGCGTCTTTCCTGATCGAGAGATTCACGATCTCACGATCGATCACCCCATTTTCCACATCGTCTTCGACTTAAAGGAAAAGCCTCAAGTCCCGTCCCTGCACCACGCGATTTCCAACCAAGGAACAGGTATCACTTGGGAACGAGCAGATGCTCAGGAGGTCAATTACAGAGCCATCTACGACGACAACGGACGCATGATCGTCATTATTTGCCACAACACGGACTTAGGCGACGGCTGGGAACGTGAAGGCGAATCAGAATGGTACTTCAGAGAGTTTGCCGAAAAGAAAGCCTACCCCATGGGAATCAATATAATCGTCTACGCTATGACGCACTGAATCGCCAACCGTATCCAACTTTACCTCACAAACCTATGTCAGAAACCATTGAATCACAATCCGAGATTTTCGAACGCGTACAAATCGGTCGCGAAAAAGTAGAACGAGAACTCTCCAAGGCAATTGTCGGCCAGAAAGACGTGACCAAGCAGCTGCTCGTCGCCCTCATGGCCGGAGGGCACTGCATGATAACAGGAGCCCCTGGCTTAGCAAAGACCTTGCTCGTCAAGTCGATCTCCCAAATCTTCCAGCTGAACTTTCAGCGTATCCAGTTCACTCCTGACCTAATGCCTGCAGATATAACTGGCACCGAGATCCTAATCGATTCGGATGAAGGACGTAAGCTCACCTTTGTTCCCGGACCGATCTTTACGAACCTCCTGCTGGCCGACGAAATTAATCGCACACCGCCAAAGACACAATCGGCCCTTTTGGAAGCGATGCAGGAGCATCAGGTCACCGCAGCTGGAGCTCGTCATACCTTGGAAGAACCTTTCTTCGTGCTCGCCACACAGAATCCGGTGGAAATGGAAGGCACCTACCCGCTACCGGAGGCACAACTCGACCGCTTTATCTTCAACGTGCTCATCGATTATCTACCGGAAGAAGATGAAATAGAAGTCGTTCGCCTAACAACCTCACAGGCCAGCGAAAAGATCGAACCGGTTTTTAGCGCGGAAGACGTCATCGCCATCCAAAGCCTAGTGCGAGAGGTGCCCGTGTCTGACGATGTCATCCAATACGCCGTCCAGCTCGTTGCTGCGACACGCCCCGGAACGAAAGACTCGCCCGAGTTTATCAACAAGTACGTAAACTGGGGGGCCGGAACTCGAGCCGCTCAGGCTCTGATCCTCGCCGGAAAGGCGCTCTCGCTTTGGGAAGGCAAACCGTACGTAAGCAAGGAAGAGATCAAATCCCTTGCAAAACCTGTATTACGCCACCGGATACTCCTCAATTATCGAGCCGAAGCGGAGGCCGTAAACGTGGAAAAGATCATCGAGCAACTGATCCAAGACGATTGACGCGAATGCCTACGACAGCCCTATCCAACGACGAACTCGCCAAACGGGCGGAATCCATAGCGCGAACGGCTCATGCGGGACAATTCCGTAGAGACGGCGCCACCCCTTACATCGTGCACCCGCAGGCCGTCAGCGAAAGAGTCGAAGGAGCGGAAGCCAAAGCGGCAGCCTGGCTGCACGATGTATTGGAAGACACCTCATGGACGGAGGAGCAACTGCTCGACGCCGGCATTCCGCAACATGTTGTAGAGGCAGTGACTATCCTGACTAAAAACCCCGGCATCACTTACCAAGACTACCTGGAAAAGGTAAACAACAACCCGCTTTCCCGTACTGTGAAAATAGCGGACATGCTCGCCAATTTGTCCGACAACCCAAGCCGCAAGCAGATTTTGAAATACGCCAAAGGCTTACTCTTCCTACATGGGGAGTCCGAAAACAAGTGAGCCAGCAACGAACATCTATCGACCCCGACGCTCTCCTCGCCATTCGCGATTTGGAGTTGCGGGCTCGCATTGTCGTTGAAGGGATCTGGGCCGGACTCCACCGCAGCCCGTACCATGGATTTTCAGTCGAGTTCTCCGAATACCGCCAGTACAGTCCAGGCGACGACTTGCGCTATTTGGACTGGAAAGCGCTCGCCCGCACGGATCGCGAGTACTTGAAGATATTTGAAGACGAAACCAATCTAATCTGTACCTTAGCCCTCGACTCTAGTCGGTCGATGTCGTTCGGTTCAGGCGCGTTTCCAAAGTTTGAATACGCACGCACTTTGGTCGCCACCCTTTCCTACTTCATGCTCCAGCAGAGGGACGTGGTAGGCTTGGCTCGGTTCGAAGATGACATTTCGGACTTTGTGCCAGCTAGATGGCGTCCAGGCCACCTAAAGTGGCTGCTGGCGTCTTTAGAGCGACCCGCAAACGGCGAGGCAACCGATATCGCCCGCAGCCTCAGAGCGATACGTCGTGTCAGTCGCAAACGCGGAATCATCGTAATCGTATCAGATTTCCTATCGGATCCCGATACGTGGGAACGTGCCCTTTCCCACCTCAGCACTATGGGTCACGATGTGCGAGCCCTTCAAGTTCTCGATCCAGTTGAGCTAGACCTCGAATTCGGCAAAGCTGCCTACTGGGAAGATCTCGAATCCGGGGAGAGTATTTACGTTGATCCCAACGAAATGAGATCCCGTTACCAGGAACGCTTTCAAAAACGTCAGAAACGCCTCGTAGAGGCATTCCTCAACTGCGGAGTTCGCTACCACACGATTCAAACCAACGAACCATTGGATCAAGCTCTACTCGATTTCGTACGAGAGCTTCGCAGTCCCAACAAGATTAGACGATGAACTTTCTAGCTCCACTTTTCTTGTTCGGAATTCTGTTCGTCGCCGGACCTGTAATCTTTCACTTGATACGCCAAGTGCCCCGCAAACGCGTCCGTTTCAGTTCGACCGAACTCCTAGACGAAACGGAACCAAAAACGGAAAAGGCCCGCAAACTTCAAAACCCTTGGCTCCTACTCCTACGCTGCCTAATTGTCGCCCTTCTCACCTTTGCTTTCGCCCGCCCATTTTTTCCGGATGACGATTCCTCTGTCAGTCCCGATGCTGTTCGCAACAACGTGATAATCGCCATCGATCAAAGCGCAAGTATGAGCCGCGACGGTATCGAAGATAACGTTAGAGGCGAAATGAAGGCGATTCTTTCGAGCTTAAAGGATAACGACCAGCTTTCTGTATTCACTTTTACTGATCAGGTCTCGCCCGTTCTAAGCAACGATGAGTGGCAGGAAATTCGCAATGACCTAAAAGTTGATTACGCTCTTGAACTCCTTGATCAACTCCTCGCGAAAAACCGCCCTGCTTCTCTGAGCGTCGCCCTTGAGGAAGCGGTTTCCCAAGCTGAAACGATGCAGGAGGACTCCAAGCTGGCCAGCTACAGTACGGTCTATTTGCTATCAGACTTTTCCAAAGGAACTGACTCCACAAATGTGGATAGCATAGAGTGGCCGCAATATCTGGACCTTCAGCTAAAACAGATACTTCCGAGTCGAGAATCTCCGAATCTTGGCTTGAGTTGGGAAGGTTGGACGTCTCATGAAAACGGAACATTAACCGCAAACCTTGGAGTCTCCTCAACTCATCCAGAGCAGACAATTTCATCTCGTATCGTAGTTACAACTGCCGAAAGCCATAAAGTGGCACAAGACGTCCAGCTCCTCCTCTCGGAAAAGAGCAAGCACCTCATTCAGATAGAAATTCCAAACGAGCATTCGAATTCCCTCTTGTTCTTCGAGATATTTGGTGACGAACACTCTTTTGACAACCGTCTGCCAGTCGCCCCTACCTACACGCCCAAGGTTCAAGTTTCTCTCTTGTCTGACACCCCGTTAAGCAACCCGCAAGGAGCCTCATACTTCGTTAGCAAAGCCTTGGCGGGACTAACCGATCCACAGAGCGAACTTTCTGTCGATCCAGCCGAGATCTCAAGCAACGACACATACGTAATCGATCGCCCCCTCTCAACAAGCGAGATAGCGTCACTGAGACTAGAGATCGAAAGCGGGAAACACGCCTTTTTAATCATCGACAGTATCGAATCCCTAGATACAGTAGCGGCCCTAGCCCAGTCTTCTGATTGGGTTGCGAAGGAGCATAACGGCACTCCTCTTCTTATCGGAGATATTGATTTCAAGCATCCCTTTTTCTCCCCCTTCACTGACGCCCGCTTCAGCAATTTCTCGACCATCCAGTTCTGGGAACCCTTTCTCTTCACCCCTCCGAGTGACCTTTCCCTAAAGGCGGTCTCGCGCTTCGATGACGGCTCCCTGCTTTTGGCACAAATTAACTTAGGGAAAGGATCTCTCTATGTATGGTCCGGTTCGTGGGCACCGCAAAAATCGCAGTGGGTACTCAGCTCGAAGTTCGTTCCTTTCCTCCACCAGTACCTTTTACAAGCCTCAGGAGGACCTAGCCTCTCCAGTAACGCGACCCTAAGCGCCAACTCCGTATCCAATTATCAATCCCTATTCGAAGAGCCTATCGGTGAAATCGTAGGTTTTGAACGGTCGCAAGCTCACAATAGAAGTATCGCCTTCCAGCTCGATTCCAGTGAAAGCGACACTCGCCCTATGAAGCTAGACGAGTGGGACCAGCTGGGGCTGCCCGAAATGAATCAGGAGAGACGTGAAGACATGATCGCAACGTTGATAGCCTCCGTTCATTCTGAATCGATCGAAGAAACCGAGCAGCGGCAAAACGTCTGGCAATGGATCCTTTGGGCGGTACTCTTTTTGCTGATCGCTGAAAGCATTCTCGCCATTCTTTGCACCAAAAGGAAGGAGGCAGTGGCGGCATGAACCATTCATCTGGATACACTTCCAGCCTGAAACACCCGCAACTACAACGGCGACTGTATCCAGTCGCGAAACGGATCCAGCGAATCAAGCGGCTTAGGGTACGCCAAAGGGCGATGATGCTCTCTCTCGCAATTTGTAGCTTGCTCGCACTGGTCACCTTCTTTGCCAACGACCTGGCAACCGTTTCAGTGCTGACCAGCTCCTTTATAACCGCATTCATGCTCGCAAATGCATGGCAAAAGGAAAAGCGAGTCCTCCTGGACTATTTAGAAGCGGCAAGACATGTCGAATCCGAGAATCCAGATCTCCGTCAATCCCTCGTCACCGCCGTTCAGCAACAGCTATCACGCAACAACGACTTCTTCGCCGAAAGGACTGCCAGCATCGCTCTCGGAGCAAAAAGCACAGCGAACTGGCAGCTCGCCCGAAAGGCGGATCACTTGCGGCAACGGCTGCTCTATCTAGGAACTGCTCTCTCCACCCTCGCGATCGTTTTTCTGAACGCAAC
Organism: Pelagicoccus mobilis; assembly: GCF_016595505.1. Lineage (GTDB taxonomy): Bacteria > Verrucomicrobiota > Verrucomicrobiia > Opitutales > Opitutaceae > Pelagicoccus > Pelagicoccus mobilis. Next base: position 99,221 of record NZ_JAENIL010000014.1, on the reverse strand, counting down.
CTTCACCAACAGTCCCGCAGGCGCTCTCGGAAATCACTTATCGCCCCTGCACAGTCTGCCGGTTACGATCGAGCCAGGTGACGTTGAAGTCGAGCAAGGATCGAGTTTGGTGGTCACAGCTCGTTTCGAAAAAGAGCTCCCTAACGACGCGACCCTGCTTGTCCATTTAGACAATGGACAAACGCTAACCCACGAAATGGGACGCAGCCTCTCGGACCCCGTATTTGCCTATTCATTACGAAATATAGAAAGCTCAGCCTCTTACAGTATACAGTACGATTCCCAGGAAAGTGAAAGCTACCGCATAGAGACCTACACCCTACCCAAGCTCCTTCAAGCGGACGCAAGCTTGGACTATCCAGACTACACGGGCTGGGAAGATGCTGTGATTGAAGATACATTGAAAGTCAGCGCGATTGAGGGAACAGCCCTGCAATATTCCTTTACTTCAGAAAAACCGGTACAAGCAGCTTCCCTCGTAACTGAAGACGGAACTCGCATTCCCCTCGAACCGAAGGATGACTCAGAAACCGAATTCACGTTTACGAAACGCCTGCAGAGCGACGAGCGTTATCACCTCGAACTGGTCGATTTTTCCGGCCGGGAGAACGCCTATCCTCCAGAAGTCTCGATAAAGGTGATTGCCAATCAACGCCCCGATCTTCGCGTCACATCTCCACGAGGAGATCAACGGCTCTCCCTGTTGGAGGAGCTTACGATCAGCGGAAATGCATCCGATGACTTCGGCTTGTTAGACTACGGCATCGGCTTCGTCGTAGCTACCCTTCCTCAAAGCGACATTTCCTTAAACTCGGAGGAATCCCTTGAGCTTCCCCTGACTGGCGAAGTTTCTTACGACCTCGATCTCGAGCAATATGGCCTATACCCCAAGGATACCTTAAACTGGTTTCTCTGGGCAGTAGATTATGGGCCAGACGGCAAACCACGGCGTACCACCGGAGACCTTCTCTTTGCTGAAATACGAAGTTTCGACGAAATATTTAGAGAGCGAGATCAGGGCAGTTCCGGACAAGGAAGCCCTAGCGGGCAAGGGATGGAGTTGATCGAAAAGCAAAGAAGAATTTCGATTTCATTGTTCCGTATCAAGAATACGGCGACAAATACCGAATCAGTTCTAGAGGATTTGGACGTCGTCCAACGCTCTCAGATAGAAGCGATGAACGATTTGCAAGGGGTAATCCCTGAGCTTCAGGAGGCAAGCTCGAGACAACACGCTCAAGATGCCCTGCGCTTCATGGAGGCGGTCAATGACCATATCGATACTACATTCGTAGAATCCCAACTCCGCCCTCTCGAGTCCGCTTGGCGCAACGCCCAAAGCGCCTACGATAGCTTGGTCAAACTCAGCAACGATGAGTACAACGTATCGCGTGGACAAAACCAAGGAGGCGGCGGCGGAAATTCCCAGTCTCGCAACCAATCCCAGATAAACGAACTCGATTTCCGCCAGGAAGACAGCCGCTACGAAACCGCAAGCGAGGCCCAGCAATTGGGATCCCCTGATGACCGCCAAAACCTGGAACTCATTTCTCGCCTCAACGAACTCTCACAACGCCAGGACGACCTCAACCAGCGTCTACAAGAATTGCAGAGCGCTTTAGCCGAAGCTGAAACTGAAGAAGAGCGGGAACGCGTTCGCCGTGAGCTGAAGCGACTTGAAGAAGAGCAACGGGAAATGCTTGCGGAAGCGGATGAAGCGATTCAACAGGCTGGCAATCGACAGCAAACACGGCAGGCGCGACAACAATTAGAAGAAGCTCGCGAAAACATGAGGCAAGCAGGTGAGCAAATGAGCGAAGGTCAAGTCTCGCGCGCTCTCGCATCAGGATCCAGAGCCCAAAGTACCTTGCAAGAAACGCGTGAACAGCTTCGTGAATCAAATTCGAGCCAATTCGCCGATTCCATGCGGGAAGCAAGGTCTCAAGCTCGAGACCTCGCTGAATCCCAGCAAAAGCTCGAGGAAGCCTTAGACGCCTACTCTAACCGAGAGCAGAGATCCCTAGACGATAGCGATGAAAGGGATGAACTCGTGCAAAAGCTAGGAGAGCAATCCGAGTCTTTGGAAAATCTACTAGAAGATGTCCAGGAAATCGCTGAGGCAGCCGAAAGCGTAGAGCCAGGATTATTTCGTGAGTTGTATCAGGTTCTTCGCGACACAAATGGAGGACGTTTCGAGGAGCGTTATGAAAGTAGCTCACAGTTACTGCAGCAAGGGTTCCTAGAAGAGGCAGAAGAGGAACAACGTGGTTTATCGAACGAACTGACAGAGCTTAGTGAAGCTGTCTCGCAGGCAGCAAGCGGTATCCTCGGGAGCGAAGAAGCGACCTTGGAGTTCGCTCAATCTGAACTCGAATCCCTCCAAGAGCAGCTGCAACAGGAGCAGCAAGCCCAAGACTCACCATCACCCACTGGACAGAGCGCTCAGGGACAAGCAAGCGGCGGACAGAGCGCGGCAGAGGCGTTTCGCAGAGGCATGGAAAATTTCAATTCCCCTGGGTCTGCGCCCTTGTCTGGAGCTGGTTACGGCGAGTGGCTCGAGCGTCTGCGTACGGTAGAGAGCTTGATTGAAGAACCTCAAATCCGGGATCGAATTTCTGCCGCTCGCGAATTCGCCGAAAACATGAGGCGAGATTTCAAGCGACACGGCGAGCTCCCCCAATGGAGCATGGTCGTCGACGAAATCGCGACTCCCCTAACTGAAGCCAGTTCCTGGCTAGGCAATGAACTATCTCGTATTAAGAATCCTGACACACTTCAGGCGATCGACCAAGATCCCGTCCCTGAAGCCTACCGTGCTGCGATCGATCAGTATTATGAATCTTTAGGAGAGGAGGACGCACCGTGATTTTTTCAAGTGGTCAGATTTGGCCGATCTTGCTTATCGCGATCGCTCTTCTTCTCCCTCTCTCGTGGTTTGCCTGGTCACGCCACGATCTACGCCAGAAACTCCTTCCCGTGGCGATGAGAGCCATCGGAGTGTCACTTATTCTCTTCGCTCTAGCGGACCCTCTCATATTGGAAGAGCAACCCGCCACAGGCGCCAACCTCGTAGCCATACTCGCCGACGACAGTACCGGGCTTAGAATCACCGACCCAGGCGACCTTATCGATAGAGCCGAAAAATCGAGAAAACTGCTCAGCGGAAGCTCCTCAACTTGGCAGGCGCAATTGGCGAACACCTTTCAGCTCAGAAAATACCGCTTCGACCATTCACTCCACCGAATCGGCGATTTCAACAATTTGTCATTCGAAGGAAACTACAGCGAACTTGGACACAACCTCCTGAAGCTACACGATCGGCTTGATCAAAAACCGCTAGCCGGAATCGTCCTATTTAGCGACGGCAACTCGACCGATGTCGAATTGAGTGACGAAGCCCTTTCGAAGCTTCCCCCTATTTACCCCGTGATCTTAGGTTCGCAAAAGCAAGTCCCCGACCTCGCATTGGGCAAGATCACGCTCGAGCAATCAGCCTTCTCGGACTCTCCCATCGTCTTAGAAGCCGACATACGGCAATCACTGGAAAACCAGTCGCAAGTTAAGCTGCAGCTGAACCAATTAAAACCTCCATCGATTGAAGAAACCGCCCAAACCGCAACCATTCGGCTGGATGAACAAATCCTCGCTGTGGATGCACGTGATCAGACTACGTTCGAGTGGCAAACAGAGGGCGGTGGCACACAGTTCTTCAAACTCGATTTGCGACAAGCCAACACGGAAACACCTCAGCAAGAAGCAACTCTTGCAAACAACCAACGGTTGCTCGCTATCGACAAAGGAAAATCTGAATACAGAATTCTATACGTCACAGGCCGCCCTAACTGGGAGTACAAGTTCCTCAATAGAGCTCTCTCCGAAGACGAACGCCTCAGTATGGTAGGCCTCATTCGAGTCGCCACCAAGGAGCCTAACTTCGAGTTTAAGGGAAGGGCTGGCGAAAACTCTAACTCGCTCTACCGTGGTTTCGGGCGCGAAGAAGAAAACGAGCGCTACGACGAAGCCGTGCTCATTCGAATGAACACCAAAGACGCGAAGGAACTCGTCACAGGATTCCCCAGCGAAGCGGAGGAGCTGTTCGCGTATGACGCGATTGTCATCGACGATCTCGAAGCCGACTTCTTCAGCTTCACGCAACAAACCCTGGTTCGAGACTTCGTGAAAAAGCGAGGGGGGGGGCTCTTGCTGCTCGGCGGCGTAAACGCCTTTCAGGATGGAGGCTACGCGAACACTCCTATCGCTCAGTCTCTTCCCATATACCTTAGCCGAGCCATAGAGACATCGCCATCCCGCCCTCCCGCTCTTTGGGAGCTTACGCGTAACGGTTGGGTTGAACCCTGGACGCGTATCCGCTCTGTGGATTCTGATGAGCGTCTTCGTATACAGGACATGCCTCAGTTTTTCGTCTATAACAAATTCGAAAGGATCAAGCCTGGAGCGGAAGCCCTCGTTTCCATTGAAGTTCCAGGTAGCGAGAATCATCCCGCCCTCGTGACGCGAAAGTTTGGTTCAGGGCGCGTCGCCGCTTTTGCAGTCGGCGATCTCTGGCGTTGGGGACTACAAGATGCGGGCACCCAAGCCGATCTCGCGCAATTCTGGCGACAACTCTCTCGGTGGATGGTTACGGACACTCCTGATCAAATCCAACTTGACGCATCAAAAACGAACGCTCGGGAGATAACCTTAACCGCCAAGGCTTACGATCAAGATTTCAATCCAGTCCAACTCGGCCAAGCCCTCGTGAATATTAAAAATCTCTCTTCGCGTGACTTTGACCGAAAGGTTGAGATGAAAGCAATTCCTGAAAAACCAGGTACCTTCACAACTCGAATCGCAATCAGAGATGAGGGAGCCTATCTAGCTGAAGTAAGCGTCGCAAACGCCGAGGGCGAACTCGTCGGTTCCGCAGAGACAGGCTGGGTAACGCAACCCCTAGTAGACGAATTTGCGGCGACCACCCCAAATCTCGCTTACCTCCAACGAATCGCCGACGCTACAGGTGGCAAACTTCTAAATCCAAGTGATTTGAGCAAACTCGAGCAGCTTATCTCAGAACGCCCAAGTCCCCTCATGGAAACGAAGTCCATCCATGCATGGCATAACAATTGGCTCTATCTCCTAGCCTTGGGAGCTCTTTTAGCAGAGTGGCTTCTGCGTAGAAAGCGAGGTTTAGCATGATCCGACTAACGACCGCATTCATAACCGTCCAACTACTGCTTCAGATCGCTTTCAGCCAGGATCGGCTTCTCGTCATTCAAGGAGCCGCGGGCGAAGAGACATTTGAAGAGCAATTTTCAAAAGCCGCCTCCCTTTGGATGAACTTGGCCGAGGAAACGGTCGTACCAGCGACTCACATACACCCTGGCTCAGACCAAGTGCTGATGAGTGATCGTATCCACGAATGGATCACAAGCGAGCAAACGCTATCTTCCGAAGAAATTTGGATCGTCTACATTGGTCACGGCACTAGCAATGACTCGGGGGCTAAACTAAACCTCCAAGGCCCAGATGTCTCTTCAAACGAGTTCGCACGTTGGCTCGCTCCCTTTGAAGGCGATCTTGTTTTTATACACGGCGGATCAGCTAGCGCACCATTCATGCCTCAACTTGCCAGTCCAGGACGTACTCTCATTACCGCAACGCGCAGCGGAGCGGAAGTGAACTACGCAAGATTCGGAGAGCTGTTCGCTGTGGCGATCTCCAGTCCAGAATCTGACCTAGATTTAGACGGCGAGATATCGTTGCTGGAAGCGTTTATCGCGGCCTCAACCTCGGTCGACACATTTTATGAGGAGGCAGGCAGATTGGCATCTGAGCATGCGTTGATCGACGACAATGGAGATGGAAAAGGGTACCAATACTCCTCGTTTGACGGCCTTCGCCCCAAGAGCGATGTGCAGGATGGTCGCAGAGCCAGTCGAATCTTTTTCCGTGGCACCTACTCAGGAAGCCAACTCTCGCAGAGGCAGCTCTCCGACAGAAACCGGCTAGAAACGGAGCTGGATGAATTGTATTCAAAAAAGAAAGACCTCTCCGAGGTAGAGTATTTCCAGCAACTTGAAGAGATCTTGGATCAACTCGCGTCCCTCTACCGCCAGCCAAACGATTCCTAACCACCTCTTCGGTTGGCTCCGCTAAGGCGCAAAAACGAGTTTGCCCAGGCTCAGATACTTGTTAGCGTCTTTTTCACAGTGAATCTCCGAACGCCACTTGCCCTCCCCCTTTTATTGCTCGTTACCTTGTTCACGTCCTGTGAGTCGACTTTAGACTATGGCTACTACGTCGGCGAACTCAACGACGACAGCATCATGCAACTATTCGCGTTGACTGATGAGACGACGAGCACGCGCGACTTCAACGCCTACCAAAGCTTCTTCTCTCCCAGCTACATTTCGATTGATAGCACCGACGGAAATCGTACCCGTCTCTATCGCGATGACTACCTAGAAATGGTGAAGAACATATTCGAAGACGCCAAGTTTCTGGATATGCATACGGTGGTAATGGATATCGAGTATTCGGAAAGCGGAGACAGCGCCACTGTCAAAATCCAAGAGGAAGAAAGGGGCAAGCAATACGGCGACAAGTGGCACTATACAAGCCTGAGTGATGTTGAGATCGGGATTGAAGAGGGCTGGATCTTTATCAAGCGAACCACTCGGACCTCCAAGCAAGTGATTGAGGAAACTCGCTTCTAGCCCTACTCCTTCACTTCTCGCGACGACACGGCATCCTCCGCCGCATAGCTAAAACTCTTCCCAGCCAAATCGGCGGGCGGGTTGTCACGATACCATTCGATCGATTCCATCAATCCATCGTAGTAGTCAGTCGGCTCTTTGTATCCGAGCTCGTTTCTGATCAAACTCGTATCAATGAGCATATCCTGCGAGAAATCGCCCGGCGTCTTAAGATAGTCCGGCAAATCAGACTCGGAAACAACTTTCACTCGCCCATCCCAGCCGAAGACGGTGCCGATGTGCTCAAGGCGCTCCTTCATGGTAGGTGTCTTAGCCTCGCCCACATTGTAGACTCGATGGGATTCGCCAGGGTTGAGCACGGAAAGAGCGAGCGCGTGAGCGACATCATCAACAAAAGCATGCGTCCACTTCCATCCCGCCTGACTTGAGCTCAAGAGCACAAAAGGACGTTCATCGATCATACGTATGATCAAGGGATAGAATCGTCGAAGGTAATCGTTAGGACCATAAACCGGAGGGAGCCTTAAAATTGTGCAAGGATCCTTGGAGTTGCGGAAAATTGTCTCTACGTCCCTTTTATCTCCTGGCTCATCCCTGCCGAGTCCCCGCTCTCGAAGCGGCGATTTTTCATCGATCGGCACCGAAAGCGCCGGTCCGGGTTCGGTCTGCTTCAAGCGAGCGTGGGCTAGATACACATTGGTATTGCTCGTCACGATCGTATTGGCCACCTGCCCCTGGAAGACCTCTAAGAAGCCAGAGGCCTCGTCTCCTGTATTGGCAGAAAGGTGAATTGCCACGTCTGGCTTAAACTCCAGGCACTCCTCTCGATAGAAGGCTAAAGAGCCTTTGTCCGCCATGATATGCGTCACGCGACTTGCAACACTTTCCGGCGGGGGATTCGGATCGACAAAAGCGACCTCATTTTTCGCATAAACCAGTTCTTCAATGAGCTTGGGGGCGATAAAACGGCCGCTTCCTATGATGAGGCATTTCATTTAAAGTGATGCACGGTCGAAAAGGGGCTGACCGTAGTAATAAAGTTGATGCCTTATCGTTGGCACGCAACCTTTTAGACGACATTACCGTAGTAATCCTGAGCTAAAAACACTAGATTTCGAATTGCCCTAAGCAGCTGCTAGGATAAATCCCTCGTCCCTATGCTTTCTAAACCCAAAAACGCCCTGATAAGCCTATCCGCCCTATTGGGCCTCCTGTTCCTCTTCGCCGGTTGCGCGAAAAAGGAAACGCAACTGCACGCCACCATCTCGACCTCAGAGGGAGATATCGTGGTCCGTCTACGCGACAAGGAAACGCCCAAGACAGTCGAGAACTTCATCGGTCTCGCCGACGGCACAAAGCTGCTGGCCGAAGGCGAGGATGCTGCCAACGCCAAGCCGTTCTACGACGGTCTCATCTTTCACCGCGTGATTGACGATTTCATGATCCAAGGCGGCTGCCCGCAAGGCACCGGTACAGGCGGTCCCGGATACCAGTTCGAGGACGAGACCTACACTGACGGCGCTAAGATCTCAGGGGAAATCAAGGATCTGAAAACAGCCGAGACCGTGTTCAACGTGATGCTGATGCCCCACTATCAGGAACATCGCGGCAAAAGCCCGAGCACAATCGCGTCCGACCTCCTCCGCGAATTGCAGGAGCCACTCGGCATCAAGATGCTTCGTGAAAAGACCGTCGAAGAAATCGCAGCGGAAACTGGTTTCGAGGGCGAACTGCGAGCCCAAGGCGAGGTGCTCCACCCTGTCGCCTACGGAACGCTTTGTATGGCCAATTCAGGCCCTAACACCAATGGCTCCCAATTCTTTATCGTCACCAAAGAAGGCGGCACCCCTTGGCTCGACGGCAAGCACACCGTATTCGGAAAGGTCACTTCCGGAATGGAGGTCGCCGAAGCCATCTCCAAACTAGAGACAGCCGCACAGGACAAGCCCGTTGAAGATGTTGTCATGGAAACGGTTCGCACCGAGCGTCGCGACTCTACCCTCGTAGCGATCATCACCACCAGCCAAGGAGTCATCGAAGCGGAGCTTCTCGAAGATATCGCTCCCAAAACAGTAGAAAATTTTGTAGGGCTCGCAGACGGCAGCAGACTCCTCGCGGACGGAGAAGACCCCGCAAACGCCAAGCCATTCTACGACGGGCTCATCTTCCACCGTGTGATTCCCGATTTCATGATCCAAGGCGGCTGCCCGCAAGGAAACGGCATGGGCGATCCTGGCTACTCGTTCGAAGATGAGACGCACAAGCCCGGACCAGTAATCAGCGGCCCAATCGACACAGAAGCGAAAGTCGAAGCCGTCTACACGCGCATGATCATGCCTCACCTCCAGGAAAATCGAGGCACTAGCCCATCAGAGGTAATCAATCAAATTTACGCCGGCATGCGTCAACAAGCCGGATTTTCCCCAATCATTGGATACGCAGTGGAAGAGCTAGCGAAGGAAGTCGGATTCGAAGGCGATCTCCATGAGCAAGTTCTCAACGGCAGTGTCGCTTACGGAACGCTCTGCATGGCAAACTCCGGCCCCAACACCAACGGCTCCCAGTTCTTCATTGTAACAAAGGAGGGCGGCACACCTTGGCTCGACGGCAAACACACCGTATTCGGAGAAGTTATTTCGGGAATGGAGGTAGCCGAAGCGATTTCCAAGGTAGAAACCGCTGCTCAGGACAGGCCAGCCGAAGACGTCACCATCCTCTCGATACGCGTAAGCGAGGTAAAGGTGAAGGTCGAGAAGGACGAATCCAAAGAGTCCTAACTAAAAGAGTTCGTCTTGCTTCCGACGGTTTCTCCGTTGGAAGCGCTTATCGATCTCGCCGCTGCTAATCTCAATCAACGAAGGGCGCCCTTCCGGATCGGTCAGCGGCTTGTCGCAAGCGAACAACTTGTCGAGCAAGGTGTCGATTTCCCCCTTGCTCAACTCGGAACTTGGACGGCGGATTTTCTTGATCGCTTGCTTAGCGACCAACTCGACCGCGAGATCCGACTTGTCCGCGCTCATGCTTCCTTGACGCAGCAGAGCCAGCATCTCCTTAACAAACTCCTCCGCTTCCTCGCTTTCCAGCCATGTAGGGGTACCTTCAATACGGAAAAAGTTTCTTCCGAAAGGAGCTATTTCGAAACCCAGTCGCGTAAAGAAATCCAGTGATTCCTCCAAAATCGCTGACACGACGGGATCCAACTCCAAGGGCTGGGCCAGCATTAGCTTCTGGCAACGGATCGACTTGTCCGCAAAATCGTTGATCATGCGTTCGTACAGGATGCGTTGCTCGGCCGCTCTCACGCTGAGCAACACAACTCCGTCGCCCGTGTCGAATGTAGCAAACTCTCCTTGCGCCCATCCCAAGTAGCTCCAATTCCGCGATTCGGTCTCCTCCGTCTTTGGTTGCGGTGAAGAAACCTCGGGCTTTGCGTCTACAGCCGCCTTTCGAGCTGCTGGGGCAACTGGTTCCGGCTTCGCCTCCACTGGCGAGGATTCAACAGTCTTAGACTCCTGAACCAGGCGTCTCTTCGGTTTGCTAAGCGGTGCCTCCGCTTTCCTCGGTCTCGGAGCAGGAGTTTCCGGAATAGGCTCAACCACCTCTTCCGCCACATCGTTTTTAGGGAGGCGAACTTCGACTGGCTTGATCGATTGGTACGACTCCGTTTCGGCCTTCAAAGCCTCTAGCAAAGTCCGCACCGCAAATCCCCTCGTCTTAGCTTCCTCGCGAAAACGGATCTCACGCTTCGCAGGATGAACGTTCACATCCACTCGTTCCGGATCCATGTCGAGGAATAGAAACGCCACCGGATAACGCCCCTTGGAGATGTGCCCGTAATAGGACTCGACCACGGCATAGCTGAGGGTCTTGTTCTCGACTGGACGATTGTTCACGAAGAAAAGCATCTCGTGTCGGCTTGATCGAGAGAGACTCGGTTTGCCAATCAAGCCGCGCAACCTCAGGCCATCCTCCTCCGCATCGATCTCGAGGAGGTTGTTAGCGATCTGCTTTCCGAAGATCTCCGCAATTCGTGTTTTGAGCGAGCTGCAAGCTGGCGACTGGAACAGAGACCGCCCGTCATCCAATAAACTGAACCCAATTTCCGGATGGGCCAAAGCATAGAGCCGCACGCACTGCACGATATGAGCCGCTTCCGTAGTCTTGCTCTTCAGAAACTTCCGCCGTGCTGGAACCGTATTGAAAAGCTTGGAAATCGTCATGCGCGTTCCCGCGGGCATCCCGCAATCACGCACGTGAACCATCTTCCCTCCGTCGATCAATACTTCGGTGCCGCTCTCGGCATCGGTCTCGCGAGTCTGCAATTGAAACCTGGATACCGAAGCAATAGAGGGCAACGCCTCACCGCGAAACCCCATCGTCGTCAACCCATCCAGATCCTGCACCTTCTGAATCTTGCTCGTGGCATGCCGCTCCAGAGCTAACAACGCGTCGTCGTGGCTCATGCCACAACCGTTGTCTTCTATTCGCATCAAACTTGTACCGCCGCTGCGAAACTCAACCTCGATCCGAGTCGCCCCCGCATCGATGCTATTTTCAACAAGTTCCTTGATGACCGACGCAGGACGTTCGATCACCTCGCCCGCCGCAATCTGGTTGGCAACGTGATCTGGAAGTAGACGAACTTTTGCCATCAGGAATTAAGCGAGTTGCTTCTTCCAGCGAGCAAGCTGTTTGCGAATCTGCTTTGGTCCAGGCATACCGATGCCTTCACGAACCTTCATCGCCCGCTGCAAGTCGAATACCTCAACCCAGTCGTCGCCAATTTCTGGATGCAGCCCTTTTGCCTTCTCATCCGGCACTTCATGCAGCGGGCAATCCAGCTTCTCGGCAAGAGCGACCAGGGCGCCAACTACGTGGTGAGCCTCGCGGAAAGCGACACCACGCTCAACAAGGTAGTCCGCCAAGTCAGTCGCCAAAAGAGCGGGATCGGAGACGGCCTCGGAACATTTGTCGATACGGAACTCCATGCCTTCGATCGTACCAGCAAGTACATCCAAGCTGATCATGATTTGATCGAAACTGTCGAACACCTGCGGTTTGTCCTCTTGCAAATCTCGGTTATAAGTCAGCGGCAAGCCCTTCACCATCACGAACAGAGCTTGTTCGTTGCCGATGATTCTACCTGATTTCCCACGCAAAATCTCCAAGGAATCAGGGTTCTTCTTTTGCGGCATCAAGCTAGAGCCTGTGCAGAACGCATCTGGCAATTCGACGTATCCAAATTCTGAGGAATTCCAAATAATGACATCCTCAGCAACACGTGAAATATGAGTCGCCGCAACAGAACAAGCGTGGGCAAAGTCAAGAAACAGATCGCGGTCGGCAACGGAATCCATGGAATTCGGCGTCACTTGCGCTTTGCCACGGCTGTTAACGAATCCAAGCGCCTTCGCTGTAAACTCGCGATCGATCGGCAAGGTCGTGCCAGCGATCGCGCCGGCACCGAGAGGACACCAGTTCGCATTCTCAAGCACCTCTTCGAATCGCTTAATGTCACGCCCAAACATTTCCACATAAGCCAACAAGTGGTGAGCTACCGATACAGGTTGAGCGCGTTGAAGATGCGTGTATCCGGGAATAAATACACCTTGATTTTGGTCCGCGATGTCAAGGATCGCACCAAGCAAGGCTTCCAGCTTCGCTATAACTTGCCCACAAGCGTCCTTGAAGAAGAGACGCACGTCAGTGGCCACCTGGTCATTGCGACTACGAGCGGTGTGCATCTTGGCGGCGGCAGGCGTGATCTTGGTCAAGGCCTGTTCGATGTTCATGTGCACATCTTCAAACTCAGCCTTCCACTCCAGCTCTCCCTTGGCGATTTGCTTGCTCAGCGTATCGAGGCCCTTGTGAATTTCGCGCAGCTCCTTCTTCGTGAGCAAGCCGATGTGGTTAAGCATCGCCGTATGGGCCTTGTTTACCTCGATATCGTACGGAGCGAGACGCTTGTCGAAAGACACGGATTCACTGAAGGCCAACATGAGTTCTGCTGGTCCTTTAGAAAAACGTCCACCCCAGGTAGCTTGAGCTTTTTTCGCCATGCTGCGTAGGCTCGCGATCACTTCGCGTTTAGCAACGGAATTTTTTCCTGATCGACTGGGAACTTCGGCCCGCCCCTACTCGATTGTAAAATGCACCGATTTCAGGCCAGCGGTCTCGCAAGCATCCATCACGCGTACAACCATCTGATGGGGCGTATTCGGGGCCGGGGCGATGCTCACCCGAGCCGTTGCTTGCGTCGCTTCCGCACCCTCTCGAAAACGGTTTAGCATAGTAGCGAGCTGAGAGTAACGACTCGATTCAGGCAGGTCGTAGCCATACCCATTGACCCACGGTCGTCCTTCTCCGTCGATCTCAATAACCTGCTGATCTGGAAACTCAATGGGCTCCGGCGACTTGACGACAGCAGGCAACGAAAACCCAATATCCGCCTCCTGCTTCTGAATGCTCGAACTCACCATAAAATAAACCAACAGCAGAAAAACCACGTCGATCATAGGGGCGATCGGCAACTCGCCAATGGATCGCTCGCTTTTTGCTGAGTCCAGAGAAATGGCCATCCTCAGCCAGCCCCTCCCGTCTCGTGGCTTGCATAAAGATAGTCGTGAATCCCAGCCTCCGCCGCTAGCCCCATGACCTTTCGGATCGCGGCGAATGGCGTCCCCTTGGCAGCTCGGATGCTCAGTTTTCCCTTCGAGCGTTCTCTACGAAACTCGGACAAAATGCGACTCAACCCCTCCTCTTCGATCAAGCTTGCTCCGAGATAAACCTGTCCGTCCGCATCGAGACTCACGATCAGGCGGTCCGAATAATCCCGGGACACTTTGGCGTTGGCGGATTCCGGAAGCTCCAGTTCGAGTTTGCTTCCAGCCTGAGACATCGCGCTCGCCGTCATGAAAAACACGAGGAGCAGAAATACCATATCGATCATAGGGGCCATCGAAACGCTGGCCACCTTGCGCGAATCGGATCGATTAGGTATTGAGATGGCCATCACGTCGAATCACCAAGGAAGCGGGCTTCCATCAAGATCGAAGAACAACCCGGATTGCGCGAGCGACAGCGATTCGAACGATTTCCGCAAGGAGCTTACGGACTCCTCCACTGTCAACGCGGCCTCCTGGCCTCCCATATCCGTCTTAACCCATCCAGGATTGAAGGCAGCGATCACCAGTCCCTTTGCCTTGAAAAGCGGAGCAAGCTGGCAAATCGCCATATTCAGCGCTGCCTTGCTTGCGGCGTAGGTACCAGTCGGGCCGCCAAAATCGATATTGAGCCCGAAAGAGCCAAGCCCGGAGGAAATTGAAATCATTTTCCCGCCCTCTGCCATGACTTTGCTGAAGGCTTGCATCACGATCGCCGGGGCGACCGCATTGGTCTCCAAGGTGGCGGAAAATCCCTCCGCCGTCCATTCTCCAGGGGCCTCATGCACGAGCACGCCTGCGTTATTGATCAGTAGATCAAGCTGAGTCCCACGCTTGGCCAGCAGACTAGCGAGGGAAAGGATAGCCAGCGAATCGACGACATCCAAAGCTTCGATCTCCACATTTTCGTGGCTCTGGGCTAAGTGCTTGAGCGCATTCGCAGAATCGGGTTCGCGGCAAGTCGCAATGACCGTCTCACCCGCCTCCGCGTATTGGCATGCTAACTCCAAGCCAATCCCGCGACTGGCGCCTGTAATAAGAATCGTTGCCATATGAAATTGCTAAACAATTGAGATTCAGCTGCAAAGCTCGTTTTTATCGGGCCTATTTTCCCGGCACCCAGAAGTCAGCCCATCCTAGCTCCGCATCCGCGATCGCTTGCAAGCGGGCCTTAACGCGCTTCTCCTCGAGGTGAGCCACGCCTCCAGAGGAGAACACGATTTTCATTCCGGCCGCCTTCGCGGCTTTCAGCGTTGCGACCTCCGGCGCCTTCTCCCGATCGTTAACCACCAGAAGATTCGCCGGAGCCCCTTCCAGACCTGGCTCCATAATCGTAAATCCCAAGCGCCGGGACGCTTTCGCTTGAGCCACCGCAAAGGACAACGATGGCGACTTGATCCCAATATCGATCAGTGGCTGGTTCTTGGCTGAAAGACTTGTTATCAACCGATCAAGCTCTTCATCGGATTCTGCGGATCCCGACGAAGGAAGCACATCCGGAAGAATTTTCACGCGAATGTTCCGATACCTGACCACACTGCCCGGATCGTGAGCCTGGATCGCAAAGGTACCTGAATCCAGCACTCGCTCCTTCATGTTCTCCGGTCGCCAAGGGTTGTCGCGTTCAGTGTACTCGCAAATTAAGCGACCGTTAATGAACGTCTGTATTGTCTTTCCTGCTACACGAATTCGGTACTTGAACCAGACATCGTCACGTACCGGAGCCTGCCAATTGTTGCGGATCGCATAAATGCTCCCCGTCATCTTGTGCTCAACATATTTGCCCTGCGGCACAGGGTTCGAGTTGTTTACCTGACATTCGTACCCCTTGGAAGGCCATCCCTCGTCTTGGAACTCGGTGTGAATATAGATTCCTGAATTCGCTCCCGGAGTGGTCTTCACTTCCGCCTCGAAAATGAAATTCTTGAACGAGTGATCGGACACCTTTCCTGAATAGAACAGGTGTGAACGGTCGCCCTTAGTGACGATGCAGCCTTCCTCAACGACCCAAGAGTCCGGGTTTTCATTGGGAGTCCAGCCTTCCAAGCTCTCTCCGTCGAAGAGGCTCACCCAGTCTTTCGATAAAACAAACGGGGCTGAAACGAAAAGGCCAGCAAGGGCGAGCAGCGCGATTCTACAATTTCTGGGCAACATAAATCAAAGCTAGGGTTATGGGTTGGCAAAGGCTTGCTTCGCCTTGTCTAGACCAGCACGGTAAACGGAAATCAGCTTATCGTAGGCACGGTTCGCTTCCTCGTCAATCGATCGAAGCGATTCGTCCGCATCCATATTTAGGATACTCCTCCGAATCCCGTCCGAGAAAGGTATAGACGCGACAAAGTCAGGGACGACCCGCTTGATCTTCGTATTATCGAAAACAACTGAGACAGCCTTATCGCCCAGCAAGGACCCCTCTTTGTCGGGCATGCAAGAGATGATGAAATCGCTAGCAATGTGCACGATGTCTGGAGCAGGCGCTCCTGCCGCTTGCGCCGTCAGCGAAAAATACTGATCCCATGTCAGAACCTCATCGGTTGTGATATGAAAGTCCTCACCCAGGGCTTCAGCGCATCCCAGCAGCCCAACCAGTCCCTTCGCGAAATCGTCGCTATGCGTAATACTCCAAAGCGAACTTCCGTCACCAGGAACGATGACTGGAGCTCCTCTGCGCATACGGTCGACCAAAGTATAAGGCAGCCTCCAACTATTGAGCACCAAAGGCACGTGGGTCGCTCCGTAGGTCAGTGACGGGCGAACGATCGTGACGGGCAAGGAGCCGTTTTTATGGGCTTCCATAAACAAGCCCTCGCAGTTCGCCTTTTCCCGCGAGTATTCCCAAAACGGATTCTCCAAGGGCGTCTCTTCGGTAATGCGGAAATCGACGACTGGTTTCTGATAGGCGCTCGCGGAAGAGATGAAGACATATTGACCGGTCGCCCCAGCGAATAGATCGATACGAGAGCGAGCTTGCTCCTGATCGAAAACGGTAAAATCCACCACAGCATCCCAAGTCCTACCGCTCAAAGCGGCACGAGCGGATTCCAAATCGTTGACATCCGCGACGACCGAGTCGACGCCTTCTGGGGCCTTGCTATTTCCACGATTCAGAACCGTCACAGAATCGCCGCGATGCTTAGCAAGCTCCACGCAGGCCGAACTGATGATACCCGTTCCTCCGATGAAAAGCGTCTTCATATTCTCAAGCAAGCTACTTGATTTTCGAATAGTCCGTGGGCTCCAGCATTACGCTCTTCACTCCCCCTTTGACCACGAGCGGGCCACCGGCGTTTTCGACCGAAGCGTCACGGGCCGCTTTCCAATCCGGATCGGCCAGAAAGTCCTTGAACATCTGGTTGCGAGCCTCCGCCGACTCGTGCGCCAGCAAGTAGACCAGAGTGTTATCAACCCCTTCCTGTCCTTCCTCGAGGTGGAAGTAGATTAGATTGGTCGCTCCATGCTTTTCGAACAACTCCAGAGTCGCGGTCTTGAAACGCGTATCCAAATTATCAAGATTTCCCTCAGTCGTCGTGTAAGTTCTCAACTCGAACGCACGCTCAGGGTTTTGCTCGGTTTGGACGAGGCTTGGAGAATAGTCCGTCGTGCGAAGCAGCAGGCTGTCGATCTTCGCGACCAGCCGGCCGTCCTTGATCGACTCCGAATAAGCGCTCTTCCACTCCGGATCTTCAATGAAGGCCGCCCACGCTGCCTCTCCAGCCGCCTTATCCTCATAGGCTATCAAATAGACGAGCTTCGGATCTTCGTCCGTCGTCACCCAGTAGCCGACATGCTGCAAGCCATGCTTCTCGAAAAGAGCGAGTGTGTGATTTCGGAACCGTTCGTGCAAAGCCTCGAGTTTTCCTGGATTCGCGTAATAGGTTCTCAACTCAAACAAGCGTCCGTCCTTTTCAGGAGCGTTATCCGTATTCGAAGAACACGAGGAGACGAGCAGCGCCAACAACGCTAGCAACGGGGCAACAGTAGCTTTTTTCATGCGGGGCAAAGGGAAACTTCGATTGAAACGCTTGCAGATCAGCGTTGTCCGAGCAAGCGAAAGTATTACAGATTCCCCTCCAATTCCTGAATACCATGATCAACTCAGGCGTTTACAACCACCCAATCGAAGTAACCAAGGCCCACATTGACGTAAACAGCCACGTCAACAACGTCGTGTACGTACAATGGATGCAGGATGTCGCCTATTCCCATTCCCAGGCAGCCGGCTACGACAACCAAGCGCTTGAGGAGCTCGGCTCGACTTGGGTCATACGCAGCCATTTCGTACGCTACCACAGACCCGCTCTCCTCGGCGACGAGTTGATCGCCCACACTTGGCTAAAAAACATCAAGCGCGCGAGCGCTCTACGGGCATACAAGTTCGTGAGAGCTTCCGATAAGGCGGTTGTCGCCAGCGGCGAATCAGACTGGGTCTATATCGATCGCAATACAGGCCGCCCCAAAGCGATCGAGGACGAGATGCTCGAGGCATTTCCCGTAGTCGCCGACCAAGACGCGCCCTAAACAAGCTACAGCCTAACTTTTCTTGCGGTGCCCGCCTGCCCCCAAGAAACCGATCTCCGACAGACCGTCACCAAAGATTCGGTACGCCTTGCCAAAACCAAGGACCAGCCTGCCTTCACTCGGTCGCAACCGAAACAGGTCAAAATCAACCAAATCCTTCAAATAGCCGACGATCGATCCGTGCCGTTTCTCTAGCCCAGCCATGCCGAGCGCCCATTCCTCGTCCCCACGCTCAATCAATTCGGCCGAACAATTCACGGTCACTCGCTTGCGGGCAAAAAGCTCCTCCGCATGAGTTTCGTCCTCGATAAGAGCCACGCTCGCCACACCAGACTTTTTCAGGTGACCGTAGTGCTTAGCCATCGCGCTCACATAAACATAGAACTCCCCCTTCTCGTTTATCCAAACCGGAGCGTAGCTAGACAATGGGGAACCCGTGTTCGACACCGTTGCTAGCATGCACGAGCGAACCCTATCGAGCAACTTCCTAAGCTCGTCCTGAGCGCCAGCCAATTCTTCGCTTTCCTTATTCATGCGCGACATTCCTCACTAGCGTTGAACGCATTTACAAGCATACAGCCGACGCCCAACCCCGCTTACGGCAGCTCCAATCGCAAAGAGTTCGCCACCTTCCTTTAGTCCGATCTTCTTTCTGAGCTCTTCAGCCGTCATGCCACTGTTGCGTGAAATCACGTTCGCTTTCTTTTTAGGGAACAAGCGTTTCGCCTCTTTAGCGCCAATCGGAGCCTGATCCATGATTTCGAAAACACGCCCCTGAAACCCTTCAGGAATAAACTCAGCCCCGTAGAGCCGAGTTCGCGGATTCAGGGCATTTAGTCCCCATTTTTTCGATACACTCTTAAACCCGCCAGCTTTCATAATTGACGCATTCGGTTCGCAGAGAAAACGTCCGGGTGGAGCGAACTCCCCCTCCTCTTCCTTTTCCTCCGAGAGCGCGAAATCAAATTGATCGACCTGCCCATTCTTCCGCAAGTTCACGCAGTGTATTCGGGCTTCACCGTCAAAGTCTTTACGAGCGACCAAAAAGAGCTCCTTACAGTCGTTTTCCACCGAAATCACGTATAGATCTTCGATACTCGAAAGTTCACTGAGCACACTCGTAACATCGAGCCCTGGCGAAGTTTTCACCGCAACACGCTTCGCTCCTGTCAGCAGCTCGTCCCAATGGGTCGCGATATCCGGCTCGCATGCCTCAAGCGCCGACACCTTGTAGCTTCGATCGTCGCGCCTAGCGGGATCTACGAAGATCAAATCAAAGGGGGGGGGCGCACTTCGCAAAAGCTCCAAACCATCCCCGACTTTACAAGCAACCCGGCCAGAAAGCCCAAATGTCGTAAAATTCTCTTCCGCGATTTCAGCCAACTCCGCATCTCGCTCACAGTACGTGTATGATTCGAACTTCTCGGCCAGAAACCTAGCATCCACCCCGAAACCACCCGTAAGGTCAATCGCGGCCTTACCGCCTTGGAGGACCGAGGAACGGAACCGCGCGACCTGCTCTGACGTGCATTGCTCCAAGGGCAATGACTTCGGGAACACCACCGCCTCATCCCCAGACCAACTCGGAAGTTTCGATCTGGTTTTCGCCCTTCCCTTCACCTGCTGCGCGATAAACCCCATGGGAAGATCCGGATAACGTTTGGCCAACAACGCCAGTTCCGCAGGGGACTTGTTTGCGTTATTCGAAATGAATTCCGTGATTTCGGGAGTGAGCAATGCCATCAGTGAAAGGCAAACCACCAGGAGCGAATGAAATCAACGTGAATCTAAAGGCGCTTTCGAAGTCCTTCCACTCAGAAAAACAAAACGCAGAATAGCGGTTCGCATTGGAGATTACGCTAATTTCCAAGCCGCTGAACGCCTAAGTGGCCGCGTATCCCGCGAAGCAAAATCAAGAGCCCTTATAACTAGTCCAATTTACGGCTTTTTAGCGATATAAGGTTGTCTCCTAACTATTAGTAGTTTTCTGTTTAGCAAATCCACTTGATCAGATACGCCACCTCCAGCACTTGCCTCTGGACCGAGCGTTTAAATCCCGACAACTCTCAAATCCTCCTATGAAGAAGAACAGCCGGACTGTGTGCTCCGTGTTCGCTGCGCTAGCTTTATCGGCTTTAGTGCGGGCTGACTTGCCTGTAACCTTCAACTTGCAAGTCGACCAAGCCGGAGTCGCCCTCCAGTTCGACGTCACCTCGGACAGCCCACTGGAGTCGATCGGGATGCCTAAATTCGAAGGCGCGACCGATCACAATGTCCGCTCCGCTACGATCGAGTCCGGAGCCCATCGCTTCGTCGTCTACTCCCAATCGGGAACCCCAATCGCCGCAAGTGGAGAAGTGAGCGTCACTTTCAATCCGTCTCTCCTACCAGGAGATGGCGTCATCAGTCTGATCAACATCACAGCGAGCGACGCCGAGGGAGCAGTGGTATCAGCCTCTCCAAACGCCCTCCCAGTGCTCACCCAGGAAATGCGGACTCACCAGTCCTTGGAGCTTGGCGATTCGATTGCCATGGAAGCCGTCGTGTACGACTTGGACGGGAGCGTGACGTCCGTTCAGCTTTTCAACGGCAACGACGAGGTCGATTCATCCGACACCGATCCTTTCGCAATTGCCTGGACGCCAGATTCCACAGGGGCCTTCTCTCTGAGCCTCGTCGCCACTGACAATTTAAGCCAGCAGAGCATTTTCGACCTAGGCGTACACCGAGCCTTCACCGACAACGAAATCGTGGATTACGATAGCTTCGCCTCTATCCATTTCGGCAGTACCCCTGCTGATACAGCCTTCGATGCCGACCCCTTAGACAATGGCTTAGAGAATGGGATGGCATACTTGCTCGGATTGAATCCCTACTCTCCTAACTACGACAGGCTTCCTCGATCTAGGATCGAAAAGACGGGGGACGACACCGTACTCGTGCTGTCATTTATCAGACGCTCCAACGCCACCGGCGTAGACTGGGATGCTCGTAAAGCCTCTAACCTTGTCGATTTCGAAGCTCTCGATTCGCCACAAATAATCGAGAACGACAGACAAGACGGAACACATCTAGTGGAACTAAGAATCCCTCTCGAACCAGAAAGCGAGGAATCTACCTTTATCGAACTTGAGGTAAACCAGTCCTAGAACAGTAGCCCCCTACTCGCACAATGAATCTCCCTTCAGCACTACGAATGGCGATCTCGTATAGATACTTGATCGCCACGATTTTCGCTTACGTAACAACCTTCCAACTACAAGCCGAGGAACCAGTTCTTGGAGATCTGAATGCTGACAATGTGGCCAACGTGCAGGATGTCGCTCTCATGGTTCGCCATTTGCAAGGGATCGAGTTCCTCCCCTCCGAATCGACTCCTTTCGCGGACGTAAATGCCGATGGTCTGCTCACACAGACAGACGTCGAGGACTTGGTAAACCTCATCCTCGAACAGGAACCCACCGGAGGGATCGATTTGGCGAAGATCCTTCAATTCTCTCCAGCCAACGGAGAATTCGATGTGTCGCCAACTCGAGAAACCGTGGTGCGATTTTCGATGCCCCTCTCCGAGGATTCAGTCGTAACCAACGACAACTTCTTCGCCACGTTCGCTGGCGAGCGGCTTCTGACACGCGTCGAGCTATCAAGCGACCGAATGAAGGCTACCCTGTTCTACTTGGACTACCTGCCCAGCGGGGCGCGTGTCCGAGTGACATTCGACGGAGAAGGCATTAAAGATTTCCTAGGGCGTCCCATTTCGGTAAACGGAAACGGCGAGATCAATGAAATCGCCCGCTCAGACTTTGAAACGCTGAGCTACGCCCCCGTGGTCAATACCGGAATCGTAGGCACTGTGTTCGCTTCCGAGAAAGACTCCGAAGGCAATGACATACCGCTCCAAGGAGTCGTCATCGAAGTCGTCGGTGATGAGGAAAACACACGGACAACCACAAACGCATCTGGAGAATTCGAACTCACTCCAGTGCCTGCTGGCCGTTTCTTCGTAAACGTCGACGGAAGACCCGTCACTGGCGGCTTTCCGAACGAAGGCTACTATCCGTTTATCGGCAAGGCCTGGGAGGCCGTTGCAGGCGTAGATGACAACCCCGCTGGCGGCGGAGAAGGCATCATCTACCTGCCGTACATTCAGCCTGCGGCCCTAATTACGGTTAGTAGCACAGAGGAGACAAAGGTAGAGTTTTCAAACGATCTGATTTCAGAAAACCCCGAGTTGGCCGGAACCGAATTGCTCGTCCCTGCAAACGCCCTCTTCGCAAACGATGGCACGAGAGGCGGCCGAGTCGGCATCGCTCCCGTGGATCCCGACCGCCTCCCCGAAGAACTTCCTCCCGGACTCGATCTCCCCTTGGTGATCACCATCCAAACAGACGGCGCCACGAACTTTGACGTACCGGTGCCCATCAAATTGCCCAACACCCCCGATCCCGAGACAGGCGAAAAGCTAGCCCCAGGCGAAAGAAGCGCTCTCTGGAGTTTTGACCACGATGTTGGCGAATGGGAAATCGCTGGCCCCATGCGTGTCAGCGACGACGGAATGTTCCTTGAAACCGAACCAGGCGTAGGCGTCCGCCAACCAGGCTGGCACGGCCAACGCCCAGGTAGCTCCGGCGGCGGAGGTGGCGGCGACGGAGACGGCGATGATGATGGAGACGACCTTGAAGACCTCCCAGGCGGCGACGACGGAAACGATGACGGCGACGACTTCGAGGATCTGGATGTCGATTCCGATACTGACACTGACACCGATACAGACACGGATACCGATACTGACACTGAAACGGATACCGATACCGATACAGACTGTGAAGACAGCGAAGAAGATTGTGAGGACTGTGAAGAGGGAGGGATTATAGCCGTCGACGGCCCAGCCATCCCCGTGCCTTCGGGCATGATCAAGAAATTTGAGAAGGCCCTCAACCGCATCCCTCGCGTACGTGCGGAGGTACAGGTCACGATTGGCCAGACCACAGGGGAGATGCAGGATTGCTGCCCTGACCCGAAGGCCCAGCCCATCTCCAACGGTCGCATGAAGGCCGAAACGAAGGCCCAGCTATCTGCTGTCCTTCGGGCAAAGATCTGGGGACCGCCTCTCATCCATTTCGAAGTGGATTTCAAGGTCCTCATCGGCGAATTCCTGCTCGATGCAGGTGTCAACATCAACGCAAGCCCGAGCATAAGCGGCTCCTACGGCGTCGAACGCAACGAGTGTAAGGGCGTCAACTGCGCCTTCTTCGAGTTCGCCGTGAACCTAAACATCGGCTTGGAAGCCTTGGTTGAAGCGACCGCCGAATACTGTGTCGGCTACGGCCGCTTTGCTTACTGCGACG
This sequence comes from Pelagicoccus mobilis, assembly GCF_016595505.1. Lineage (GTDB taxonomy): Bacteria > Verrucomicrobiota > Verrucomicrobiia > Opitutales > Opitutaceae > Pelagicoccus > Pelagicoccus mobilis. The sequence continues at coordinate 75,977 of NZ_JAENIL010000014.1, read as the reverse complement.
ACTTTGATTTCACGGTCCGCCCCGCAGCGGTATTCGCTAACTTCAAAGGCTTTACCAATGTGGACTCGTGCAAGGGTGTAACCGGCAACATTGGCTTGGATAAAATCGAGTTCGTAGCGGACATCAGCGCTTTCGGAATAACGGTCGCTTACAAATACCAGATCTGGCCATGATTCGATATTTCACAGCGTGCTTCCCGGCACGGGCCCTCGTTGCGGCCTTACTGAAGCTCCTGGTTGCTGGAGCGACTCTTTCGTCCCCCTTGGCTGCCCAAGAGCTTGAAACCGAGCGATGGCGCACTCCTATGCGCGTCGACCGGACTACGATGCCAACGGATCTATTGGTGGAGTTCTCCTTCGAGCGGCTCGAAACCCCACTGGTTGACTACGATCCTGGCGAGAATGCTGAAAACGCCACCATGAGCGAATTCGCCCTCTCCTTGGTCAGCGGAGATATCGACAACGCTCTCGCTCTCACCGCCGACCACCCGGGAGCAACCCGCGAGGAAAGCCGTCAGCTTCTGGAAGCGTTCAGCGAGATGTTCTCTTCCGTTCCGGAAGCGGTTCGCCTCGAGCGAACGATCCACTTGGGCCGTGAACGCCTGCTTCTCTGGTCGCTTCCCATGGAAAACGGCGAGCGCTTCTACCGTTCATTCCGTTTCATGCGTCAGGACACGAGCGAGGATTCGCCCATCCAGTACGAAGGCGCCATCAGCGAACCGTTCTCGTCTCTGCTTACCTACGCCTTCCAAATTGACCAGGCAAATGGGCCCGATACGAGGGATCCGGATGAATTCGAGTACGACTATGTGCTCCCCGCCACCGAAGAAGAGCCAGTGCGCTTTCTCTTCAACGGGCAAACGCTCGATGTCGACGCCTATAATCCTGGTGGAGAAACCGGCATCCCAGTAGTGGATACTTACACTCAAGCGATGTCAGCTCTAGCGAACGGTACGGCAGAGGATTACGCCGCACTTTTCACCGACTTCAGTCAAAGTCGCTATGCGGACTGGGCCGTTGAGCAAGGCACCGAGGCTTATGAAGCCTTTCGTTCTGACATGCTTCAGCTGGGAGCACGGATCGTCTTCGTCATGGATGCCGATCCGCTTTACCTCATCTACCACACTCCTACCGACCTTGCCGTATCAGGATCACCCTTACGATATTCAAGCGTGTATCGAGATCCCGATGACGGTTTTCTCCTTTCGAACTTCTATGTCCACGGTCTCGCTGACACCTTCTTGCAACGCCGCGAATACTTCGAGGAGCCCTTCCTCCGTCCCCTTCTCGCTGAAGCCAACATCATGGAAAGCCCAGCGGAAACAGTCGGGCTTGTCGCCAGTTCCGGCGAGTCTGAGCTCCCCGATCCAGACGAAATGCTAGCAGTCTGGGACTCAAACAACAGCAACCCAAGCGAAGAACTACCCACTGACGTCGAAGCCATAGTCAGCAATGAAACACCCTGGTTCTGGATTTTCGGAGGGTTGCTGCTACTCGCCCTCATCGCCTACCGCCTTTTCGTGAAACGCCAATGAAGCCCCTAATCCAACGCTCGATCCCCTGCTCCATTCCGCACACAAGGAGCCATTTCTTGCGGGCCACGAATGTCCTTGGCATCGCCGTTGCCCTCATGTGCGCCCCTAGCTCTACCCTTGCCCAAGAGGACGAGGTCGATCCTGTCGAGGAGAGACGCCAGAGTGTCCGTACTGTTATCGCCCGCCAAGACGTCTCAGGCGGAGGCACCTTTCACTACGTCATCTTTCGGGCACCGACCGAAGAGGAAGCAACCGGCGACGGCTGGACCATGGAACGCAACGTCATCGCTCGTGGCCAGATGGGCTACGAAGGCATTTCGCGAGTCATCCTCGCCCCCGAAACCCATTACTTCATGTCCGCGCTCTACGCTGACTCGTTGATGTTTGGCAGCACGAACTTCACGACGCCGCGCGCAGGTGAAACCTTCGAAATCCCCGCCATGGGCTTCTTCGATCTTGTGGATCCCGACAGCGACGGAGACGGTCTCAGCGACATTCGAGAGTTCGTCGTCGGAACCTTTGAGAACGATCCGGATAGCGATGACGACGAGGTAAACGACGCAGCGGAAATCCAGCAAGGAACGGATCCTCTCGAAGGCGCCGTGGTACAGACTGGCGTCATTGCAACGGCTCCCGTACCTGGAACCGCATTCGATGTTATCGCAACCAACAATATCGCAATCGTGGCAGGCCGCACCGAGGGGATTTCGATTTTCAATATAGAAGCAAGCCGCAGTCCAACGCGTATCGGGCAAATCGATACACCTGGAGACGCCTATCAAGTGGCAAGTTTTGGAACTTATGCTGCAGTAGCAGACAGTGGATCAGGCCTGACAATAATTGACATATCCGATCCACCCGAAGCGAGAATATCGCACACGGTGAACCTCAACCAGGCGATTTACGCGGTAACGACCTACGGCACGATCGCTTTTGCGGGAGGCGCAAACGGCTTGATCGCAGCCGTCGACTTGATTTCTGGAGTGGAGATCTCTCGCTACCAAGGGCTAAGTGGCCGCATCTGGAGTTTAGCAGTAAAAGGTGACTACCTATACGCTCTTCGAGCTGGGACTTTGAGCGTCTTTCACATCGAAGACGGCGGCCTTGAGTTTATCCGCAATGTAGCCGCCTCCGGAGGAGTTGGAGCTGGTCAGCGTCCATTGCGAATCGCTATCGGAGACGATCTTCTCTATACCACCTTTACCAGTGGATTAAATGTCTTCGATATTTCCGATCCGAGTAATCCTACGTTGGCGACTCGGCACTCCACCGCCCAACAGGGATGGAAACAGATTGCTCTAAACGGCAATGGGCAGGGGCTCGCCGCAGTATCCCAAAACAGTACGAACGATGGACCACACCACGTCTCGTTGTATCAATTGGGTGCAGATGGATTAGGCCTCGATTTCGATACGACATACGAAACTCTCGGTCTCGCTGCTAGCGTAACCATATATAATGGACGCGGCTACGTGGCGGACAGCAGTCAAGGCTTGCAAGTCGTAAACTACCTCGCGTTCGATCGATTCGGCGTCGCGCCTGAAATTTCGATCGAAACCAACGCCACGGAAAACGAGGAAGAGGGAGGTCGCCTCGAATTCGAAGAAGGCAAGCTGATCGATATCTTCGCGGATGTTACCGACGACGTTCAGGTTCGAAATGTACAGTTTTATGTAAACGACGAGATCTCGGGCACAGACGGGAACTTCCCATTCGGATTCAGATTGCAGGCCCCGCTTCTTTCCAGCGGAGCTGATTCTTTTACGATCCATGCGGTCGCAACCGATACCGGGGGTAACATGACCACATCGGAGACTGTCGAGATCACGCTCGTACCAGACCGTACTCCACCACGGATCAAAGCGATAACACCACAAAACGCTGCGTACGTCGGTAAGATAAACGCGATAACAGCAGTCAGTAGTGAAAATTTGGATCCCACTACAATTGACTCAAACACCTTCGTGGTCAGAAGAGCCTCCACGGATGAAGTGCTCGGCACCGAAGACGATATCGTGCTCGTTGGTCAACTGTCATTTGACGATACAACAAATCGGATACACTGGGACTTCTTGCAGGATCTTCCAAACGACGTCTACCAAGTAGAAATTTTGCCTCCATTGGCAGATGTGGCAGGCAACCAAATCGAAGCCCCCTTTGTCAGCGCGTTCCAAGTCCTTGGATTCACCGATAGCGATGGAGATGGACTACCTGATTTCTGGGAATTGGAAAATGGAACCGATCCCTTCAATCCCGATTCAAACAACAACGGTATCCCCGATGGTGAAGAAGACGCAGATCGAGACAACCTAAGCGCGATCGGCGAGTTTTTGCTAGACCGTGATCCCAATGATCGGGACTCCAACGATGACGGAACATGGGATGGCAACTACGACGAAGATGGCGATGGACTAACTGATGGCCAAGAACTTCTAGGAGGTTCCGACGTATTCAAAATCGACACAGACGGTGACGGAATAACCGACTTTGACGAGATCAACGAGGGAACAAATCCACTCACCCCAAGCTCTCTCCCCTCATCCCTGGTCGCAAGCAGCACATCCTCATTCCTGAATGCAATCCCACAGGAGGCCAGTCCATTCGAGGAGCTATTCACCGTTGCGTCCGGACCAGTGAGCTACCTCAACGCATTGCCCATAGTTCCAAACGAAGGCGTGCTTTTCTCCGTCAGCTCTAAACTGACGAGCTACTTGAACGCGCTGCCCTTGGGCATAGACGCCGACACGCTAATCGCAATTTCCAAAGAAGTTTCATACGAGGCAGAATAAGCCTGATCTCTTACAAGAACCTAAATCCTATCTCACAGAATCCCTTTCAATCTAGAATCCCCATGAATACTAACAAATGGCATAACCAACAAACTCACCGTCGCTCAATCAATAGTTCCAATTGGACTAAAGCGACCGTCGGGTTGTTGACACTTGTATTCACTGCTTTCCTACAAGGTCAAGATTTGCCCTTTGACAGTGGATCGACAGGTGCTGACGGCCCCTTGCTAACGCCTACTCATCCGTCAAATCGACAAGGTCACGTCGTCGGCTATGACGAAACGAATAACCAATATGTCCTATTCGGAGGATATTGGAGTTCCACCTACTACCCTGAGACTTGGGTTTCAGACGACCCAGCACTAGGCTGGACAAAAGTGGATACGGATACATTCGTCTCAGGGCGCTCCAATTCAGCCATGGCTTGGGACTACAATAGCAACCGCCTCATCATGTTTGGCGGTCACCGAGCGGACGGAACGAAGCTCAACGACATGTGGGCTTGGGATGGCTCTGACTGGACTGAGGTCGACGATGGTACGCCGCCACCCGCAAGATATTGGCACAGTCTCGCCACTGACCCAGTTTCAAAGAAGATGTGGGTTGTGGCCGGACGCAACGCCTCCAACCAAGTCATTAAAGATGTCTGGGAATGGAATGGAACCGCCTGGACTGATCTAGGAAACACTGGAATCGATCCAAGTTTCAACTACAGCTACGAAAGAGCCTTCTACGATGCTCCAAGCGATAGTATCGTCCTTTACTCAAGCTGGTCACAGAAAACGTTTCGCTTCGACGAAGGAGCGTGGTCAGAGCTGGCAACAGCCTCGAAACCGGTTGTCGGCCAAGGCTTCACGATCGCTTGGAATTCCACAACCAACTCGGCCATCCTTTTCGGAGGGAGTTCTGATACAGGCCAAACCTGGGAATTCAAAGGGGACGAATGGATCCTCCTAGCCACCGACACCTCTCTCCCCGATCGCTACAATCATGGATCAGCTTATAGCCCTGATGATGACGAAGTCATCGTTGTCGCAGGCGTCATGGATAACGTTTGGAACGGAACATCGAATCTGCCAGGATACGACACATGGTCGTTTACCAACCCCAATTGGACTTACGAGTCTGGAAGGTTCTACTACTTCGACATGACTGAGAAAGCCGACGGTGTCTGGAATTTCACTACAATTGACATTCCAAGTGGCAGCGAGGTTATCTTCACACGAAACGCCGCGAACACGCCGGTCGTTTGGTTGGCCACCGGAAACGTGAACATTAACGGTCTCCTGCGTCTGGACGGAGAAAACGGCAAGGCAAACGACGGTTCTGATAACTACGCCTTAGGCGGACCAGGAGGTGCAGCCGGAGGGCTTGGCGCAATTAGGTTCGACGTATCGGGCAACTACGCCGGAACTCCCGGACAAGGTGCTGGCGGCGGAGCCCCCGGAGTCACATCCGCACAATACGGCAGCGACGGGAACTTCCGAAGCACCTACGGAAATACGTTGCTCCTCCCGCTTGTAGGCGGATCTGGCGGCGGCGGAGGCGCCTCCAGCGACAACTCTAACGGTGGTCATGGAGCCGGCGGAGGAGGAGCAATCCTCATCGCCTCCGATCTAGATATCACCGTAAACGGCACTATCAACGCCGATGGTGGAGATCGTTCCTGGGGTGGAGCTAGCTACGGTGGAGATGGCTCTGGTGGTTCAATAAAGCTGATGGCGGACCGACTCCTCGGCTCTGGAAATCTCTGGGCACGAGGCGGAAGAAGTAAGACCAACGAAGCTGGAGGTCGAATTCGACTTGAAGCGTTCTTCCGCCCATTGGCTGCTAAAGCATCTCCTCCATCCTCAGCGACCGCTCCGATTGCTGCACCCGATTTCGGCGATTTGCCATCTCTAACCATTCTATCCGTTGACGGCGAAAATGTGGCAGTCCCATCAACGGGTAACTTGCAGACACCTGACGTAGTGTTCACCGCCGCCGGTACAGTAACAATAGTGGTAGACAGTGAAAACATTCCTGAAGGCACGCCCGTAACGCTTAGAATCACGACGAGCGGCGAGATCATCAACCTGCCTGCAGCTGAAGATCCAGATGTAACAGTCGGGGTAGATGGAACCGCTAGTTTCGAAGCCGAAGTTCCAGCTGGCTTAGGCACGATTCAAGCATTCAGCGAGTTCACACCTTAAACTTCCGAATATTCATCGCTTCGAGAGCCTGTTGGGCAAATCACCTTAACAGAGACAAAGGATTGATTTGCTCGACAGGCTCGAAAAGCACACCCCTCCATCAGTGGACCCAGAAGTTAGAAAACTAGCAAAAACGCGACCTTGGGAAGGCATCGTGGTAACACTGGGACTCGCCGCCCTCCTAGGGCACAGTCTATTAAACGGAAGCATCCGCTTCGGCAATAGCCGCTACCGAGAGCCAGTCGTCATGACCTACGAACAGCAACCACGCGACTTCGTTATCGTGATGTCGATTCTGGCAATCATTCTCGCCGGGGCTTTCGTTTATACCGCATTCCGTTTCCGTTGGCGGGCTAGATATCGGCGAGAGGACGGCGACAACGGTTAATTCTTAGGTTAGGCGCCTTTCCTTAATCCGTCGCAGAAGAGGAAAAACAGACGGATCTAAAGGTCGTCAACGACAGCATCATTTTCGTCACTGAGACTATCGCTATCGTACGATTCGTTTTCGGTAGGCTTCTGTAATACCTCGCTCGCAGTTTGAGCGACTCCATCCGCCCATACCGTTTCCAATACCCGAACTTCTGTCTTCCCATAACCCGATCCCGGGAGAATAGGTTCTCGGAAATACAACAGGCTCACCCGATCGATCCTCTTGTTTCGGCCAACCTGGCCATTCCAGCCTTTGACGAAGTACTCCAGGTAATCGTTCCGGAGCCTTCGATATTTGCTCTTTTTCAGGTTAGAAAGATACTTCGTCCAGCGACGGTCCGGCACTCGCTGAGTAAATACCTCAGGGCGGCGGCGCGTAAAGGGTTCGCTCGGATGAAAAAGATCAATGGAGTCGCCATTGGCCAATTGCGCTTCCAGGGCGTACCAACTTGATGACTTAGGTGGATTTGGCGCGAACATTGACCAATTTTGGCGTAGCTTGAAAAGATACATGCAGTTCGCCAACTCCTTGGGCACGTGCTTTCGAATTGGCGAGTCTGCAAGCCCGCGCACGTTCCAGACAAAAACCAAGCTAATCGCAACACCGACCATCCAAGAAGACCGCCAGCCAGGTGTGATAATAGCCCCGCCCTTGGGGACCAAGGACTCGAGGCGACCACGTATGTCACGAACGAAGCCGCCCCACTTCAAACGCCCTCCCCACCAACTTGAAGGGATGAAGATGAGCCAGCTCATTATGGATACAGGAGCAAATATTGCGATATCCAAGACCAAGCCAAAGGCTGCGTGCATCAATATGTAGCCGACAACGGCCACACTCCTTGTCCAATTGTTGAACAAAGGACAGAGAGCCAAGACACACCCGAACCACTCCCAGTGAAACGTAAGCTTCGTCAGGATCTCAAATGAGGTTTCAAATCGCAGAAACCAAACCGCCGGAGCCTTAATCAACGCCTGATTCCGGACAACGTAGTCAATGACCTCCCCACTAGACCAAAGGTCTCCGCTCTTTTGAATGACGGTAAACACATAGACAAACACCGTCTGCAATATGATCGCGACGCCCGGGAGTCCAAGATACAGGTCGCTAGAGCCAAACCGATTTCGAGCCTCAGATTTATCAAGAAGAGAGTCGATCGACCATCGAGCGTTGCTAGGCAAAAACATAAGCCAAAACGCATAGATCGAAAAGAGCGTATCTCCACCGTTCAAAATGAATGGATTGCGATGAAGTAGCGAGAGCAACAGTACCCATGAAGCAATCGTCGCTAGCCTCGTCCAAAGCCCGACAATGATCAGGACAGATACGACAAGATGCAGGAACAGTACCAAAGCGACCTGCTCTGTTTCGCCAAACATCATGTAAAGCGAAAATGACCATGGTCTGTCTACAACACCGAGAAGATCCGCCCGGCTCAGCACCCCGTCATCACTTAAAAACAACTCAGCATCACCGATTCGATTGAATAGGTCGAAGAAAAGAATGCAGCCGAACGCGATGCGAAAAAGAGCGATCGACCTAAGGTCCAGCTGGAAGGGCGACTTGAGTCCAGTCATAGGGTTCAGGATGCAAAGGGAATCATCAGCAGCTACGAAAATGGCGGCCTACCAATTTTGAGCAAGCAGCTTTCATCGCATTCCTAGTTGTGAAAAGGTTCAGCAATCCGAGAATTAGCTGGTCGCAAAATTCTGAAACACTACTCTTCCCAATTGGATTCCCAATGAAATTCTCAGCCTTTTCAAACACACTGTCGAAATCCGTCTTTGCCTTACTAATTGTCGTTTCAAATCCGTTAAAGGCAGAAACCGAGACCCAAAGCCTCTTCGCGTGGACACCTGTACTCGCAAACGCAATACAGACTTCTACGATCTCGCCGTGCTTAGCGTCTCGTAATCTTGCGATAATCTACACTTCAGCCTTCGAATCTGCCAACGCCAGACAACCGCGCTACCAAAGCTATCTCAGCGATATACCAAAGTTAGAAGGTGAAATTGATTCAAGTTACGCAAGCCTCAGCGCCATCGCCTTTGCGGCCAAAACCCTGTTCCCAAGCCAAAGAGCCCACTTTCAAGAATTACAGGTGCAGCAAGAAGTAACGATTGGCGCGAAGCTTGTCCCAGAAACGAGGATACGCTCAAAGAAGTTTGGCGAGGAAATAGCAAAGCAAATGATCTCAATCCGAGAGGACGACGGCTCAACAACGCCTCAAACCTATTTCCCAAAAAACGAAATAGGAAAGTGGAAACGTACCCCACCAAACTTCCGGCCACCCGAATTATCCTATTGGTCAGGAACAAGACCATTCGTCATCGATTCAGCATCTCAATTCAGGCTCCCCCCTCCTCCTTCCCTCGACTCCAAGGAGTACGCAAAAGCATACAATGAGGTGAAAGAGATCGGCGCGATAGACTCAAAAACAAGAACCGCTGATCAGACGGAAATCGCAAAATTCTGGTCTTGTTTTTCCTACACTTCTACACCTGCAGGGCATTGGTTCGAGATCGCGACTAAAGTCGCAGGAAAAGAGCAGTTAGATTTTTTGGATACAACGCGGCTCCTCGCCCTAATAAACTTAAGCATGGCAGACGCTGGTATCGCCTGCTGGGATACGAAATACACCTACGAATCCTGGAGACCGATTCAGGCCATCCGCCTCGCAGACAAGGATGAGAATCCTGAGACCAAGCCCGACCCGAAATGGGATTCGCTACTCGAAGCGCCTCCACATCCAGAATACACTTCAGGACACGGCGCCTTTAGCGGTGCTGGAGGACGTATTATGGAACTTCTGTTCGAGAAAGAATCTCCCTACCCCTTTTCAACCACAAGCAGCGGTTTGCCTGGTGTCGTTCGCAGCTTTTCAAGCTTTTCAGAGTGTACAGACGAGATCTGCGATAGCCGGTTATTTGGAGGGATACACTTCCAGTACTCAAATCTACTTGGTCGAGACTTAGGTACGCAAATAGCCGACTACGTCTTCGAAAGGACGCTTTTGCCCTTGGAGGACAACTAGTAGACAGAACAAAACATCTTCGAACTGAAGCTCTACCTCATCGCTCACACTTAGAAATCCAACGGTGTCTGAAAAACTCCTCAAAACAGCCTGCCTCCTAGCAACCGCAGCCCTTCTTGTTTCCTTAGCCGGCAACTACTTCCTCTTCGACAAAGCATCCGAATTCTATGCACGCGAAGCTGAAGTGCGGATGACTCCCATCAACACCCAGCGCTACGCGACAGAAAACCAGACGATTATCAAAAAAGCGAAAACCAAGCCGAGAATCGTTATGTTCGGTGAATCACGGTGCGGCATGTGGCGTCCCCACGCTCCTAAGAACTGGGGCGAGGTAGAAATCATCAATCGTGGCATTGGCGGCGAAACGACGCCTCAAATCCTAGGAAGACTGCAAGCGGATGTCCTCGAACTTGATCCAGACATCGTGGTCCTCCAAATGGGAGACAACGATTTGAAAACGATGGCAGTCCTTCCCGGCACCCGTGAAAGGGCCATTGAAAGCACCTATTCAAACATAACCAAGATCGCCGAGGGCCTTAGCAATCGCGGTATCCAAGTAGTCATTACCACGATCTTCCCACCTGCCCCAATTGAATTCCTCCGCAAGCCATTCTGGTCCGACGAAGTAAACGAATCGATCGATCTCGTAAATCAGCGCCTCCTCGAATTTGACCACCCAAAGGTTCTGACAGCCAATTGCGACGAGATTCTACGCGACGGGAAGTTCATCAAAGACGAATACTCCATAGATACGCTCCACCTCAACGCAGCAGGTTACCAGGCTCTAAACACAGGACTCGAAGAGCTTATGAAGTCCGTGATCGCAAAGGTTGAACATTAGAATCACTTAGCGACCCATCGTTGTCGGAGGATTTCCTCTCCGGACGCGCGATCTCGAATGATCCCTTCGTAGGTCGCACCCTTTTCGACAGCCCCCACTCCCTTAGGGGTTCCCGTGAGAATGATGTCGTAATCCTCGAGTTCCATAAACTCGGCTACCTCGTCGAGAACAGCACTTGGCTTGTGGATCATCATGTCTACCCCTCCCTGCTGTCTCGTCTGGCCATTGACTAAAAGCTCGACCTCCAAATCGTCGTATCTCCCAGCCAACTCTACGAAGCGACTCAATACAGCAGAGCCATCGAAAGCCTTACAGCGCTCCCACGGCAGGCCATTCTTCTTTAGTCGGCCCTGCAACTCTCTCTTCGTCAGATCGAGAGCGAAACCGACAAAGCGAATCTCCTTCTCTAAGATTCCGAATGCGATTTCCGCCTCGAAGTGGAGAGTTTCACCATGAAAAGCCCGCAATTCAGAAGTGATCGCCGAATTAGGTTTCACAAAGAGAACCATCTGCTCTGGCACGGCGTTCCCGAGCTCCTCGATGTGCTCCACATAGTTCCGCCCTACGCAAACAAGCTTGCTTGGCCTTTTCTGCTCCCCCGCGAATTCCACGCCATTCATACCCCAGCGTTTTAAGAACCTGCCTCCCTATTCCAATTGTTTTAAGTGATAAGTTTTCCGGAAAAGTGTACGAAATTCCTAACGCGAGAATTACTCATTTCGAAAATGAACGACAATACTCAATGAGTCCTTAGACGTTCTATTCCAACAAGTTACACCGCCTCTATAGCTGGTCTATTTTTCTGGCACATGACCTGCAAAATGAAGGTGCAAGTCCGCTAAACTTGCGTTGCTAAAGGAGAAAAACATGAGTCAATTCACATTCAAATCAGTCACGAAGTCACTAGCAGCGATCAGCTTCGCAGCGATCGGTGCGTCTGCGGAGGCCCAGATACGCTACCAGATTGTTGTACCGGAGGTACTAGGCACGCCAATCAATCAAACCTCATCCCACGGGAATGAGATCAACGAAAGCGGCGAAACACTATTAAACCGCATCACTACATTCGCCATCTGGAGAGACAATGCGATCACTCACATCGCGAGCGCAGCATCCGACTACCCAGCCTCTCTTTCAAAAGTAAAAGCCGCCTCGATCAACTCCTTCCAGGAAGTCGTCGGCACAAAGACCTACCGCATTAGCGACGAGTCTGGCTCACGTTTCGACACCTTCCCATTCTATTGGGATCCCAGCAACGGCATCGCCGACTTGAGCGATCTTGGAAGCCGATCCGCTCTGGGAGCCGGTTCAACCTACCTCTACGGAATCAACAATGCAGGACTCTCTGTCGGAACGACGACAGAATACACAGGAGAGACACCAGCAGGAAATACAGCGTTCACTTGGTCCTTCGAAACCGGACGAACAGATATCCCCTCCCTTTCTAGCTACGAAGGACTCAGTCACACCGTTCCAAACGCAGTGAACGAAAAAGGACTGGTTGTCGGGACATATCGCAATTTCCTCGGTTCGCACAGTGTCTACACAGAGCAAGCATTCGCATACACCCCAGAAGCTGGAAACGCCAAACTAGCGGATCTCGCCCCTGAGTTTTTCTCCTCTAAAACCCATATCACGGCTCGCGATGTAAATAATTCGTCAACACTCGTCGGCGAAATGGATCAACAAGCATACATCTTCAATCTGGATACGTTCGAAGGCAAAATCATCCCAGCACCCTCAAATTCAAGCCTTCGCTCCACCAAGGCCCACGCGATCAACGAAAACAACATCGTCGCTGGCACTGCCTCCTTGGCGAATGGAGCTTCCCCAATCGTTTGGTCGGAGGAATTGGGAACCGTTGACCTTCTCCCTCACTTCTCCTCTGAGCTTGAGCAATTGCTACCAAACGGCCTCGCAATTCACGATACACGCATCACTCCCAAGTCCATAAACGGCAAAGGACAAATCTCAGCTACGCTCGACACGAACTCCTCCTTCAACCGCGAAGTCATCCTCGAACCGACTCTCGATTTTCAATGGACAAGCATGACTCAAACGTCTCGAGGCAATGTAAAAGGAATCCTCTACACCCATCAGAAGTCACAATCCGCAGAGCTCATTCCTGCCCAATCTCTTGGCTACCAGATCGCGTTCGAATGCAGCCAGGACATGACTAACTGGAATGATATCGACCACGAAGGGAGCGCGATCAACCACCTCGAAACGGAGCAGAAGATCGAGCTGTTTGTTCCTTTCTCCGATTGTCTCTTCGTTCGCCCAAAGCTCGTCCAATCACAAAACTAAAGGCGAACAGTACTCACTCAAGGCGAACCTCGAGTATCGATTCCACTTACCCCGGAAGCAATTTTCCGTCTCCTCCTAGTATCCCTCCGCAATTACATTCAGTTTACCGGATTTCTAGCGATCCACGTCCGGTACATGAAAAAGGGAAGACGCATTTCAAACTCTCGCAATGGTTTCACCCTTGTCGAGATCATGGTGGTAGTCGTTATCGTCGGACTGCTCGCATCTATCGCGATTCCCGGCTTCACTCAGTCTAAAAGGAACTCCGTCGCCTCTCGTACCGCGAGCGACTTCAAGAAGTTCGCGGACCAATTTTCGCTCTACAACTTGAGCACAGGAGTTTGGCCATCCGATGGTTATCCATCCACTATCCCCACAGGCATGGATGATCAGCTCGGAAAGGGAACCTGGACCGACATCACCGCAATAGGCGGACAATGGGACTGGGATTACCAAGCAATGGGCTTTACCGCTGCGGTCTCCATCCATGGACACAGCGTCGACAACGAAACAATCTTGTCTATCGATAGGCTCATCGACGACGGAAACCTCAGCACCGGCAGCTTTGTCAGAGTCAGCGAGGACCACGTCAGTTACATCATAGAGGAATAGCGACGCCCTTCTATCTTGTTTGTTTCGCGCGTTTGCCTCATTCAAGAGGCATGTATCCGAATACCCATTTCGCGGGAAACCAACATTCTCATGCGAGCGCCTGCTTAACGAAAGCTCAGACGCCGAGCTTTCCCGAAGATCGATGAATTTTCGGACCGAAGTTGAGATCCCTCGTCCGCAAAGCCAATTCGACTACTCGAGCGGTTTGCTCACTCTTGGGTCCTGTTTCGCGGACGAGATCGGCACAAAATTGGCCGATCACCTTTTTTTGTGCGTATCCAATCCATTCGGAACGGTTTTCAACCCTTTGGCCATAGCCGCTTTGTTAGACCGGGCAGTTGAGCAAACACGTTTTGAAGAGGGAGAATTCTTTTGGCATCTAGAACTGTGGAGGCACAACCTAGTCCATAGTTCCCTCGCTAGCACGACACTCGAAACTAGTTTAGAGAACGCAAATAAGTCTCTTGCCCAATTGCGAGATAAGCTAGCCGAGAGCCAACTGCTCATCATCTCGCTAGGGTCGGCTTGGGTCTATGAAATTCAAGATTCAAAGGAGGTAGTTGGCCACAATCACAAACGCCCTTTGAAGGATTTCCAGAAGAGACTCCTCCAGCCTCAAGAAATCGCTTCAAAGCTCAAAACAACCTTTAATCGCCTGCTCGCCAACTCTCCGCAGCTGAAAGTTTGCCTAACCGTCAGTCCCGTCCGCCACCTCAAAGACGGTCTGCACGAGAACAACCTTAGCAAAGCCTCCCTACTACTAGCGGCAGACCGCTTGGCTCAATCGTCACCAAATATCGAATACTTCCCCGCATACGAAATTCTGAACGACGAGCTGAGAGATTATAGATTTTACGCAAACGACCTTGCTCACCCTTCCTCAGAAGCGGTCCAATTCATCTGGGAACACTTCCTAAAGGCCTATCTTTCCAAATCGGATTGGTCCTTGTTTGAAGAGATACGGACCTTGCAAAACTCCCTTGCGCATAGTCCAACACACCCAGAGACAAAAGCGAATCGTCAGTTCCACAGAAAACTCTTAGAGCAAATAGAATCGTTATCGAATAGAGGACTCGACACCGACCCACTCCTTGAGAAATGGAACAACCTTTCCTGAAGCCACCAACTCTACCCCAGTCAGTCAGCTCCAAGATTGATTACTCGCTCGTAAAAAGCACACGGTCTTATGTCCTCTGCAAATCACAAGAATCCGAAATTTGGATAAAACGCGAAGATGAGCTCAGCGCTGGCGTAGCCGGTTCAAAACTCCGCAAATACTCCAGCCTAGTTCCCTATTTCAAAGAAAAAGGTATAAAAGTGGTAGGTTTGATTGGCGGACCGAACTCCAACAATCTCGTCGGGCTTTCCCAACTTCTCAAAGAGAACGACATACAACCGATAGCATTTATCAGAGAGGCAGCGGACAAGACCTTACGCGGCAACTCGCTCTTGCTGGATATGCTCTTGTCCGAGAAAGAAAAGATATCGATCTCAAGAGATGCATGGGACAGCGCATCATCTATAGCAGAAAAGCATCTATCCAAATCCGGCCTGCCCTTTTTCTTGCTTCCAGAAGGAGCTTTCGTTCCGGAAGCCCTACCAGGAGGACTTACCCTCGCAGAAAGCGTATTAGATAATGAAATACAGAATGGCGTATTCTTTGATCGTATTTACATTGATTGCGGCACAGGACTCACAGCGATCGCTCTCATCCTCGGATTAGAATTTCTAGCACCCCAAATTGCAAAATCACGAACCCTCGTTGTCACATTGATCGCAGGCAACGAGGCAACATTCAAAGAGAAGCTAACCCAAACGAGGAAGACGCTCAATATGGGCTCGCAAATCAGCACAGAGCCTAGCTGCACCATCGAGTTCAGACGCCCAGCATTGTCTCCAAAATTTGGTTCAATCAGCAAATCACTGATCAAATCGTGCCGAGAAATCGCCAGAAACCATGGGCTTCTCATGGATCCAACCTACTCAGTGAAGCACTTCCAAAGCATGATCGAAGACTCCCAAAGCCTCACTGAGAAATCGCGTTGTCTGTTCATTTTCAACGGCTCCCCCCTTGGCTTAATGGGATTCCAATCCCTGCTCGGAACATAATCCTATCCCATTCATAATGCAGACGGGAAGTAGAAAATAGTGCGAAACAGTATCCAAGATCAGGTATTCCACTAAAAAGTATCCATCAGTCTTATACCGAAACTTAGGCAAGCTAACGCGTGAAGAAAACTACCTAAGACTCGCTACAGTATAAACCAAGACGTTTAGGTAAATCAGGTTTAAACCGAACGCATAAGACTTTGAATACGAAACATATCGTGTATAATTAAGTCACAAAACACACAGTCAGATGCGCCTCACTCTCCCAAACATTTTGTGGGTCGCCATCGCTGTCGTACTCTCTCCATTTGATTTCACAAATGCCGATTCACGGCAGCTTAGCGAATCCGAGCAATTAGCGATCGTACGATCCTGGCTCCCTTCAAAGACGAAGGGCCTGCACTTGCTGTTCGAATACAACACCTCTTCACAAAGATATAACACAATCACTGCCAAAGAGCTTCACGAAGCGGTCGATAAAGCAGGCCGAACAGTGACAATCATAGAAGCAGAAGCGCCTTATGATCGTAGCCCCCGCATCATCGGAGGCTACAATCCCTACAAATGGAAATCCATATTCGGCAGCTACGAAAGGAGCCCGGGACGATTCATTTTCGATCTCAACAAACAGAAAAAGTGGGAGAGAGATAGCGGGCGAACCGGAAAGACCAGACTAAATCCGGCGGACTATGGACTACAGTTTGGAGAGGGAGATCTCGTCATTAATCCTGACCTGAAATCCGGCTCCTCCAAAGACGCCACCTTTTCAAAACCGAATAGCAGCTCTTCCGTCCTATTTGGCCAGTCCTCAAAATTCAAAATAAGCTCAATCAGAGTCTACGGAGTACTGATGGACACGCACGCCACGCCCGCGGCCGCCCTGCCCGCCTTTAAGGAATACAATCCCCCTGCAAAACCAAGCCCTGTCCCAGACGCCAGTCACTACCTATTTGAGTCTCTAGCTGCAGGAATCGCCCTCATCCTAGCTGCGATCTTAGCCAAGAGATAGGCGTGCGTGTCGGTAGATGCCCTCTCGCACCAAGCATCTCGCAGCTCCAAATAAAGCACAAAAAAGCGGCCCCGGATCCGGGACCGCTTGAAAGCGTTTAGTACTAAACTTGGGATGTATTAGAAAGGCGATTACATCATGCCGCCCATTCCACCCATGCCGCCCATGCCGCCCATGTCGTGGCCGCCTGGAGCTGCAGGTGCTTCCTTTTCAGGAAGATCTGTGATCATACACTCTGTAGTGAGGAGCAGACCAGAGATAGAAGCAGCATTCTGAAGTGCAGAGCGAGTAACCTTAGTCGGGTCAACAACACCTGCCTTGAGAAGATCTTCGTAAGTGTCAGTTGCAACGTTGTATCCAACGTTTCCTTCTTGGCTGAGGATTTCCTTAACCACGACGGAACCTTCAACACCTGCGTTCGCGCAGAGCTGACGGATTGGACCAGCAACCGCTGTCTTGATGATTTGGGCACCGATCGCTTCGTCACCTTCGAGCTCGAGAGCGTCGATTGCTTGAGCAGCACGGATGAGAGCAACACCACCACCTGGGACGATGCCTTCTTCAACCGCAGCGCGTGTAGCGTGGAGAGCATCCTCAACACGAGCCTTCTTTTCCTTCATGTCTGGCTCAGTCGCCGCACCAACGTTGATGACTGCAACACCACCAGCAAGCTTCGCGAGACGCTCTTGGAGCTTTTCGCGATCGTAGTCGGAAGAAGTTTCTTCGATCTGACGACGGATGAGCTTTACGCGGCCTTGGATGTCGTTCGCGGAACCAGCACCTTCAACGATAACTGTGTTTTCCTTGTCAACTGTAACGCGCTTTGCGGAACCGAGGTCGGAGATCTGAACGTTCTCGAGCTTGATGCCGAGGTCTTCAGTGATGCAACGGCCACCAGTGAGAACTGCGATGTCCTCGAGCATTGCCTTGCGGCGATCGCCGAAGCCAGGAGCCTTAACCGCACAAACGTTTAGTGTACCGCGGATCTTGTTAACAACGAGAGCTGCGAGCGCTTCACCTTCGATATCCTCAGCGATGAGGAGGAATGGCTTGCCAGTCTTGGCAACAGACTGGAGAAGCGGGAGAAGGTCGTTGAGGTTAGAAATCTTCTTCTCGTGGATGAGGATGTAAGCGTCTTCGAGGACTGCTTCCATTGTTTCCGCATCAGTTGTGAAGTATGGAGAGAGGTAGCCCTTGTCGAACTGCATACCTTCAACAACGTCGAGCGTTGTTTCCATGGACTTGGCTTCTTCAACGGTGATTGTTCCGTCCTTGCCAACCTTGTCCATTGCGTCAGCGATGATGTCGCCGATTGTCGCGTCCCAGTTTGCGGATACAGTCGCAACTTGCTTAACTTCTTCGCGAGACTCAACAGCCTTGGAGATCTTAGCGAGCTCGGAAACAGCTGCTTCAACAGCCTTGTCGATACCGCGCTTGAGGTAGATTGGGTTGCTACCAGCAGTTACGTTCTTGAGACCTGCACGGTAAACAGACTCAGCGAGAACGGTTGCTGTTGTAGTTCCGTCACCAGCAGAGTCGGAAGTCTTAGAAGCAACTTCGCGAACCATCTGCGCGCCCATGTTTTCGTATGGGTCTGGAAGTTCGATTTCCTTAGCAACGGTAACACCGTCCTTAGTGACGTTTGGAGAACCAAACTTCTTGTCGATAACAACGTTACGTCCCTTTGGTCCGAGAGTTACCTTTACCGCCTTAGCGAGTGTTTCAACACCGCGGAGAACCGACTGACGTGCCTTTTCGTCGAATAGCAATTGCTTAGCCATTATATTTTAAAGTGTGTAATTAATTATTGGTTACTGAGTGAAGATCGCCGAGCTTACGCTTCGATGATACCGAGGATGTCGTCTTCGCGAACGAGGAGGTACGTTTGACCGTCAACCTTAACCTCTGTGCCGCCGTACTTGCTAGTGAGAACGCGGTCGCCAACCTTAACGTTGAAGCCGATAGCGTTTCCCTCTGCGTCCTTGGAGCCAGTTCCGAGAGCGATTACTTCCGCTTCTTGTGGCTTTTCCTTAGCGGAATCTGGGATATAGATACCACCACGAACTTGTTCTTCTTCTTCGATGTGCTTGATAAGCACGCGATCACCTAGGGGTTTTACTTTCACTGATGTTGATGCGCTCATTTTGAGTTATCGTTTTGTTAGATTATGTGATTGATTAAATGAATAACAAGGGACGCTCCAAAACCAATTGGAACGTCCCGAAATTTCGAATACTAGCTCTTCTTGTCGTCGTCGACGACCTCGAAGTCTGCATCCACCACGTCAGCTTGCTTTGGCTCGCTCTGAGCTGGCTCACCTGCGTCCGCACCTGGAGGCGGTGGAGGTGGAGCACCTGCTCCGCCCATTGGATCACCCGCTGCTCCGGCAGCTGCGGCTTCCTGGTAGAGCTCAGCACCGATCTTGGAGAGGTTTTCGAGGGCAGCCTTGATTTCGTCTGAGTTGTCAGACTCAAGTGCCTTCTTGCCTTCAGCGATAGCACCTTCGATTGGAGCCTTCTTGTCAGCTGGGAGCTTGTCGCCTGCTTCGCCGAGCATCTTCTCCATCTGGTAGATTGAAGAGTCGAGCTGGTTACGGTTTTCAACCGTTTCCTTACGCTTCTTGTCTTCTTCCGCGTGGAGTTCCGCGTCCTTGGTCATCTTATCGACTTCCTCTTCGGAAAGACCGCCAGAGCCAGTGATAGTGATCTTCTGGTCCTTGCCAGTGCCCTTGTCCTTAGCGGAAACGTTGAGGATACCGTTGGCGTCGATGTCGAAAGTAACTTCGATCTGCGGTGTACCACGTGGTGCTGGCGGGATGCCATCGAGGTGGAAAGTACCGAGAACCTTGTTGTCAGTCGCCATCTGGCGCTCACCTTGCAGAACCTTGATCTCAACGGATGGCTGGTTGTCAGCGTAAGTTGAGAAAGTCTGAGACTTCTTCGCAGGGATCGTAGTGTTGCGAGGTATCATTGGAGTTGATACGCCACCTGCAGTTTCGATACCGAGCGTGAGTGGAGTCACGTCGAGGAGAAGAACGTCACGAACGTCACCCTTGAGAACCGCACCCTGAATCGCTGCACCGATTGCAACCACTTCATCCGGGTTAACACCTTGGTTTGGCTTCTTGCCAGCGAGCTCTTCAGCGATCTCAACAACCTTTGGCATACGAGTCATACCACCAACGAGAACGAGCTCGTCTACTTCGGAGGTGCTCATATCCGCATCACGCAAACAGTTCTGGAATGGAACCTTGAGGCGTGAGAAGAGATCGTCAGTGATCTGCTCGAGCTTCGAGCGAGTCATCTGAATGTTCAAGTGCTTCGGACCTGAGGCGTCTGCAGTGATGAACGGGAGGTTGATGTCGTAAGTAGTCGCGGATGAGAGCGCGATCTTCGCCTTTTCCGCTTCTTCCTTAAGACGCTGCAGAGCCATTGGGTCGCCCTTCAGGTCGATTCCATTCTCTGTCTTAAATTCGTCCACCATCCAGTTGATGATGTGCTCGTCCCAGTTGTCACCACCGAGCATGGTGTCACCGTTAGTGGACTTTACTTCGAAGACGCCGTCACCGATTTCGAGGATGGATACGTCGAATGTACCACCACCCAAGTCGAACACGGAGATCTTCTCTTCTGACTTCTTATCAAGACCGTAAGCGAGAGATGCGGCTGTAGGTTCGTTGATGATACGAAGTACGTTCAGACCAGCGATCTTGCCGGCGTCTTTAGTCGCTTGGCGTTGGCTGTCGTTAAAGTATGCAGGAACAGTAATAACTGCTTCAGTGATTGTCTCACCGAGGTATGCTTCCGCGTCCGCTTTGAGCTTCGCCAAAACAAAAGATGAAATCTGCTGCGGAGCGAACTGCTCAGTCTTGTCGCCAACCTGACACTCGATGTAAGCGTCGCCGTTGTCCGCACCCACGACAGAATAAGGGAGGTTTGCTGCCTCTTCGCTCAATTCTGTGAAATTGCGGCCAATCATGCGCTTGGCTGAAAAGATGGTGTTCTTCGGGTTCGTTACCGCCTGGCGCTTTGCCGCCTGGCCGACGAGTCGTTCACCTGTCTTGCTAAATGCTACGATTGACGGAGTCGTACGAGCACCTTCTGCATTCGGTACTACGACTGGCTCATCGCCGTCCATAACCGCCATGCAGGAGTTTGTTGTTCCTAGATCTATGCCTAATACACGTCCCATGCCGGCCCATAAGCAAAGGGTGTACCACGAACAACACCGAACCCATTACCCACTGCTATTCTTACACTTATAAATCCAAAGCATGCTATTCACCTTCGTTTTGCCCCCCACAACGATGTCACTATGTCACACCCGTGTCTCACTTTTTTACAATTATGGGCAGTTCGCACGCCCATGTGGGACAAAGTTGATAAATCACACATCAAGCAGGAAACATCCGCAATTACGTGCTACTCTAAGGCACTTATGATTCTACCAGATGAAGTCCCGGCCATGAGCCTGCCGGGCGTCGTGCTTTTGCCCAAAACGGTAATGCCTCTGCGCATCTTTGAAGACAAGTACCGGCAAATGTTGGCCGACTCGCTAGGTGGCCACCGCCTCTTCGCCATCGCAAACAAGATGCAGGAGAATGAGCTGAGCTTCCCGGGAGAGACGCTGAAACTCCACGAGGTCGCCACCGTCGGCCTTATTCGAATGAGCTCTCAGAATCCTGACGGCACCTCTATACTCATGCTAGAGGGAACGGAACGGGTACACATCGATCAGGTTAACGAAGACCTTCCCTACCCGCTCTTAACGGTTAGCCCACTTCCCACTACAAACCGCCCGGAAGATGAACTCGAAGCGGAGCTAGTGGTCGATCTACTTGGAAAAATCGATACACTCCATGAGCTATTTGGTCCATCCAACGACGAAACGGCACACGCCTGCCATGCGATCGACGACCTAGAAATGCTCTGCCACTTCATTATGCAAACCTACTGCACGAGCTCGCCCATGCTTCAAAAAACGCTAGAGACTACCGACCTCGTGAAAAGGTGCAGGATCGTATCCGAGTACCTCAGCCTCCAGATAATGTTGGTAACAGATACCGACCAATAAGCTCGGGAGAACTTACTTTAGACGATCCAATCCGGGGCGACGACGAGCAAAGGCCTGCTTTACCTCGGCTAGCGACAACGTATTGAAAACATGCTTTTCGCTGAGCCACCCTTTTCGGGCCGTATTCACGCCAGCTGATACAAACTTAAAATGCTCGGCCCTGTGAGCGTCCGGGTTGATGCTTGTCAAGAGCCCCTTGTCAGCAGCTTGCCTCCAAAAGCGCCAATCCATATCCAATCTCCTCGGATTCGCGTTGATCTCAATGATCACTCCATTGGCGATGGCCGCGTCAACCACCTTTGCGACATCAAGCTTATAGCCCTCTCGCCTGAGCAGGATTCTCCCGGTCAAATGCCCAAGCATCGTGGTAGCAGGATGCTCGATTGCCCGAATCAACCGCTTCGTCATTTCTGACTCACCTTGAGTCATAGAGATGTGAACCGAAGCCACGACGTAATCCAACGCCATAAGCGTTTCATCTGCGAGGTCCAGGGTCCCATCACCCAAGATATCACACTCGATCCCAGCAAAAACGTGCGTCGAAAATCTACCTGAGTCATTGAGAGCTTCTATCGATTTGATCTGCTCAAGCACTCTTGCGTCATCCAACCCATTCGCCTGGAAGCTCGCCTTCGAGTGATCCGCAGTGCCCCAATATTCCCACCCCAGCGTCTCAGCCGCTTCGGTCATCTCCTCAAGCGAGCAACGCCCGTCAGAAGCTGTCGTGTGATTGTGAAAGGATCCGCGTATCGAATCCCCCCGTAACAACTTAGGGATGCCACCATTTTCCGCGATTTCGATCTCCCCCATACCTTCTCTTAATTCCGGGGGAACGTATTCAAGCCCCAAGCACGAAAAGATATCCGCCTCAGACTTAGCTATTTTGCTATTCGAGAAATCCTCGTCTTCGACCGGCTTCAACCCCCATTCACTCAGACTCAGCCCCTTCGCCAGAGCTCGTTGTCGCATGGCAACATTATGATCCTTCGATCCTGTAAAATGATGCAGGGCAAACGCAAACTGAGCCGGAGGCACCACTCTCAGATCCGCTTGCAACCCAGACTCGAAACGCACACTCGACTTAGTCTCCCCATGGGCAGTCACTTCCTTTACGTCGTCCTGATTGACAAACCACTCCATGATCGGCTTCGGCGTTTCGGAAGCTACGATAAAATCCAAATCCCCGACCGTCTCGCGTTTGCGTCTAAAACTGCCGGCATGAGAAGCCTCCACTACTTCCGGAAGAGCCTTCAGCCCTTCCAGAACAGGTTCGGCGACAGCCCTAGCATCCCACCATAAATGACGTTTTCCATAAGCCTCCCGATTCTCGATTCCTGACAAAATCTTCTCCGCAGTCTTCTTGCCAAATCCCTTCAAAGAAGCCACTGAACCGCTCTCGCAAGCCTCCTTAAGCTCCTCGATGCTCTTTAGCCCCAGTTCCTTATGCAGGGCCTTAATCTTCTTCGCCCCGAGCCCCGGTATCTCAAGCATGGATACCAACCCCGGTTCGACTGACGCTTTCAATTTCTCAAAAAACTCAAGCCCTCCCGTCTCGTGTAACTCAGTGATTTTTTGAGCTAATGCGTCCCCAAATCCCGCGACCTCTTTCAATCTCCCCTCTGCAACCAAATCGGCAAGATCACTCTCTAAGGTTTCGAGTTTACGAGCTCCATTCTGGTACGCCCGAATTTTGAAAGGGTTCTCTCCCTTGAGCTCCAGCAAGGTAGCTATCTCGTTTAATACGTCAGCAATATCGCTCTTATTCATTTATCTATCCAGAAATTTTTAGAATGTTACGCAGGTAGCTTATTCAACAGAGCTTTTCCAGCCTCGTTACGAGGAATTGACTCCAAACGTATCCACTTCTTGGGCATTTTAAACCGAGAAAGCTCGCGCCCGATCATCTCCTTGAGCAACTCCTCTCCCACGCCTTGATCTTGAGGCACATAGGCAACCGCGAGTATTTGCCCCCACTCGTCATCCTCCCGACCGAACGCCGAGACATCTCGCACCAAACCGCTTTTTTCAAACGCCAACTCAATCTCGCGCAAGTTCACCTTTTCCCCTCCAGTAATCACAACGCGGTCCGCACGACCAAGCACGCTCAAATGCCCCTGAGCATCGAGCTTACCCAAATCGGTCGTAATGATCGAAACATCAGAAGGGTCAGGTCGATCTCCAAAATACCCTCGAAATAGCGACGTACCCAAAACTTGGATCAAGCCAATTTCATCCACCGCTTTGCGCGTATTCGTTTGTTCCTCGTCCACGATATCGAGCTTCACATGCGGCAAGGCCCTCCCTTGATGCAACTCGCCCGCAAGAAACTGTTCCGGAAGCAAGGTTGCCACCTGGGCCGCGGTCTCCGTCATTCCATAGGTCAACGCAACCGGAATTTTCAGATCCCGAGCTTTCTCTAGCAAGCCGATAGGAGCTGGGCCGCCTCCCAAGAACACAGCGCGATACTCCTTTAGTTCGGCGATGTGGTCCTCGCTTCGCAATAAACGCTCGAGCTGCGTCGCAACCACTGAAAGAAACCGCACCTCCCTCTTCTCGCCCTTCAACAACCGGTGGACATCGGTAAACGTATCCAAGGTACCGAACACGACTTTTCCAATTGTGAGCAAAGCTCGCACCAATTGCATGAATCCGCTGACATGATACAACGGCAACACGCAATGCCCTGCCATACGATTACAAGAAATGTGCTGCTGAAATCCATAGGTCGCAGCCGCCAAGGTAGTCCAATCATGGATTGCGAAACGAATTCTCCCCGTACTTCCTCCAGTCGGAATCATTACCCTAAGCTTATTCACCCCCATCTGGACCTCCTCAGCAGAAGCCGCAGCAAGCTCGTATTCAAACACTCCAGCGTCGCTGTCTCTGATTTCAGCATGCAAGTCGGCGATTCTCCTCGCCGTATCCAATTCAACCCTACCCCAAGTTGGGTTGAACAAAAACAAGTCGATCTCCTTTCGGGCAAACGCAAGAAAGAGCGCCGTAAAGCTCAAAGGATGCGTTGCGAGTATGGCGACGCGCGCTCTCCCGTCCCTCTTCCCGCAAATCTCCTCGGCGATGCGGTGAGCCGATTCGTATACCGAATCCCAAGCTCCTTCAAATTGAGGGAAAAGCCCTCCGTGAGATTCGAAATCGAAAAGTCTATCTAAGTCAGGTTCCACAGGCGTTCGAAATCATCGCTACTGCCTAAACAACCGTTCTGCAAGAAAGGACCTAACCCCAATCCAATATTCCTATCCGCAAACAAATCATCCACACCGAATCCCAAGGCTCGACGCTGCTGCGAATGGCGGATGGCGAAGCCGATCGCGTTCGAAGCGCCAATCTTAGTCTCAAGCGACGACGAAAAGACACAACAGTCCTCCCCTTGCCCGAGCTCCTGAGAAAGCTCGCGATAGCTTCCGCTAAGCGATGGTTTGATAACAAAAACTCCGGGCCACTGAGCGTCTCGCCATCGCTTCAGGTCGTCCACCGACCCAACCGATTCATCTAAGGCAAGCGGTGTCGGGAAGTCTGAACTTAGCCTAAGCATCTCCGACTCCATGCCCTTGGGCAGCGGTTGCTCGAGAAATTCGACCGGCAACTCCGCCAAACGCTCCAGCCATAGGCTCGCCGTTCGGGCATCGAGCACTCCGTTCGCGTCCAATCGAATTTGGATTTTGCCATCGCTCAAATCCACAAATCGATCCAGGGCACGCATCTCGTCGATGACAGCCCCCTTCCCGATCTTGAACTTCAAACACTGAAAGTGCATCTGCAGCAGCTCCTCGATGCGGGCCATATCATCCAAGTCAGAAACTAGCCCGCACACCGGCCACGGCTCTGCGAGCTCAGGCCACTTCCCTTCGGACGAAACCTGCTCCAAGGCCGACTCTAGCCCCCACGCCAAACAGGGATACCCGCTCAATGCACCTCGCAGGGCCTCCGGCTCCATTTCCTCCCCGATTTCCTCCACCGCAACGAGGGCCGAGGCGAAACTCTCGGTCCCAAAACTCGGAATCGGCGCCACTTCGCCAAAGCCAACGCGTCCATCTCGGTCCTCAATCCGCAGCAATAGTCCCTCCCGCTTAGGAAAAGACTCACGCGCATTACTAAAGACACCGGCAAACGACCGGCGGTAGGCCTTGTATTGAAAGCGATACATTTTAGAGGCCGGAACTACTCGTTCCCCCAAGGCAGGGCAAAATTTTTTAGGCAAGCCTGCCAAATTTCTTGATTCCTCATCAACCTCTCCCTACTTCGGACTATGGCCAGCCTGAGTTCAAAAGACTTCAACGAGAACAACTACTATCTCGGCAGCGAGGAGTTCTTCACTGCGCAGCGAGATAATGCTCTGACCTACGACGACGTGTCGTTAGCTACCAACTACACGGAGATTCTGCCGCGCAACGCCTCCTTGGCGACGACGCTATCGGACCGTCTCTCCTTAAACTTGCCGATCCTCTCCTCGGACATGGATACCGTCACGGAGTCGCAAATGGCGATCCAGATGGCGCTCTCCGGCGGCATGGGCATCATTCATTACAACATGCCCTATCGCGAACAAGTCTCGCAGGTGACACGAGTCAAGTATCACATCAACGGGCTACTTCCCAACCCGATCACCATCCCAGACCACCTTCAGATTGGCGACGTACTCGATCTCATTGACGAAAAACGCTACAAGTTCCGCACGTTCCCGGTAGTGGACGGAAACGGCCGACTCGCTGGCCTATTGAGCAGCCGCGTGGTGAAGGCCCGCTACGGACACCTGGCAGTCAAGGAGGCAATGGACTCCATCGAGCAGGTCCACACCATGAACGAGAAGGATGTGCTGCACGATCCGATCGCGGTCGCGGACAAGTTTTTTAGCAAGCACATCGGCATCAACAAGCTGCTCGTCGTCAACGAAGACGGATTCCTCAAAGGACTCGTCTCGCTCTCCGACATCGAGCGAATCAACGCCGAATCCCAATCCGTGCTCAAACCCGCCCGCGACTCGGACTTCCGCTTGGTAGTCGGCGCCGCCATCTCGGCGATCCGCAAACCTGACGGATCCCTCGATCACGATGCGATAGCCGAACACGTTGGAAACCTCGTTGCCGAACGCGTAGACGCAGTCGCCGTTTCAACCGCGCACGGACACAGCGCCGGAGTCGGTGAAACCGTCAAATTCGTCCGCGAACAGTTCCCTGATCTCACCATCATCGCCGGAAACGTGACTTCCGCCAGCGGCGTAGAGTATCTCGCCGACTGTGGAGCAAACGCCATCAAGATCGGCCAAGGTCCAGGCTCCATTTGCACCACCAGAATCGTAGCAGGAGTAGGCATCCCTCAGCTAACCGCCCTCTACGTCGCTTCAAAAGGCGCTCAAAAGAAAGGCGTCCGCATCATCGCCGACGGGGGTATCACCAAATCCGGAGATATGGTGAAGGCCCTGACCCTATCCGACGCAGTGATACTCGGCGGCATGCTCGCTGGCTGTCGCGAGGCTCCTGGAGAGTTGATCGAAATCAACGGCAAGCTCTACAAGCAATACCGCGGCATGGGCAGCCTCAGCGCCATGGAAAAGGGTTCCGCATCCCGCTACGGACAGGACAAGCGAGACACGACTCGCAAACTCACGGCCGAAGGAATCGAAGGCATGAAAGAAGTTCAAGGCACGGTCGCTGAAACGCTCGCTCCTCTCGCTGGAGGAATCCAGAGCGGAATGGGCTACCTCGGAGCAGCAACCCTTTCTGAACTCAAAACGAACGCCAGATTCGTGAAGATATCATCAGCGGGCATGAAGGAGTCTGCGCCACACGACGTCATCGAAGTATCCAAGCGCGGCTAACTCGACTGAGACCAATTTGAAAAAAGAAGCGGCTACCGATTCCCGGTAGCCGCTTTCTTTTTAAATATCCGTCTTGGAGCGCCCGTGGAGCTTGGACTCCCCTGAAGCATTCGCTTTTCGAACCTTGGATCGAAACACCTCGCTCCAAACCGCATGCATAACCCAAACACCGAAGATGCAGGGCGTAATCGAAATAAGCATACTGGTGAAGTCCGTAGGTCGGATGGCTTCCAATAAAGTTGGCACCGTCAGGAACAATGCGAAACGCCAGCAGGAGCGGCTCTTTTTCAACAAACGCTCGGGCGAACCCTGTACGTCAACCGTTTTGAGATCCGGCTTCAGTCGGCTCGCCACATGCCGGAAATACTTGCCGTAAAACAGGGCGTAGAAAATCCAGACGGCTCCCCAGCTCCAGCTTGATTCAGCGATGCTGCTCGTCTCGTTCATAGTTAAAAATAGTTTGGGTTTGCAGGATCTAGTCGTTCAAATCCGGACTAAGGATAAGATCGGCTAAACTCCTAAGAACCTGAGCCACAGTCTTTGTTCCCCTCTCTGAGGATGCTCCAACTCATTCAAAGGCTTTTTTGCTGGATTGCTTTCCTTAGCCTAGCCTATTTTCCGCCCCATGCAATCCACCCAGGACGAGGTTCTAGACATTTTCAAGCGCACCAAAGCGCTCCTTCAAGGGCACTTCATTCTCCGCTCCGGACTCCGAAGCGAGTACTTCTTCCAGTGCGCTCAGGTCTGCCAATACATGAGCGAGGTCACACGCCTGATCGAGTTGCTCAAGCCCAAGCTCGATTCCCTGGAGTTTGACACCGTTCTCGCTCCAGCAATGGGAGGCCTCGTCGTAGGCCAGGAAGTCGCCCGCCAACTCGACAAGCGCTACATCTTCGTCGAGAAGGTTGACGACAAGCTCGAACTCCGTCGCGGATTCAAGATCGCTGAAGGCGAAAAGGTTCTCATCGTCGAAGACGTCGTCACTCGCGGCGGACGTGCAGACGAGGCAATCGAGATCGTTAAGCAAAACGGCGGTGTCGTCGCCGGCGTTGGAGTACTCGTCGATCGCAGCCAAGGAAACTGGAAAATCGATGCCCCCTTCGTTTCGCTCCTAGAAATGGGATTCCCAACCTACGATCCGGAAAATCTTCCCGATCACCTCAAGGACATCCCCGCCATCAAACCGGGAAGCTAACTCGCTTCGATCTGACTTTCAAAAACACCAAAGGCCCAGCGATTTCGCTCGGGCCTTTTGTTTACTTAAGGGAACCTGATGATCACGCCACCTCCACGCGAAGGCGGTGGCATCGGCGGACGTGGATAGCGGTTTTGCTCGTGTCGGTCGATGTTGTCCATGTTCTCGCGATTCATCCCGATAAACGCACCGCCGTGCTCGTATGTGAGGTCATGCATCAGCTTGGCGAACTTCACGCCTGAGTTCTGCAGGATCATAGCCCCATTGTGAATCACGTTCGGAAAGCCGATCGCGTTGATACGAGCAATCCGGTTTCCTTCCTTGTCCTTGTTCAGTTTTCTGATTTCCGCCAGGACCGGCTCCGGCTTTCCCGTAAACTCGTCTCCAAATACGTAGATGCCAAAGTGGAAATCCTCGACGTCCGGCTCGTAAAGTCGACGGATCGCAACACGAATCCCTGGCACAGGATTACTTTCGCTCTCAAACGGATACAAGCGAACTTGCCTGACCATCGCCTCTCTGAGCTCCGGCGAATCCTCCAACCACTTCCCGCCCATGCGAGACCCCATAATGAAGTGCCCTGAAGCATCCAGAAGCTGAATACCTTTCACCTCTGGATAAGAGCTAATGACCTCTTCAAACTTCCGAACCACGTGGGGATTGATAAGGTTCGTGCTGCCCTCTCGCATGCTTCCAGACGTGTCGATTACGAAAGCGATCACATTGCTCTCTACAGGCACGCCAATCGGCACCGGTTCGATTACCTTCTGCTCGATTTCAGGTTCGGTCTGCAAAGCCGCCAGCTCTTCTTTCACCGATTCGAGATCCGTGATGAATAGCTCCCGAGCCTTCTCCTTGTCGCTTATCTGCTGCTTCAGTTTCGCGATCAAAGCCTCTAGCGTATTACGCTCCCGATCGGTCCGCTTGCGCTTCGTCTTCTGCAGATCAAGCTTCATATCGAGCTCGTCGTTCTTGATCTGGTAGTCGGCTAGCATCAACTGCCGCTGCATAACCGTATTCTCGAGAACCTTCTGCAGTTTCAAAATCTCAGTTTGTTGTACCCCCATGGATACGATAAACAGCAGAATGATCGCCCCGAAACCGCAGCAAATACAGTCGAGGAACGATAGGCTAAAAACCTCAGTCTTTCTTGAACGCCGGCTCATATGTCAGGCCACCCCTCCGATGGGCTAATCATTGCTCCGCTAGTAGAATTCGCCAAACGCCAGAAATGCACAGCTGACCCTGGGTCAGGCATAAGTGGATACATGATTGTGTTGACCGGAAGGTTTAGCTGCAAGGCGTTTTGAGCTGCTCGCAGCATAGCGACGCGATCATCGTACATCACTTGACTTCCACCAGTCGTATAAGAATCCGCAAGCGTCGGCAGCCCATCACAAATCAAGACCAGACGATCAGGTTCCACCGGCAGCTCGTTCACAATCTGGAATGCTCGCTCTAGATTCGCGCCTCCTTCGGGAGTGATGTCGTCAATCGCATTGAGCACGTCGACCGTGAGATTGTTATCCATCGGATCGAACCACTCGCGCCCAAAGCCAACTTCCAGCGGAACCAAATCCTTGTTGAAAAAGATGATTTTGTAGTTCGATCCCTCCTTGAGGTTCGCGATCATCCATTTCAAGGCGAGTTTAACGCGTTTCCACTTCGGGGCATCCCTCCGCTCCCTCTCGGGCTTCTCCACCCATTCGGTGGCTTCCACGATCGTATCAGCGGTCATACCGCCCGATGCCTCAACGAGAAACAAGACCTGTTCGCCAAGAATATCGAAGCCGGTCAAATACTGACGACGGTCAGGATTGGGGATCGGGATTGGAGTCTCCTCCTCCTGAGTCGGCATATTCTCCTTGTCCGCGATCAGCTTTCCAAGCTCCTCCTCAATTGCAGCCAATTGCTGAAGGAGCAGCTTGAGCATCTCGTCCATCTCAGTGTGACGCTTCTTCGCGTCATCTAAGCGAGCCCCGCTGTCTTTCGCCCTTTGCGTTTCGAAGGCAAGAGTCAGTTTTTTGTTCTCGATCTCTTTGTCCTTGAGGTCGATCTCGTTCTCCATCTCGCCGATAACGGCCATAATTTGGGACTGTAGATCGTCCATTGTATCCGCCTTGCGACTGGCGGTCAGAACGAACAGGAGCAACACCGCTCCAAATCCACAACATACGCAGTCGAGGAAGGAGAGGCTAAAAACTTCGGTTTCTTTTCTTTTTCGAGGCATGTACCCAAATATCTACTGGATGCAGTGGATCAGAAGCAGCTGCTTCCGCCTTCCTGGCAATGCGACTTCGAAAGAGTCGCCCGCTCTCAGACTCGTCGACGAGCCGGACTCGATGATCGTACTCTTCGACTCCGCCAAAACCCATTTTTCGTCCGTTAACTGAAGCCGGAACAGCTCCGTCGGCGTGGGCGTGAGATCTCGCTCGACTACGAGATCGAAATCTTCCGAATCCCCAAACCCAATCAAAAAATCGCCTGTTCCTAGCTCGTAAGCCAAACCGTCACAAACGATGTGGGTCGGATTCAAGGATTTGCCCTGTTTTACAAGTCGTATGGCTCCCGCTGGCACGCGTGGCAGCATGCTGCCGTCCTCGCCCTCCTGCGGAACTTCCAAGTTTATCCCCGTTTCCACACGGATGTCCTCGATCGACTCCGGCCTCTCCCAGGTTTTTCCGAGATTAGCAGCCCCAAAAGCCGAACTCTCAGCTGGCAAGTGTTTCACAACCCCTACCCCCTGGGCCACAATTGACTCTTTCAGCCCCTGGATCGCAGCTGCTCGCTCAGACAGAATGACCTGCACCGGCCCTTCCCCGTCTCCGAAATCGTTGATCGTTCTCAGAAGCATCTGCGTCAACGCCTTCACGTAAGGAGCGAGATCGATCGCCGCCAGATCGCGAGTAACCGTCATTTGACGCGACTTCTCCTTGGTAGACACCTCCAAGCTAGCCTCTGACACTTTTCCCAAGTGAAAAAGCATCTCGCGCGTCTGAGCGTGAAAGGCCTGCTCAATTTTCCGGTCCTCGGTGATATCGAACGAAGTTTGCTTCAAGAAACGGTTCGCCAAGGCATTCGAGAAACGCTCCTGCATCGCGTGAAACCCACTTTGCGGCTGCCTCGAGAAGTACACACGCTCGAGTCCGTAACGCTTGTTGAAAACCGTGATATGAGTGGCGTGGAGCAACAGGTCCAAGTGGAACAAACGCTCTCCCTCCGCAACGCCCCAAAGACCTTCACTGTAGAGTGACGCTGCCGCCATATCGACCACCCCAGCCACAGGCAGGTTCAAGTCGTTAAGAATACCCAGCAAAATCCCGATTCTTTGCTCCGAATGCTCGTTGCTCTCCAAATAGTGGCCGGGTACCGCCAAAACCACTCGCTCGATGGAAGGCACTTCCTTGGAAGCTCGATCGACAAGCTCACTCAAGAACTTGTACGCGATCTGCGAATAGGCCATTCGCGAGCGCATCCCCTCGAAGTTCGTCGACTGAAGCGAGAGCTCGTCGATGAAAGAGGAATTTACACGCCGTGGAAAAACTTGCCCGAGCTCCTGAGCTTCCGCTCCAAAAACCAAGGGTTCCGACTCATTACCAGCAAATGCATAAGCGGGAAGGCGTTCCGAATCTCCGCCTAGTTGGATCGTGCGTGTCGACCCATCCTCTTCAATTACCACGCCATGCACGCCCACGTCGCTTAATTCGATTCCAAGAGTAGCCATAATCTTGATCTAAATTCTCTATGTTGTTGCTGCGCCCGGTCTCAGGTGAAGCTGATGTGCGTTTCCTCGTGTTCCGGGGTCTTCATCAGAGCAATCACCCGCTTGCTCACGAACTCCTTCAGATCAAGAATCAGCTTCTCCTGCTTTCCTTGCAGCAAATGGAGGAAAAACATGAGGGCGATACTCAGCAAAAGAGCGATCAGCGTAGAATTGAACGCCAAGCCCAACGAAGCCGTTACCCCCGAGATATCGCCCTTGATCGCTTCGTCCGCCTGGGCAAGCGCCTCGCCAATACCGCGAACCGTTCCGATAAACCCTACCGATGGGATCGCCCACGCCAGATAGCGAAGCAGCCCAAGATCAGAATCAAGCTCGTCGTAAGCCATTTCCGACTTCTCGTGCACCGCCGAGGAAGCGTCCTGAATCGAATGGGTGGAATCAAATCTGTGCAAAGCCGATAAAATGATGTCCGGCAGGATCTTGGACTTCAACTTCGGCGTTCGAGATACGTCGCTCTGCAAATCCTTGTAGTGGCCTAGAGCCTCCTCGGGAATAATCCGTTCCCCCTTTGAGATCCTTAGAAACGGATGGGTAATCACCGATCGTTCCCCCATGACTCGTAAGCCCTTGTAGCCCAGGATAATCATCGCCCACATCATAAGCATCAGACAAACCATCTGCTCCTTGTCCTTGAGAATGATGACAAACGAACGGCTCGCGACCTTAGGCTTGTCCGGGTTCTGGTTAGCCTCAACAAGGCTGGCGATTTCGATGTCCTCCGCCACCGGCCAAATGTAGAAGCGATAAGCGGAAAACACGACGGCCACTGAGACGATCAATCCGAGGGAAATTATCAGGAATTCTCGGGACAGGAAACTGTTCCTCTTCATAAATTTAGTGCGTATTCTTGGTTGTTCAGGGGTAAGTTCAATTCAAGGTAGCTAAACTCGCGTTTAAATCCAGTCTCGCTTACGAATCTGTATACGAACTATGAATAAACATAGTTTCATTGAAATTCACGCCTTATGGCTCTACTTGCTAAACTGTATGTCCCATACATACTTCATAAAATAAATTAGGCGAATCCAATCAACAGTCCCAAAACGTAGTTAATTGTAATATGAATCGGAAGAACGTTCTTATATCCACCCCGCTCGTACTCCTTGCCTCTGCCGCAATGATCTTTCAAACCGGATGCGCTGGACCCGCGGCTTCCAAAACAGTGAAAGGAGCCACCATGGGTGGCGCCGTCGGCGCAGTCGGCGGATTGGTCGCTGGCCAAGACGCAGGCGGAATCGCAGCAGCCGGTGTCGCAGGCGCCGCAGTCGGTACCGTCGTCGGAGCTGTCGCTCAAAACCGAGAAAACAAACGTCAGGACACCCTCGCCCAGCAAAGAGCCTACAACCAGGCGATCGCCATGCAAAAGCGGGCCCAAGAGAAGGAAAAGGCGCAGCTCCATGAAGAGCTGGAGATCGCCGAAGGTTTCCGCATCACGCAAGAAGAGCTCGACGAGATGACGACCCGCGCCGAAAGCGCAGAGGAGCAACTTGCCGTCCTCCAGAAGCGACGCGACGCAGCGATCGAACGTAAACGCTCGCTCGACGAACTCGAAGAGCGCGAACGCGAAGCCCTCGCAGAAGCCGCCCGACTTGAGAAGGAACTCGCCGAACTCGAAGGTGGAGCCACCACCGCTCAAAACAACACGACCGAAGAGCCCGAGACTCCTCAACTATAATAAGGCGATCCTGGCGCACGCCCCGCCCAGCCCCCTACGATTAAGAACCCATGAACAAAATGCGCTTTATCAAAAAATTCCGCTCTGCGGCAATTTGCCTGTGCGTCGCGTTCCTCCTCCAGGCCTGTAACACGACCTACGAAATGCAGGTCGATGCGATCAAAAATCCGTACCCGATCGATCCTGAAGCCGACTCCTACGTCCTCGTACCGAGAGACCCAAGTGTCGACACCAGCGATCTTCGCTATCAGGAAACGGCCAACTGGATCCGGACCGCACTCTCCGCAAAAGGCATGTACGAAGCGCTTGATCCCCTCGAAGCCGACATGGTTATCGAGGTCGATTACGGCATGGAGCCTCCACGCCAGGAGGTCAGAATCGTGGAAGTGCCTGAGTACCGGACAGTGCAAGGCCCCGGGCGGTACGTCACCCAATCCGTTCGCGATCCCAAAACAGGTAAAGTAACCACCTACACCGTTTACGTGCCAGGGCGCCGCACCACCGAGCTCATCGGCTACTCCCAACAAGCCCAGACCATCATCATCAACGAGAAATACATGGTGCTCACCGCCAAGCAAAACACCTTGGCAGAATCCGGGGACGCCGCCGCTGAAGAACTCTGGAGCGTAACAGTCAAAAACGAGGACGACAGCACAGACCTCCGCGAATACCTGCCCATTATGGCCTCGGCCGCCACCGACTACATCGGAGAAGACACCGAGACCGCCAAAACCGTCCGCCTCAAAAGCGACGACGAAGTGGTAGATTTCGTCAAGAAAGGGATCTTGAAGGAGAACCTCTAAAGTGGGCGATCGCTAGCTTCACAACATATCTTTTCGAAACCGGCTCGTGTCCTGCGAGCCGGTTTTCTTTTGCCAGCTCGAAAATCGATTTCCACTGACGCATCAAACTCGACCACCCAAAGAATGGACCGTGCTTCGGATCGTACATATTTGTAGGCTCAGAAGTGATGCCATTTAGCTCAATCACCCGTATCCCTTCACCGCGCTTCAAGTGCTCAACACTCGGGACTCTCAAGTCGTAACGCCCGAAGTGAAATCCCTCCACCCGGCTAGAAAACGAATCAACCGCCTCTTCAAGTTCTGGCGTAATCAGCTCCTCTCCATCGAGAAAAACCGCCCCTCGGCTATGCGTCCCAATCGAGGCCAGCATAAAACGCTCCCCCTTTTGCGGTACCGAATCCAACTGAGATTCGTATTCGCTTAGAAAGTACTTCGCCATACAAACCGCTCGTTGATCTCCTAGGATAAGCTCTTCAAGCGTAGACTGCCCATCGCCCACCACAGAGGTGGTTCGCTTATCGGTTATCGAAGAAATCCACCCGAGCTTCTTACTCTCAAACCTCTGATAGAACACACCGTATTCAGATCCACCGATAAATTCCTGCACGATCGAGTCCTCATTCTGCCCTTCGAAAAAGGAACGCGCCTGTTCGCGGCTCTTTATCACCGTAACGCCCTGTCCCCTCTGCCCAATATCAGGTTTCAACACCACAGGAAACGGAAGATCGAGCCGATTCATAAATGCGTCCAAACGGCTCAGCTTATCCTCCAGCGGTAGATCCAACTCTATCGCTTCAAACCGAGCAACCGGCACCCCATGTTTACTCAGATGCTCTAGTATCTGAATTTTGGATTCGTAGACTAAACCGCTCGCTGGCATACACGGATTCACCGAAAAGGGCAAAGAGATGGAGCGATAACGCAGCGAAAGCCAAATGATGTATGGGACGACCGGTAAGTAGACCGCCCACATGGGCCAAAACTCCCAAGAAACCAAACGACGCCATTGCGAATACAGCAGGCGCCTTCCTCTCCAAGTTACAAGTTTGGCGAAGAGGCGAGCTCCAATCGCAAACGCCACAATCACCAACACGATTCCAAACCAGCCGCCAGCCCCGATAGATTCGAAAAACTCCAAAAACGCCTCCCCAGCGTAGTACGACGCCAACACCAAAATAGGCGTCCAAACCGCCGAAGCCACCAACAAGGCCCACGAAAAGCGTATCCAGCTCACCTTGACAACGCCTGCAGCAAAATACGTCGGCACTCGGCTCCCTGGAAAAAAGCGCGTCAAGACAACCAAAGCGACCCCACGCTTCTCAAACCAAGCTTTACTTTTGTGAAGAGAACCGCCCGAAACCATACGCCTCAATACCGGCAGTTCCAATGCTGTCGCTCCGAAAGATCTCCCAATGAAGTAGATCCCTAAATCTCCCCAAAAGATGCCTAGCAAACAGCCGAGAATCGCGGGCACCAAATCGATTGCCCCGCTAGAAGCCAAAAGTCCTCCGCCAATACAGGCAAAATCCTCGCTCGCCAGAGTAGACACCGCCAAAAGAAAACCGCCCCAAAGGCTCCCTAGCTTGATGCCTTCGTAGTCGGCGAAAAACGCAGCTTCGCCCACGCCCTCGCTCCGTGGGCTAAACGAAATCTCACCCTGAT
The DNA here is from genome assembly GCF_016595505.1 of Pelagicoccus mobilis. Classification (GTDB taxonomy): domain Bacteria; phylum Verrucomicrobiota; class Verrucomicrobiia; order Opitutales; family Opitutaceae; genus Pelagicoccus; species Pelagicoccus mobilis. The sequence goes on along the minus strand of NZ_JAENIL010000014.1, from coordinate 39,092 downwards.
CCCTCAGACCATCATACGATAACAACGATGCGTTTGGGTTTACCTCCAAATAAGCACGCTCTCTTTCAGTAAGAAACGCCGCCTCAATCCCTTCAAAAATCAGCCCGATAGGCGTATTCAAATTTCGATAAGCGATCTCCGCCTCTTTCTGGTCAGCCTCAAAGATTCGCTTCGCGGTGCTAAGGTTATAGGGCAACTGCTCCGCGTATCCGAAATGCGGAACCGCATGATCCAACACCCAGAACCAAGCGAGCTGGAACGCCTTCATCGCCGTGTTCAGTCGTTCATCACCTAACAGTTCAAAACGGGTAGACACCACCGGATCTACCAACAGAACCCCTTCCGTTTTTTCCCTCCCTAATTGCTCGGCGAGCAGGACAGCATCGACTGAGCCATACCCAGAGCCAGCGACCCAAAGCTCCTCAGCTCCGCTCCTTTCAATCGATGCCTGAATAGCCCGCAGATCAACTTTCCCATCGACCCGCTCCGGTCGCCACACCTCGAAATTGGCCTCAATCCAAGCTAAGTCAGACAGGTCACCCTCCGATTCCACAACCCGCTCGAACAGGACCAGCAGCCGCTTACCCTCAAACTCCGGACCACCAGCGGACTCGCCCCGTCGCTCATCCCCCCCCCGCTGCCACAAAAACGAAACGAGCAACAGCACGCCGTAAACGACTATCAGCTTTGACTTCGTCTTCATCTCGTTCTTCACGATCGCGCTCGGGCGATTTCCAAAACCGATTCTTCTCCAAGCGCACGCCGGTCTTGATCCACCCGGGCGTACCGATACCGGATCCCTTTCTCGTCAACTTCCACAACCGAGACGCTATGAGTCCGAGAATCCGCTCGCAGCATCAATGGATTAAAGGCTGGGTCAGCATGAGCCAACTCGGTGTGGTAGGCAAATCGCTCAGAGGCCGTTAAACCACTCCGTTCCGCAAGACGCCTTTCGTATTCCTTTGTGCGATACGATTCGATCTCTTCCGTTTTGTAGGAAGAAGTCGTCAGCAGAGGTCGAGCCAACTCGACAGGCAACAACGCAACTCCATCCCATGCGAATACACTCACTTCACTCCGGTCCGCCAAAGCGATCAAAAACGGGTTAAAGCAGCTAAGGTCTAGTTCCTTGAGCAAGGTAGCGTTAGCACTCTCCCTGCTTAAGCAAAGCGACAACTCCAGCGGGAGCTTCCCCCGACTGACAGCCTCGCCCAGAGGCTTAACGCGAGCTTGAGCTGCGTAATTGTTCAACAGATACACGCAAAGCCCGCACTCGTTCACCGCCAGCCAAGTCCCTCCCCCTTCCGGATCGATCGCGGCCAGCGTTCTTGGCCCAGATCGCTCAAGCAACTTAGGCGGCAAAGCCTCCTTCCGGCTCCTCCGCTCATCTCGATTAAAGCAGAGCGAGAAGCGTCCTCCGTCAGCGCGCCATGAAGCAGTGCACATTATCCGCGAACACTGTCCAAGTACTTCAAAGTCGAAGGAGCCACACCAAATGATTCATTCGGGAAGATCCCTTGCATGCGACTCGCAATGGCGATCAAGGCGTAATGGTGCACCGTATGGCTCACCAAAAACTGCAATTCACGCCCGAAACTTGAATCCGCCCCCTCAACCTCACCCTCGACCGAAGCTCTCACCGAAACCTTCACTGGCGAGGAATATTCCACCTTCGAAGCCTCAAGCCGTTCGCAAACGTCCTGTATGTTGGCGATCGCGACCTTAAGGTCCTTTTCCTCCACGCAATTTCGCTCCCGCTTGTCATAGTTGATCACGCCACCGCGCAAACCATCCAAAAAAGATCGATAGTGATCCAAAACGTGCCTAAAGTGCGTCCCAATTCCAGAGCCAAAGCTGGCAGGATCGGATGCGCTAAAGGAACGATCGTCGTGACGCGAGAGCAGCTGGATTCCTTGCCGCAACAATTCGCTGTTAGCTCGAAGCAGGTTCATTAAAAAGGGATTTTCTAAGTGAGTCGTTCTAGTGCCGACGTATTCCGAGTAAACCCAGTTTTTCGAAAATATTAGGGAAATTATCCTATAAAGGAGGGGATCAAGGCATTTGTGGAGAACTCGTACGCGGGAAAAACGATGCCCGAGGCCATCCGCATGCATATCGAACAAGTCCAAACATGGAAACCCGATCCATCAAACACGAAAGGCTTTGACCTACTGCCGTTTGCACCACTTCCTCGCTTTGCCTAAGGTGCCCTACCCAAAACTCCCGAACACCTAGACAAAACCCTTTTTCTGAAGCCCAACGGACCCACTTCAGCCTAGTGCCCGGACAATCTCCTACAGAATCGCCCTCACGACACTCCCAGACGCAAAGAGTCGAGCTGATCGCCTTTCCCGACGCTATCGGCGACCAGCTACGCCACTGCATCCAAAACGAATACGGCCACGATTGCCTCCGATTTCGGAGTGAAAAACTCGCCCCCGACAGCCTGCACGGCGAATCTCTTGTCCGCTGCATCTGGGTTGATCCGGACAGCCCCGCAATAGCTCCCGAATTCCAAGGGATCTCGGTCGCCATCGGGCGCGGGCTCAAGGCAGAGGCACAGGCAAAGTTGATTTCCAATGGCTTCCTAGGCGTCATCGACCTTCAGCACGTCACCGTCCACTCCGCAGCCGGACTCGCCAGCGCCTATGCTGAACAAGCCGCCAGTCGCTCCACAGCCCCTCAAGACGACCTAGGGTCCGTTCTTTCCGTCGATCTCAGCTCCGACCAAAGCGACGAGGGCACGGAGTATCTAGCAGCCTGCGTCGAACTTCTCGAAATCGGCGTCTACGCTCTCAACGAAAAAAAAGGAGGCATCTTCACCGTCTGGAACGCCCAAATGGAACGCCTCTTCCAAAAATCGAAGAAAGAGGTGCTCGGCAAAAAGGTGGATGCCATTTTCAACGATCCGCTCATCTGCAACGTCTTCCGCGAAACGCCGGCAACCTACTCCAGAAACCGAGCCATCATCCCTAGCAAGGCCCGCACACGCTCGAACTTCATCGCCGACATATCCAAAACCCAACTACGCGAATCCGACGGCACCCCCACCGCAACCGTAGGCATCCTACAGGACGTCACCAGCCGCATCCACTCTGAAAACCGACTCATCGCAGCCTTCAACGAACTCGAGAGCTCCAAGGAAAAGCTCGAGCAAAGTAACCTCGAAATTCGAAAAGGCATCGAAAAGGCAAAAAAGCTAGCCGTCGTCGCCCAGTCCTCCAACAAGGCCAAATCCTATTTCCTCTCCAACATAAGCCACGAGCTACGCACCCCGCTCAACTCCATCGTCAGCCTGACCCACGCCCTGCTGGAGGGCACCTTCGGCGACCTAAACGAGCGGCAACACGAAAACCTCGAGATCGTCTCCGACAGCAGCAAACACCTGCATTCCCTCATCAACGACATCCTCGACCTCTCCAAGATCGAGCTTGGCAAGATGAACCTCAAGTTCGCCCCTGTCAGCATTTCGGACATAGCCCGCTCCTCCATTCGCATGATCGAGCAGGAGGCCGCCCAAAAGAACGTCCGCTGTATCGTCGAAATAGATACCGAACACGAAGAAATCGAAGCCGACGCCAAACGCCTCCGCCAGATTCTGCTCAACCTGCTCGTCAACGCCGTCAAATTCACCAATCCCGACACCAACGTCACACTGAGAATCGGCGAAAACCCAGACGCCCAATCCGTCGTATTCAAAGTGATCGACCACGGAATCGGAATCAACAAGTCCGACTTCTCCAAGATTTTCTCACCGTTCACCCAACTCGACGACTCCCTGTCCCGCCAGTACGAAGGCACCGGACTGGGCCTAGCCATCGCTTCGAAATTCGTCGAACTCCACGGCGGCGGCCTGCGCGTCGAAAGCGAGCAGAACAAAGGCTCCACCTTCACCATCTCCCTCCCGGTCTCCCAGCCTGCCGAAAAACTGGACACCGCGATCCTCCCCTCTCTCAGCGAAATCGCCACCGACGCACGACGCTCGCGAAACATCCTCCTCATCGTCGACGAAAACGAAGGCTCCGCCCTTCGTATCAAAAACCAAGTACAGCAGTTCTCCCCCTTTAGCCCGATCCTCACCATGCCCAACGAAATTTCAGCCTACCACGACCAAGTCGCGCCACAGGCTATCTTCGTTGACCTCAATATCATCAGTTCGCACGGAACCGACTGGATCGCGAGCGCCCAAAAACTCCCAGCCTGGAAACGTACCAAATGGATCGCCATCGGCTCCATCGACCTGCCCGACAACCATCTAGCCGCCAGCAAACTCGGCTTCGACGCTTGCAGCTGCAAACCGATCCCCAATAGTCTGCTCGCCAAACTGTTACACTAGCCGCATCCCAACCAACTCCCGATGCCCAAGAGTTCTCAGAGCACTATACTCGTCGTCGACGACAACCTCGGAGCACGCCGCTCGATCGAAGCCCTACTCTCCAACGAGAGCTACAACTTCCTGCTCGCCGACAGCGGCCAGACCGCGCTCGACCTGCTCGAAGAGAATATTCCAGATGTCATCCTCCTCGACGTCATGATGCCAGGCATGAGCGGATTCGAAGTGTGCAAACGCATCCGCGAAGACCGCCGCGTATCAGAAATCCCCATCATCATGATCACCGCACTCGACGATGAGGAATCTATGATCGAAGGCATCGACGCCGGAGCGGACGATTTCCTCTCAAAACCGATCAGCAAAATCGAACTCCGCTCCCGAATCCGAAGTATCCTACGCCTGAACCGCTTCCGGAAACTCTGCGACGAACGCCAGAAGTTCGAGCTCGTAGTCGCCCAGTCCCACCTAGGCTACGTGGTAATTAACGAGGAACAACGTATTCTTTTTTCCAATACAGCCGCCAAGCGAATGTTGGGAATCGCTGGCAGTGGCCTACAACCCGCCAACTTCTTCGAGACCGCTCAACAAAGCTTCCTCATCCAACCAAACGACATCGAGAGCAAGATCAGGCAAACCGAGCAGCTCTCAAAACTCGACCCGTTCATGCTCGTCCGCTCCAGCCAAAACGACCAAGTCGCCCGCTGGATACGCGTCACATTTCAGGAGCTCGGCCTCAACCACGGAACCCAACAACTGCTCCGCCTCGAAGACATCTCGGACCGGATCGTAGCGTTCCAGGAGAAACACACCTTCTCCCGCATGATCTCGCACAAGCTGCTCACCCCACTCAACGCCATCAAGGCCGCCCATCAGCTCATAAAGACCTCAGAGCCAAGCGTCGACCGCCTCACCCAAATCGCCGACATCCAACAAAAGGGAATCAAACGACTCGAGTACGATATCCATTCCATTCTCAGTTTTCTCGAGCGTGACCGCGAACCCGACAAGTCGCTCACGATCCTCGAGGCCCAGGCGCAAATCCAGCAAGCCGTCGACACCGCCTCCTTCGACTTCTCCCTAACCGTCGAAGAAGGCTTCGACGCCAGCCAAACCATCAACATCTCCGCCCACGCCTTCGAAGCCTGCCTCCGTGAGATCGTGGAAAACGCCGCCAAATTCCACCGCGGCGCTTCCGCCCAGCTCTCCTGCCACGTCAGCAAGAAAGAGGACGAGTCAAAGGTCGAGTTCGTCTTCCAAAACAACTCAGCCCCGCTCTCCAACGAAGAAATCGCCAACGCCTGGAAACCATACTGGCAAGCCGACCGCTACGTCACCGGCGAGATCCCCGGCATGGGACTCGGCCTCTCTCTCATCGCCGCCAATGTCTGGGCCGCCGGCGGAAACTGCACCATCGAGAACCACGCAGCCTCAGACATGGTCCAGCTCACCCTCAGCTTCCCCATCATCGACTAGGTCCCTTCACGGTAGCGGCCATCGTCCCCGATGCCCTCCCCGGAGAAAACCAACAGCCCGCCCACAAAACATAACCACAAAAAAAGCCACTTACTCAGAAGTGGCGGAAATCGGGATGGTGGAGCCGATCGGGATCGAACCGACGACCTCCTGCATGCCATGCAGGCGCTCTTCCAACTGAGCTACGGCCCCAAAACAGGATCGCTAAAACGGCAACGATTCTGCCCCTTGGCAAGAGAAAATTTCGCTTGGAAGAAATATCTCTCAAACAAACCTATCTACAACGCCGCTTAGCCATGGAACCCACACCAACGAGCTGTGTTTATTCAATCTTGAACCCAACCGCATCTTCACCATACGGCCTCTAAATCAAACGACACCAAACTTCATGAGCGCCTTCTTCACGCGAATTCACACTTCCAACTGGTTCCAGAACGCCATCGTCGGGGTCATCCTCCTCGCCGCTATCGCCATCGGTCTCGACACCTACCCCTCAATCCGCAGCGAATACGGGGGCGTCCTTAGCTTCCTCGACAAAACCATCCTCGGCATCTTCGTCGTCGAAATTGTCATCAAGATACTCGCCGAAGGGAAAAAGCCGTGGCGGTACTTCAAGGACGGCTGGAACATCTTCGACTTCCTGATCGTCGCCGTCTGCTTCCTTCCCTTCAACGCCCAATACGTCGCCGTTCTCCGTCTTGCCCGCATCTTGCGCGTCCTCCGGCTGATCACCGTACTCCCCAAACTCCAGCTTTTGGTAGGTGCCCTCCTACGCAGCCTGCCCTCCATGGTCTACGTCGGCCTGCTCCTCTCTATTCTTTTCTACATCTATGGAGTCACCGGCACCATGCTCTTCAGCCAAAACGACCCCATACACTTCGGCACCCTCCAGGACTCCCTCCTATCCCTATTCCGCGTCGTCACTCTAGAGGACTGGACCGACCTCATGTACATCAACATGTATGGTTCCGCCGAATACGGATACGACGGAAATCAAGACCTCATCATTCAAAGCCAAGCCCAACCCCTGCTCTCCATCACCTACTTCGTGTCATTCGTGCTCTTCGGCACCATGGTCATGCTCAACCTCTTTATCGGGGTCATCATGAACGGCATGCAGGAAGCCCAGTTGGAAGCAGAGGAGCGAAACGAGCAAAAAAACATAAAGGAGCTCGGGCACGCCACCCTCGAAGACGACATCAACAACCTCGAACACGAACTCACCAACGTGCAAACGCACCTGGCCAGCCTAAAACGCAAGCTCAAGCACAGCCAAGAAGACAGCTAGCTCGTCCAGAGTTCACTTTGCCCAATCCGGCAAAGTGCCAACTTCGATACCGAAGACGTAGGGACCAAGAACCAGCAACAACACGATCAGAGCTGGCACCAGGAGCAAGTTCAGCAACAAGCCCGCCCTAGCCATCTGCGGCAAAGCGATCCTCCCGCTGCCAAATACGATCGCATTTGGAGGGGTCCCCACTGGCATCATGTAGGAACAGTTTGCCGACAGGGCAGCCGGCGCCAGAAACAGCAGTGGATTCTCCCCCATGCTAACCGCCACAGCACCGATGATCGGCAGAAACGTCGCTGCCGTAGCCGTATTGCTGGTAAGCTCGGTCAGCATCAGGATGCCAAAACAGATTGCGGCCAGAATCAATACGATCGATCGCCCCGAGAGCCCCTGAGTCAGCTCCCCGATATACTGAGACAAACCACTGCTCTGGATCATGCCAGCCAGACTTAGGCCGCCGCCAAAAAGCAAAAGCACCTCCCACGGCAAATCCTTAGTCGCCTGCCAATTCATGACGAACTCGCCTCGCTTCGCATTAACCGGAAGCAGAAACAATAAGATCGCGCTCCCAATCGCGATGCTTGTATCCGAAATCATGGGAAGCACCTGCTGTAGCATGGGACGAAACATCCAGCCCAACGCAGTTAAGCAGAAGACGAACGCCACCATAGCCTCCCCACGGCTAAGTTTCGATAGTTTCTCCTTCTCGCTCTTGATCAGAGCCTCCATTCCGGCGAGCTTGCTCTTCTCGAACCTGAAAGCGACACGCGTTAGAACAAGGTAAACCAGAGGCAAAGTGAGCAAGGTCATCGGCAGACCAATCTTCATCCATTGCAGGAAACCGATCTCGTATCCATGAACCTTACTCATGTACCCCGCTAGAAGCGCATTGGGCGGCGTCCCAATTAAAGTAGCCATTCCACCCGTGGTCGCCCCATAAGCTACCGCCAACATCAAGGCAGGAGCAAACCGAGCTCCAAGACGACCGCCTTCCCCGTCCTTTGGCAACAAAGCGACAACCGAAGTCGCGATCGGAAGCATCATCAGAGCGGTCGCCGTATTGCTCACCCACATACTCACCAGCGCTCCAGCCACCAAAAATCCGGCGATAATTCGGTTCGGCTGCACTCCGAAAAAACCAATCAGCCCGATCGCGACCCGCTTGTGCAAGCCCCACCGCTGCATCGCCAAAGCGATCATAAACCCGCCCAGAAACAGGAAAACCAAAGGATGCGCATAGGGAGCAGACACCTCCTTTATGCTTCCCATTCCCATCATCGGAAACAGAACCAAAGGCAATAAAGCAGTCACTGAAATCGGCACAGGCTCAGTGAGCCACCATACAGCCATCAAACACGCCGCCCCAGCAGTTCTCCACGCAATCAGCGACAGCTCCCCAGGAGGATCGATCAACAAGGTCAGCAGCAAAAGCCCAGGTCCCAAAATCCACCCCGACCACTGACGCAATCCGTAGCGCGCAGGCGTTTCGATACTCTCTCTTAACATATCCTAAAGCTCCAGGACCCGAACGTTTCGATACTCAACTTTCATCACCGACCCATCATGTATCTGAAACCCAATGACACCCTCTTTAGATCCCTTCGGGTCGCCATCCACAAAGTCCATAACCTTCACGCCATTGACCCAATACTCCAAACGATCGCCGCGAGCTCTAAGCGTCATACGATTCCACTCGTCGGTTTTAAAGGCTTCGTTGATCACTGAAGGATCCGGAAAAATCCGCAGCTTCGGCCTCGCGTACCAGTCCCCCAACGATCCTCGCCAATTCCGCTTGTCCGATCCATCGTGGTACGCAGCGTCAAACTCGTAACCAGAGGGAGCCTCAAAACGATCCTTAAACCGGAACTTGTTCACTCGATAGTAAATGCCCGTATTGCGTTTCGTATCGCCCGACAATCTAAGCTCGCACGTGAACTCGAAATCTCGATACCTCCCTTTAGTGTAAATCCACTCAGGAGTCGTAATCTTTTCAGGTCCAGTGTCGCCCACAATTGCGTCGTCCTCGAATCTCCACAATCCAGAAGGCACATCCCAAGCCCTCAAGCTACCACCCGCTAACAAGTCCACCACCCCATCTCCATCGACTCGCGGCTCCACCGCCTCATTGGCTAAGACTTGAGAACCGGCAAGAAAGATAGCGAACGCAAACAGGGTATTCGAGATTAGGGGCATCATGCCCTCATCTCACTTTACCCGTCCATGAAAAGCAACGCTGCATGCAGCGAATGCATCATTTAGATCCGATTAACTGATACAGATCCTCTAGCGCTTCCACCGCTTTCTCGTAGGCTTCACGGACATCAGGCATCTTCTGCACAACCTCATGTTCGCCCAAGGCCATTTGCAGATGCGACGACGCAATATGCGCCCGGTCCAAGGCCTCGTGAATAAAATCCTCTCCAATCGGCTTTTCCATAAGAAACAGACCTAGGTTACCACCCAACGTTCATCAAGCTCTAACAAACAACGCTACCCACGCTTCTCCCTACGGTCACGAACTGCCTTTGCAAGAACACCAAAAAGCTTTTCTGTAGTCTCAAATCCGATACAAGCGTCCGTTATGCTCTGACCATAGACAAGAGCCTCGCCAGGCTTCACCTTCTGGTTCCCCTCAACCAGATGAGACTCGATCATACAACCCACGATTTCCGTCTGCCCTTCGGCAACCTGCTTGGCTACATCTTCTCCTACGACTGGCTGGTTCTCGAATTTCTTGAGACTGTTGGCATGGCTGAAGTCCACAATCAACCCCGCGTCAACTCCCGCTTCCTTCTTCAACTCAACCGCCGACTCAATACTCTCGGCGTCATAGTTTGGCTCCTTGCCACCACGGAGAATCACATGGGCATCCGCATTCCCTGACGTCTGGTAGATCGCCATATCTCCTTCAGCGGTCTGCGACAGAAAGTTGTGCGGCGTGCGGGACGCGTTCACCGCATCGAGGGCGATCTGGAGATTCCCGTTAGTACCATTCTTGAAGCCCACCGGGCACGACAAGCCCGACGCCATCTCGCGGTGCACCTGACTCTCGGTAGTGCGGGCTCCGATCGCCCCCCAGCTCACCAAGTCCGAATAGTACTGCCCAGTTACGATATCCAGAAACTCAGTTCCAGCCGGCAGGCCCAACCTATTGATCTCAATCAACAGCTCCCGAGCCAGACGGATCCCTTTGTTGATATCAAAGCTCCCGTCCAAGTCCGGATCATTGATTAATCCCTTCCAACCTACCGTGGTTCTCGGCTTCTCAAAATAAACCCGCATCACGATTTCTAGATCCTCGAAATGCAGCTGACGCAGTTCGCTCAACCGCCTCGCGTACTCCAGAGCCGACTTGGGATCATGTACTGAACAGGGGCCTACAACCACCAGCAAGCGGTCATCTTCCTGATTTAGAATCCGCCCTATCGTCTTTCGACTGGTTGCTACCAAGTCCTCAATTTCTGAATCGGCAGGAAACTCCTCACAAATGACGGAAGGCGAAGAGACCGTCGTAATCTCGGTAATTCGGGTATCTGAAGTAGAAGATGACATTGCGGGGTGGGGATCAAAAAGGCTGCTCAAGCAAGCTCAGACCTCAAAACACTCCGCCAACCCCAGAAATCAGCAAGCCCTTACCGGCTTTTATATACAAATACCCAGCAAAAATCTCCTTCCCTTCACGCCCTCCAGCTTATTCCGGCTGCTCTCGGTCAGACTCAATCAGCTTCAGAAACTTGTTTTCACTCCCGTCGACCTCGAACTCCACCCAGCGCCATTCGCCGGGCTTCGACTCGCCAGCGACAGCCCAGTCGCTGAGATTGGTCGATTCTATCACAGTGTACTCCTTCCCGATCTCACCAAAGGTTCGTACTTCGAAAAGCTCACGGTCTCCATCGTACTCGTAGTCGAACGTCTGCATCGCCGATATCTCTGTATCACGAACGGCGGAACTAAACGCCCACACTTGCATACAAACACTGGATACATGCCCGCTCGAATCCGGATACTCGAGACTGATCGTGTTGTTTTCCTGCAACAGCGCCTTTGGCACCGATATCTCGATCACCCCAAAAAACGAGCTCCGAGTGCTTTGATCATAACCCCGCCAATCAGAGGGAACCGGCACGGCTTCACCGTTAACGAGCAAAATCGGACTAAGCGAACGCCCATGCGCCCTCCCCATGCCAATCCGCAAAACCGCCTCTCCGTGTTCCGGAATCGTCACGCCATTGATTTCAAAATCGATCCTCTGATCGGCAACGATCGGCTTCAGGTAGCTCGTCGCGTAGTGCTTACTTTCCTCCGAGCTTTCATCAATCACCAAGTCCTCCGCGAACTCGTATTCGATGATCATGGTCGCATTCGCTTCGACAGTCAGCGACGTAGGATAATTTGAATACTCTATCGCCCGCAACTTAGGAACCCCATCTTCGGCGTAAGTCTCCTTCGAATGAACCGAAACGACAGGATTCAGAACCTTCGAAACAAACCGAAGATCCACCGGCTTCGCTTCCAACTCTAGATTGTTAAGGATCAAATAGAGTTTCTTCCCGTCGACGTAAGCATCCACCTGCACGTCCTGATCTTCTGACGTAGTATCGATGCGAATACCATTCACGTTTTTCCAAAGCTCGTAGAACAAAATGAGCTCCGAATACACCCACTCGTTGCCCGAGTCGTTGGGATCTTCAAAACGCTGCCTCAGCAGGCGCGGCCCATACGGATGCCCCGTCTGCTGGCTTCGCCCCCACTCTGCCTTCAATACCACAAATGGCATCGCTTGCAGCATTCGATCTGGACGTTCCATTAATTGCATCAGGATGGACGAAAACGAACGTACATCCGACCAATTCGTCTCCGGAGACCAAGGCTCATTTCCTTCGATCGGTTCGAAGCTTCCAAATTCAGAAATCGCGAAGGGTTTCACTTCGCCCAACGTAAGCATGCTGTAGTGTTCGATCATATCTAGGATCGCCTCCACATTGCTTCCGCTTCGGTACTGAGTTTTAGTCGGATCAAAATGGTCTTCCGGAGCCAAATAGTCGTAGAGATGCGTCGAAAAGAAATCCATTTTCTCCCCAGCCACATCGATGAACATCTTCCAATTATTTTCCCACAGAGCGAAATCCGCCGCCTCAAACGCAGGGTGAGCTGCCGTGTATCCACCAACCATTACATCTGGGTGACTAACCTTCACTTTGTCCGCGACGACATTGTGAAGCTCCGCTATATTCTGTTTCGTCGTCGAGTATTGATTCGCCTTCACAAAGGGTTCGTTCACCACTTCCACCATCGCTGGCTTCGGTTCGCCCGTAACCCCGCCTTCGCCGTAGAAGTACGACAAAAATCCGTCAATGTAGTCCGCAAAAGCCTCGTAACTCCCCAAGGCGAATCCGTCCCCATTTTGCTGCCCGTTTGGATACATGTTCATCTGCCCGCCAATCATATGATTAGCCACGCGCCCCTCGAGCGCGTGGGCAGCGGTGCTCGTAGAATAGTTCGACTTGACCCTGTCTCCTTGAGATTCCAGCGAGATATGATCAATCCATCCTGATTTGGAGGCATGTTCAGTCGTTTGACTGAGAAACCACGGCAGAGCCCCGTTATTCCGACCAAGATACACGTCGTATTCCTCCAAAAACGACTGCCTCATTTGGTTCGAGTCCCAGTCGTTCTCATTCAATCCCGCGTGCACGAGCATGAAACGCGATCGGTCAAATTCGGAGACGCCATTGACGGAGTGACGCACGTCCAAATTCACGACAACTTCATCCGCAGCATTCACGGCAAACGCCACCAGCACACTCGCGGCCAACACAAATTTAGAATGGGGAGCCATTCCACAAGGCTCCCCTTCTTGCATATTGTACTCAATATTTAAGTCCCAAAATCGTCCCAAAGCGGGAGAGAATTAAACTCCTCTCGTAAATTTTGAATACACGGAATCCATCACTGCTTTGTTGGGACGAAAAACCGACATCGCCACCTGAACCATTTCCATTTCCGTCCACACCAAACCGCCAAAAGAACCGCCCTCCTGTCACACAGGCTAAAACGCGATTCACCCTAGGTTCAAAACACAAATCAGGTGCAAACCACCGAAGCAATCTTCCTATTTGAACATAAAAACTCTAATCTAAGTATTTTCTCTTGCCGAAGCTTGGCAGTGAAACTAATCAAGCAGTCCCTTCTCTTAGGACAAAGCAAAGGCTTTCGTGTCTATCGAGCAGGTCTAAAGTCACTCGACTCCTTTCCCTTACACACACTCCCCTTCGTCGAATCGCCCGATCACTCGAGCCCTCACTTTTGATGAAAATCAAAAACACTAAAATCACACGTCTCCTAATTGCCGCAATTCTGGCCTCCGTCCTCGGGCTCATCTTCCACTCGACAAGCACTGCCCCCAGCAAATCGAAGCAGCCTCTAGAATACGCTGCCGCCAAGCCCCAAGTCGCCTCTCCCTCCCAGTCACCTCAACTTGAGCAACCCGTAGCCTTCGACTCGCCCCATTCTGAGGATGCCCCACACTCTTCCTTTCTCCGTTTCCATAAAGCAACTCCGATCCAACGCTTCGAACACACTACCGGCCCTTACCGGATCGAAACCCAAATTTTCAGAACGTCATTCCACAAGCCCCTCGTACGACTGGAAAAACGCTACTACGCAGAGGGGCATGTAGATGCGGGAGCGTTCATCGGCGAAAGCCTTTCGGTCGCGAACGAGTTTATCGTATCCACACAAACAGACAGCAGCTCCAACGAGATTGAGCAACTCGCGACCTCAATCGGAGCCCACGCAACTCCGGTGAGGGGAAGCCAATCACTCTTCCGACTCGTCTTCGGCGAAGACGAAAACTTCGAACAACTCCCTCAGCTAGCCAGCTCTCTTGAAGTCGCGAAATCGATGATTCGCTACGTTGAACCCGATTTCCTCGTGCGAACGACATCGAGGAAACCAAACGATCCTCGTTTCACCGATCAGACCAATTTGCACTTCGAGTACGCGAACGGCGATTCAAGCAGAGACATCGACGCACCAGAAGCATGGGCCATCACCAGCGGATCACCGAATGTCACGATCGCCATAATCGATTCGGGCATCAGATCCACCCACGAAGACCTCAAGGACAACCTATGGGTCAATCCGAACGAAAAATCAAATGGCTCGGACGATGACAGGAACGGGATCGCGGACGACCTCTACGGTTTCAACGCAATCAAAGGCAACGGAGACGTGAGCGACGACAACGGACACGGCACTCACGTCTCCGGGATCGCCGCCGCCAGCGGCAACAATAGCAAAGGCATAACCGGAGTCACCTGGAATGCTCAGATAATGGCTTTGAAATTCCTCGACGCCAGCGGCTACGGGACAAACTCAAACGCGATTGAAGCCATAAACTATGCGATCGCTCAGAAAGCAGACATCATCAACAACAGCTGGGGCGGCTCTGAACAAAGCCAAGCCGTTTTCGAAACACTCAAGAGAGCTTCGAATCAAGGGATTCTCATTGTCACCGCAGCAGGCAACAACGGGGCAAACCTCGATGAAACCCCAACTTACCCAGCCTCATTCAATATCGCCAATCAAGTGGTCGTAGTCGCGTCAAACGACATTGATAAACTGTCCTCATATTCCAACTACAGCGCGAACGCCACCCATCTAGCAGCTCCCGGTCGAGCTCTCAGCACCTACCACCCGTCCGATAGCTCCTACTCAGACCTGGAAGGCACTTCGATGGCAGCCCCGCACGTGTCCGGAGCCTTGGCTTTGATCAAAGCAACCTTCCCCGGCCAGACTGCCACAAAAAACATCCTCCGCCTTCTAGATTCGACGGATCAATTTCCCGCATTAACCGGCAAATGCTTGAGTTCGGGAAGACTCAACCTTCATCGCGCCTTAAGCGGACAAACCAACACCCCCGCCAACGATTCCTTTGAAAACGCAATCGAGTTTCTTTCAAACGGTGGCAGAAAGGCGGGCACAACCAGCAACGCCAGCAAGCAAACCGGAGAGCCGCTCGCCGCGAACCCAAACGCGGGAAAAACAGTCTGGTATTCCTGGAGAAGCGATTCGGCAGGCTCAGCCCAACTCAGAGTATCCCCCACCGGCTTTGCCCCGGCAGTAACAGTTTTCGAAGGGACCACCCTCCAAGGGCTTGAACGAGTAAGCTCCGCAACCAGCTTCCTAGCCGGAGAAGCCACCAAACTGTCGTGGCAGTACCAGCCAGGCGAAACCTACTACATCCAGGTCGACACAAACTCATCGAACACCGGCCCCTTCACCATCGAGCTGTTCAAGACACCGGATAACGACGATTTCGAAAATCCAACAACAATCATTGGAGAAAGCTTTACCCAGGCAGGTAGCAACATCGCCGCCACCCTCGAAGCGGACGAACAGCGAACTCATATCTCGGCCGCAGGCTCCACAGTCTGGTACGAGTGGACCGCCCCCCGAAACGGCGACGACTCTCTGCGCATCGCCCGAACGAGCGAACGCCTCTTCCTTCGCGTTTACGAAGGGGATTCACTAACCAACCTCACGGAAGTCGCATCCGCCTTCGAAGACGGCAGCCAATCGAACCAAGTTCTATCAGTAGCCGCCGACACGACCTATCGCATCCTGGTCGACTCCCTCTCCGAAAACGGGACGGAGTTCTTTATCGAAGGCGCCTACCTAACCGAACCGAAAATCCTAGTCCAACCTCACGATAGAAACGTTAAGCTCGGAAGTGATACCACCTTCAGGGTCGTTGTATCCAGCGCCCACGAAGCAACCTATCAATGGAGCAAAGATGGCCAGCAAATACCGGGAGCAACGCGTAATACGCTCCACCTGAAATCAGTGGCCGAAAACGATCTCGGCGAATATCAGGCGAGAATCTCGCTGCCGAGCCAAACCTTATTCAGCCGAAACGCTCAATTAACGAACAACAAACGTTCGGTCCAATTCCTGAACCAGCCTTCCCCCGCATCAATCCGCAGAGGGCAATCAGCGACTCTCTCGGCGATCGTCAGCCCCATCGATGAACATACACAATTACAATGGCTAAAGGACGGCAAGCCGATCTCAGGACAAAACACCCTTACCTTAAGCCTAGCGAACACCAGCATAACCGACAGCGCCTTCTACCAGCTTCAAGTCACTCAGGATGGAAACGTCTATCACTCTAAACCAGCATACCTTTTTGTATCCGCTAGCGACGAATTTTCGGCCTTCACCTGGGCAAACATTCCAAATTCCTCTCCCCAAGCCCACGAACTGGATCAAGTAAACGGCTACTTTATAGCACAGTATTCAGATGTTGGATTCGGCTTCTCGCTAGATGGCGAAAACTGGCAATACATTCCACTTCCGATACGCAAAATAGTTTGGACTGGAGAGCGCTACCTCGCAGTTACAAATCGTTCCGTCCACGTCTCCCCTAACCTCAGCAATTGGACGCGCACCTTTGAAACCGACTCGGACCTTTACAGTATCGCTTTCGGAGCAGACGTAGCCGTGATGCGGGCCTCCGATGGAATCTACACCTCGAGCGACTTCACAAACTGGTCAAAAACGTCCGAAGCCACTTCCGGTTGGGCCGATCATTTAGAATTCGCAAATGGTTCCTTTGTCGTTCCCAGAGTCGGATCCGTGCTTGTATCCGAAAATGGCACAAACTGGGAAAGCTTCTCCACCTCCACAACTCACCAGTGCTACGTCAGCTACAGCGACAACAAATGGTGGCTGTACAACAGGGCTGCCGCCGGAGCAGCCTATACCTCTCCAGATGCCAAGACCTGGACCGAGTTCCCTTTGCACCAAGAAAATGTCTTCAGCATGTTCTTCGACAAAGCTGAGAACCTCGCCTACATGTACTTGCAGCTCACGGACAATAAAGACTCATTCTTCGCAGAATCCTACGTCGAAGTCCACAGAGTCGAAGAAGACGAAACGAACTTCCTCAAGCAAGTCACACGCTACTCCTCGGAGTACCCATCCCCAATGGTCGGGCTAGACAACAAGGTGCTCGTATCCACTCGATCCGGACACGTTTTCCTAAGCGACTTTACCTCTCTAAACCTAGAGCACGGAGCCACCCCTTGGTACAAATATCCAAGAATCAGCTACGCAAACGGTTTCTACATTGCGGGTTCCGAGCGAGCCCTACACACCTCGCAAGACGGATCGAACTGGACGCTAGCGCATAGCAGCTTGGAGAACTACGGACATTTCGCTTACGGAAACGGCGTCTATGTCGGAACCCGACACTCCGGTCCTTCGCTAAGCGAACTCGATAGACACAACTACAACTTTCAAGCCATCCTCTTCCAAGAAGGGCTCTTCGTCGGTTATAGCGGAGGAAAAATCATCTACTCCAGCGACGGCCAATCATGGGAGACGGGAGCCAGCGGCATGCACAACGCATGGAGGATGGCCTACGGAAACGGCACATTCGTACTCTACTCGGAAGATGGCCTCTTCACTTCAGACAACGGTATCGCCTGGACGCAGCAAAGCCTTCCATCCGGTATGAGGCTCTCCGCTCTCCGCTTTGGAAACAACACCTGGGTCGCCTTCTCGGATAACGTCTGCTATACCTCGGCCGACACGAAGACATGGACTCGAACAGAATCACTCTCGATTCCAAACCACTCCGCGAATACCATCAACAACCTCTATTTCCTAGATGGCAGATTCATCGCTCCGTATTGGGATGAGTACTACTGGTCCTCGACCGACGGAAAGGCATGGACACAGACCGAGCTCAGGCAAGAGCTAGTGAATCACCAGGGCTACCTATACAGTCCGGCTATTTCCGATTCGAAACTCCTTCTACACGGAAGCTCCTACGGCTTAGCGATCCTAGGATCTGGCGAGGCACCCAAATCACGCACAATCATAACGAGCCACAATGAAACCATCGCCACCAGCTTCGGACGCCCTCTAGAATTGACCTTCGAGGCCTTCGCCAGCGAATCGCAATTAGAAAGGATCGAAGTCTGGGTAAATGGACAGCTATGGGAATCGCTCCCGCCCAACTCGACTCGTTTCCAGTTCACACCTGAAACAAGCGGTGATTACACCGTAGAGGTTATCGCCCATTCGCAAGATGGCCACAGTTCCTCGGACACGCTTTTGATCGAAGCGCAACCCTTGCTAAGCATTACGAAACCGGCGAATGAAATCACTCTAAACGATCTTCTCTATTTCCGAGGATCCTACTACGGCGTGGGTTCAGGAGGCCTGCTCTACCTCTCTACCGATGGCATAAGCTGGAAAAGCCTATCCACTCCCGTATCCGAAAAACTCAACAGCATCGCGAAAAGCGAAGACACACTCGTCGTCGGATTTAATGGGGACGGAGTCCTAACCAGCAAAGACGGAATAAACTGGATACGCACGGGCAGCTTCCCTTCGGGCGGAGTCCAATACGACAATGGCCTGTTTGTAGCCGGCCTCTCCTGGAAAACCGTGCTATCTCGAGATGGCTTGAACTGGACGCCTGCCGACTCCCCATCCTCAGCTGAGTCCGCAGGAATAGCCCCAGATACCGAGGACCGAATCTTTAACGTTTACGACCAGTGTTTCAAGGGCGGTATCGGCAGAGGATGGTCTCGACTTCCAGAATTCAAACAAGTCTATCACCTCGGAGACCACTACATCGGCCTCGACTACAATCGATCCATCAAAAGAAGTCAGGATCTAGCCAACTGGGAAACCGTCTTCTCTAACGACTCCTTAGAGTCTATGGAGTTGAAGAATGGACTCCTTTTCGCCAAATACTACGAAACCATTATCTCCGTTACCACGGATGGCATAAACTGGGAAACGCCGGATGCCGACGTCTATTCCTCCCAAATCGAGTTTTTCGACGGTCGCTTCTACGCATGGACTTACGACTGGAATTTCGATCCGCCAAACAAGATCGCAAGTTCCGAGGACGGAGTGCATTGGACCAAGTTCGGGAGCGAGAACCTACAGGCAGAACCCATTTCAGATGGAATACTCATCGCTAGCCCGACCGGCCTCGCGCTCTATCGTCCGGAAGCGCCCTCCTATGAATTCATAAATGAGGAGGGAATCGCCCATTCGCGAACGTTCAACGATTTCGGATTTCGAGAGAATGTCGAAATCATCGGCCAGTCTCCACTGATCGCATTGACAGACTACCAATCCTACTACCGAGACGATCACGGAGCTTGGCAACGGACCAACACAAGAGTAGAGGAGGACACAGTCTACGCCAACGGCGTTTACCTTGGAGATTGGCACTTCGGCTTACACCGAAGCGAAGACGGCGTAGAATGGACCCAATTGGACACTCCCCAATGGCTCCAAGATCTCAATACACACTATTCCGTCATCTCCCTCCAGTCAGACGGAAACTCGTTTTGGCTAACAGTCAACTACACCGTCGACGGACACTACCACTACTCCACCGCACGCTCCGAGGACGGTCTAAACTGGCAGCTTTGCCCTCTCGAAGACAACAGTCGTCCCGAACAGTTCATTCGTTTTAAGGAGGAAACCTATTTCACTCACTTTAGCGAATTTAGAAAATTCAACAGCGACTACGAAAGCTGGAATCTTATCGAGACCTTCAACGGACAGGCCCAAATCACCCACACAGATAGCCTGATTGGCGTCTTGCACGAAGAAGAGATCTTCAGTGGATACAACCGACTCTCGCTCTCTTCAGACGGACAGACATGGCAAACAGTGTCCCCACCCATCACTGGCTACATCAATATCACCGCAACCGCGGAAGCCTTCTATATCTACGGAAACTCGGTCTGGAAATCGACCAACGGAACCGATTGGACAGAAATCATCCCGTTTGAGGCAAAAGCGACTGCGACTCGCGAAAACGTCCTTTTCTATTCAGACGAACTCACCTTCATCGAAGTCGTAGATACCGACCTCGCGATCGTAGACGTTAGCGTTGCAAACAAAGAGTACGGCGTCGGCGATCTTGTCGAAGTCTCCGTAAGCTTGAAGAACAACGGAAAAGAAGGGCTCAGCCTCCCGGAGAACTCACAGATCCGCTATTCGTACCTGAATGAAACGGGACGCTGGAGCAGAAGCGAAGTAGAAGACGGTTTTTCAGGGGATGCCCAAATTCCATTTCAAAGCTTAGCTCCTTTAGAAACCCGTAGTTTCGTATTCACGACAAAAATACCAGAAGGCGTGGCTCCAGATAGGTACCACATCAGCGTCTACTTCGGCTACGACCTGATTGGAGATGACGGAAACAAGAGCAACGACTATATCGTAACCTCAGAAGCCACCAGCATCACAATTCCTTCCCGCACCCTAAATGTTGCAAATCCAGAAAACGGACGCGTAGAGGGAGCAACCGCCCAATCAGAATTCGCATGGAAGGACCGTGTTCCTCTGAGAGCGATTCCAGATTTTGGATACGAACTAGAAAACTGGAATGGCGACTACCCTTACGCCGAGCCTGCTCTCCTGCTAACGCTTCAAGAAGACACCCTTCTCGCACCCGTTTTCAAAACTCAAACCTATGCGGTTAACGTGAATATCGAGGGTCGAGGAAAAGTAGCCGGAATCCCTGACTCGCTAACGATTCAACACGGCCAAGATCTCGACCTAGAAGTCGAACCCGAGGCCGGGTGGGTTTTCCTCGGCTGGGATGGCTACGGAAAAGACCAGTCGGAACAGATAAGCATGAAAGCAGGGCGCAACATAAACATCGACGCTCGTTTTGGCCGCACGTATTCATCATGGGCTGACACACATTTACCAGAAGACGAATCCAACAGAGGCCTCTATCAAACGGCCTCCGGTAGCAGCGCGACCAACATCGAACGTTTCGCCTTCGGCTTGGACTACCTCGAACAAAGGAAAACGTCCCAGCTCGGCACACGCATAGAAGACGGCTATCTCGTATTCCGCTACGCGCTCTTTGCCGGCCTTTTTGAGGTTACAGCCGAACCAACATGGAGCAATGACCTAAGCGTCTGGCAAGACGGAGCAGGTCCCCCGCAAATCGTCAGCAAGACAGACGATCTCGATATCTACGAGTTGAGGGTTCCCCTCAACAACGCCCCGTTCTTCGTTTCCCTAAAGATTCAAGAGAACGCCATCGAGTAATACCGCATGCAAAAAGGGTTGGGCCTCCTCCACTCTCAGCCGATTTCCCTAGGACAAAGCATCTCGGATCACTCTTGGATCGCACTGAAGGCGACATCCTCGCGATTCCGTGCAACACCCCCGACCCATGAACAGTTTTTATAGCGTAGATTAGCTTCAACGTGGGACGTCAGCCCGCTTTGGACAATTTGTGAACCCCGACCCCTTCGCTATGGAAACACTCATCGTAACGCTGCAACTCTTCGTAGGTCTAACAATAATCAACGTGTGGCTCTTTCGAAGAGACAGGCCCACTCAATGGAGAGGTGGGAACGCTAACAGCATGAGAGAGGAGTTCGAAGCCTACGGACTTCCGGCTACCGTGATGCTCACGATCGGCCTAATAAAACTCGCTCTCGCAACCGCGTTAATAGTCGGAATTTGGATACCGAGCATAACCGCCTTCGCCGCTGCCGGATTGGCCATCACTTTGCTGGCAGCTGTGATTGCTCACCTGAGAATTCACGACCCGCTCAAGAAAAGCATACCAGCCGCAACGCTCATGACCATGGCCACCGCGCTGCTAATACTTTAACGATCACACGAACTGCAACTCGCCAGCAGAATAGCCAAAACACAAAACCGCACACGAACAGGGAGGGAAAATGAACTATACAACGATATTTGAAGTGGCACTAGTCGCGAGCTTCAGCCTAGCCGGAGCTCTGCTCATTCATGCCATCGTAAGCCAAACGCTCTTTGGGCAACAAGAGCAACGCGAGAAAGCCAGAATACGCTCCGTTGATAGCTTAGACAACAGACGCCGTTGACTCTACACAAAGCTCATTTCCACATGCAGCCAAGACCAAAAGTCTCGGCTCGCACTGTTTTAAGACCACTTCATGAGTCCACCCCACCGTATCCTTTATTCCCCTACACCCGGAGGGCAACGCTCCGTCGTTGCCGTGAAGCCTAAATCAAACACCTCAGGTCACCCTCGACGCACCGAGTGAAACACAGCATCCTTCGGCATTAGGTCCGTCAAATCCTTCGTTCGTGTAACGAACCCTAGCATTTCTCATACGGTGAGTCGCGCGAGAGCTGACTGACCCAGTCAGCCGCAATGCACATTGGCGTCAACTTATCTGAAGAACCGTCTTCGATATTATCTTCTTCTGCTTCTCCTTCTTCATCTTCTTCTAAAAACACAGACTCCAAGCCTGGAACACCGCTCTCCGAGCGAGAAGTAGAAGCGGATGAAGAAGACGAAGAGCCTTTTAACACTCAAGTTGACGCCAATGCGCAATGCAGGATCGAGTCTCCACGGCGCCTGCGGCGAGGCCGCCCAACCTTCCCCATCCAATGAGAACGTGCCTATTCATAAGCGCCCCATAAAACTCCAAGCAGAGAATCCCCAGATCTAAGTATTTCCCGTAAATTCTCTTGCCGAAAACACAGGGTGACGGTAATTCTCCACAAATCACTCCGCCACTCCCGATGCCCCTTTCCCACGCAGTTTAGCTATGCGAAAGTATCCTCTCGTTACTCTCGCGTTTGTCCTAGCGATTCTGCCTACCCTCTACGTCACGCTCCAGAGGGCTCCCTCCGGCGAACAGACACAACCTGCCCTCACTCCCCAAAAGGAGCAACAGCCAACCCCTGCAGCATCGTCCCTAAAACCCAACAACACAAACACCCCCTCTCTCCCCTCAGCACCCCAGCCAAACTCAAACCACCCGCTCGAGCCGAACGCCTCGCCCCGAAACTGGAACGCCGCCATAACCCTCGTCGAAACGGTCGAAGAGCCTCCCCCCGCCAGCCGCGATCCCATCCTAAGGCACCGCATCGTTCAGGACGACGGTTTCGATTTCCCCATCAGGATCACCGACGCCGTCGTCTACGACGAAACAGGAGCCCCTCAAAAAATCTCCGAGCTCACCGCCTACGCTGCCAATCAAATTTTGCTCCACTCTCCTTCCACCCTCGCTCGGGAGGAAATAGAAGACATCACCCTCTCGCTCGGCTGGACCTACCTCCAGGCCCAAAGCACCGAGCATATAGCCGTTCTACAGGCCAAGGACTTCCATCTCGACACCGTTGAAGACGCGATTGCCGCTCTCGCACTCTCCGAAACGCCCTACCACGCAGAACCGAACCACATCTTCTACGCATCCAAAACGCCCAACGATCCACGCTTCAGCTCAAAGGGCCAATGGGGCCTCGCCCAAGACTCCGATTTCGACATCGACGCTCCCGAAGCTTGGGACAAGCGAACCTCAACCGCCAGCGTCACCATCGCCATCATCGACAGCGGCATCCGACTCGACCACGAGGACCTGAAAACAAACCTCTGGCGAAACTCGAAGGACAGCTCGCGAAACCGAAAAGACGAAGACAACAACGGCTACGTCGACGATGTCCATGGTATCAACATCATAGATACATCCGCTCCTCCCGAAGACGACAATGGGCACGGTACGCACGTAGCCGGGATAGCAGGAGCAGCGGGCAACAACTCCCGAGGAATCTCAGGTGTCGCTTGGGATACCCAACTGATGGCTATCAAGGCCCTAAACTCAGACGGTCGGGGCACCGCGAGCAATATGGTCAAAGCTATCGACTACGCCATCAATTCCGGAGCCGATGTCATAAACGCAAGCTGGGGCAGCGACTCCTACAGCGATGCCATAGATAGCGCCATCCGGAGAGCTCGAGACAAAGACATCCTCGTCGTAGCCGCCGCCGGCAATGACGGCTATAGCTACCCGGACTATCCAGCAAACTCCACTCTAGAAAACGTCGTTAGCGTAGGTTCCGCCAGCAGCCAAGGCGTGAGATCCCTCTTCACCAACCGAAGCTCGACCGAGGTAGACGTCATGGCTCCCGGCAACGGAATTCTCTCCACCTGGCACGAATCCGCGGACGCCTACTCTCAACAGAACGGAACCTCAATGGCCGCCCCTGTCGTGTCCGGCATACTCGCCCTCTGTATCGCCGAATATCCAAACGATGACTACGACACCCACAAACAACGACTCATCGTATCCTCCGTCAAAAGAGACAGCCTAGCCTTTCATTGCGTTTCCGGGGGCTTGGTAAACCTCAACAACGCGCTTCGCATGGATCACGTCCCCGTGCCGCCCGTCCTCCTCAGCACGAGCTCGACGGACATGGCTGTTTACGAAGGCGAATCGCTACACCTCTGGGCCCAAGCGGAGAGCGAACTGCCCCTCCGCTACAAATGGCTCCACAACGGCAGCGAACTTTCCGAAACGAGCTCGGAACTCACCATCGACTCCATCCCCGCTAGCGGAACAGGAACTTACGTCCTAGAAATAATAAACGACGACGCTACCATTTCCGCCGTATTCGAAGTAACAGTACATGCGAGAATGCCTGAGATCGAGGAGCTTATCGGATACGGAGCGGAAGTATACAGCAGTCAAACCGGTCATTGGGAACTTTTTGAGGAAGGTGACACCACATACCTCGCCAACGAAGAGATCACGAGCTATCAAACAGCATTCCTAGAATTTCGCATTCCAGAACCCGGCTTGCTGCGCCTGCGCGGGAAACGCTCGGACAACACCACTCACCACCATACTTTCTACGTCGCAGGGCCTTCGACCTATCAGCAGATATCGGAAACGGATTGGACCACAGCCGACGTCTATTCCGACTACGAAGTAGGCTTCACAGCAACCATTGAACTAAGGAACCATTACTCGAGTGAAAACACTCCCGCTAGATTTGGAACATTCGAAATCCCGACCTTCTACGAACACGGTAAACACCCGCCAGTCTTCTACGAACACATCTACCCCCGAAAACTCACCATCGGCAGTTCCTACACCATGGAGATCTATTCGTCTCAAGAGGATCTCACGTATCAGTGGTACAAGGACGACGCCCCTATCGACGGCGCTACCGAAAGCCGACTGGAGATTACGATTTCCTCAAAGGAAGACGAAGGCTACTACTATGCAGTCGTCAGCAACGAGTACGGCTCACTAGAAACCAGGAAGGCTCTTATCGAAGTCGACGATTCCCCGCAACCCGCTTCCGCTAAGTTCGAAGGGGATCACTATATAGACCTTCTTGCTGGAGAACCGTTCATCCTTCCCATGTCCGTTTTTGGAGCCGAGCCGATCACCTACCAATGGTATCGAAACCACCAGCCAATTCCCGGGGCGAACTCACCCACACTCAACCTCGGCCCCACCTCCATGGCTCACACGGGAAGATACCATCTAACCGTCGAAAACGAACTAAACCACTACCCCTTCGAAAGCTCCTCGATATACATCAATGTACACGAGCAAATCCTTCCCCCAAAATTCAGCCCCAACGACAAGAAAACCCAAAACTACGTTATCGCCGAAGGACAAGATCTCAATGCCCATGTGGGTCGTCCCAACGGTTCGAACCCCATCGACTATCTTTGGTACAAAGACGGAGAACCACTGGAGGAGAACGGAGAAGGAAGCGGTTTAAATATCTACCCCGTAAGCGAGGAACACGCGGGTACCTACTACCTGGAGGCGAGCAATAGTCTCGGCAGCGACCAGAGCGGCCGTATCCATTTATCGGTAACGCCGCAACTCTCAGAGGCCATCGACATGGACGAAATGGAGTTCATGTCGGACTACCCGAAACAATCCCGCTGGCAGTATCTGATATTCCAACAACATACCACTTTCGACGGAGAAGACGCCGCAGAACTCTACCTTCAAGAGGAAAGCTGGATCAACTTCGGATTCTACAACGTAGAGGTAGATACCGTTTTAAAAATTCGTTGGCTTCACACCGGAGAGGGAGCCAGCACTCTGTCGTACTTCGACACGGGCAGGAACAAGACCGCGCTCCCAAATTCCGACTCATGGCAAGAAAAGGTCATCTACCTCCCCGCGCATCACAATCTTGAGTTCCACTTTGCTACGACCGATTCGGAAGCCAAAGCATGGTTCGACGCCTTCGAGATTCTGAAAGAACCCTTCCTCGTCGAACAAATCAAGTTCGACCTCCCAGAAGTCGGCAAGAAAGTGGAGCTCAGCGCCAAGATACTCGCCACCGACGCGAGCTACCAATGGTACAAAAACGACGAGCCGATCCCCGACGCGACCGACGCCACCTATACGATCGATTCCTTCGCTGAGACCGATGCAGGAGACTACCATCTCGTTGCCCAAAACGAGTTCGGAGAAGTCGTCACCAAGAAAAGCCGCGTTGAACTAAACCTGCTAGACGCCGTAATTAAAGACGGCTTAAACGTCGCCCAATCCGAAGGAGTTCGAACTCGTATCGCCCTATCCGATACAGATCCACCAAGCCCCATTCTCGCCTTCGAGCCTGACATCCGGAAAACCTGGAGTCTGGAAACCCAGGTAACTGGACCTGCCGTATTCAGTATCACCTACGAAGCAGACTGGGGTGACGAAATACTGCTGCTAAACGATCAAGTCGTCATCGACGACTATTCCAACGGGCTGAAGACAACGTCCCATTTCGTCCCTGAAGGGACGCATTCCCTCAAACTCGAATTCACGCCATGGAGCTCAAATCTCGAAACTCAAATTCACAAGATAGCTCTCAAAAACCAACCATTGATCACCCTCGACTACAGCTGGGACTACCACTTTGGCGAGTACGGACTCCCTTATGCCAAGTTCTCCGGAATCCCGCCTCTAACCCTCAATTGGTACAAAGACGGCCAAAAGATATCCACTCAAACCAATCTCCAGCCTGGCGCGGCCTACCCATACGATCGGGAAACGAACGAGCTCGACCAAGCTCACTACCAAGCCGAAATCATCGACCGCAACGGAAAGAGCACACTCTCCGAAACGTTCTACTTCTACCTCGGGCAATACCTCCGCGACGTCCTCGACTCCGACGAACAGCTTGGCGTGTGGCTCTACGACGGAGGCTACTCCGATCGCTACCATGACGACACGATCAAATTAGAAGGCCTCTCGTCCCTTGCCCTCCAGGGGCCCTTCAAAACAGATGACAACGCCACACTGAGAATAGACGGCTCATCCTATTACGCGAAAATTAACGTTCGCTCCCAAGGCTTTCCTCCAGGCTCCTCCATCGAATACCACACCGAAGACGGCTTCCAAAGCATTCCCGCCAACGACGACTGGCAAGAAATCGAGATGCGAGTCTACGACTCAACCTTCGCCCTCAGGTTGCCAGAAGGCGACGAGAACAGCATCCTCTGGATCGACAAGATCGAACAAATAGACAGAGCCGTATTCAGAACGAAACCACAGAACATTGCCACCTACCTAGGAGCCGATGTCTCATTCGTAGCAGAAGCCGTAAGCTTCTTCGATGGCAGGTTGCAGCTCCATTGGGAAAAGGAAGGGGAACCAATATCAGGAGGAGATAGGGAACAGCTCAAAATCGAGTCGGTAAGCAAGGAGGACCTCGGCGAATACCGCGTCTCCGCCCTATCGCCCAATGGAGAGACCATTTTCAGCGACCCATTCACCCTCACACTCGTCGACCCTGAACTAGCAAAGGCTATAGGGTACCCTGGGGCAAACATCACCACCACTGGAAGAAACCCTTGGCAGGTCGACTACGAGAAGTCCTTAGACGGCCCCTCCTCCATCATTTCCGGCGAACTCGAAGAAGAGGAATCTACTACCATAAGAATCCAGATCGATGGCCCCGTAGCATGGGGCCTCTACACCTACCGGAGCTCGGACACCAACATTGATCAATACCTGGAAGACAGATGGGAATATCATTCCGCCTACCCGGAATGGGAAACCGGAGAGCAAGCGATCACTCAGGTCGTGTATGACTACAGGCACTACGGTCCCAAAACCAATCGCCGGCTTCGGCTCGATGGCGTAAAACTCACTCGATTCAGCGATCTTCAATACGATCGCTGGATAGACGAGCGACTCGCCACCGCCACGCTCCCACAAACCAACTCCGACCGAATGTCGGACCTTGATGGAGACGGCATCCCCAACTGGCTCGAATTCACGCTAAACCTCGATCCCCTCACCAGAGACACGATTCCCACCTTCGGCGTAAGCGACGCCCTTAACGGCGGACAAGAAGCAGCCATACGTTTTTTCGCAGCCCGCTCAAGCGAGTACTCAGTCTCCTACGAAATTAGCGAAGACTTGAAAACGTGGGCAACCATCCAGCCAGAGCTCGAAATCGTGCACAGCAGCAAGCACTACGACGAGCTGACAGCCCGTTTCTACTTCCAGCCAGAAACAAGCTCACCCTATTTCATCCGCTGGACAATCCATCACCGCACCGAAAACAACCAAGACACCTTCTAGCTCTATCCCAGCAGGTAGAGCCCAACACTCTGTAGGGCGGTGCGCCGAACCGCCACTCCTCCATAATCCAAATCAACTCGAAATATGAAAACAGGAAAACACCTCATGCTCGATTGGTTCGAGCGCGTCTGGAGACGCAACGATATTAACGCCATCGCCGAGCTCATGGCTCCCGATTGCATTGTGCACGGACTCGGAGTCCCAGTCACCGGTCCCGATGAGTTCAAAGGGTTCCACCACACTTTCATCCAAGCGTTCGGAGAGCCATCAGTAGATGTATTCGAGATTGAAGAGATCGAAGACAAGACAATCGGTCACGCCACTTTCAGAGCTACCCACAAGTCCAGCAACCAAGCCATCGAGTTCGTATTCAGCTTCTCCGTACGCTGGCAAGACGGCAAAGCCATCGAAGCACGCAACGTCGTAGACTTCACCAGCATGCTCGCCCAAATCGGAGCCATCGCCCCCAACACCCTCATAAACGCCCTACTGCCTAACAAGTAAACCCCATCCACCTCACCCCTGTAGGGCGGCGCGTCGAGCCGCCAAAATCAATCCACTTCGAACAACAAATCCCCCTTCATCACCAGATCGCCTTCCTTGCTCGCGACCTTCTTAAGGACTCCTGACTTGGGAGCGAGAATCTCGTTCTCCATCTTCATCGCTTCGAGGATGAGCACCGATTGCCCCTTTTCGACTTTGTCACCTTCCTTAAGCATCAAGGCGATAACTTGCCCCGGCATGCTGGCAACCACGTCCCCAGCGATCTTCTTAGGAGCTGGCGGCGGTCGGTAACGCGTCGACTCGATCTTGTCGATGTTCACCGGATACGGCACACCTTTCACCACCACCTCCTCCGGAAATCCGTCTCCCCGACGTCTTACCCGAACGTGGTAGAGGCGATTGTCGATCATCACCGTCTTTACCGCGCCATCCGTATCAGTTTCAAGTATACGCACCATCCGCGTCGCCTTGTCGATTTGAATGGGCGACTCCTCCATGAAGTCGTACTTGCCTTCGATGTTAATGCTACGCTTGGCGTCCGCCTGCCTTACCTTGTATTTCATCAGTCAGATCTCCCAATCGCTATTTCTGCCGGTTAAACCAATCACTGGCCATATCCCAAATTCTCGACTTCGAGTTGCTACGCGCCTGCTCCAGCAAATGCTGCTTGCTCGAGTCCCTATGCAACGACAATGCCGCCACCAGCGAGGCGATCTCCGAATCAAGCGGCGTGCGATAACTCTCGAAGATCCGATCTCGATTCTCTTCCGTAGTCAGGAACTGATTGTCGTAGTCGCCACTCAAATACGGTGGATACGCCATCAAAGCCCTCATCAGCGGGATACTCGTTCGAATTCCATCAATGTGCAGACAATCAAGCGCTGTCCGCATCTTGTTGATCGCCTTGTCACGATTGTTTTCCTTAGTCATCACCAACGCGATAATCGGATCATAGAACGTGCCCACCGAATCGTGCGTATGTACGTTCGTAAGACTGTATACGCCATCTCCATAAGGAAGGTCGAGACGGTCGATTTTCCCAGGCGACGGAGCGAAATTGTTCTCCGTATCCTCCGCCGAGACAAACACACCAATCGCCACCTTGTCCGTATCGACTGCCTTCTGCCCAAACGATAGAGGCTGCCCCGCAGCGATACTCACCTGCTCCCGTAACATATCGACACCCGTAAGAAGCGACGTTACGGCATGCGACGGCTGAATGTAGCTATTAACCTCAAGCAGATAGGCCTGATCTCCATCCAGCAAAAACTCGACCGAGACGAAACCCTTCAAGTCTAGCTGGTCCACTAGCATCTCTACCGCCGAACGAAGCTTGTTCCGCAAGGAGGCGGAAATGAAACTACAAGGCGATTCCGTAACCAACTTTTGGAAACGCCGCTGGATCGTGCACTCGCGCTCAGGGAAAACCACCCGGTTTCCATTCACATCCCTCGCCACCGGAAACTCCACGTGACGCGCGTTCTTCACGCACTTCTCCAAGTACACTCGCTCGGGCTGAAACAGAAAACGCTCCGCCTGACTAGTGATGCTTCGGTAATTCCCCTCGATCTCGGACTCCCGTTCGACCACACGCAGACCGATCCCACCATAGCCCTCGGTCGCTTTCATGACCACTGGATATCCGATATCACTCGCCGCCGCCTTCAGCTCCTCCACATCGCTGGAGGTTTCCGATCCCGGAAGAATCGGCATCCCCAACCCTCGCCCAAACTCCCGAAACGCCGACTTGTTGGACAACAAATCGATCGCGTTGAACTCTGGCGAAATCAGCAAAATTCCTTTCTCGTTCAGCCGGCGTTTAAACTCCACGTTTTGAGCCAGAAAGCCATACCCCGGGTGCACAGCATCAACCCTCAGCCGGTCCGCCAACTCTACAATCTGATCAATATCCAAATACGGGATACCTGACGATTTGACAGTCAGTTCATAGGCCTCGTCCGCATTGCGAACGCCCGCGCTATTCCTATCGTTCGGAGCGTAAATCGTAATCGCCTTACAGCCCAATTCCTTCACCGCCCGCACGCAATTCGCCTGAATCAACCCGCGGTTCGCTACCAGTACAGATGAAAACATGTCTCTATGTATTCAAATTTTAGATCAAAGCGGAATATTCCCGTGCTTGCGCCGCGGCGTTATTTGTCGCTTGCCCAAGTTGGACTTCAAGTAGTTTATCACCGTCGAGCGCGTCTGGTTCGGTTCGATCACGTTGTCGACATAACCCATCGAGGCTGCCAGCTGAGGATTGGCGAACTTGTCCGTATACTCGGACTCCAACTCCTTCGCCCGCTCAGCCTGGTCCTCCGCTTCCATGATGTCCTTGCGGAAGATGATGTTCACCGCCCCCTTGGGGCCCATCACCGCAATTTCAGAGCCTGGCCAAGCCACCACCATATCCGCTCCCAGATGCTTGGAGCACATGCAGATGTAAGCGCCCCCATAGGACTTTCTCATGATGACCGTAAGCTTCGGTACCGTTGCTTCCGAGTAGGCATACAACAGCTTCGCTCCGTGACGGATAATCCCGCTGTACTCCTGATCAGTCCCCGGCAAAAAGCCCGGCACATCCACCAGCGTCAGTAGTGGAATATTGAATGCATCGCAAAACCGCACGAAACGAGCCGCCTTATCCGAAGCATCCACATCCAAGCAACCAGCTAGGTTCTTCGGATTGTTGGCCACCACTCCAACTGAGATCCCGTCCATCCGAGCGAAGCCGATACTGATGTTCTTCGCAAAATTCTCCTGCAGCTCAAAGAAACTTCCAGAGTCCACCAGGCGATCAATCACACCACCGATATCGTACCCCTTGTTCGGATTAGAAGGCACAAAACTATCAAGCTCCGCCACATCCAACTGAGGCACCTTCGAAGGGACTCGCGCGGGAGCATTGTCATTGTTAGCCGGCAGATAAGACAACAACACCTTCACCCAGTCCAAAGTCGTCTCGTCATCCTCGCCCACATAAGTCGCCACTCCAGACTTCTCCATATGGATATCGCCGCCGCCCAAAGTATCCTTCGTCACATTCTCACCAGTGACCGTCTTGATCACCTCCGGTCCAGTGATAAACATGTACGAAGAATCCTGAACCATCGCTACAAAATCTGTAATGCCTGGCGAATACACCGCTCCACCCGCGCACGGCCCCATGATCACGCTGATCTGAGGAATCACCCCAGACGCCTTCGTATTGCGGAAAAAGATTTCACCATACCCGCAAAGAGCGCCAATCCCTTCCTGGATACGCGCCCCGCCAGAATCGTTGAGCATCACCATCGGAGCTCCATTCGCGATCGCCACATCCATGATGTTCGCAATCTTGCGACCATGCATCTCGCCCAGCGAGCCACCCATCACCGTGAAGTCCTGAGCGGCTATATAAACCAGCATCCCATTCACCCGGCCAAATCCAGTCACGACGCCATCCCCAGCGACGCGAGACTTCTCCAGGCCGAAGTTCGTGCTCCGGTGATCGATAAAACCGCCCACTTCTTCAAAAGTCCCCGCGTCGAAGAAATACTCGATCCGCTCCCAAACCGTAAGCTTTCCTTTCTTGCGCTGCGAATCCAGCCGCTTCTCACCGCCTCCCAAACGCATACTCGCCTTTGTTTCGCGGAGTTTTCCGATTCGTTCCAGATTCACTGTGTCAACGCTCATAACTAATAGCAGGGGTTAGAACTATTAGCATACGTGTTAGGATTAACATCCCCATAAGTCGAGCTGCTTACCACAAACCAGGGCACTGATTAGCTAAGCGAAACAGAGCCATAACCTAACCTACACACCACCCAAAACCTCTACTAATAACCCCAAGAACACCCACGAATAAACACCTCAGTATCCCACATCCAAATACGCACCTGTAGCACGACCCACCGAGCCCGTCACAACCTCCCCTGTAGGGCGGCGCGCCGAGCCGCCAAGGCCCCCCTCCTTTGAATATATGATACCGCAGACCAAAAGACCTGAACAATTAAGGTAGCGCCCGTTGTCCCAAACGGGCACCCTCAAATCAAATCGCCGTTGAGACAGCGGCCGCTACCTTCTCGACAGCGAAGATATCAAAGCTTTTTACGTGTTGTATAAGTCACTCGATATCAAAAGCGGGCGGTTTGACAAATTCCCCAAGCGTGGTTAATTACCTAGCCTGCTTTGGGACTCCCTAAGCAAAGAGACTGTTACCAACAAGGGATCCTGATCAGGACATTAGTCCATCATTCGATTGATTCTAATTCAGTAATCAATGCGGAATTTTCTCCACGCATAGCGTGCTCCCGCAACGTCTCACCCAACATCCAAACCAACTCATGACAATTTCGCGTTCGGTTACACCGCGAATAATAACAAAGGAGTGGAATAATATATTATGAACTCTGAATCTATTCCATCTGGCAACGCTCACATCCTGAAACGCGAGTCCCCTGCTTTTAGGTTCATGCGTCTTAGCGTATCCCTCATTTTTATCTGCAGTACACTATTTATCTCCGAGCTGTCCCAAGCCGTGGATTTCCGTCTCATTGGAGACATCGACGGGGAGACCTTCGAGGAGATATCCGGCTGGTCAGTATCCCTGAATTCGGACGGCATGATCCTAGCAGTCGGTGCTCCAGGAAAAGACGCCAGCTCGCGCAAATCAGGCCAAGTCAGAGTCTACCAATACAACCTCGCCTCGGCGACATGGACCCAGCTGGGTAGCGATATCGATGGAGAAGCTGCATTCGACCGATCAGGCAAGTCCGTGTTCATGTGCTCGGACGGAAGAACCTTGGCGGTCGGAGCGCCATTCAATGACGGTAACGGTCTCAACTCCGGCCAAGTCAGGGTCTACCGATACGACGACGCCTCAGCGGATTGGAGCCAGTTGGGTAACGACATCGACGGAGAGACCGTCTACGATCATTCAGGCTGGTCAGTATCACTAAACGCGGACGGGACCATCCTAGCGGTTGGCGCTCCGCTCAATGACGGCAACGGGGACAATTCCGGGCACGTAAGGGTCTACCGATATGACGCCAATACAGCAGCCTGGACCCAGCTGGGTGATGACATCGACGGTGAAGCCAAGTTAGACCACTCAGGTGGTAGCTCAGATGGTTCCAGCGGAGTAATCGTATCCCTAAGCGCAGACGGGACGATTCTCGCGGTAGGCGCTCACTTCAACGACGGCAACGGGGACGATTCAGGACATGTAAGGGTCTACCGATATGACACCAACACGGCAGCGTGGAGCCAGCTGGGCGACGACATCGACGGAGAGGACGAACGAGACCAGTCCGGCAGGGCTATATCTCTAAGTGCGGACGGGACGATCCTGGCTGTTGGCGCACCACGCAACGACGGCAACAGCACCGACTCAGGACATGTTAGAGTTTACCGGTACGATGCCGTTTCCTCAGCCTGGAATCAGTTGGGCGATGACATCGACGGAAGCGAAGAACTCGATCAATCAGGCGGGGCGATATACCTGAGCGCGGACGGAACGATCCTGGCGGTTGGAGCCCCACACAACAACAGCAACGGATCCGACTCCGGACAAGTGAGAATCTACCGGTACGATACCGTTTCGTCGGGTTGGAAACAGCTGGGTAGCGACATCGATGGCGAGACAGGCAACGACCACTTTGGCAAGACATTATCCCTTAGCGCAGATGGAGCTATCCTGGCGGTCGGTGCTCCTTTCCTCGATCGCAATGCGCGCGATGCTGGCAACGCTAGAGTCTACAAGTTACTCAACCCCAGTGAAGCATCCTTAATCCGTATCGAAAAGCTGGAGACTGACGTTGCGATACTACAGCAACAAATGCTGACCTTGCTTGATTTCATCGATGCCTTCGACGAGGACCTCTTGATCCACGTTCACGATAAGAGCGTTCCGGGAAAATACACCGACGTAGCGGAAACAGGGTTTCAAGGTCCCGATCCAGATCCAGATTCCGGCTCAGATCCAGACACAGACCCAACCTCTAACGTTGTAGTCAACGGAGAGTTCGACACAATTCTTCTACCATGGAGGTTCTGGTCGGACCAACCGTCCAACAGCGCAACGGTATCCGACTACAACGGTTTGAGTGAAGTCGCCATCGTGACTATAAACCAAAGCGGGAACAACATACAACTCTACCAACCTAGCATCGAACTGGAGCCGAATACCGACTACATTCTCACGTTCGACGCGTACTCAAATACTGGGCACAATGTAAGACTCTCGGTTTCCAGGCACGATGCGCCCTACACAAACTACGGACTGCACAGAGTTGACGTGGACCTAGGGGACGAGACCACGGGATGGCA
The DNA here is from genome assembly GCF_016595505.1 of Pelagicoccus mobilis. Classification (GTDB taxonomy): domain Bacteria; phylum Verrucomicrobiota; class Verrucomicrobiia; order Opitutales; family Opitutaceae; genus Pelagicoccus; species Pelagicoccus mobilis. Next base: position 3,787 of record NZ_JAENIL010000014.1, on the reverse strand, counting down.
AACCTACACGGTACCATTCACAACAAGGAACTTCGTTTCTCCAGTATCCAACGGGAGGCTCTCGTTCTGGTTCGCCAACGACGCCCTCCCGGGAGATCACTACGTATTCGACAATGTGAAACTCGCCCTCGCTGCGCCATAAACGACTAAGCGGACAACAGAGAAGTCACAGCAAACGGCGTCGTCCAAGCCCACAACCACCTCCTCCATATTTCAGTTTTCCCAACACTGTAGGGCGGCGCGCCGAGCCGCCATCCCCCGCACACCCGAAGCCCCCCCTCTAGGACCTTCCCCCCGTCCCCATAATCAGCGAAGAGGGTCATTCACCCAACCTGCTCGCTTTCATTTAATTAGCGGAACACAATCCAAGTATTCCCCGTAATTCCTCTTGCGAATACCTAGCGGGATCAGTAGGGCTTCGAGCGAACTTTACTCTCGAGCCTTATCCCCCTACCCACCATCCGCAACTCCCACTTTACTACACTGAACCTGTCCCGAACGCTCACCGCAATTGCTGCCTTCATCATCGCCGTCACCCTAGGAGGCCAGGCTTCAGCAAACGGAGAAAGTAGCGAGCTTTCCGAGCGCTTCCAGACAATCGTCGCACAGGAAACCGAGCTCACTCTTGGTTTCGTCGAAGGCCTCACAGCGGAGCAAGAAGCATCATACCGCACCGCCATGTCTAAATTCTTGGCGACATCGATGTTGCTACGTTTTCAAATCCTCGACGATGCGGTAGCCAAAAACGACAAAACCCTCCTGAAGAAGCGAAAGAAGGAAATCGAACAAGCAACCCAAAGCGCCAAGCGCGAGCTCGCCCCTCTCCTGAAGGCAAAGAACAAACGAACGGTCAACGACTACCTAGCTTTCCAGAAAGAACTCGGCACCATCTACCTCGAAGCGACACGACGATGGAACCAATTTTTGAAGCTGATGAAGAAAGCGGAGCTCTCTTCAACGCAAATGGACGAGTTAAGGAACCGCCTCGTCCCCTTTTACCTCCAACATCTCACCGTATACGCGTTAAACTGGGATCTCGTTGGAGCTCACCCGTCAACGTTTCCCAGCGAACGAAAAGGAGTGTTTCGACCAATCAGGCAACTCTTTCAAAAAACTCAGGCGGAAGCCCGCGGGGTTCTCACCGAAACTCAAATGAAGACATTCGAGAACGCCATGAGAGAAACGACACGCCTAACCACCCCGATCATCATCACGCAACCAACCTTCGCCTCTCGCGTCTACCTGAGCCCAAACGTAACAACCCCGAGCATGATGATGCACCCATAGGCATATCCACAATCTAATCACAAGAAACACTCGTGCGTGAACACCTGTAGCACGCCCCACCGAGCCCATCACAACCTCCCCATTCCGGTTTCGCCTACCTGTAGGGCGGCGCCCCGAGCCTCCAAAATCACTGTAGGGCGGCGCGCCGAGCCGCCACATCCCCCAGGGCCCGCGCCTAGCGCCTTCACCCCTCCGCATGGCCAGATTACAGGGGTCATTCTCCTATCCCACCATCCCAGCTCGGAATTAGTTGCCCTTAACCTAAGTATTTACCGTAAAACCTCTTGCGGACACTCAAGGCAAACAGTACTTCTCTCCAAGTCCCATGGTCCGCCTTTCCTCCCCCATCTCTTCGCGCCTCATCCTCGCTGGTTCCTACGCCGGGATCGCAGGTGTCACCTTTTACCTCGTCACAATTCTCTTCTTCGGGATCGACATAGATCTAGAAGAGGAAGCCGTAAACGAGTCCCTTCACGGCGTTTTCAACTATCTAGAGCTCGCCATCCTCATGCTGCAAGCGCTCGGCCCCGTCTTCGGCATGATCGTGACCGCCATCCCATTTTTCCCTTTCACCTTTCTCTACGCCTCCTGGGTCTGCCCCAGCCGTATCACGATAACCAGTACGGAAATCCGGGCAAAATTCTTCGGCGCCGAAAAGACCTGGCAGATGAGCGAGCTCGAATCGGTCAAATTCCAGCACGCCAGCGACCAAGAGTTCATCATCCTCAAAGTATCCGGCAAGACCCTCAAAGCTGAAATCGAACACGGCAACTGGGGCCGCATCCGCGACCTCCTCCCTATCGAAATCGCTGTAAAGGCCGGAACCTAGAAACCTCCCCCCATCATCCTAAGCACGAGCATGCCATCCACCCAATCAACCAGTGACAACATCGCACTTCTAATCGACGCCGACAACGCTCCGGCCGCCAAGATAGACTTCATCATCGCAGAGCTCGCCACCTACGGAGTGGTAAGCATTCGTCGAGCATACGGCAACTGGAAGAAAACCACTCTCTCCGGATGGGAAAAAGTCCTCCACGAATACGCTATCCAACCCGTCCAGCATTTCGACATAATCAAAGGAAAAAACGCATCCGACATGGGTCTCCTCATCGAAGCCATGGATATCCTTTACACCAAAGACGTGAGTACCTTTTGCCTCGTTTCCTCGGACTGCGACTTCACTCCGCTTGTCCTTCGACTCCGCGCCGACGGCAAACAAGTAATCGGCTTCGGTGACTCGAAAACGCCCGCTCCCTTTGTAGCCAGTTGCTCACGTTTCCTATATCTCGACGACCAGAAAAAATCCAAAGAGCCCGAGAAGGACAAGACCACTGCCGCCCCAAACCTCAAAGGAGACACCAAGCTCATGAACACGCTCCGCAGCGCAGTAACAGCATGCGCCGAAGAGGACAGCTGGGCATATCTAGGTCCAGTAGGTCAACACATCCAAAACCAAGGATCTTTCGATTCAAGAAACTATGGGTACTCTAAACTAAGCGAGCTATTCGCCGCCATTGACACATTCGAGATCAAAAAACGAAAGAACGGTACTGCATCCAGATTTTCAGTAAGGATAAAGAAGTGATTTCCAAGCGAATGGGTAGCGATCGCTGCCCCCAATCGCCAATCCAAACACACCTCCGTAGAACAGACGCCCTCCTCTTCACACTCCACACTTCCCTTCACCAAGCCCCAGTATCCGTTTTGCTAAGTCACTATCCGAATAATCAGGCGCCCCACCCCGTCCAAAGCCTTCGAGCGCGGCAAAGCCGCTCCGGCTCAAACGGTTCTCTCGACATACAAATACGGGGGCTAAAGTTAGACTCCTTGTCGGATAACCAAAGTAGAATTCACTTTGGTTATCCGACAGCGATTTTGTCTAAGTCGTTGACAAAAGCACCTCCCACTAGGTATTTATCTCTAAAAAACTGTCGGATAACCAAAGTCAGTTCACCCGACAAATTTGTCGCTTAATAATACTGTTCGACGAAAAAAAACTGAACCATACAGAAAACCTGAGAAAGCAAATGAGACTGAAGTATCCGAATATCGCATTCCTTCTCGGATTCACACCTTTCTTTCTCCTAGCTCTTTCAACCTATCTAAAGGGCATTGAAGAAAAATGGATCCCAATCTTGATTGTCGTCATTTCCTTCGGATCAGGAGCACTGTTTTACTGGATAGCCAAAAAGAACACCAACAAAGAAGAAAAGACCAACGAAGCATTCGTAAAAACGAAGAATCGGTTGCCCAAGGAATCCAACTCGTGAATACAAAAACAGATAGGTCGAACCAGGCAGCTCACACAATGTCGGCAAACGCTCGCCTCTTTCGTGACGACCGCATGAAAATCAACATCACAACTAATGGAACCTCAACCGAAGCCGACATCGTGTGGCTTTGACGATATGCAGATAAGATGAAAATCAGACTCCTCCAGTTTGCCCTGCTCGCACTCTTCATTCCATCAGTCGCGACCTCAGTGGCTTTCAAGAAA
>NZ_JAENIL010000149.1 GCF_016595505.1 Pelagicoccus mobilis | reverse complement strand
AGTCGCCAACCCTAGGTTTCGCCCCTTCGGTTCTATCCCGTCAGATTGACGGCTTCGCGATTCCTTCGGATGCCCCTCCCCCCTACCCCCCTCCCCGCGATTGGCGGGTACTTCGACTTAGCTCAGTACAGGCGGCTCAGTCGTCGTTTTTGCGATTTAGTTCCTGGCGAATTTTGATCGTCAGGTAAACAACTGTGAGCAGACCAACGAGGATGCCCACAGTCGTGTGGATGTGCTTGAGTGCGACTGTCCAAGCGGTTCCGGCGGAGCCGATCAGGGCGACTCGGTCTTCAAGCAAACTGAGGAGTATGCGTTTCACTTGGCAGCTCCTTGCCCAAAGTAGAAAGCAACCACGGCGAGCAATGCTTGGCGCGTTTCTGGGGTTACAAGCAAACCGTCGACGGACTCGAAGCGAACGGCTTCCTTGGCTGGGCCAAACAATCCGAAGAGCTTGCCGCCTGTTTGCTCAGTGTACTGAAGGACCGTAGCGGCATCCGTGAAAACGGTAACGATGAACGGGGCGAGGATTACGGCGAAGACAATGGCGGCGACCAATCCTCGGCGTATCCACTTGCCGGCGACGCTCGCTGCTCGAACACGCGAAGCCTCCGAGAGGTGGCGCCGCTCGGAGGCTCGTATGTGTTCGGCGTGGCGCTCTTTCCGCTCTTCTGCCTTATGCTTCATGTAGAA
>NZ_JAENIL010000148.1 GCF_016595505.1 Pelagicoccus mobilis | reverse complement strand
GGGGGACGTCCCGTCCACGCTACAAGGCGCATCGAAGCGTCGACGACGAACACGGAGTAATCGTGGCGACAGCGACCACCGCGGGGGACGTCGGCGAGAACCGGATGTTCAGGCCATTGCTGCTGCAGGGCGAGCGCAACGTAGGCTCGCTGCCCGAGAGCGTCGTAGCCGATTCCCAATACGGGACAGCCGAGAACTTCCGCGACGCGACCGCCATGGGCGTGAAGCCCCATATGCATCCCACTGCCGGTCGCCCCAGCGAGCTCTTCGGCTCGGAGCGTTTCGCTTACGACAAGGCGAGCGACACCTACGCCTGTCCCAAGGGCAAGAAGCTGTATCCTAAAAGCTCGGACAAGACGCGCTATGGAATCGAGTACGCCGTCAGGAAGGGAACTTGCCAGGAGTGCTCGCTGAGGGAAAAGTGCACCAAATCGGAATCTGGCCGAACCGTATTGAGGCGTTGGGGACAGGAGCTCGTAGACGAAGGCATGGCCGAAGTCGACACGCAGGAGGGCAAAACGGCAAGGCGACGCCGGAAATGGCTCATGGAGGGCAGTTTCGCGCAAGGCGCCAACCTGCATGGGCTGAAGCGTTCGCGTTGGCGGCGACTATGGCGCCAAGGCATCCAGGACCATCTCATTGCCGCAGTGCAGAACATGAAGATTCTAGTCAGCGCGGCAGGCAAGGACAG
>NZ_JAENIL010000147.1 GCF_016595505.1 Pelagicoccus mobilis | reverse complement strand
TTGAGTTTCTTCTCAAATCTTTGCGGGGCTCGATCGAGGTAGAGAACCGTGGCTAGACTGGAACAGTCACATCTCATCTTTCTTCACATATCGCCAAGCTCAGACGCGAGCGCTTGCGCTCGTTGTCTGCAGCGCCTGGTTCGGCTGGTTTGTTTCTTTTGGATACAAAACGTTCAGTGGAAATGGAAGCTCTAGACCAGGAAAGTCTTCTTCAGAGAAGTATCTTAGTTCTTTCGTTTCTTCATCGATAACTTGATCTGAAGAAATGGTCCCTTCACACGCAAAAACCACTACCGTATATTCAACTTCATCACTATTTGGGTAGGTGTATCTAAAATCGCTTCCTCCGTAAACGTCGACTAGTTCCAGTCTCGTCGCTTCGATTCCGGTCTCTTCTTTTAATTCTCTGAACGCTGCCGTTCTCGGTGCCTCGTTTGGCTCGATGGCTCCGGCTGGTAGACTCCAAGTTCCGTCGTTCTTTCTCTGTAGTAGGAGCTTCCCTTCCGAGTCTCGTACTAGACAGGCAACAGAGGGAATTAGCAAAAGGTCACTGCCAATGCGGTTTCGAATGCTAGAGTAGTATTCAGAGATCATCTATTTTTGCCGAACGTCGAGGCCACACGGCGAGCGCTTGCGCTCGTTGTGTGAGCCGATTGGTTATGTAATATTTTTAGTTTTGTTGAGGCCGAATTTCTTGGG
>NZ_JAENIL010000146.1 GCF_016595505.1 Pelagicoccus mobilis | reverse complement strand
AGGATCATATTCCGGGTTTGCTCTGAAGGTTGAGGTTAGAACAAGAGTGAACGCTATGATTATACTGATATGTACCTTCTTCATCTTTCTTCCAACGTCAAATCCACACGATGGCGGCTTCGGTTGAGATTCCAAGTCTGTTGAGGTTAGCATTCATGAGGTCGTTACTAAAGAGGCGAGCGTTTGCCGCCATTGTGTGCGATGCCTGGTTCGAATAAATTTTTCTTACAATGTGTGAAAGTATATTCCAACTACAGATGTCGATAGTACCCCAGTGACCACTGCTGCCACTCCAAATCTGATATTTTTCTTTCTCTTCATTTTAAATCTTCTCCAAAACCCAGTTGGCTTATTGCTCGTAAGGTCCAAGAGGGAAATGATCTCTGATATCCCCACCAATGTGATCAGGAACTTGCTCGTTCCATCAAGCAAAGCGCTCGCTACTCTGAGTACCATAAGGCGAAAAGCCATTACATCAGCTGGGATGCCCTTAACATCTGTCATGTGGTAAACGATCATTGCTGATTCCTCAGCGAAAACCTGTACGGCAACGGCAGATGCGACAGAAGAGAGAACAATCCAAATCGGGAAAGAGACTTGATAGTTCCGTATAAGCCAAATCGCGAAAGACAAGATGAAGCCAGCAATGGCAAGGCCAAGTGTAACTATCAGAATTCCAAAAACGGTGGTCATTTATTCTTCTTCGAACGCTAAGGTGTCACGATGGAGGCGGCGGAGCTGCCGGAATTGTGACCACCGTCTGGTTGGAACTCATTTATTAACTCGTTTTCGATGAAGTT
>NZ_JAENIL010000145.1 GCF_016595505.1 Pelagicoccus mobilis | reverse complement strand
TCGAAGAGGATGTTGTGATGGACGGGCTTGCGGACGAAGCCGTCCATGTCGGCGACGAGGATGCGCTGGCGGTCCTCCTCGAAGGCGCTGGCGGTGACGGCGACGATCTTGACGTCTTTGCCGCCGGGCAGCTTGCGGATGGCCTGGGCGGCGCGTTCGCCTCCCATTCTTGGCATGACCATATCCATAAAGATGATACTGGGATCCCAGTTCTCGAAGAGCTCGAGGGCCTCGATGCCGTCGTGCCCGATCCGGGTCTCGAATCCGACGAGGCGGAGGAGCTGGTCGAGCAGTTCGCGGTTTTCTTTGCGGTCGTCGATGACGAGGGCCTTGGTGCCCATGAACTGGGGAGTGAGCTTGAGGACGGTCTTCTCTTTCTGGCGGATGGTCTCGCCGATGTCGGGGCTGAGCTCGGCCTGCATGGTGAAGGTGGCCTGGGTGCCTTTCCCGAGTTCGCTCTCGAGGGTGAGGTCTCCGCCCATGAGCTGGGCGTGCTGCTTGGAGATGGGGAGCCCGAGTCCGGTTCCGGTGTGGGACTTGGCGTTGGTGGAGGATTGGGAGAAGACTTCGAAGACGCGATCGATCTCGTCGCTCGGGATGCCGACGCCTGAATCGATGACCTGGAACTGTAGGATTATCTTTTCGGAGTTTTCGTCTGGGGTGGGTAGAGGCTGGGCTCTGAGGGTGACGTGCCCTTGGTCGGTGAACTTGATGGCGTTTCCGACGAGGTTGATGAGGATCTGGCGGACTTTTGCTTCGTCGCCTAGGACGCCTTCCGGGAGTTCGTCGCTGAACTCTGTCTCGAGTCGGATGTTCTTCTCGAGCGCCTTGGCGTTTAGCATGGATAGGATGTCCTCGAGGAGGGCGGGCAGGTAGAAGGGGGCTGGCTTTAGGGTTACTTTTCCGGCTTCGATCTTGGACAT
>NZ_JAENIL010000144.1 GCF_016595505.1 Pelagicoccus mobilis | reverse complement strand
TTCCTCAGCTACATGGGTTGGGAAACAGCTGAGCCTACTGGCCTCTACCAGTACTCTTACGCTTACGGCACTACCATCCCAGGTTACCACAACGGCGTAACAATCGACTTCAGCGAAGAGTGGGGTGCCCTCGGCCTCGCAGTTCTAGACTCGGTCTACGACGACGATGGCTCTATCAACAACGACGCCGACGATTACGACATGGGTATCGAAGCGAAGGTCGTTCTCACGCCAGCTGACGGCTTGACCTTCTTCCTCGGCTACGCGATCGACTCCGCGAATGGAGCCCTCGAAGACCGCGAACTCATCAACTTCTGGACTTCCTACGAAGTCGGAGCTTCAACATTCGCATTCGAATACAACGACTACTCCGACACCATGGAAGAGATCGACCAGTGGCTCGCAATGTACTCTGTCGGCGTTGGCGACAAGGGCACTTTCACAGCCCGCATCAGCAGCCAGGACGGCCTGTACGAAGACTTCGACAAGTACACAGCCGCCTACATCCACGCCGTCAACGACAACCTCGCTCTCGTAACTGAAGTTAGCCAGGTTGAATTCGACATGGGTGGCGACTCTACAGAGCTCGCTCTCGAAGCACTCTTCACTTTCTAATTCCTAGAAAGCCGAGACCACTTTTTAAAACCAGCCTCCACCCTTTCCGGTGGAGGCTTTTTTGTATCCACGAAAGAGCTACAATTCACAATTTCACCCCCAAAAAGGTTCACCACCAAAGGTAGAGCCCGCTGTCCCCAGCGGGCATAACTGGTCCAGAGCAAATCCTTTTATCCGATTGAGGACAACCAACGCTACCTCTTTGGCTAGGGCTCATCATCGTTTTTCAATCGGCTGCCAGCATTCAAGACTTCTACACACCACAAAAAAAGGTTCATCTTCAAAGACAGTGGAACTCATTAGCTGTAGGGCTGCCGCTCGCGGCATGCCGCATCTACCTTGGTCTTCATCTCTTGCAAT
>NZ_JAENIL010000143.1 GCF_016595505.1 Pelagicoccus mobilis | reverse complement strand
TACTAGCGCGTTTGGATTGCCCTGCCTCCAGAAAGCTTCGATGGACAAGCAAGACCAATCCGCTCCGCTTCTGAAGACCATGCTCGAATCGCTGGATCTCTCGGCCCTGGCCAAGGAGTCGGGCTGGAGTTCCAAGAGCAGGAAGGTCACCGCCTTGAGCTGGTGCCTTTCCCTTTGCCTGGCAAGCTCGCACAGGACGCCGTCGCTGAGGGTGGCGGCCGCTTTCATGGGACTGGTCAACGCCCTGACGATAACCAAGCAGGCCATGTGCAAGCGCTTGGCCAAGGGTGGGGGCAAGCTGCTGGAGAAGGCCTTGGGAGCAGCCTTGGCGACCAAAGCTCACTGCGAGCTGCCCAGCTTGGGAAGCTTCCCGCGGGTGCTGATCCAGGACAGCACCTGCATTTCCCTGCCCAAGGCGGCGAGCAAGCACTACCCCGGATCGAGCAACCAGTACGACAGTTCGGCGGTGATGAAGGCGCAGGCGATCTACGAGATGGTCTCCAACCGTTTCGTGGGGTTCTCGCTTGGAGGATACACCCGAAACGACCAGAGCGCCGCCCTGGACATCGTGGAGCTGGCCCGTGAAGGGGATCTGATCCTTAGGGATCTAGGGTACCTGACGCTGGAGTCGCTGCGCCAGATCGGCGGCCTTGGAGCGTATTACCTGAGCCGATACATGAGCGGTACCGCCCTGTACGATCCCGCCACAGGGAAGCGCCTCGAGCTAACCGAGCTGGCCAACCCCGCTCGGACCGTCGAGCTAGACGTCCATCTAGGGCACGAGGCGAGGCTTGCTTGCAGGCTGATACTGGTCCCGCTCAAGGAGGAGGTAGCCAACCGCAGGCGACAAAAGGCCAAGGCCAACCGCGACCGGCGCAAGTCTCCCAGCGAGCAAACGCTGCATCTGCTGGGCTGGCAGATCATGCTGACCAACTGCTCCGAGCAGGAGCTTCCCGCTTCGCTGGTCTTCGAGCTGTATTCGATGAGATGGAGGATCGA
>NZ_JAENIL010000142.1 GCF_016595505.1 Pelagicoccus mobilis | reverse complement strand
TTTCTTGAAAGCCACTGAGGTCGCGACTGATGGAATGAAGAGTGCGAGCAGGGCAAACTGGAGGAGTCTGATTTTCATCTTATCTGCATATCGTCTCTATGATACAAGAGTGAAAGGAGCGGAGCGACTGTAGCGAATTGTATCCATAGAATGGTTAACTCCTACTTCTTGTCTATGATACTTAACCATTCTAGAAATTCCTCGCTGCCTTCTTCCTTAACAATGCCATACCAGCTGGAATTGTCACCTTCGGAGGTGCGGTCCATTGTCATGAATACGTGATGGGTCTCAGTGTCGACTACTACCGATTCATCCACAATCTTTGATTTCGAAACAGCATCGATCTCGCTAAAGCCGTTCCAAAACTTACTCAGGTCTTCATTGCTAATTTCAAAAGTATTTTTTTCTACTTTTCCGTTTCGATCCACTGTAACCGTCACAAATGCGGGCCGACCAAAAGCTGTGAGAACAATCTTCTTCTTCGTGTCTTCCTCGCCGTCGTACATGTATTGGACGATCAGTGTGGATTGATTGTCGATGGCAGGCACTAATGGCAGCGAGACCCAAATCAGGATCAGTGCCATAATGTTGCGGATTCTCTTATTCATTTAGTTAACGACTAGCGGAGTCGGCGGCCGTAGGCCGTTGACTCACGCGCCTGGTTCACAATATCAATTTTCCCTTTCGGTCAACTGAGTAGCCCAAGGCCTCAAATGCCTGAGCATAACTCTCGTAGGCGTATCCAAATGTCCAAAAACACAGAAACTTTGGAGCGGCTTCTGATGTATGGATTATCTCAGTACCGCAGCAAAACAAGATCCCGATCCTTTTCTTTACTCTGATAATCTCATCTTTTCTCAGAGTTATCTTCCTTCGATAGACCGACCAAACATCGACAAGTATCTCAACCCCTTCTTTTGACACTGTCAGATTCGCAAACGGCCACGTAGCGTTCTTCCACACGAAATCGCTATCCTTAAATCTTAAGCCGCCTGTTATCGTTAAATCCATTTGTCTGTGAACGCAGAGTCCTCACGCGGAGGGGGCGGCAGCCCCCGGAGTTGTGAGCGACGACTTGATATGCTCTTCTTTCTTTTCGTCTTCCCAAACTGTGT
>NZ_JAENIL010000141.1 GCF_016595505.1 Pelagicoccus mobilis | reverse complement strand
GGCCGCTTCCCATACCAAAAAAACTCACCCTTCCCAGCAACTTTGTTGATGACCCGTTCGTCTCTCGCCTTATAAACCAGCCACAAATGAGCGAAAACGCAGTACTTCTCGTAAATCTCGGTTCACCGGACTCAACATCAGTTCCGGACGTCAAACGCTATCTCCGCGAATTCCTTTCAGATGACCGGGTAATCGACTCACCAAAGCTCATCCAACAATTCGTACTGAATTGCTTCATACTTCCATCCCGCCCAAAACAATCCGCAGAAGCATACTCAAAGGTTTGGACCGATGAAGGTTCACCTCTAATTGTCACCAGTAAAAACTTACAAAAGCTCCTACAGGGTAAGATTGAGCCAAAGGTCGAGCTCGCAATGCGTTATGGCAGCCCTTCGATTCCCGATGCTATCGAACGCATGAAATCGGAGGGAGTTAAAAACGTTTTCCTCGTACCACTCTACCCACACTACGCGATGTCCAGCTTCGAAACCGTAGTAGTTAAGGTCATGGAGGAAGTAGCAGAGAATGCCCCCGATATGAAGGTTACCACGCTGCAACCATTCTATAGCGACCCTTCCTACATCGAGGCTCTATACAAAAGCGCGAAACCGTATCTCGATAACGAATACGACCACCTTCTTTTCTCCTACCACGGAATCCCAGAAAGGCATCTAAACAAAGCGGACTCAACTAAAGCGCACTGCAACGTTGTAAAGGACTGTTGCACGACCTGCAACCCGGCACACAGCACCTGCTACAAGCACCAAGTCACGAAGACCACAGAACTTTTCGTAAAACGAGCCGGAATTCCGGAAGATAAGTATTCAATTTCTTTTCAATCACGGCTCGGCCGAGAACCTTGGCTTACTCCTTACACTGACAAAGTTCTGGAAGAGCTACCAGCTGAAGGAAAAAAGAAGTTAGTGATCATGACTCCCGCCTTTGTCTCCGATTGCCTAGAAACCCTCGAGGAAATCGCAATGGAAGGAAAGGAAGAGTTCTTGGAAGCAGGCGGCGAGGAGTTCACCGCAGTCCCTTGCATGAACGAACATCCAGCATGGGTTCAGTTCCTGGCAGACAAGGCGGAAAATTGGTTGAAGTCTAGTAGCGCGGTGCTTTAGCCCGCG
>NZ_JAENIL010000140.1 GCF_016595505.1 Pelagicoccus mobilis | reverse complement strand
TGTTTAGTTCAAGGACATAGTTAACACATGTTAAAGGACATGGTTAACACATTCTAGGCGGGTTCTTGCTCCCCCTGGCCGGCTAGCCGGCCAGGGGGAGCAAGAAGGGGGTTGTAGTTGTTCTTGGACTTGGTCGCCCGGCTCAGGTCGATCATTCCCAAGCTTTTCCAGCAGTAAAATACCTCCCAACGAAGCTCGTCGAACTGATTGATCGCAACGCTTTCCCCTATGAAGGCCCTTCCGATAGTGAAGCTACGGCCCTTGAACATCAGCTCCCCTTTGCTCTTAACTTTGCGAACTTCCTGAGCGTCGCCGTAGAAGCTCAGGCAATCGGGAATGGTGGCAGGCAAAGTCCGCTCCGAAGCTCGGTAGCGGTCGGCTGGACAGTCCAGATCGAGCGAACGGTGCGGACGCACGTGGTTGTAGGTCTCGCGGAACTGGGCGAACTCCAGGTCGCAATGTTCCAAGTCGCGCCAGAGCGTGGTCTTGCTCAGCAGCTCGTGCTTGAGGGTCTGGTGGAAGCGTTCCTCCTTGCCTTGGGTCTGCGGATGCAGCGGACGGCCATGGATCATCTCCACGCCAAGGCGCAGCAGCCACACCTCCAAAGCGCTCGCCGCTCCCGCCCCTCTGCCCCAAGGCGAACCGTTGTCGCAGAGGATCGCCCACGGCCGGCCGTATTTGCCGAAGCATGACAGCAGGCATTCCTGCACAGTCGAGGTCCTCTCGTCCTGGCAGGCCTTGAGGATAAGGTTGAAGCGGGAGTGGTCGTCGCAGGCGGTGAGAGGGTGGCAGCGCTTGGATCCGGCCATCTCGAAGTGCCCCTTGAAGTCCATCTGCCAAAGCTCGTTGGGTTGGGAGCGCTCGAAGCTTTGAGGCGCTTCGCGCGGCCGTCGACCTTGGCTAAGCAAACCGTTTCGACGGATCATGTTGTGTACGGTGGTCGCGGACGGCAGCTCGGTTTCCCCGGCGTTCTGGAGCAGGCGCCGCAGTTTGCGACCGCCCCAGCTGTCGTGCTTTTTGCGTAGTTCCACCACTTTCCTCTCTACTTCGGCACGGCTTTTGTTGGGTTGCCCCAACGGTCGCCGAGAACGATCCTGCAGCCCCTGCAAGCCTTCCTCGCGGTAGCGGCCAAGCCACTTGTACGCGGTTGGAGGACTTATGCCGAAACGGCGAGCAAGCTCTCGAACGTTCGCTCCTGGCTTCGAAGCCAGGAAGACGAAATCTCTTCTTTGGGTTATCTTATCGGTCTCCATCCACGGCATCAAAAAGTGTTAACCATGTCTCTTAACACCTGTTAACCATGTATCTTGACCAGACA
>NZ_JAENIL010000013.1 GCF_016595505.1 Pelagicoccus mobilis | reverse complement strand
TCGCGTGACAAGCACGCTCCCACGTTTAATTGACCTACTACAACTTCAGTTCCTTATCGTCAGCTCCTGGAGCGAAGTTGCTTTCGAAGATTTGTGTGCCAGTCACATGCTGGCCTCGACCCCAATCAACTTCGACACGACCATCGCCTAGCACGATATCAACAAGCTTCTCCTTCATGGCCTTAGCGATTTCCGAATACTCTTTGTTGTAAGCCAGATTGTTAACCTCTCCTGGATCGCTAGGCATATGGTAAAGGGCGGCATCCAATTCCTTATACGAAGCCTGCCTTGCCCAATCGAAGTTTTTTCCACGCTTTTTGTCGGGGCGCGTCTGCATCGAGAACACATAGTCTTTCGTACGAATGAAAGCCCTCGGCCCCGTAACCGCGTGGCTTTCACCGATCACATAGTCGCGAGCTTTGGCAACGCCAGAGGCGACTTCTGCGAGGTCGAATCCATCGAGATAGGCATACTTCTTGGCATCGAGATTCGCACCTCCGGCAGCCAAGGCTGTCGGGGCGATATCGACAAACTCAGTAAACTCGCGAACCACCTTACCTGCTGGAAAGCTCTTCTTGTCAGAGGAAACAACTACAATCGGATTGTGACTGTCCACATCCCAAGGAGTGAACTTCGACACTGAACCATGGTCGTTCAATTTCCAGCCGTGGTCTCCACATACATAGATGATCATCCACTCTTGATTTTGTGACTCACTGTATTCGATGAAGTCGTCCGCAGCTTTGCCAACGAGGTCATCGCCATAGGCGCAGAACGCATAGTAATCCTGAATCATCTTCTGCTTTTCTTCCTCGGAAAAATCATCGCTCCAACCCATTGCAACCTGCTTTCGAAGCTGCTTCGGCATCTTTTCTAACTCTTCCTCGTGAACCTCAGGAATCTTGTAGGTGTACTTCTGGAAACGCTCTCTATAATCGGCGGGCGGGAGCACTGGCGTATGCGGAAAGTCGAAACCGAGATGCAAGAACAGAGGCTTCGATGGATCGACACCCTTTACCGTCTGCGTCCCTACTTTGAAAGTCTGGTTCTGCTTCTCCAGCATGTCAGCCATCACCGTGGTGTACCAACCATCACGAGTCTTTCCAGCCGGTTGAGAACTGACTCCCGAGAGGATCATACCGTTGTCCGGCCGCTTTGGCTTCTTATCATTATACTGACGCAGCAAATCGTACTTCTCCATGGTCGCTTCAGCAGAACCAGCGTACTGCGGCAGCATCTCTTCGAGTTCTTTAGAGGCGTATTCAAATTTCCCTTCAGGCGTTACAAAGAATCGAATCTGCAAGCGTTTCTTGAGCTTGATTCCATCAATTTCGGAAAACCAGTCCTTACCCCAACCGGTAAAGCCATCCTTGTGCATCTGCTTGAAATTGACAGCGCTCTGGTAGAGTTCCGCCTTGGCAGTCTTCTCTCCACGGATCGTCCGCAAGCGTACCCCTAGCTTGCCTACGTGAACCGTCTGGTAGCCGAGATCTGCCATCTGCTCGGGCAAGGAAGGTTGCCAGTGCTCGGCACTGTTGTTGTGGTATTCAAATTCATATACACCTGAACGGAAGGGATAACGTCCGTAGTGCATGGAAGCGCGTGACGGCGCACACCCTTGGGCTTGACAGTACGCATTGATGAAAGTCGTACCCATGGCCGCCAATCGGTCAGTCTGGGGCGACTCCACATATCCAAGCGGGCTCATCTCCTTGCCCGAAAGCATCTTGTTAAACGCTCGAACAGAATCGTAACGGTGATCATCCGTAACGATCCAGAGAACATTCGGCTGCTTCAGTTTAGCGCCAAACGCGACGGTGGCTCCCCAGGAAATCGTAAGCCCCAATGCGGCGACCAAGCAAAGAGATGTCTTTTTCATATTCTAAATTCTAAAAATTCCTTCGAGCTTCCGGACTGTACCCAGACTGCTTTGCTCTTTCGGGAACGGCAGACTCGTAAAACTCGGAACGCTTTCCGTGGTAGTCCTTGTAGCCTAGTAGCCTGCACGCGACATTCGCTTCGTTCCACTCTTCCCAAAGCTTAAACAGTTCCATAGCTCTCTCAGGATGGGCGGCTAGGATGTCGTTCCTCTCCGAAACATCGTCCGGCAAGTGGTACATCTGCGGCTGCTTCGACTTTGGATCGAGCAGGTACTTGTCTCCATTTGAAGCAAGAACCGACCAGTTTTTTCCGTCTCCACCGCGCCAAAACAGAGCCTCGTGCGGAGCTCCTTTTTCTTCTCCGCTCAGGTAAGGAACAAGGTCGACTCCCTCCATTGCCGGAACGGACAAGGCCTCTCCACCCGCAACTGCCACCGCTGTCCGAGCGATGTCGATAGCGATAACTGGATAGTCATAAGTGATCCCGCCTTTGATTTTCGCCGGCCAAGACGCGATGAACGGCACGTGCACGCCGCCATCGTAGAAGTTGCCCTTCCCTCCACGGAACGGACCATTCTTCGACGCATTCCCCCCTTTGGGAGAGGTTTTAGAAGGCTGCGGGCCGCCATTGTCACTCGTGAAGAAAACAAGCGTATTCTCGCGAAGCCCATTTTCTTCGAGCGCCTGCATCACTTCTCCGATACCACGGTCCATTACATCAATCATCGCCGCATACGCCCGACGCTTCTTGTCATCGATATGTGAATACCGGTCCAGATCCTCTTTCGGGGCCTGCAAGGGTTGGTGCGGAGCATTGTAGGAAACGAAGAGGAAGAACGGATTATCCTTGTTGTCTTGGACAAATCGAACCGCATCTCGACTCAAAGCAGTGGTCAAATAACCTTCGAAATCCGCTGGACGCTTGTTGCGAACCAGCCCCTGCAGGTAGCCTTCCTTTACCGGCTTGGACAGGTCAATTTTGAAGTAGTCGTGCCCACCTCCAAGAAATCCGTAGAAGTAGTCGAAACCTCGGTTGTTAGGATGAAAGTCCTCCGCTGCTCCCAAATGCCACTTACCAATGCAACCCGTGACATATCCAGCGTCTTGCATACGGGCGGGAAAGAGCTTCTCACCCACGTCAATCCCAGCCAACGGATTTGCAGGATCGTACGCCGGATTGGTTTCGAATCCGAAACGGTGCTGGTACCGGCCCGACAAAAAGGCAGCACGGCTCGGACCGCAGAATGCATGATTTGCATACCCCTGCTTGAACACCACTCCACTCTGGGCGAGACGATCCAAATTAGGGGTGAGAATATCGGTCGCTCCAGTAAAACCTGCGTCCGCATAGCCCATGTCATCCGCCATAAAAACGATAACATTCGGCTTCTCAGCATAGGCTGAGAACAGTGCCCCGAAAAACAGTGCAGCAAGTATCCACTTCATAGTTACGCCTCCTTAAGACTTCGTTTTACGAGCGTAACGAGGGAACTTCTTCTTCCCCAATTGTGAAGGAACTCCAGGAGCTTCATGCTCGTCGTAATAGAGGTCGAACTCAGGCAATATCTCCAGCAACTCTTCGCGTTCCTCACGGTGTGTTTCCAGAACCGAGTTCCAATTCTTGATCTCAGAAAAGCTGATCAAATCATCGGGAGACTCCGCCACATTCCACCACTTGTCGCGACCATCCTTCAAAACCTTTTGGCCACGAATCAATTGCTCCGGCCCCCGGTGAGCATAGATCCACTGGCGGTGCTCCGGCTTGTCCGAAAATAGGAACGGTACAACACTTTCGCCATCCACTGCATAGTCCTTGGGAATCTCAAAACCAACGAGCTCAGCAACCGTCGGCATGATGTCCGCCACGCTCATCAGTACATCCTGCTCTCCCTGCTTCTTCATACCTGGGGCGTAGATGATCATCGGAATGTGACAGCCCTTTTGCTTCTCCCCAGAGTTCTTGCCGTATCCGCTTGTGCCGTTATCCGCACAGATGATGATTACGGTATTATCCGCTTCGCCCATCTCCTCTAGCTTCTGCTGGTACTGCCAAATCTGGTAATCGATGTAATTAACGTGGTTGTGAATCCCTGAAGGTGTCACGGTGCCGTGGGTATTGTAGTTACCTTCATCCCCCGTAATCCTTGGTTGGATACGCTTATATTTTTCACCATCCCAGCGAACGATCGGAGTTCCTGGCCACTTGCTCTTCGACTCTGGATCGAACCAATTGAACGCATCGTGACCAAGGTGAGTTGTATGATAAATCAGGAATGGTTTCCCTTCCTCGTGCTTACGCTCCATGAAGTCGAGGGTGAATTCCATCTCCACATCCGGCCCATAGGTGTGCAAACCAAACTCCTTGCGCGATTTCTTGGTATTGGGCCACCAGACCGTCTTCCCCGCATCAGTGGGATGGTTCATCAATTTCACGTGCGGGTACCAGTACCAACCGTGCTGCCAATAGGTGTCGGCCACTTTTCCCGTGTCGACATTGATCAGAGTTTTCTCGCCGTTGATCTTTTGGTACTCGTGCTTGAAATCTGTATACGGATTATCTTGGTCCGATAGCCCACCAGGTGTGAAGCACCCTTCGTCAAAGCCGTGCTTGGCATATTCACCTGCCATCTGCGTTTTTCCTGCCCAGTACGTTCCATAACCGGCTTTCTGGGCTACGTGTCCCAGCAGCAAAGGAGAGCTCTCATAGACCGGCCAAGTACCCATTTTTCCACGATCATCGATCGAGACGCCCTTGTCCTTGTTATTCCACCACTTGTGGATGTAAGCGTAACGACCGCTCATCATCATCGCCCGGCTGGGATTACACACGCAAGCCGCCCAGGCGGTCTTGATCCAAACGCCTTGCTCGGCCAAGCGATCCATAACCGGAGTCTTCGCGCGGTAAATCGGATCCGTCGTGTCTTCCCGCATCGGATCTGTCCACACTTTCGATCCATATATCGGAAACTCACGCGCGCTGATGTCATCCGCGTAGTAAATGATGATGTTCGGCTTGTCCGCCGCCTTTAGCGTCGCGGCGACTGCCAATAGTCCCAACAAGAGGATCTTCTTCATAAATCGTTTCTACTCCTTAGTAATCTTTAGCGGGATTTGCATGTTGAAGGACTGACGAACGTTGTTCTCGTCATAGATATCCGTCGCGCAGAGCAAGGCAACCGGCTCTCCGTTCTCGATGAACACCTGCGGGCGTTCCAAGTGATCAAACTGCTGCACCACTCCATCTTCCCAAGTCACGATACGCTCCGATATCTCGAAATGCTTGGCCTGCTGCCAATCGAAGCCGTCGAACGAATCGTAGTGCACCAGCGAGAAGTGTCGCTTGTGACCGATGTGTTTGATCCGCTTCACAATCGCTCGGTATTTGCCGTCCTGATACCAGATGTACGGATCCTCCGCAGGAAAGCGCTCTCCCTCGAAAGTGAAGATCGGCTTCTCGAATTTTGTGAACGGCCCAGTCGGGCTGTCCGCGGTCGCGATTCCATGAACAACGGGTCCACCTTTTGGTAATTCGACTTCTTTACCCACCGCCTTGTAGACCATTAGGAATCTTCCGTCCGGCCCACGACAGATCGATGGGTTTGAAGTCATCAGACTGTCGATAGCGTCGTCATTCGGACTGATATCGAGCACTGGTGTGTCAAAACGCTTCCAAGGACCCTCTGGACTATCGGCCACAGCGACACCGATACGCTGGTTGTTGCGATGCAGCCAATTGAGCTTGTGCTTACCCGGCACGCCGACGATCTGACCGTCACCCGTGTTGCCCATGTAGTAGAGGTAATATTTCCCGTCGAATTTATGGATCGTCGGGTTATGGGTGCAGAGGCCATCCCAGTGCTCCGCCCCTCTCACCGGCAACGCCACGTCCTTAAACTCAAATGGCCCAAACGGAGATTCGGACACAGCGTGGGCGATCTCAGAGTGTGTAACCCACGCCCAGCCTATGTCCTTTGGCCACCGCGAATAGAACATGTGATACAAGCCGTCCTCACCTTTAACGAGCGACCCACCCCATACGCTCTTGTCCTCATGCTTGAAAACCGATCCTCGAGAAACCTCACCAAACTCAATCCGAAAGTCGGGGGCGATGCTTTCTTCGTCGCACGAGGTCACGAGCAAGAGCGAGACGATCGAGATGGCCGCCGACAGGAGACATTTCAGAAAGGTGCGGCTGAGTTTCATAGAGTTCTGTTGCTGAAAATGAAGGCGGCGCCAGACCGGCTAAAGCTGGCGCCGCAACTACAACCCGTTCCTATATCTATAAGGAATTGGGAAATTCTGTCGCTTCAGGTGACTCTCGGTTCACGAAAACCGTCGAAGGCCACGAAGCAGTATTTGGGGAGAGTGTTGTTGGGAGTTTGCGGGGTTACACCTCCTCGCTCGTTAGAGCCTTCAATGAGGAAGTCCGATGTTGTGCCAAACACATTAGCGAAAAGGCCATCCAAACGCCTTAAGCAGGGTAACACTTTTCAGGAACCTTGTGTCGTTACACAATAACCTAATACCCTACAGCAACTTACAAACCAGGTTACCCGTAGGAATTAATCTGCGACTCTGCACAATCCGTCCTAAAAGTGACACTCTGGTCAAGTGCTCGTCGGGCGTTTCCCCTCCTTCGCCATATACTGGGTAGGCGTCATTCCGTACTCTCGCTTGAAGCGATTCGAGAAATAATTGGAGTCGTTGAAACCGACCAGGTTGCTGATCTCGATTACCGAGAAGGAATTGTTCTTCATCAGCTGAGTGGCCCGTTTGAGCCGGATCGTCGCGATGAAATCGGACGGAGTCTGCCCAATCAATGCCTTCAGTTTTCGGTACAAAGTCACGCGCGACATGTGCAAGGCCTCCGCTAGCAACTCGACCGAAAACTCGAAATCTTGCATGTGATCCTCCACGATTCCGATCGCCTTCTCGAGGAGCTTTTCGTCGAGCGAAGTCGCTGTCACCTCCTTCGGCGTCAACACTTGCTGCTGCACGAAACGCTCCCGAAGCGCTTGCCTCGAAGCCAACAGATTTCGGATACGCAATACAAGCAGCTCCGTTTCAACCGGCTTTGACAGGTAATCATCCGCCCCCAGTTCCAGACCATGAATATGGCTCTGCAGGGAGGACTTGGCCGTCAGCATAATCACTGGAATATGACTGGTAAGACGCTCCGTCTTGATATGGCGACAGAACTCATGCCCATCCATTTCCGGCATCATCACATCGGTAACAATCAAGTCCGGCGACTCCTTTCGGGCGACCTCCAAGCCCTCACGCCCATCCTTCGCTTCGATCGTCGCAAACTCCTCGCCGAGCTCTTCCGAAAGGAAACTCCTGATATCGGGATTATCATCCACAAGCAGGACGAGCGGCTTGTTGCCACGGGAAACCTGAGACGCTTTTTCCTCAACCTGAGCATCTGGCTCCAGCTTTTCATCGGCCTCCTCGCTCGCGCCTGCGTCTAGCTCAGGTTCCTCGTGCTGCTTAAGATCCTCTTCCGCCTCAATCGACGGCAAGCGAACCGTGAAACGCGTTCCTCCACCCTCTCCATTGATCGGGCTCTCCACCTCGATCGTTCCGCGACAAACCCGCACCAACTCGTTTACCAGAGCGAGACCAATTCCGGTCCCCTTAGCGGCCTGCTTCGACTTGCCTCCGACTCGATAGTAGGGATCAAAAATTCTGTTCTGATCTTTGGTAGGAATTCCTAGACCGGTATCCTCTACACGAATCACACCGATTTCACCTGAGCTCGCACGGGCCCCAGCGTCCACTTCCAAGCGGATCTTGATCGTGCCGCAATCAGGGGTGTATTTCACGGCATTGGAAACCAGATTATCCAAGATCTTCTGCAGCTTATCCGTATCCAAAAAAGCGATCCAGCTCTCCTTCTCGCATTCGAAAATCAGATCCTGAGCCTTTTGATCCGCCATCGCCCGGTAAGTCGGGATCGAATCACCCACAAAACCAACCAGATCCACACGCGAGGCTTCGACCCGCACGCCGCCCATTTCAACCTTCTGAAACTCTAGCAACTGATTCACCAAGCTAAGCATCTTTCGAGCATTGCGACTGGCGATCTCCATAGACCCCTTCGTCTTGCTATCGGACGCGCGTTTCAAAGTGCTCTCAACAGGACCCAAAATCAGCGAAAGCGGAGTCTTCAGCTCGTGCGAGATCTGCGTGAAGAACCAGAGCTTAAAATCGCGACTTTCCATCATATGCCGCATCCGCATCCGAATCATGGCATAGATCAATCCCGCAATCAGCAAGACCACCGCAACCTCTGTCGCGATGAACCAAGGTCGTTTCCACAAGGCAGGTACTACGGCGATGGATACTCGTGCCGGTGACTCATCCACATTACCATCCAAGTCTCGCGACCGCACTTCCACAACATGCGACCCAGTGGCGAGCTCCAACAGAAAGGTCTCCTTCTCTTTGGCGAAGGCAGTCCATTCACCCGCATCTACTCGATATGAAAACTCCAAGTCATCCTCAGGAGTCTCGTTCCAAAAGTCCTTGCCGCTCCACTCAAGCTTAACGTTGCCCGGCTCATGCAACTCGATGTCCTTCGAATGAAGCGTCGTTTCTGGCCCGTTCGCATTTCCTTTGAAACGCACGCTCATGTTTTCGTACACGCGGTTCTTCGGCATCGGATTGTATTCCGATCCTCTGAAAAACCAGCTCCGGGTCGCTATATTCACCCAGATCGCCCCGTCCTTGGCAGCACGCAGAGTTCCCGCCTCCCGGTCAAATCCCAGTTCCTCCGGCAGAACGTGAGTCGTCCACGTGACCCCATCGAACCGGCTAATCCCCATCGACGTACCGGCCAGCAAATGGCCCTGCTGATCGAGAGCGAGATTCGCCACTGACTCGCTCGCCAGCCCACTCTCTTCGTTGAACAAGTCAACTTGATCCCCATTCAAACGGAAAATGCCCTTCCCATAAACGGCCGACCAAATCTGGTTTTGCGAGTCCAAGACGATATGGTCGATCCAACGAGAATTGTCCTCTACCGGCAACTCGATCCGTTCCAACTCCCCTTTTCGATGACGATAGAGATAACGCCCTCCTGTATAAAGGTCCCCAACCCTGTCCTCCACAATAGACACGACACGGTTCACAAACGCCTTCGCCGGGATCACCTCTGCCCTGTATCCATTATCCACAGACCGATATTTCACCAATCCCCCGCGCTTATCAGGACTAGGTGCAGTGAGTTCATGACCTGAGCCAAACAACATCTGTCCCAGCTTGTTTTCGAACGCCGACAAGTGACTGATCATACTCCCGAGCTCAGGATAGAGATCGACATTCCATTGGTTTCTCCGCTTCCAGCCGACGGCGGCCTGCCCCTCATGCGCTCCCGCAACCCACACCGTGTTGCGCGAGTCGCAAAAGACGACCAAAGGAAGGTCGATCACTCCGTCCTCTTTCGAATACTCGGTCCATTCTCCTGTATCCAAATTTTCAAAAACAAGTTCGCCACCACTCGCGATATACCAGCGATTCCCGTCGGAATCTTCACACTGGAACATTAGATCGTGATAGCTCGACCAACGGTCTTGAGCCATATTGATGACAAAAAGCGGGGAGCTGTCTCCACCCACGATTAGCTTCCCTTCCGAGTTCGAATGCAACAGGCCGACCTTGCTCAGCGATCTCCCGAAATGCTCAGTCTTCCAGTCATGGGTTCTCCACACGCCATCATGGATCGAGAAGAGGTCCGTTCGGTCTCGCATCCAAACCGTGCCGTCCACGGTTACCGCCAAAGCCAGCAGAGAATCTCGGAACTCAATCCCTCTCGACGCCTCAACGAGATGCTCGTTTAGGTCTTCGTCGAACCAACGTACCGCGTACTCGCGCCCCGCGCTCGCGACCCAAACCCGGCCATCATGCCCCTTTGTGATATGGTGGATATTGAATCGAGTTCCCCCAGGCATAGCGTCGAGCACCTGGCGGTGACTCTTCCTAGAGGCCAATCGCCCATCCTCCACGTCTGTCACTACTACCCGGCCACCGCCGCCTTGGGCTATCCAGAGACGGCCGTGGTCATCTATCAACAAGCTCAGGATCGACCGCCCAAACCCTTCAACCGGTTTCACATCGTCCCCCACAACACGAAGCAAGCCCTTGTCCGTCCCTACCCAGACAGTGCCGTCAATCGTCCTCACAATCGAATTCTGGACCCGACGATTGAAACGTCGCTCGATCAACTGCTTCCAGGAATTTCCGTCAAAGTGCCAGAATCCATTGATCGACAAGACGTAAACATCACGGCCAAAAACGGCCACATCCTTGATCGACTCCTCCTCGAGCACCTGCTTGATCTCGAAGCCGTCATAGACGACCACCCCCGCGCTCGTGCCAAACCAATGACGGCCATCCTCTCCTTCATCAACGCAGTGAAGACGGTATCCCGAAAATGCTTCTACCCGATTCCATCGCCACGCTTCATCGAACGGATCAGGATGCTGCGGAGTGTAAGGTTTACCCGCCGCATCTAAACGTCCGACAAAGAGAGATAGGAAAGCGCACAGCAATAAACAGCTTCCAAACTTAAGGAAGACACATAACCGAGGCATGGGGTATTCGAACTTAAACATCCTAAAATCAAGGAGAAGCAAATCGCTCCATCACAACAGGACCTAAAACACACAAATTACAAATCCCAGTTTCCTCCCTCCTGAAACATGAAACCTACGTGTCGGAAAAAGACTGCCGTCTTCTGCATATCCAAAATCAAAAAGGGCATATCGCAACGCTCTTTCGTCTGATATGCTGACAACCGATAGCTCCACGAGCCCCGACTTTCATGTTAAACCAGACTGCCAAAGGCAAAGCTCCCACTACAATCTGCGGAGCAAGAGAACACGCCCCGCAAAGCTTGGGTGTGAAACTGGTTAGTATGGTCATTGGCGATCGCCAATAGCACGCAGCCTGCTCCCCAGATGAGCTGTGCCCTGTTCCAACGTGGAACTGAGGACTTGCTGCGTTAATCATTAAAGATAAGCGCTTTGCCCGATTTGAAATATCGGACGCCCTTGTTTAGATAAAGTCACTTCCTCCACGACAGCACCAAGCTGAAAGTCGCTGTCGCCCAATTACTCCAAGTATGAATTTCAAACTAGCATCCATCGCTATCGCTGGACTCGCATTCCTGCCTTTCATTAGCGCTGACAGTCCCGACATCGACCCAGCGAGCGATCCCAATGTACAACCCTACGGCAACACAGACGTTCATGGTTACCGTCTCACCTTTTCCGATGAATTCGAAGGTACCGAGGTCGACGAATCAAAATGGTATTACCGCACTGGAGCCAAACTCTGGAGCACCCAGCTTCCCGCCAACAACTCCGTATCCGATGGTCTCTTCCGTATTCACCTGAAAAAGGAACGTGTTGAGAAAAACGATACAGACTACACAGGCGGCGGCATCATCACCCACAAGCAATTCCGCTACGGCTACTACGAAGCCACCATGAAAGCCCCCAAAGGCCAAGGTTGGCACTCCTCCTTCTGGATGATGCGCGACGCCGTACTCGAGGAGCTTCCCCCTGGAACCATCCACATCGAACTCGATCCCGCTGAAAACGACTCCTCCGATCCTTACCACTACCAGATCGACTCCCACCGCTGGCTCCCCGCCGATCACCGCAAGTTCGGCACCAAACAAATCCACCCAAGCGTTCCTCTCTACGAATTCCAGGTCTACGGCATGGAGTTCACTCCGGAAGTTCTTCGCTACTTCTTCAACGGCGAACTCGTTGGCGAAACTGACGCTTCCATTTTCGCACACAATGACGTGAACGTCTGGCTCACCTGTCTGGCGGGCAAGCTCGGCAAGAAGACAACTGGCGTCGACGAATCACAACTCCCCTCCCAAACTCAATACCAGTACTTCCGCTTCTTCGAGAAGTCGCCACACGCCAGTGTCGAAATCACAAGCCCAAATCCAGGACATAGTATCCTAGTTTCCGATACTGACGAACACATCGACCTCACGGCTCAAGTCTCGCCTACCGAAGACGGCCTCGAAATCGATCTCGAGTGGAAAAAGCTAGAAGGCCCAGGTGAGGTCTCATTTGCGGACACTACTTCAGCGAAAACATCAGCAAGCTTCTCCAAGCCCGGTCACTATATCCTCGAATGCTCAGCGACCGTGGGCACTCACCGGACCGCGGCAGAGGTCAATATCTCTGTCGACGCGCCAGTCCTCCTCGAACTCAGCCACAAAGCACACGGCTACAACAATCCTGCCGTACACATCCGCGAAACCAAACCTACCGAAAACGCGGGGCAAGATAACCATTTCATGATCGGCAAGTGGCAAGGGAAACGCAGTCGCGGCCTCATCGAATGGGACCTTGATCGAATTCCCGCAGGTAGCACCATCGAAAGTGTCGATCTCAGTTTTTGGAGCGACGAAGGACTCGGCAAAGAAATCGGAAGCATAGAACTTCGTGAGCTCGAAGGAAGCTTCGTAGAAGGAGTGGGCGACGGGTGGCGCCTCCCCGAAATCGGCTCTGGAGCATCCTGGGTCTCTCGCACCGGTAAAGACACGTGGAAAAACGAAGGGGGTGACTTCGGTAAACAATCACTGTCACGAATCGACGGATACGAGCTTGAAACGCCTACTCGAAAAACCTTCAAGAGCACCAAGCGTTTCGTCAAAGCCGCGCAACGTGCTTTCGACGCTGGCAAGCCACTCGGCCTCGTCCTCATCTCTCCAGAAACGGAGGCCGGCAAGAACGCGTATGCACGCTTTGCATCCAACGACACACCTGCTAACTTACGGCCCGTACTGCGAGTTACCTACTCAAGGGGGACAGACCAGGCATCGATGAAGAAACCTAACGTACTCTTCATCGCGATCGATGACCTCCGGGCAGACCTCGGATGTTACGGTTCAGACATCGCGATCACGCCAAACATCGACGCCCTCGCAAGCCAAGGCCTCCGCTTCGACAATGCTTACTGCCAACAAGCGATTTGCGGTCCCTCTCGCGCCAGCATCCTTACCGGAGCTCGTCCCGACACCATCGGGATCACCCACAACTACGTTAAAATTCGCGACCTCAATCCTGACATTCTCACTCTTCCGGAACACTTCGGCAATAACGGCTACGACACCGTCTACGCAGGTAAAATTTACCACCACGGCGACATGCTCGAAGACACCTGGAACCGCCAGCCCTCTCGCCATAAACTCGATGACAAGAAAGTAAGCGAACTCAAGGGCTTCGCACTCAAAGAAAACCGAGACGTTACAGCCAAGTCCAAAAAAGAGATGTTCGAAAAATACGGTCCTGTCTCTCGATTTGGACTCGCGATGGGGCCCCCTTACGAAGCGGCAGATGTTCCAGATAATCGATACATAGACGGATACCATACCGACCTCGCCATCGCCACTCTCGAAGACCTTGTCGCGGAACAAAAAGGCTCCAATGCTAAGCCCTTTTTCCTGGCTCTCGGCATGAACAAACCACACCTCAACTGGATCGCCCCAAAAAAATACTGGGATCTCTACGAGCGCGATAAAATCCCCATGGCTACTCACACCGAGGCACCGAAGGACGGTCCTGCAATGGGTTTACACGCCTCTTTCGAACTTCGCGTTCGCCACTACATTCCCAAGGAAGGCGACTTCGATCCTGAGCTAGCGCGCACTCTCAAACATTCCTACCTCGCTTGTACGAGCTATGTCGACGCCCAGATTGGCCGCATGATCGACGCCCTAGACGAGTCCGGAGTTCGCGACAACACAGTCATCATTCTCTGGAGTGACCACGGTTTTCATCTAGGCGACATGGGAGTCTGGGGCAAGGCGACCAACTACGAACTCGCCACACGTGTCCCCTTCATAATCTGGACTCCAAGCATGTCGGAAGCAGCTCAAGGAGCTTCCACCGACGCCCTTGTCGAACTCGTCGACATGTATCCAACTCTCTGCGACCTCGCCGGAATAGAGAAACCAGAACACCTTGAAGGCTACAGCCTGACGCCACTGCTTCAAAACCCCGATCGCAATTGGAAGAAGGCAGCATTCAGCCAGTTTCCCAATCCCGCCCTCCGCGAATGGGGCGCCTTCCCTCTTCGTCCCGCTATGCGCGAAACCTTTTTCGGTCCGCTCATTACAGAAGTAGAGGGACGTATCAAAGAGCAGTTCGGCGACCAGTGGGATCGCGATCTCTTCGAAAACCGCCTCATGGGCTACGCGATGCGTACCGACCGTTACCGCTTCATCGCCTGGATCGATCGAGGAAGTCCTGACGCAGATCCAATCGCCATAGAGCTCTACGATCATAAAAACGATCCTCAAGAAACTCGCAACATAGCGAAACGTCGCCCCAAAGTCGTATCCAAACTACTAGCGCAACTCCAAACCGGCTGGAAAGGAAACCTGCCTAACTAGAGAATTAACTGTAGGGCGGGGCGCCGACCCGCCAGCCCTAAGTCGCCTCAACGCGACGACCTACAACAAACACAAGTCATGCAAATAGCAGACTACATCGTAATTTTCCTCTACATTCTAGGAATCGTAGGGGCCGGCATGGTCTTCGCAAAGAAGGTCAAAAGCTCCAAGGATATGTTCGCCGCGGGAGGCCAATCCCCATGGTGGGTGTCAGGTCTCTCTGGATTCATGACCATGTTTTCAGCAGGCACCTTCGTCGTTTGGGGAGGCGTTGCTTACCGCTATGGCTTCGTAGCAGTTGCCATCAACATGTGCTACGGCATCGCCGCTCTACTGGTCGGGCGATTCCTCGCAGCTTACTGGCGAAAGCTCGGCGTTAACTCTGCTTCCGAATTCCTTCAGCTCCGCTTTGGCAGTTCCATCGTTCAATTCTATACATGGTTCCAAGGAACAATCGGAATCTTCGCAGTCGGCGGAGCCATCTACGCATTGGCAAAGGTAATCTGCGCGCTGATGCCACTCCCCGAAGGCCATCTCCTTGCAGATCCGGAAACCGGTCTCCTCTCAGTTCCCTTCACCTCCGTTGCTCTCTGCTTGATCGTCATCGTCATCACCTTCGCCGGCGGGCTCTGGGCGGTGCTAATGACCGATGTATTACAATTTGTGATACTCGTCGTCTCGGTAACCTTCGTCGTACCCTTGATCCTCATTGAAGCCGGAGGTTGGGACGCTTTCGTCTCGAAGGCACCCCCAGGATTCACCTCCCCCATCGCCGCCGACTTCACTTGGTGGTTCCTAGCCGGCTGGATCATAATCCACTTCTTCAAGATCGGTGGCGAATGGAGTTTCGTCCAGCGCTATACCTGCGTCCCAACCGCTAAGGATGCAAAGAAGGCCGCATACATTTTTGGAGCGATGTACCTCATCAGCCCACTTTTCTGGATGTTGCCCGCACTTGTCTTCCGCACGATTCAGCCAGATGCCGACACCGAGCAGGCTTATATCCTCGCCTGCAAGCTCGTACTTCCGGCCGGAATGATGGGACTTATGATCGCGGCGATGGCCTCCGCCACTGCGAGTGCCGCCACCTCCCAGCTGAACGTCTTCGCCGCCGCCTTCACCACCGAAGTCTACCACAGGTTCATCAACAAAGACGCTTCCGAGACACAACTCGTATTCGTCGGACGTATACTCACCGCCATTCTCGGACTCGTGGTAATCGGCGGATCCTTGCTGATCCCTCGCTACGGCTACACCAGTTTCATCCTGGACATCACAACCCTACTCACAGGTCCTTTGGTTCTACCAACGATCTGGGGACTCTTCTCCAAAAAGATCGGTATCAAGGCAGTCTGGAGTACCACGATGATCGGTTTTGTCGCTGCAGCTCTGGTTAAGTTCGGATTCCTTGGTCCTTGGGTTGCGGAACACCAACGGCTTGCCGACTTGTGCTCAGGTATCCTAGTACCGTTCTTCGTTCTTGTTATTCTCGAATTCACGATGAAGGGTGAGCACCCTGGCTGGGAACGCGTTGAAGCATCGAAACGTCAATTCCACGAGGCAGAGGCAGTCAAGTCCTCCACTCTCCCCGCGAAGATGGTCGCAGTTACGCTCGCAGGGATCGCCCTCGTCATGACCGTGCTCGCAGCGTTCAACTCCAAAGAAGCCAGCGTCCTACTAAGCTTCTCCCTAATCCTATTCGCCATCGTAGGCGTAGTTTACTTCTCGATACGAAAGAAATCAATTTAACCAGACGAAGGTGGGACGGCCGCTCCGCGGGTGTCCAATTTCAAAGCATGAACCAACAAGCAAACATCATCGATCTGAGCGACCGTTCCTCGGATCGATGGCTTCAAATGGGCACGGGCGAACGACAAACGCCCCAACGCAAAAAATCTTTCACTAGCGACGTCACAGTAATCGGTGGCGGCATGGCGGGCATTTGCGCAGCTGTGGCCGCAGCCCGCAACGGAGCGAAGGTCATCCTCGTTCAAGATCGCTCCGTCCTCGGCGGCAACGCCTCTAGCGAAATTCGTGTCATCGTTCACGGTGTAACAAAGCTCACCACCGGTCTCGCCGATCGTGAAACCGGCATTATAGAGGAGATCTTGCTGCACAATCGTTTCATGAATTCCCAGAACTCGTTCACAGTCTGGGACCACGTCCTCTACGACTTCGTCGTCCGTGAGCCTAACCTCACTCTCCTCTTCGACACTCAAGCCCTAAAGGCGAATATGGATGGAGACCGAATCGCGTCGGCTCGCTGCTGGCAAGGTCCGACTGAGACGGAAATCACCATCCATGCCAAACAGTTCATTGATTGCTCCGGAGACGGCCTCCTCGCGGCAACCTCCGGAGCCTACTATCGTACGGGCCGCGAAGCTCGTTCCGAGTTCAACGAAAGGTTCGCTCCTGAAAAGGCCGATGGTTGGACACTAGGAGCAACCATCCTGCTCTCTTCAGACGATATGGGCAAACCGATGCCCTTTAAGGCTCCCTCCTTCGCCATCCCTTACCATGGTGACGACAAACACTCCAGCAAAGGCCACGACGACCGTAGCATCATCCCTTTCCAGGAAGGATTCTGGTGGGTCGAGGTTGGAAGTGACTTCGACATCGTCGGAGACTTCGACGAAATCCGCCACAAACTTATGGGCTACGCGTATGGTGTTTGGGACTACGTTAAAAACTCAGGCAAGTATCCGGAAGCAGACAACTACGCACTCGGTTGGGTCGGCTCCGTTCCTGGTCGCCGCGAGTCGCGCCGATTCATTGGAGACTTCATCCTAAGCGAATCTGACTTGGTCGATCACAAGCACTTCGAAGATACCGTTGCCTTCGGTGGTTGGCCTCTCGATGAACACAACCCCGGCGGCATCGAAAACCTGGAGGATCCTCCTAGCTTCTGGCACTCCCACTTCGACAAGGTCTACGAAATCCCATACCGTAGTCTCTACTCAAAAAACGTATCCAATCTCCAATTCGCCGGCCGCAATGTCAGCGTTACGCATGTTGCCCTTTCCTCCACACGCCTGATGGCCACCTGTGCCACCATGGGCCAGGCAGTCGGGACTGCTGCTGCGATGTGCATCGAAAAAGGCATCACTCCTCGCGAACTGTCTGCCAACCACATCAAAGCGCTGCAGGAGCAGCTGCAACGTGACGACGCCTATATCCCGAATCATGCAGCGAGCGACGAGCAAAACCTCGCAAAGCAGGCCACTCGTATCGTGGCCAGCTCCACTTCTTCCGGTGATGTGAAACTGCTCCTCGATGGGGTGCCGCGCGACGAGCATGGACGCACCCACCACTGGGCTTCCCAAGGATTGAATGAACACCTTATCCTCGAATGGGCAGAATCAGTCGAACTCTCTCAAGTCCTGATCAAGTGCGACACAAACTTGCAGCGAAACATCATGATGCTGAAAACACCGCGGGACAGCGAAAACTATGCACCCGCCATCCCGGTTGAACTCCTCAAGTCTCTCGAACTCGAGGCGAAGATCGGGAAAAAATGGGTAAAGCTCGCTGAGATAGAAGAGAACACAACTCGCCTCATTAAGTTCAAATTCGAAAGCGTTAGAACCTCCACAATCCGTATCAATCTAAAGGATACCTACGGCTCCCCAAAAGTGAAGCTCTTCGAAATCCGCTGCTATCGCTAACGATTGGCGCGTACCCCTCGCCAAAGGAGGTAGGTGCCCAATCCGAAAAATATGGCTACGCCCGGACCGAAGGCCCAAGCAACGGATTGGTACACTCCGCTCTCTTGCTCGAGCACCCCTTCTTGATAGCCGATAAACCAGAGAAATACTCCCGAAACAGCTAGGCCTATCGCTCTCGCAAACTTGGTTGTGAGCCGCCAAAGACCATAGTAAGAACCGGTCAACGACATGTCGTTCTCTCTGCTATCACTTTCGATCACGTCGGAAAAGAGAGACTCCAGCAACACTACGCTAGCGACACTGAGACCGCCTAGGATAACCACAATAGCGACAGGAACCATACTCTGAGGCGGCAGCAAGGGGTACGCGACAGCCGTCAAAATCGATAGGCCTAAACTACCCCAAACGCAGCAACGCCCCTTGTTCCATCGCTTTCCCATCCAGACCCATACAGGCGTTGCGATCATAACGACAACAGACAAACCTATCAACGCCACCGCAACCTGCGAATCGGAAAACCCTAAGGTTCCTTTGTAGAATATGAGCGCGAGACTCGCATTCACTGCCCGTCCTATTGAGATGAATACAAAGGTTCCGATCACGACCAGAAACGCTTTGGAGCGAATACAGACACGCAAAACCGAGAGCATTTGAACCGGGCTTGATTCCGCTTGAGAGTTTCCCGAGCGTTTCCAAACCGCAGCAACCGCAAGCAGAACGAATACCCCGAGCGCGATCGCCAGCCAGTACGCAGAGGAGCTTCGGTTTTCCAGCATCCCCGCCGTGCCCAGCTCATCGACATCCTGCCCTGCCAACGCGGCTACGATCGGCGGGATACTGAGACCAACGATCAATCCCAGACCGCTAAAAACCAGACGCCAGCCAAAGTACTCCGAACGTTCTTGGGCATCCTTAGCGAGATCGTTGATTAGAGCCAGGTACGGAACAATGATTAATGTCACCGCCGTATTCAGAATCAGATACCAGCACAAAAGCCTGACTCCCAACTCTAGGTCCGTGCCTCCTTGAGCAGGTGAAAACAGGAAGACAAACGCGAGCATCGATATAGGGATGCCCAAAATAAGGTACGGCAGTCTCTTTCCACGAGAGTTTCGCGCCGGTGTCCGGTCCGAGATCCAGCCCATTAGAGGATCACTGATCGCATCCCAAATGACAGCAAGCGCGAGTGCAGCTCCTGCCCAGAGCGGATCAAGTCCAGCTCTTAGGTACAACTCCAACAGGTAGACCTGGAGCATGATCTCCATCGCGGTCAGTCCGACTTCGGCGGACCCATAGCCTGACTTCAGCCAGACCGGGGATTTGCGCTCATCTTTCAAAACTGCCGTAATCATCTACAGTTCTGACTACGGTCGAGCGAGCCGCGAACAAGAGACCAGCAATCTCAGGTTGGAACATAAAATTGTTCAACATCGATCCACCAGAGCACGCTAGTGTGGTGTAAGAGAAATCTGTTACAGATTTGCTCAAGCCACAGTTTCTGTGAGAAGCGGCCTTGTGCCGGGATCTAAATCGGAATAGTCGCGACATAAGGTCGCTTCCCACAATACGTGTTTAATGTAAGGAGCTTAGCTGACACTACAGTAGAAAGAGTGACCGCGGCACTCCGATAAGCGTCCTTCACCCTCGCCGATGGAAAACTCGAATAACTCCCACACCGAATCACCTCATCTCCTTTCTTTTGTAAACGCGACCTTTGGCCGCGCGAGTCCTCAGCGAACGCCCCGCTGCGCGCGCAGTTTTCTACGTAACGTTACGTTCAAAACTGCGCAACAGATGGGAGCGAGAGGGATTGGTTGCCTTGGTGAGCCTGACAGATCCTAGCTTGCCCTATCGGGACATGGGAACCATCGCCTCCTCATAGAAGTTACTCTGCTCGCATCTGATAGTGACCGCGAGAGTCGAACTGCACACGCAGTAACAAGTCCTTTCGGGCAAAAAATCCATTTTCGCTACCAGGCTTGAAGCGGGCATTCTTTACGAGCTTCAACGCGAGCTGTCCGGCCATGGGATCTGAGTCCGATAGGACAGTGTGGTCCACGCTGTAACCGTTGTCGTTGACGCCGACAGCGACAAGAACCTCTTCACCCGAAACCAAGTAGCTCAACTCTTTGGGTAGTCCTCCATCGGGAATCCGATCGATTTCCGGTTCACGACTTCCCGATCCACGAAGAGCAAGCGGACGAAGCCGTTTTTTGCCGAGCTGGAATTGAGTCGGTGCATAGTAGATCTCCCGGCCGCCCGAAAAGAAATGGTAGTGATACACTCCCTTGTTCAAGTCGTCGTAAACGAGCGTGGGGGTGATGCGCACGATGTCGGCTTTTCCTTCCTTTAAATCATCGATCTCAAAGGGAAGCAGAAACTCACGACCGTCCTGCGTGAAGAGTCGCAATACGACAAAGCAGTCCGTGTAATTTCGACTCGGCCTCACCTTCACGCTAAAGTCAAAGGTCGCCTTCCTCCCCTCTCGAATGACATTTCCGACAGGTCGGTTTATCTCCAAAAAACCATCGGCATAGGAGTCCGCCGCTTCGAAGTAGTAAGCGTTCGAAGCGACACTCTCTATCCCGAAGCCGAGGTCGACCACGCAAAGCGAATCGTTTAAAGCGAGCACACCTAGCTTCTCTTCCGCGGCAACCGGGTTCGGAATCGACAGCTGATGCTGAGCCGACAACGGGAAACCGATCAGGGAAAGGAGTGTAGGTAAAATGTAACGACGAAAAACTTGCTGGGCAGGCAAGCTCATGGGGTATGAGAGCATGGAAACGATCTCCTCGGATTGGGGTTTCGGAGAAAGTTTGATAAGTTAAGAAATTAAGATGCGCGCTTTTCATAGTTCCGCAAGTTTAGAAATTTCATTCATATTTCTCATGTCTAAACCAAAATCGATTTCTAGCAGTTCAGCGTCATCCCGAAGGTCGCGGCCGTTGTCCCAACGACCACTTCTGCAAAATGTGACCGTTGGGGACAACGGTCGCTACCTCTTGTATCCAAAGTTCCAGCCCCACCATCCAGACACAAAGAAGGCGGAGAAGCACAAGGGCCTCTCCGCCTCATTGAGGAGGGCGGGAAAAAGTTCGAGCAGTCGACTAGAGCTCGGCCATTAACCCTCCCAAAACTCCTAAAAAGCGATCCATCTGGCTTTGCGTTCCAATACTCACGCGTGCCCAACCAGCGTACTTCTCAACCGGAGCACCCGACACACGAGAACCACTGATGAGGATTCCCTGGCGCTCCATAGCGTTACGGAGCAGCTGCTGATCGATCCCAGTATGGAAATAAACAAACGCGCCATCGGGCTGAGCATAGGTAACACCCATATCGTCAAAGGCCGAGCATACAGATTTACGAATATCCTGGTAGCTCTTGATGTTGTAGGCCAGGTGAGTCTCATCCTTGATCGCCTCGCAGGCCGCAATAGCCGACAAGTAACTCGGCGAGCCCATGTGGAAAACTCCGATCTTCTTCAGAACCTCTGGCTGAGCGACACCATAGCCGATGCGCAAGCCCGCCATCCCGTATCCTTTGGAAAAGGTACGTGTAATGATCAGGTTCTTACGCACTTTCGTCAGCGGAGCACAAGTGGCCAGAGCGAAGTTTCCGGACGTAAGCTCAAGGTACGCCTCGTCAACAAAAACAAGAATGTCCTGAGGAACTGAGAGAACGAACTTCTTCAATTCCACCGGATCAGCACTCACCCCGGTGGGATTGTTCGGGTTACAGATATAGACGATTTTAGTATTCTCATCAATCGCTGCACCTAAAGCCTTAAAGTCGTAGCCCATGTCTTCACCAAGAGCGGCGTATTTCACATCACCACCCCTAGCTTCGAACTTTCGCACCAGCTGAGTGTAACCCATTTCGGTCGTCACTACGTTGGCACCTGGCTCGGCGTAGGCCAAAGCGGTCATCATGAGCAAAGGCCCGGACCCTGCGGTTGTGAGTATGTAATCCTTGGGTACACCCTCTTTAGCCGCGCAGAGTTCTATCAACTCCGTAACGTTGTTTCGGTTGTAGTAGCCACCGCCATCGAGAGCTTCGATCATGGCTTCCTTGGCACGAGGCGTGTATCCGAAAGCGTTCTCGTTGCTACTTAAGCGAGTCGGGCTATTTTCAAGAGTTGGACCTGGTTCAGCATGCACAGAACCGAGAAAAAAGGAGCTCGCGAACGCAGCTGGGAGCATCCAGCTACGCATCCGTCGAGCGACGGGATTAGACATCTTTTTCATAGTGTTGGTGTAGGAATATCGTCAAGAATCCCGCCCCCGAAATTCGTATCAGAAACGTACTTACATTCTCAAGGCTGCTTGCTCAACTCTCAGCAAGTAGTCCGCCACATAGTCGCGATGCTCGATTTGCTGCGCTTCACGAAGGTACTTAGCTGCAGAAGTGTAGTCGCGTTTTCCCACGTTCAACTGAGCGAGAGCGATATAGGCTTGATGCGCGAAACCCGATATTTTCGAAGCGCTCTCCGCATAGTACTCCGCCTTGGGAAGGTCGCCACGGGTCTTCTCCAATTCGCTTAGCGAAAGCAGAGCGCTTCCATTAAGCGGGTCCTTCTTGACCAGCGTCGCTAGGTAGCTTGCAGCTCCGTCGGTGTCGTCTTCCTGCATGGCCAAGCGGGCCTTCACATTAAGCACCTCCACTTCCTGGTCCGAAGAAAGATCGCTGCCCATGCTAGATTCAAGATTAGCGAGCAGTGTCTTAGCACTTGGAATCTGATCCATGTAGATCAAGGAATTCACAACCTCGACGATCCGGCTCGGGCGAGCTCCGCCCTTCTCCATCGCTTCCGTGTAACTCTCGACCGCCGGCTCGACAAGCCCTTCGTTAACGTAGAGGTCTCCTAGCAAAGCGAGCGTTGCTCCATCCGCTTTTCCGAGATCCTTCACGACCGTCAAGTTTGCAGCAGCCTTGTCCTTCTCGTCAGTCGACAGAAACTGGTTCGCCTGCAGCTTCCACCAGTCAGCGTTGCCTGGCTCCGCTTTAATGAACTCGTAAAGAAGCCCAATCGCTTCCTCCGAGCGCTCTAGAGCAATCAGGCTCTGCAACTTACCGAGCTTCCAATCGCGACTCTCGGGAGCGAGCATGATCGCGACCTTGTAGGCATCGAGAGCAGTCGATGGTTGATCCATATTGAGATAGCAGTACCCAATCAAACCATACATCGCTCCATCTGCAGCCTGAATCTCCAAAGACTTTTGCAGCCCCTTGAGAGCGTTTTCGTAGTCGCTGTCCGCCACGTAGGCCCGCCCCATATTATAGTAAGCCTGAGCATAGTTCGGGAATTTCTGCACGGCTTGGCCGTAGGTTCGTACCGCGTTAGCGATGTCACCCTTTTGATAATAGAGATTTCCTAGGATGAAATCGAACGCCGCGCTATTCTCTGACGTAATGCCTGCCTCGATACGCTCAATTGCCGCAT
Organism: Pelagicoccus mobilis; assembly: GCF_016595505.1. Classification (GTDB taxonomy): domain Bacteria; phylum Verrucomicrobiota; class Verrucomicrobiia; order Opitutales; family Opitutaceae; genus Pelagicoccus; species Pelagicoccus mobilis. Next base: position 115,113 of record NZ_JAENIL010000013.1, on the reverse strand, counting down.
CTGGGTTCGAGCCAATCAGAGGAACCACCTCGTCAAAGAGACCTTTCTCATCGGCGGTGATGTTCGGATTCGTCGAAGACTCGGCTACGTAACTCGCCATAAAGCGAGCCTTGAATTCCGGATTGTCAAATGACTGCTCCGTTAGCTCGTACACTTGAGCAGAACCAAGACTGCTAAACAAAGTGGCGGCTACCAGAGCGATTTTCTTTTCTAAATACTTCATGTTCTTAACTGTCCCACTTTACTGGGATCTTAAAATATACTCTTGCTGATACGGGCTTACCCGCGACGGTTGGTTTGCTGTAAACGATGGACTGGAAGTAGTCCTTGAAGAAGCGCTCGTAGTCCTGATCGATGGTCTTGTTCACCTTCGTCACGGTGACACTGCCATCGGGATTGATTACGCCTTCCATATCGATCACGCCTGACTTCTTCTCACGCTTCATGCGAGGTGTCGGATTGAACATCGGAGTCCGTGTTTTCCGAGGAGCTTCATCTAGGTCGCTAATCTCGAAGAGACTGATTTGCTCCATGGTCTCCGAAGCGCTCACTCCGACTTCCCCCAAGGAGAAGCCACCCGCCAAAGCGGTGCCCACTCCAGGGTTCAAAGCCATGTTGAGCTGAGACAAAGACAGCTGCGGCGGTGGCGGCTGCATCTCGGGAGGCGGCTCCTGTTCTGGAGGCGGCTCCGGTGGCGGCGGCTCCGGCGGCGTAAACGCAGGCGGCGGGATGGTGACATCAAACTCCCGCACTTGCAGGTCCGGCTTTTTCAAACCGGCCAGAAACTGCGTGAACGGAAGCATGCCGAACATTGCCAGGACCGCGAGAGCAGCCAGCGAGCCCGATCCAACCGGGAGTTTCCTCAGAGTCGGACCTTTGTAGACTTTATACTGTGTTCCCATTTTCCTCAATTACCAGGTTCAGACCATTAGCCTTGAGTGGCTAGGTTCACAGTGTTCGCTCCAGCGAGCTTACACTCGTCGTGTACTCGGGTATAAAGATCGATAGATGCGGTCTTATCCGCTTGGATAATCACCGGCATTTGGTCTTTGGATACAAGTTGGCGCACGATTGAACGAACACCGGACAGTCCAACTTCCTTACCTCCATAAACAACCTTACCCTTATCTGTAATAGCGATTAGGATACTATTCTTCTCCAGGTCCGAGGCGGACGCCGCTTGCGGCTTGTTTACCTCAACACCCGTTTCTTCCACAAAGACCGTGGTCACGATGAAGAAGATCAGAAGGATGAATACCATGTCGATCAGAGGAGAGATGTTGATTTCATCGCTCTCCGCTTCGCCCTCCGTTAAAGAACGTCTTTTCTTCATAATTCGTTATGCTGCTAAATTTGTTTTCTCTAGTTTGAGGATGGTCAGAATCTCCATACGGGTGAAGAACTGCTCGAGCTCTCCTATCTGCTTCTTGACCATCGTAATCATCACATAGGCTGGGATCGCCAGAACGAGTCCAGTCTGGGTCGTGATCAGGGCCTCGGAAATACCGCCTGCAACCAGGTCGATCGTATTGCCTCCAGAACTCACAGAGAGTCCAAAGAAGGTTCCAAGCATTCCGATCACAGTCCCGAGCAAGCCCGTCAAAGGAGCCGCTCCGACTAGGATATTGCAGAAAGTAAGACGTCGACTGAGGGTCGGCAGGTGGGAAACGCGCAACTCTTCGAAACGCGCTCTCGCCGCATCCAACCCATCAATGTCCTTCTGCGTAAACTCGATCATCTCAGCAACATCCCCCTTAGCGTCAGCGGGAACGTCGATCCAGTGGCCAAGCTCATTGGGATCCACCTTGTAGAAGGAGTTCTTCTTCATGTGAAGGTAGAGCTCGAAGATGGCGAAGTAGATGACGCCCCCTAGGAGAGCCAGCGGAATCATAAGCCATCCGCCAGCGACCCAGAGCTCTAAGGTTTCCTGTACGATAGAGTCCATCCCTTTAACCGATGGTTTTGATACCGTTGATAAAGCTGATCGACATCTTCTCCATGCGGGCGATGTAGCTCTTCGCCTTACGCGAGAGGATCGCATAGAGAAGCAGCGCTGGGATCGCTACAATCAAACCGAACTCAGTAGTGATCAAGGCTTCAGAGATACCACCCGAGAGTGACTTCGCATCACCCGTACCGAATATTTTGATACGATTGAAGGTATTAATCATACCGGTCACTGTACCGAGCAGACCGAGAAGAGGTGCGACCGCGGCTGTAACCGAAATAAACGGTAGCAAACGCATGACCTTCGGCTGAGTATCAACCATAGACTCGTAGAGAATCTCTTCGACCAGTTCCGGATCGTGCTCGCTGTACTTGACTCCTTGCTGGATCATTTTGCCCATCGGACCAGTAGCAGCGTTCGCAGCATGAGCGGCCCCTTCCTTGTCCTTGTTAGCAAGCTTAGCAAGCACCTCGGAAAGAAAACCTTCCTTTGGCTTTGGCAAAGTTGAGAGCTCAAACGCCTTGAACGCAGCAACCGTTAAAGAAAGAAACGCGAACCCAAGAATCGGATACACCCAGATTCCGCCTTTCTTGACGTGATCCGCGATACTCTCCTTGGTCGCCTCAATCGCCATCGCATTGTCAAGCGTAGCATCGATGGGAAGAACACCTTCCTGGCCACCTGCGAGCGAGGCTAGCCCAGCGTCGAACTCTCCCTGCAAAATCGGCTGAACCAATGGCTCTTCAGAATTCCCTTGCTCCACGAGGCCGGCCGATCCCGACTTACTCGCGAAATAGGTGATCGGACCAAACCGAACAAAGGTTCCATCCTCTAGCAGTCCATCGGTGTTGATCGCCTTGCCGGTATAAGTTGCCCCACCCGAGAGTCCGTCCATCCGCTCAAGAGCCGCTTCAATAACAACTTTTTGAGCAGCTAGTTTCTCAAGCGGGGAGATATGCGGGTCCTCTGCTGAGATCTCGGAATCCGTAATCTTATCTCCGTAAAAAGTATACTCGGAAGGATCAAGTTGAGATCCGAACATACGAGCAAACTCAGCACTGAGATTGATCAAGTAGTCCACCATCTCATCCTGAGACTTAATCGAATCCTCGTAGCTAGAGAGATCCGCGCTTTGATTGTCGCTGATCCGTTGGGCCCGGTTCGCTTCGCGGCGCAAGTCACGCAACTCGGCAAAAAGTGAATCGCGCGTTTTTGTCAGCGGGATTTTCTCCGTCCCGATTGTCTCACGCAACTCGGAGAGTTTAGCGAGGGAAGCATCGAGCTTCTCCTGAGCATTTTGAGCAGCAGTATCAAGAGCGCTCTGTCCCATCAATGGCAACGCAGAGAATACGAGCGCTGCAGCAATTGTAGAAAGTTTCTTCATCTAAAAAGTCCTCCTTGTAGTGTTCTTATGGAGTCACGATCTTGGCAGGCAGCCCTAGGAAATGGGCATCGATCGATCGGTCGTAAACGGCGACGAGCTGGGAAACGCTTTCCGAGAGAGACGCATCCGTCTTCCACTCCCAGCCTTTGTCGGAGGATGGGTATCCATACCCCGCGTACTCCCCTGTACCATCAATGTAGTACGCATAGGCGAATCCGAAATAGAGAGTGGTAACCTCGCGTGACTCGCCTCCGACTTCCTGGATTCCAGTGTCCTTAGTGACGATTCCCTGGAACTTGTCGAATTGCGTCATGATCGCCACAACATTCTGAAGACGAGTCGTTACAGGTGTCGTCTTCTTCTGCTCCTCGTCAGGGATTCGCTTCAGGAAGGTCTCGACTGACTCACGGAACACGTTGGGCCAGGTGAGCGAAAGCTCCTTGATCGTAGACTCGTAGCTCTCGACCGCTGCAGTGATGTCGTCCGTCGCTGCATCTAGCTTTTCCTTTTCATCATCGAGTTCGGCCCTCTTGCGCTCGCCCGCAGAAGCAGTTTCCTCAGCAGTCTTGATGATCTCCTCAAGACTTGCGATTTCGGTTTCCATGAACTCGATGGAATTCTCCAGAACCTCCTTTTGCTCGATCCACTCGAACTTCTCTTCCGAGATCTGTTTTTCCAGAGCGATCCATTCGCTCAAAGTGTGCTGCGTATCCTTAACCGCGTCTGCGTGCAGCGGATACATTCCGATTGCTGTTAGCGCGCACAAGGAGCCTAACCCTCTTCGCGCGTTTCTATAAAATCCTTGCATGGTAAATCTTAAGCCCTCCTCAGGGGCTGGGTAGATCGTTTGGGAGTGGCCGCGGCGGACTACCCATCTGCCGCGGCACGTGTCATCAAATCAATTCGGTGAACAAACTAAAACCGAAGACTAGAAGGTGGTCTCCATCTTCAGGGTGAACTGACGGCCACGGTCAGCACGGACGCTTCCGTCTTCATCCGTGTATCCCGCAGCGGTGAAGAAGTACTGGTCGAATACGTTGTAAACGTTGAGCGAGGCCTTCCAGCCTTCGAGAGGCGTGTCAGTCTTGCCCGAGTAGCTTATGCTGCCGTCGAACACCGTGTAAGAGTCGAGCGGCTGAGTGTTAAGCGTGTTAACGTATACATCGTCGTAGTACTTACCTCCGAACGTGTAGCGGAAGTTACCCTTACGGTAGATGGCATCGAAATTCGCAGTGAGGAACGGCGTATTGCCGAGATCGTTATCACTGATATCCTCATAGATTTCGTAGGCGAGCGGATTGCTGGTTGGAGCTACACGGTAGCCTTCTGCCGCAGTCGGGGCTGCGTCCCCTTCTCCGATGAATACAACGGAATCTAGAAGATCTTCCTGGAAGGTTGTTTCCTGCAGGGCAATCGAGCCGCTGAAGCTAAGACCGTCGATCCCAGTCATGATATCTCCAGACGCTTCGATACCCCAAGAGTCAACACCACCGACGTTCTGGTAAACACTGTTGCCGGCTGCACCCGCGTTCGGGTCATCGATCGGTACCGCAGACGCGAGGATACGGTCTGTGTAGCTGATGCTGTATGCCTGCAGCGTGTAGCTGCCGCCGTTGAAGTTGCCACGAAGACCAATATCGAAGTTGTCTGAATACTCAGGCTTCAAGATGTCAGGGTTGAAGGTATCACCTGCAGTGGTGATCGTACCGGAAGTTGGCGTCGCCATGTTCTCGGAATAGTTGAAGAAGAGCTCGGTGCTATCGTTGAGCGAGTAGAGCAAGCCGAACTGTGGCAGGAACATATCCTCGTACTTAGTAGAGCGGAAAGTCTCTTCGTTCTTAAGCCACTCGCCGATGGACAAGAAGCCATTGGCATCACGATCAAGCTGCAGAGCCTTTACACCAGCGATGATGTCCAACTTGCCGTCCATAGCGGAGTAAGTGTCCTGTATCCATAGCTGTGTTACACTTTGATCGATGTAACGTGTATAGTTGGTGAAGTTGAATTGATCGTAGCGGAAATCGCCGAGAATATTACCTCCATCGAGATTGTAGTTAGGACGCTCCGTACCATGATAGTCGAACTCGTACCAACCACCGAAGATCAGCTTGTTGTTTTCTGTCTCCCACGTGTAAGTGGCTGACAAACCGTAGCGGTGACCACCGAAGTCTTCGTCACGAGCAGTACGACCTGGAACACCTGGCACAAAGTCAACGCCATCGGCATAAACCGGAGTACCTGGAGCGACGATCGCGTGATCTGATCCGTACTCATCTACGATGTCACCAGACTCGCTGATCGCATTGCCGTCGGCATCGTACCACATCTGACCCCAGATGTCCGTACGACTCGGATCGTTCATGTACGCTGCACGCACCTGCGTTTGAGCATAAGACTGACCACGTCCCCAGAGACCGTAGTTGCTCTTGTCCTGGTAGTAGGTCACGACCGAGAGGTCCTTACCTGTGTCCAAGTCAAAGTCGAAGTTGAAACGGTGCAGAGTATCCATACGTCCATTACGCCACTTGTCGTAGTAGATCGCGTTTGTTCCCTCACCAGGGCCAGCTGTCTGGTCGAGATATGCAATCGGACCGAAATTACGTCCGCGATCAGTGAAGTCGCCGTAGTTCCAAGTTCCCAGACCAGGATGAGTCCAAGGCGTGTACTCGATGTAGCCGGTGCCCGTTCCGAGATAGTTGCCTGCCTCGAGACCTGTGTAGTCCGAGTAGCTCATGCTCATCGTGTCGAAGTCGTCACGATCGTTGTAAGTAACTGCATAAGTCACGTCCACCTTCTCGGAAGGAGCATCGTACTTGAACTTCGCTTCATAGCGACGTCCCATGTTCTTACCCAAGCCTTCAAGACCTTTAGGCGTGAACTCGAAGTGGGATCCGCTCACATAACCAGTGAGGCCGGGAGCAAATTCGCCGATCTCATACTTAGCGAAGAGACTGATGTGGTCGAAGCTACCGTAAGAAGCCGACACCATCGCGCCTTGCTCGCGGGAAGGGTCCTTCGTGAAGTACTGAAGCGATCCACCAAGAGCTTGATAAGCAGGAGTGGTCACATCGCCAGCGCCTTGAGAGACCTTGATCGTCGTCAAGTTAGCTGGATCGACCAAACGACCGATCGGGCTGCCGTAACGCGGGTTGCTGTTACCGACTGGGACTCCATCGAGCGTTACACCAAGGTTATCGATACTGAAGGCACGGACACGAATGTCATTCGCAAACTCGTAGAAACCAAACGGGTCACTGGTTGCAACATTCACACCTGGGATCTTGTCGACCATCTTCTCTGGAGTCGCGCCAGGCATCGCAATGTCGAGCGCTTCCAAGTTCAAAGAGTTGTTAGCACGGCTTTCACCTTGGCCAACAGCGGTAAAGGTTTCGAAAACCTCCATTCCGGAACCAGACTCCTGAGCCATGACAGGAACCGAGATTCCGAGGAGAGCCATGGCGACGGCAATCTTAGCAAGAGGAGCTACACCTGTAGCGCTCTCGCTGCCTGTGGGACGTGAACGCACAGCGCTAACGCCCGCATTTAGCGGATTTGTATTAGACATCTTTTTGTACGGTTTGTTTGTGTTTAACTTAAAACCACGGCCCCTTGAGCATCATCGATGCCAAGTACACGTACACGCTCACGAATATGTCGAAATCGTGAATTCTCGTGAAACATCGAGTCGTTTTTTCAACAATCGCCCAAAGTCAGATCAGCGCAGATAGAAGAGCTTCTCGTATCTTATTTTCAACTACCATACCGAATTTAAGCTCCTTATATAATAATGTTGCAGCGAACCAGGGCCACTCCCCGACGCTCCCTTGAGAACATTTCACGCTAAAGATCAAATTCGATCATGACGCAAAAACGCCTCGCTGCACGATTGTGACCACACTCGCTTTTTCCGCACAAAACAACAATGCATGGCGCAAAGCCTGCTCGCACCCGGGCCTGGCGACCATAAGGTCCGCCACAAAAAGATGTCTAAATGAAGCTTTTCCACCGCACCACTCATGCGGCTGCAGGAGCGGTCCTTTGTTGTTGCCTGACAACAAGCCCCGTCTTCTCGCAGTCCAACGCAAACAAGCCTCGCCCCGATTCGCAAACGTCCGCGACCCAGGCTAGCTCCAAGGATGAAACAAATTCAAGCCCACGCGAAAGAGGCAGAATTTTAATCAAGCGAAACCCGATCGCTTCGGAGTATCAGGTTTTCGGTGACATCGGATCAGCGGCAGGGGCAGACGCCGACGGCGAAGGTGTAGACTTCCGAGCCTACTTTCCCAGAAGCAACCCAATCGACAAGCCAATCGACTCCCTTCAGATCGGCTACAATCTAAACTTCAACGACCAATCGAGCATCGGAAAGAGCGGCTACAGCGCAAATTGGTCCAAGGCCTTCGACACGGACGGCCGATTCGCCGCCGCCTTCCAAATCCGAAACATGAGTTCGGATCGCCTCATCGAGCACTACGAGTCAGTCTGGCAAAAACGCGCTCACGACGGCAACTACTACATCGATCGCCCTCGCATCTCCTACGACGACATATTAACCGAGAACACCCTGGCGACAGCTCAAATCGGATATAAACTCAATGAGCGAAACAGCTTCTACTTCAAAAGCTCGAACCAAAAGTACACCGACAGCTCCTACCGCAACCGTATTGAACTCCAGTTCGCCTCAGCTGAACTGAACGACGGGAGCGAAGTAATTTCCGAAGACAACAGCGCAACGGAAGCCACCTTCGCGAACGCTCGAAGCCGTAGGTATTTCGGCGATACGGAAAACGACCGCTCTCGACACCACAACACCTTCGGAGGCACCTATACGGGTGACGCCTGGACCGTCGACTACGCAGTCTACACTCAAAAGTGGGATCTCGATCGTCTCTGGCACAATTGGAACTTCCGCGAGTCCGGACTAGATGTCGCCTACGAGGTTGAAGATCCCTACACACCCAAGTTCACACAACTCGGAGAAACCGATCTGCTCGATCAAAGCAAAGCAGGCTTCTCCAGCCTTCGCATTCACAACTCCTACACCCGCGACCGAGACATCGCCTTTAGAGTAGACGCGGAAAGACCAGTGACTCTAGGCGACAAGGTGCTTTGGATACAGACGGGCCTCCTTCATCGCGAAAAAGAGAGAGAAGCCTGGCAAGACCTGGAAGTGTACGATCCATCGCCCGACGCGCCGCTCGCCCTTTCCGACATTGCGTTCGAAGGTCCGGAAATAACCATTCTCGATGGCTTCTACACACAACCAACCGGCCTCGACCCACAAAAGGGCCGGGATATTCTAACCAGCAATCCTGAGCACTTCGTTTTCAACGAGTTCCGCACCACCGTCGAAAACGCCCCACAATCCTACGATGCCAACGAAGAGGTAAGCTCAGCCTACCTTCTCGGAACTCAAGAACTGGGCAAATGGACAGTCGAAGCAGGAGCCCGCTTCGAACAAACCAAAACCGCCACACGCGGACGCGTGGTCATACCCGAAGCGGTCAATGACCCAGAAGAAGGAGAACTTCTCTACACCATCGAGACCCCATACGACGGGAGCCTCTTGATCGTTAAAGACCTGTACTCCCAGAACACTTACGACAACATCATCCCAAGCACAGAAGTAAGCTATGAAGCCGACGAGAAAAACACCTTCAAAGCTGCTTGGTTCCAACTGTTGATGCGCCCGCAATACTTCAACATTGTCGACTATCGCCGCATCAGCGTTCCCACACGTTCGGTGTCCGAGGGAAACCCAGAGCTTCTTCCCACAGAAATCGACAAGCTCCGCCTCTCTTGGACCCACAAGCACGACACGCTTGGTACCCTGTCACTCGAAGGGTACTTCATAGACATTGAAAACTTCTTCTATGGATCCGTATCCGACGAGGAGATACTAGAAGACGGAACGCCTGCGACCTACCGCGTCAGCCGCGTAGAAAACGGTGAAAGCGCTCGAATCAAAGGTATTGAAGTACAATGGAAGAAGACCGCGTCCGAATTCCTTTTCTTCGACAGAAGCTCAACCACAGTCGCCTACACGTTGTCGGACTCCGAAGCCTACGTCCAATCGCGACCTGAAGACGACCTGCCTACTCCCGAACGCTCCGACCACCTGCTCAAGCTGAGCCTTGCAGGAACAATCGGAAAACTCAGCAACACAGTCGACTTCACCTACCAAAGCAAGGCCCTGGACGACCTGGGAAGCTCAATCGACCAGGACGAATACCGCAAGGCAGTCGTAGGCCTCTCATTCCGCTCCGCTTACAGCTTAAACCAGAAGACCTCCCTTAGCCTAAACTTCGCCAACCTGACCGATCACCCAGAGCGTTCCTACGAAGGATCTCCACTACGCGTATCGAGAAACCAATACAGCTCTTGGTTCGCGACCTTTAGCCTCAACAGGTCACTCTAAAAGGGAGACGGCACAAAACCTGATGCCACACGGAAAACGCAGTACGCTTTGGGCAAGCCTCTTCTGCGTCAACCTCGTCAACTCGACCCAAGCAGCGATCGCCTTAGTCGGAGTTCCATCCCACGCTCTCACCGAGAATTTCGATGATCACCAACTAGCGCTCCTGCTGGGCTCTTTTCCGGTTGCCGCTGGAATATCCGCCCTTTTTTCGGGAACGCTCTCAGACTTACTCGGACGCCGTGTCACACTTCTCACAGGCTTGCTATTGCTTAGCATCTGCCTGCTTTCGCACGCCCTCGCTCCCGACTTCAACGCTCTCCTGCTTCTTCGAATTCTAGGCGGCTTGGCGACAGGCGCGCTCACTGGACTTCCCTCTACGCTTCTCAGCGATAGCCTGCCCAAATCCGAACAACTCAAAGCCAACGGCAAGATGCTCAGCGGCCACGCCCTTGGGCAATCCATAGGCATTCCCCTCGGCATCGCACTTTTGCAATGGCTCAGCTATCTCCAGCTCTGCTCTGGACTGGGAGCGCTTACCCTCGTCCTGACGCTTGCGATTCGCTACCATCTTCCCAGCCGCAACCCCAGCGCCTACTATCAAAGCGGAACGCTTTCGAGTTACCTCAAAAAGTCCCTCCGCACCCTAGCTGACAAGCGATTTGCTCTGCTCACCCTCAGCTCTTACCTTGGATTCACAGCGAGCGCTCTATTTTACATAAGCCTCACCCTATGGTTTCTAGAAAAAGCCAAGATCGAGCCAAACGAGCTCGCCCCCATCCACATGCTGGGAGGCTTGCTTCAAGCGATTGTCCTCATTTCTCCAATACGAACAGCTCTCAACTGGTCTCCCTCACAAACAATAGCCCTATCCTTTTTCATCAATACAGCGATATTCGGAGTCGCCACCATAAGCCCACCCAGCCTAGCCCTTTCGGGCGCCTGCTTCTCGCTAACCCTCGGGGCCGTCGCCCTTCGAATCTCCCCCCTCCTCTTCGCAGTCAACAACCTAGGTCCTTCCGAGCACAAAGGCCTGCGCATGAGCGTGGTACAAACCAGCAACCACCTCGGCAAGGCCACCGGATATGCAGTCGCGAGCTACCTGGCGCTTCATCTAGATCTGCACAAAATAACACTTCTATGCGGAATATTGACCTTACTTTCAGGCCTAATCTTCCTCGGACCACGTTTTAGGGAGGTTTTCGCCCCCTCCACCTCGGTTCATCACCCCAGCTCAAAATCCTCAAATTTACGCGAAGGGCTTAAGACGATAAAAAAGCGCGGCTTTGGCACGTACGATGCTAACTGAAGATGTCTAGTAAACAGGTAACTTTGTCCGTACCAAAGCCTGAACAAAAATTCATAGAACTGATCTCATAAGATCAATTCTATTTTTCAGCATGGAAGGAGAATTCCCTTCATGATTAGCATAAACTAAAGGTTTACCCGCGTAATGCCCTCGTAACTACGAGGGCATTCCCGTATCCAGAGCGCTTTTCTTTTGAAATGGCGTATTCTTCCTAAAACCGGAAGGTAGGGCGGCCTCGCCGCAGGCCGCCGTGGAGCTTTGATCCTGCATTGCGGCTGACTGGGCCAGTCAGCCCTGCTCGTGCCTATTCATAAGAAAAATGCTCTAGACAATCCTGCCTCCAACAAGAAAGCCGCCTTCCGAAGAAAGCGGCCTCCACTTATTTGGCTAAAATAGCGTTTCCCTCAGGCTCCGAATACCTTTGCCATGGCCCCCTCGTAGGCCGACATCTCCGCTGGCGTCCCAATACTGATTCGACACCAATCCTCATACGGCGGAAAAGGCCGCCCCACCAAAAAGCCGTGAGCCTTCATCCTCTTCTGGAACTCTCGTACCTCGATTCCGGTGTGATGAAAGACAAAGTTTCCAACAGAAGGCGTATACTTCAGGCCGTAGGAGTCTAGCTGCGAACAGAAACGCTCTCTGCCCTTTGCAATTAAGCGCTTCGACTGCTCGTGAAAGTCGCGATCGTCAAGGCTAGCCAATGCCGCAATCACTCCCAAATAGCCAGGGCTCGACATTTTCCGCTTCCCCATCTCCTGCACGATCTCCTTGCTCGCAATTGCGTAGCCGATGCGATGACCCGCCAACCCATGCATCTTCGAGAACGAACGTCCTATAATAAGCGGATACCCTTCCCGAATGAGATCCACCTGAGTCTGCTGCTCGTAGTCATCTAGCAAATCAAGATACACCTCATCCAAGAAAACCGTGCTCGTCTTGCACGCCTCGACGCAAAACGACCTGATTTCTTCGGGTGGCAAAACCGTTCCCGATGGTGTATCCGGATTGCAAATATAGACCAGATTCGCCGACTTCCTGCGAGACCTCTCCATCATAGCGCCCAGGTCGTGATGCATCGACACAGAGTGGTCCACCCACTCGACGTGCCCGCCAGCCTTTTCTGCCTGCTCCGCCAGTTGAAGATAAGTCGGCCGAGTGGCTACAACCGTATTCCCATCACCGCCAAACGCGATACCAGCCAGCGAAAGGATCTCGTCACAACCATTGCCCAGAATCACGTTCTCCGGCTTCAAGCCTTCCTTCTCCGCAATCCTCTCCTTGAGGATTTCCTCCTCTCGAAACGGGTAGCGGCAGCTGTTCTTTACCTCCCGCATGATAGCCATGCTCACTTTTTGGGACGGTCCAAACGGGTTTTCGTTCCCCGCCAAATTGATGTGCTTAAGCTCCGGATACCGCTCTAATCGCTTGGCCGCAGGACCGCTCGCTTGCCCGAGCAACGACCCACCTAGAGCTAAGCCAAGGGTTGAGATTCCCACATCTCTTAACCAAGCTCGACGACTCACTCCTAGAGACTTCTCGATTCGTTTTCTTTCCATAAAATGCACCCCTCAAAAAAAAGAAGGAACCGGTCCCAACCGCAATCAGACGCCCAAAAACCAAAGGCATGCTCACAACGGTTCAAACCGGTCCCTATGCTGCTGGTCTAGCAGCGAATAACCTGTTCAATAACTACCTGAATAACCCCAGTAGGGCTAAAGCTTGCCTTGCGTCTTCATGATATCTTCGAAGACGGTCAAAAATGTGCTCATTTCTTCTTCGGTGCCGATACTGACACGGCACCAGTCGAGCATTGGCGGGAATGGGCGACCCACCATGATATTGCGCTCTTCCATCATGCCCTGAAATTCCTTGATCGGAATGCCAGTTTTCATGAAGACGAAGCTTCCTTGTGGATAAGCGTACTCGATTCCGAGCTCATCGAGCTTGTCCGTCACCATTTTGCGGACAGAACGATAGTTCGTAACACTTGTCTCGAAGAAAGCAGTGTCCTGCAACGAAGCGACAGCCGCGACACAGCCCAACTTGTTCGGTCCGCCCATCTGGTACTTTCCGAGAAGCTTCTTCGTATCTGGTTTCATGATACCATAACCAACGCGCAAGCCGGCCATGCCATACACCTTCGAGAAAGTACGAGCAAGAATGATGTTCTCGCCCTCTCTCACCAAAGAAATCATGCTGTGCTTATCCAAGCCGCCATCAGCCAATTCGAGGTACGCTTCGTCCACGAATGCCACGATGTCATCTGGAAGTTCACGGATGAACGTCTTCAAAGCATCAGGGTTCACAACCGTTCCAGTCGGATTATTCGGATTACACAAGTAGACCATCACGGTATCCTCATCGATTGCGGCCTTAACTGCATCGAGGTCGTACTCCAACTTGTCGTTAAGCGGCACGATTTTGGTTTCACCGCCAAAATTGTTGAACGTTCTCACCAACTGGGTGTAGCCCGGCTCAACCGTGACCACGTTTTTTCCAGGGGCAGCATAAGCCATCGCGGCCATCTGCAGCACTGGACCAGAGCCAGCGGTAGGCACGACATATTCAGTAGGAACCATCTCTTTCATGGCGACCGCCTCGATCAGAGCCATGGTTTCCTCCCACTGGTATCGGTTAATATCAGGCAACTCTTGCATGATGGCCATCATGGCCATCTGCGAGTACCCGAAGGCATTTTCATTTCCGCTAATTCGAATCGGGCCCTGCGATCCCTCATCAGTATCGACCTCGTGCTGACTGAAAGCCACTTGAGGGGAGAGTGAAAGGGTCGCAGCTGCAACGAGAGTAGCGACGAGCGAAGTGGAGCGGCGCTCCGACTTATTCGGTACCGGTTTAGTAGACATCTTTTTGTATTATTGGTTAGAGAATCGTTTGTACGAATCCTGGCACCTCTTAGCAGACGCTATGCCCGAGCCGGTCATTTCGTCACTTTTTTCTCCTAAAACTCCATTCGATAAATTCCATATATAATAATGTAACGAGGTCAGAAATTTCTTTAATAGGAACCTAAAGATTCACCTGTATCTGAATTTTTATGACAAGTAGGCACACGCTCTGCTAATGCCCAACAAAAGGCGCTCAGCGCGTTATTTTATACAAAAAGATGTCTACCAAAGCGAAACTCACTCGCCGGAACTTCATCCGGCAAGTCGGGGCGTACGGCGGTTGTGCCTTCACAACGATGACCGCGCTCGGACTAATGACTCAAGCCACAGGCCATGGAGCGGAAATCTCAGGCCTCACGCACATCGGCAGCAAGTCGAAGAAACGCGTCCTCATTCTAGGAGCTGGTATCGCAGGCCTAACAACCGCCTACGAACTACAAAAGCTCGGATTTGACTGCGTCGTGCTCGAACCTCGCCCCATACCGGGCGGCCGGAGCATGACGCTTCGCAAGGGAGACACGATTTCGGAAACCACCGGGCACACGCAAACCTGCCAATTCGACGAAGGCCTCTACTTCAACCCCGGCCCCTCCCGCTTTCCTCAATGGCACGTGACCATGGACTATTGCCGAGAGCTTGGCGTCGAAGTGGAACCTTTCGTCAACTTGAACGAAAACGCATTTTACTATGGAGAAGGCGACATCGGTCCTCTAGCCGGGAAGAAAGCTCGTATCCGTGAAGTAAAGACAGACCTGCGAGGATACACCAACGAGCTCCTCGCCAAAGTTGCTGACGACGAAGCTCTTGATACGGAGCTCACCGGTAGCGACAAGGAAGCACTGCTCGACTTCCTCCACTACGAGGGCGGACTCAGCGGCTCCCAGCACCAGTACACAGGACACGCTCGTCGCGGCTACAAGGTTTGGCCTGGCGGAGGCTTGCAAGAAGGCGAACTCGACACGCCCTACTCATTCTCAGAGTTGCTCCAATCAGGATTCGGCCAGCTCTTCCATCGAGCCAACGAATACCAATACCAGTCGCAAATGTTCACGCCCAAGGGCGGCATGGACAAGATTCCATTCGCCCTCGCAGAAAAGGTTAAAGACAAGATCGTCTACGGAGCGCAGGTGAAAGAAATTCGTCGTACCAATCCTGGCGCGCGCGTCGTCTACACCATCGATGGAGTCGACAAGGAAATAAGCGGAGACTACTGCGTTTGCACCATTCCTCCCACGATATTGAGAAAAATGCAGTCGGACTTCTCTCCGATGCTGAAGAATACGCTCAATATCGTCCCCTTCCAAAATTCGGCGAAAATCGGGCTTCAATTTAAACGCCGCTTCTGGGAAGAAGACGAATACGTCTATGGAGGCATCTCCTGGACGAACCTCCCGATCGCAGAAATGTGGTATCCATCTTCCGGATTCATGCAAAAGAAGGGCATCATGGGCGGATACTACGTTTTCGGACCAATGTCCGACCAACTCGGAAAAATGTCTCCAGCCGAACGTCTGGAGTTCGCGCTCTCCAACGGCGAAAAGATCCACCCGCAGTATCGGGCCGAATTCGAAAACGCGTTCTCGGTCAATTGGTCCTCCATACCTCACATCGAAGGCTGTCTCGCCCACTTCCCGCAAGCGATGATCAAGACCTTCTACCCACTCCTTATCAGGCCAGAGGGCGAGCTATACATAGCAGCCAGCTGGGCCAGTCATCTAGGCGGCTGGCAAGCCGGAGCCTTTGAAGCAGCCCGCATTGCCGTAAAGAGTATCCACGAAAGGACTATGGCAGAAACATGAAAACGCTACAGAACAAGGCCAGCAACTATTTCGCCCTATCGGCAGCAGGCTTCATCACCAGCCTAGCTCTCTCTTTCGCAGCAGCGAATCCGGAACCAAAGCCTCAGGCAGCCGCACCGGCTCAGCCCGCTCAGGTTTCGCTTGAGCTCAGCAAACCAGAACCTGCTGCTCCGCCCGTCCCTGAAACGCCTGCTCCCGTCGAGCTCAATCCAGAGTCCGTTAAAAAGGGCAAGCAGAACTACGACATGTTTTGCCTCAGTTGCCACGGCCCTGAAGACGTCGGAATCGATTCTCCGAGCAATCTCTTCGATTCAAAATGGCATCACGGGGCCGGCCGCTCGGGCATCGAACTCACTATCCGAAACGGAATCATGGAAAAAGGCATGCCCGGTTGGGGCGCCATGATTCCCGCCGAAGACATAACCGCACTCGTCGACTATCTGATCAGCTTCGAGAAACAAAACGCATCCACTGATGAAAAACGCAGCTAATTTCCAAAGAATCCTCCGCTTCGCCCTACTAATCGCAGCCTTCTCTTTCGCTTTCATTGGCGCTCAAGAATCGCTCGCTCAACACCGTGTCACCGAGGGCAACTACGATGAATACATCGATACCATAACCTCCGAAGAATCGTTTTTTACGATCGGCAACTTGTGGCTAGTCGTCTGCGCAGTCCTAGTCTTCATGATGCACTTAGGATTCGCCACCCTAGAGTCAGGCCTCACGCGTTCGAAGAATACGATCAACATCATATTCAAAAACTTGTTTGTGATCAGCTCGGGTCTTATTCTCTACGCTCTAGTCGGATTTCGCACGATGTATCCAGGCACTGAATTCAATGGAATCATGTCTCTTGGCTTCTGGATCGATGTAAATCCGGCCGACTACCTCGACATCATGAGCGCCAAGTACGCCAACTATACATGGTGGACCGACTTTATCTTCCAAGCCATGTTCGCCGCCACCGCCGCCACAATCGTATCCGGAGCCGTGGCCGAACGCGTAAAGTTGAGCAGCTTCATGGTGTTCACCGTATTGATCGTCGGACTCGCCTACCCTATCGCTGGATCGTGGGAGTGGGGGTCTGGTTGGCTCGACCGCAATGGATTCCACGACTTCGCTGGTTCCTCAGTCGTCCATGCTTTCGGCGGCTTCGCTGCCCTCGCCTGCGTGCTGCTGCTCGGGCCAAGACGCGGCAAGTACGGCACAGATGGACCCAAGAAGCCAATCATCGGCCACAGCATGCCCCTTGCTTCAGTGGGCGTATTTCTCCTCTGGTTCGGTTGGTTCGGTTTCAATGGCGGATCAGTTCTTAGTGCTCACCCTGAACAAATCGGACTCGTAGTCACCAATACCGCTCTCGCTGGAGCGGGTGGATGCCTCGCAGCCATGATCGCAACGCAACTCGTATTGAAAAAGCCTGACGTTTCAATGGCGCTAAACGGCGTGCTCGCCGGACTTGTCGGCATCACCGCCGGGGCAGACTCCATGATGCCAGGCCCCGCGCTGCTTGTCGGGGCAATATCGGGAGCACTCGTCGTCTTCGCGATTCTGTTCTTCGAAAAGATCAAGGTCGATGACCCTGTGGGAGCCACCTCAGTTCACGGCGTCTGCGGCACTTGGGGCACCCTCGCAGTAGGCATCTTTGGCGAAGCTCCTTTTTTGTGGCAGCTCATCGGCTCCATGTCCTACGCCCTCTTCGCCTTCGCATTCTCCTTCATCGTTTTCCTCGCTATCAAATTGATTATGGGCATTCGAGTCAGCGCTGAAGAAGAAGATGTAGGGCTAGACATTTCAGAACACGGTCAAGAGGCCTACTCACTGGACTAACCCGAACAATTAGTATCCGAGATGAGACTACTTCCTCAGCACAAGCTAAGCTACGTCCTCATCATGTTTTCCATCGCCGCAGCCGCTTACGGCGGCTTGCGGTACCTTGGGGCGAACATGAACGAACGTATCATCACCCATCAACGCCCGGAACTCCCCTACGCTGACGCAGTTGAGGTCGCGCCTGGATCGGAGTACTTCTTCACATGGGGCGTAACCGCGAGCCCTCGCATGAAGGAGATCGCAAAAAACAGTGTAGAAAATCGCTACGGCGACACCTACCAACAAACCTTTAGCGTACTTACACAACTCACCGCAGATCTCGCCGAAGTGGGTCTCACCCTTCGCGATGTGGTCAACGTGCGAGCCTACATCGTAGCCGACCCTGAACCGGATTTCGACGGTTGGAACCGAGCCTACAAGCAATTCTTCGGCACCGTATCCAATCCTCATAAACCAGCGCGAACAACAGTTGGCATTTCTCGTCTATTCCATTCCGACTATCGCGTAGAGGTGGAATTCACTGCTGTCTTCCCGGACGGGCGAGGCCCCCATGTCGTCGGGACACGGCATCATGAGCGCTACACTCGCTTAAGTCGCACCGAGACGAGCGAGCAATGGAAGTCCTACGGCCGCCCAGTATGGCCCATGAGCACAGGCAAAGCGACAGCGGCGGATACAGGAATGTTCTTGTCCTCTTCCGTCCGACCGGAATCGATGATTCCAAATGCTCCTCCTGGATTTTTTATGTTCGGCAACATCGCGCAACAGTCCACCTCGCTCTTCAAGCAGATGGGAGCCCAGCTCAAAGAAGCAGGTCTCGGCTTCGAAGATGTGTTCTTCATCCGTGCCTGCGTTTACCCAGGAAAAGACTCGATCGGAAAAAGCTTCGCCGCCTTCAACAAGGAATACAACAAGTACTTCAACAACTCCAAAAACCCGAACCGACCGACACGCACCGTCATGTCGACTCCAGGGTTCAACTACAGGAAGCAGAACATCTCAATCGAGTACTACGCTGCGTATCCAAACGATAGCGACAGGGACTTCACCTTAGCGAAATCTGCAAGCGGCACCACCAGAAAAGTGGTCGACTCCCAGCCGATCGCCTCGGCTGGAGTTGCCATCGCCCCCGATGCCCGGATGGTCTTCCTTGCTGGTAGCATCCCCTCGGTCGAAGGAGACATGAAAGAGCAAGCGGCTTCAGCCCTTGAAGCCTTGAAGACTCGAGTCGAGCTAGCCGGGGGAAGTTTGAGTGACCTCGTTCATATCCGAGCCTACATCGCACAAGGTGATACCAAAACTCTTGATAATAGAATTTCCGAATGGGAAGCCCTCTACCAAGAAACGTTTGGCTCCGACAACCCTCCCGCGATAACCACCCTGCCTGTGGTCTCAATCGTCGGAGGAGGCATGATTGAACTTGAGGCAGCGGCTGCCATCAAGGACTAGACCCGTAAACGCATCTTCAACTCTTCCAAGGAACCTCGCAATCAATGGCGAAGTCTCTTCTCAGCATGGCAACGATCGGGGGGAAAGCCTGCCTCGGTCCGGATCGTTTCGACGTCATCGACCCAGCAGTGGGGCGAATGTTTTCCTCTGCCCCTCTCTGCGGGGAAACGGAGCTAGAGGAAGCCATCGCCTCAGCTCGAAAGGCGCAAGCCAAGTGGTCCAGCTCCGAACGGAACCGGCGCCTCGCTCTTCAGGCCTGCGCCAATACGATCAAACGCAACCGCAACGATCTCGCACGCCTCATAACGCGCGAGCAAGGCAAACCTATCCAGGAGGCGATAAGCGAAGTCAGCTACGCAGCCAGCATCTTCGAGGAATACTCAAAGCTGGAAATCCCTAGCCGAGTGCTATCGCAGAGCGAGGAAACACGCACACTGCTTCTAAATCGTCCCTTCGGTATCGTTGGACTCATTACGCCGTGGAACTTCCCAATCGGAACCATCGCCGTCAAACTCGCCCCCGCCCTTCTCGCTGGCAACGCCGTCATCCTAAAGCCATCTCAACACGCGCCGCTATCACCTCTCTTCCTCGGCAAAGCCCTCAACCGAGCCTTGCCATCGGGAATCCTCAACACCCTATCAGGTTTCGATGAACTGGGAGCGCAGATCGCCCGTCACCCTGCAATCCGAAAACTATCGGTCACGGGCTCGACCGGCACAGGGAGAGCTGTCTTATCAGCAGCTTCCCAAGAGATAAAGTCCGTAACCCTTGAGCTCGGCGGCAACGATCCCGCCATCGTTCTCCCTGACTCCGATCCCACGCAAATAGCCAGAGAGCTGCTAGATGCTTCGTGGAGAAACGCCGGGCAAGTCTGCAGCGCCATCAAGCGCATCTACGTGCACGAAACGATCTACGAATCGCTGTCGGAAACGCTATCGATCGAGATGGCCCACTACAAAGTTGGCAATGGATTTGCGGACGGTGTGCGGATAGGGCCACTCACAACGGCAGCGTCAAAACAGAAATCTGACGACTATATCGCTTCAGCCTACAAGTCGGGAGCGGCCATACTCAGCTACCCTCACGAAAGTGGGAGTACCGGAAACTTCATTTCACCCAAACTCGTCAAGTACATCGCTCCCGATCACCCTCTCGTAGAGGAGGAGCAGTTTTCCCCGATTCTCCCTCTTGTATCCTATAGATCGATCGAGGAAGCAATCGTTTGGGCCAACCGCTCCAACTATGGGCTTTCCGCTTCGGTTTGGACATCGAATCCACAGATCGGATACGACATAGCCGCACAGCTAGAATGCGGCAGAGTGGGAGTCAATGGACACCGCAGAGCCTCAGCCTCCGCCCCATTTGGCGGCTTCAAACAATCCGGGCTTGGTCGCGAGCTCGGCCAATGGGGCCTCTGCGAAATGTGCGAGACCCAAGTCGTCAATATTTTCAACTAGTGCAATGTCGAATTTCACAACCCGTAGCGCGGTGCTTTAGCCCGCGTCACCGCTGTAGGACTCGTACTTCGCGGACGCGGGCTAAAGCTCGGCGCTACCCTGCATGCATCACACAACAACTAAGAAAAATGTCTAGAACCGCTACAGTCTCACTGCTTCTCGCAGCATGCCTCGCCGGGTCACTGCACAGTGCCCCTGAACCACCAATCTACAACAGCCTATCCACGAGCCATCCCGAATCTGGCCTGAACGGGATGGTTTCCAGCCGCGAAAAGCTGGCAAGTGAAGCGGCCCTGCAAGTTCTCAAAGACGGGGGAAACGCTATCGATGCGGCAGTCACCCTAGGCTTCGCGATGGCGGTCACAACGCCGCAAGCCGGTAATCTAGGTGGAGGCGGTTTCATGCTGATCCACTCTGCGGATACAGATACAACCGTTGCCATCGACTATCGAGAGAAAGCCCCAAAGGCGGCTCATCGAGATCTCTTTCTCGACGAAAAAGGCGAAGTGGATAAAGAACTCTCTCGCTACAGTCACCTGGCGGCAGGCGTCCCTGGCACCGTAGCCGGGCTCGCTAAAGCTCTTGAGGAGTTCGGGACCATCACACTCCAGAAGGCTCTCGAACCCGCCATTGATCTCGCTGAAAATGGATTCCCAATAAACGAGGATCTCTACCAATCCCTTAAAACCGGCAAAGCTCGCCTCGAGAAACACTCGCCGCAAACCCTCTCCGTCTTCTATGATGGCGCCGGGCAGCCGTTCCACCCCGGACACTTGATAAAACTCCCCGAACTTGCGGCCACCCTAAAGCTGATATCCGATCAAGGCATAGACGCGTTCTATCGAGGTGACATCGCGGACAAGATCGTCGCCGACATGGAAAAGAACGGAGGCATCATCACGAAAGAGGATTTGGCCAACTATGAGCCTGTAGTGAGAGAACCAGTACGTGGCGAGTACCAGGGATACGAAATCGTGTCCATGCCTCCCCCAAGTTCCGGTGGCATTCACATCATTCAAATTCTGAACATTCTCGAACCCTTCGATCTCAAAAGCATGGGTCACAACAGTGCCGCGAGCATTCATCACATGGCGGAAGCAATGAAGTACGCCTATGCGGATCGCTCGAAACACCTGGGCGATAGCGACTTTCATCCCGTTCCGACCGAGTGGTTGATCTCGAAAAAATACGCTTCAGAGATTCGCGAGAAAATGAACACGGAGACCGCGACGCCCAGCGTCGAGATTCTACCTGGCGAGCCCATACACGAAGGCTTAGACACCACAAACTACACCGTCATCGACAAAGACGGAAACGCGGTCGCGAATACCTACACAGTCAACTTCTCCTTTGGTTCGAAAATCATGCCCCCGGGAACCGGCTTCTTCCTCAACAACGAGATGGACGACTTCTCTTCAAAACCGGGAGTGCCTAACGCTTACGGACTGGTGGGCGGAGAGTTCAACGCGATCGAATCGGAAAAGCGCATGCTGAGTTCGATGTCCCCTACCCTTGTTCTCAAGGATGGAAAGCCGTTCCTACTAAGCGGAAGTCGCGGCGGGAGCCAAATCATAACCGCGACCCTACAAGTGCTCCTCAACGTTCTCGAGCACGACATGAACCTATCGGAGGCTGTCGCCGCTCCTCGGATACATCATCAGTGGCTTCCCGACACCCTTTTCATCGAACGAGGACTGAGTAAAGACACCATCAAGCTCCTCGAGCAAAAAGGGTACGAAGTGAAGGAGGGACGAGCGATGGGGACGACCAACTCCGTTTCCTATCAAGACGAAGTCTTCTTCGGTGCGGGCGACCCGCGTCGTCCGGACACTCACGCAGTCGGATACTAACTAAAAACTTATCAATATGAACGTTAGAAAAAGCTACCTCCTTACTCTGTTACTCTCGACTTGCTTGTTCGTCCCGCTGCAAGGAAACGAGTCTCCCGATCGGACGCCGAGAGATGATTGGTCCGAGGAACAACTTTTGGAACTCGCCAATTCAGTTCACCAGAACAACCTTACGATCGACACGCACATGGATGTGCCGCTCGTCCTCAAGCGACCTGGATTCGACATTTCAAAAGAGCACAGCTGGCAGGATCATGCGAATCAGGTCGATTTCCCCAGAATGAAGAAAGGCGGGATCGATGGCGGATTTTTTGTCGTATTCGAAGGACAAGGTCCCCTCACCCACGAGGGTCGGCTCAAGGCGATAAATAGCGGATTCGAAACAGTCGACCTCATCCACACCACCGTATCGAAAAACGCTGACATCGCGAGTATCGCCACCACATCCCAAGACGCTTACTCGATCCGTGAACAAGGAAAGCACGTCGTATTTATCGGTATCGAGAATGGCTATACAATTGGGCGCAACATCGACTTACTGAAAGAGTACTACGACAAAGGCGTTCGCTACTTCGGCGTAACCCACGTCAAAAACAACGACCTTGCAGACTCCTCTACCGACCCCGACGGCAATCTCCACATGGGACTCTCCGATCTCGGGAAAGCAGCCATCGAAGAGTGCAATCGCCTCGGGATGATGGTCGACATATCGCATTCCTCAGACAAGACAGCGTGGGACATACTTGAGCTCTCCGCTACTCCCGTAATCGCTTCTCACAGCGGCTGTTATGCCTGCTACCCGCATCCAAGAAACCTGAACGATGCCCTGCTGAGAGAAATCGCTCACCGGGGCGGCGTTGTGCAAATGAACATGTTTAGCGCCTACATGATGGATGTACCCAAAAACGAGGAACGCTCGGCAGCATTCAAAAAGTGGTTCGAAACCTACCGGAGTGGGCGAGAACTCAACGAAAGCGAGAAGAAGGCCTCGCTAGAAGAGTATATCGCTCTCAACAAAAAGTACCCCAAACCACTCTCTAGTGTATCAGCAGTCGTGGACCACATCGATCATATGGTGAAAGTCATGGGCGTTGACCACATCGGCATAAGCGGTGATTTCGATGGAGGCGGCGGAGTGGAAGAGTCCATGGACATCGGCCAAATGATGCCCATCACGATCGAGATGCTCAGACGTGGCTACACCGAAGAGGACCTGAGAAAGTTCTGGGGAGCCAACGTAATGCGAGTGTTGGATGCCTGCGAGGAATATGCCAAGGGGCTGGAAGCTTCGAGCTAAGGCGTGTTTTGAGATGAGCTCAATGCTAGCAGCTCTATGATAGAAAATACCGAATCTACCTCGTATCTAAAAAATCAGCACAAATCCTAAAACTCCGGATCTACCTCAATCGACTCGTTAGCTTTTGACTCCGTTACCCTTTTATGGGTTTGCGAGATGGTTTCCTTGAGATCATCCGCCTTGAACGGCTTGGTCAGATAACCATCCATTCCTGCAGAGTAGCAATTCTCTCGGTCCTCACGCATCGCATTCGCCGTAAGAGCAATGATCCGCGGACGGTTGTCTGGCCAACGCTTGATGATCTCTCGAGTAGCCTCCAGACCATCCATCTCTGGCATCTGGATATCCATGAAAACGAGATCATATTCATTCTCGCCGATCATGTTCACGGCTTCTAGCCCGTTCTGGGCGATCGCAATGTCGTACCCCATCTTCTTGAAGAGACGCTTCGCCACCTTCTGATTGATGACATTGTCCTCCGCGAGCAGAATCCTAAGCGGCTTTTGTTCCCCTAATTTTTCTCCACCCGCAGCAACTCGCTTCACACGTGGAGTCACCTTCCCGTTGGCCTCGAGCATCCGCGTTTTGACAGTCTCGAGCTTGTAGGGCTTGAGCAAGGACAAGGTCGAAGAGTCAGCGTTCTCTCCCAACTGCACACCACCAAGAAGTCCCGTGAAAATCACCGGGAGATTCTCATTGTTCAGAGAACGGCGGACTCTCGATCTCAAGTCCTGATACTCAAGACCTGCGAGCCCTGACTCGATGAATACGACGTCGAAATTAATCTTCTCGCTAGCAATATCCTCAAGCGTCTCAATCGATTCGCAAGACGCGACCTGCACATCAAATAGCTCGAGCTGGCTTCTGAGAGACTCGGAACTGAACTTATGATGATCGATGATGAGAGCCTTTCGCCCTGCCAAAGGATTCGAAGCCGAAGAGCCGAGATCGAACGCAAACGCCGCGCGATTGAAGGAAATCGTAAAGTGGAAAGTCGAACCTTCCCCATCGGAACTTTCGACCCACATGGATCCACCCATCAGTTCGGCAAGATTCTTACTGATCGCGAGCCCCAAACCAGTACCACCGTACTTACGTGTGGTAGAAGCATCGACCTGACTGAAAGAACCGAACAGACGATCTATGCGATCTTCCGGAATTCCGATTCCCGTATCCGTCACCTTAAAGTGCAAGATCACGTCGTCGTCCTTGACATGGAACGGCTCGACGCGGACGACGACGCCTCCCTTGTCTGTAAACTTCACCGCATTTCCAAGCAGATTCACGATGATCTGACGTAGACGAGTCGGATCGCCAAGAAGAGAGCCTGGTATGTCCTTTCCAAATACATAAGAAATATCCAGTCCCTTCTCCATCGCCTGAATCGCCAGAGTATCGATGGCTTCTTCGATACAGTCACGGAGATCGAACATGATATTCTCGATCTCAAGCTTACCCGATTCGATTTTCGAGAAGTCCAAAATGTCATTGATCACGATGAGCAGAGCTTCACTACTCGCCCTAATCGTATCCACATAATCCTGCTGTTCGGATTCCAAACTCGTTTCCGCAAGCAAACCAGTCATTCCGATGATACCGTTCATCGGGGTACGAATTTCATGCGACATGTTCGCGAGGAAATAACTCTTCGCCTGGTTGGCCTGCTCGGCCTCACGCATGGTAGCACGCAGACGCTCCTCAGAACGCTTCTGTTCGGTAACTTCGTGGAAGAACCAAACACGCCCATAGGACTCACCCAACGGTGATGAAATCGGAATCGAAGTACGCTCAAAGGTACGGCCGTCCTGAAACTCTAGAACATCCTTAAAGGTCTCCGTCTCGTCCTTCGAAATCATCATAGCCCGGTCGTAGAATGCATCCGCATCGCCCACTTGCTTGGAAGCGACACTCCAGATTTTCTCCGGACGACCGACATCCATCAAGTTCGTGGAGAGTCCCCAGATCTTGCAGAAACGTCGGTTAAAGTTGGATACAATCCCTCGCTCATTAACAACGAGGATACCGTCGGTGGCAGCTTCACTTTGCGCTTTCAACACCGAGTTATAGCGCTTGAGCAAGTTTTGGCGACGCTTGTTATGGGTAACATCTGTACCAGTAACGACCAGCGCGGACACCCGGCCCTTCTCGTCCTTAACCGAAACCGATCGGAAGTAGATATCGAGCTGGCGGCCCGACTCGGTCATCACCTGCACATCTCCTTGCCAGTGCCCGTATTCAAGCGTCTCCTGCAGGATCTTGTCGTAGACATGCTTCTCGTGGAAGAGCGACTTCACTCCGCCTTTCTCGTTAAGCACATCCAGAGTCTGGTAGCCGACGATGTTTACGAAAGAGTTGTTTCGATACAAGGCCTCGCCTTCGCGATTGACCATCAAAACGAAGTCACTGGACGCCTCCACAGCTGCAGAAACCATGCGGAGTCGCTCCTCGGATTCCTTTCGCAGTGTAATGTCCTCAAAAATTCCATACCAGAGAACGCGAACCCCAGAACGCTTCTCAGGAATCGCCTTTGTCGCGACCCACTTCTGGCGGCCATCCGGCGTGTTGATACGATATTCGATATAGAGTGGAGTGAGCTCTTGGCTAGAAATCGCGAGCGACTCATACACACGCTCCATATCTTCGATACAGACCGCTCCGATCGCCGAGGACGCATCCTCCATCACATCGCTAGCGCTCACGCCAAAGAGTTCCTTCACCTTCTCACTGATGTAAGGAAAGCTAGGTTCCCCATTCTCGTCCATCACGAGATGGAAGTATACCCCTGGAATCTGGGTTGAAAGGCGGTCTAGCTCGTTAGTGCTCTTCTCAAGCTTGTTCTGCACCCTGAGCTCCTCCGTCACATCTCGAAGACAGACAATGTAGTCGCCTTCTTGAGACAAGAAGATCGATGCAGCCAGTTCAGTCTTAACCCCCTCGACCAAGCAAACCGACTTCTGGAAAACAGAAGGCTTCCCATTTGCGACTTCCTCAAATCGGACATCGAGCTCCAATTCTCCATAAGCCGAAAAAACGGTCTTTAGCTGACGTCCGGTAACATCTCTACGCCCCTGCGTCAGATAGTGCTCCGCAGCTCGGTTGGCAAAACGGATCACATAGTTGCGATCGGTTCCGCAAGAGTTCTTTCCGCTCACGCAAATAACCGCATCCGAGGTAGCATTGAGAGCACGCTCAAGGGACAAGGCCGAGCTATTGCTCTCGAAGTCCTCGAGCCAAACGGGCTCCAAACTCCAAAGACTGGTAGACTCATCGATCTTGGTAGCCACCACATTGCAAGCAGTTGGCTTGTTCTCAGATGTTGAGCGTAGCGAGAGCAAGGCGGTGCCGTTCTCAAGCAGAGTCCCTTTTTCAGGGTCACAAAAATACGTGCCCAAGGGAGCGCCAGCGAGCGACTTCCAGTCGGGACTACCGAGCAACAGATTGCTCGCAGAGCGATTGCCGCACGAGATCTCATCTCCCGCAACAATCAGCTGCGGCTTGGGAGATTTGAAAAACGCGTCTTCGAATAGGTGGGAAGGATTCATCGGGAGGATAGGGCAAGGGGCGACACGTCGTTCAAGCTCCTAACCATAAAACAGTTAGAAAGATCCTGACGTTCTGTGGGAAAAACGGTACTGAGTTGTGCGATGGGCATTTAGTTCACGAGAGTGTCGCTACAATCGTTCCACATCGGCATTTTCCCTCAGTACTTTACCCCTTCTCCCCTCTTAGCACGAGAGAGGGCTGGAATAGGGAATTACCACCGCATCGAGATCAGCCGCTCAACGGCTACCGACCAGCTTTTTCTCTAGCCGGACAAACAGGGACAAAGCCGCCGCCAGCAAGCCGACCGCCAACCCAATCCAAACCCCGACCGCCCCAAAGCCGGCACTGAACCCCAGTAGATAGCCCACCGGCAAAGCCACCACCCAATAGGCGACAAAAGTGATTAGCATGGGCACATTCACATCCGACATCCCTCTTAAAGCTCCGAGGCTGACCACCTGGGCTCCATCAAAAATCTGAAACAGCCCCGCCACCATGAAAATCGACGCTGCGATCCCCACCACTTCCACGTTTTCCACGAATTGCTCGGCCAACCAACTCCCGCCTAGCAAGAAGACGAGCGCCGCCAGGAGAGTCTGGAAAAAGGTGAATCCCAAGGTCGAGAGATAGATGGTCCGGATACGCCTAAACTGCTGCGCTCCAAACGCTCCCCCCACTCGAATGCCACAAGAGATCGAAACACCGAGAGGAATCATGAATGACATCGAAGCGCACGACATCGCGATCTGGTGAGCGGCCAAAGCCTCCTTGCTCAACCAGCCGATCATGATTCCCGCCCCCGCAAACGCGCCCACCTCGAACAAATGCTGGGCCCCCATCGGCAACCCCAGCTTCAGCATCGACTTAAACGAATCGAACTCGAAACCGCTCATCCACCGCCGTGGCAAAAAGCGTTTCATCCGACCCGCCCGCAAAGTGAGGACAAACATCGCCACCATCACCGCCGTACGAGCGATCAAGGTAGCGATCCCAGCTCCCACCAGCCCCAGCTTCGGAGCTCCCAGCTCGCCGAAAATCAAAATCCAATTCAGCACGATGTTCAGACCAATCCCGCTCAATAAAACGAACATCGGCGGCTTCGACCACCCCAGCCCCTCCCACACGCTCTTCAAGCAGTGGTAAACAAGAGCCGGCAACAAGGAAGCCGTTATCAACCAGTAATAAATCCGAGCGGCCTCCACCACCTCCGCCTCCTGCCCGTAGCGATCCAAAAAGAAGCCGTTGCCCGTCATGAGCAAGCAGGCCGCCACCGAGACAAACACACTCAAGCCCAGGCCATGCCGGATGTGCCTGCCGACTTGCCGCTCATCGCTCGCCCCTTTCGCCTGCGAGACCAGGATCGTCACCGCGGCCAACACGCCCATCAGAGTCACCAGAGGGATCACATAGACATTGTTCACGAACGCGGCCGCTCCCAAAGGAGCCACGCCGATCCGACCGATCATCAAGGTATCCACCACCCCGATCAGGATCTGCCCCACGTTTCCCAGCACGATCGGCCCCGCCAAACGCAAAGTCGTCTTCAGCTCGACCGGCCAACTGACTTTCGAATCTCCCCCCAACATTTAAGGGCGTAGAGCTACTGGCCCGACTCTTTCCGAGCAAATAAAAATACGCGCAGCCTCAAAAGCCCGCGCGTATCCAGAAAAAGATTGAGAGAGACGCCTACGCGGCGATCTCGAAAATGCGATGCAAGCGAAGCAGCTCTATCACGGACTGCACCGGAGCTTTGACCTTTAGCAGACGAACGCTGGCCGAACCTTGCGGCAGACGCTTATACACGCCAAGCAAAGCGCCCACACCGGAGCTATCGATAAAGTCTACCTTCGAAAAATCGAATTCGACAGCCGTCACGCCGTCGCTCCAAATCGAGTCGATTTCCTTCTTAAAGTCGCGAGAAGACGCGGCATCGAGACGCGCCACGCCAACTTCAGCGCGAAGCGTTCCTTCTACAGTCTGACCTTCAATTACAATGCTCATGGTTGCGGGAATAGTTTGGAAATAGGATGTAGCTCGGGACCGGGTTAGCCCCACCTTTTAAACGACGCACATCCTGCTCTCTTGAGCTCACAATCAGATTTAGTCTAATCTCCGCCCCAATGCTCGAACCAATCCTCATTGGCATCACTGGCGGAAGCGGATCCGGCAAAAGCTGGCTTGCCCGACACCTGCAGTCCCACTTCGGCCCCCAATCCGCCGCCTTGCTCGAACAGGACTGGTACTACCGCGACCTCAGCCACCTCCCTTCCGAAAAAGCGGCCGCTACCGACTTCGACCACCCGGACGCCCTCGAGCTCGACCTGCTCGAATCCCACCTACGCGCCCTCTCATCCGGAGAACCCATAAACGCCCCGCAATACGACTTCTCCAGCTTCTCACGGGAGCCGGAAACCACCCTCATCTCGCCTCGCCCCCTGATCATCGTCGAAGGCCTCTTCGTCCTCCAACACGCCCCCCTCGCAAAACGCTTCGATCTCAGCGTCTTTGTCCACACTCCGAGCGACGTCCGTCTGCTCCGACGTATCCGCAGAGACCTCTCCGAACGAGGCTACCAGCTCGATCGGATCCTCGAATTTTGGGAGCACGACCAAATCCCAAGCTTCGACAAATTCGTCGCTCCCCAACGCGCAAATGCCTCATTCATATGGGATTCGCTGAAAGATAACGCTTTTGTCCCCGCACTTCTGGCCGATTTACAAAAACGAACAGCCAGAAATGCAGACCAACCCACATCCTAAAGACGAAGAGATCGTCGACTACTGGTCGAAAGCAGGGACGCCTATCGGAAAGGCGCGCCTCAACTTTCGCGTGAAATCCAAACGCGCCGCTTGGGCCATGGTCCTCGGCTTCTCGCTCGGGCTGAAGCGAGTCATCGATATCATCGCCTCCGCCTGTGCCCTCCTCGCCCTCTCCCCCGTCTACGCCGCCACCGCCCTCCTCATCAAAATCGAAGACCGAGGCCCTATCTTCTTCAAACAGGAGCGCGTCGGCTATCGAGGCACTCGCTTCTACATGTGGAAGTTCCGCTCCATGGTCACAAACGCGGATAAGATCAAAGACCAGCTTCTCGAGCAAAACGAACACGGAGCCGACACTGTGACGTTCAAGATGAAACACGATCCGCGCATCACCCGCATCGGACGCTTCATCCGCAAGTACTCCGTAGACGAGCTTCCCCAATTCTGGAATGTCTTCCTCGGCGAGATGTCCATCGTCGGTCCGCGCCCCTGCGTGCCTCGTGAGGTTGTCATGTACACCGTAGAAGATCGCGCCCGCTTGCTCGCCAAACCCGGACTCACCTGCTTCTGGCAAGTCGCAGGACGCGCCGACATCGACTTCGCCGGCCAAGTCCGCCTCGACGTCGAGTACATCCGCTCAGAAAGCGTCTGGCTCGACATCAAGCTCCTCTTCAAAACCGTTCCCGCCGTTCTTCTCGGCAAGGGCGCCTACTAAGATCCCCACAGGCCGAATCCCATGAAAAAGACCTGGCACCTGCTCCTCCCAGACTGGAGCTCCTACGACACTATCTGGCAATCCGAACACCCCTTCGCCCTTTGGCCCATCGGCAACCAGCCGCTCATCTCCTACTGGATGGATCAGGCGGTGCACGAAGAGATCGAGCATATCACGATCTACACCGCCGACCGACCCAACGAATTGCGCAACTACCTCGACCACGGAAACTTCTGGTCTCGTCCAGTCGAGGTCGTCCCCATAACCTCCGATGAAAACGCGCCCGAGCACGCGATCCCAGTCGTCGGGCTTCCAAACTGCAACAAGCTCCCCTCCCCCATCGAAGGCGAAGCCGGCCTGCTAAAACAATGGCTTCTCCTCAACCGCCGCTGGCTCGACGGCATGCAGGACTACACCTTGAAAATCGAGGTCAAACATCCGGACGGGGGCTGGGTCGGGCCTCATGTTCGCATCCACCCGGATGCGAAGCTCGTCGCTCCATTCTGGATACAGGGCAAATGCGAAATCGCAGCAGGAGCTCAAGTCGGCCCCTACGCCTGTATCGGCGAAAACGCCATCATCGACGAAAACGCCATCGTGCAACGCTCGATCGTCCTTCCTGGTACCATGGTCGGAGCCAACACCTCACTCGAAGAAGTCGCCGTCGAGGGCGGTCTCCTCATGGACAGTAAACTTGGCTGCCGTGTAGCCATCACCGACTCCTTCATCCTTTCAGACATCAGCGAAAAGCTCGCCAGCCCGAGCTACCTCGAACGCCTCGCCGCGCTCGCCCTCTTCTGCATCGTCTCCCCCATCGCCGCCCTTTCGCGAATCGACTGGAGCGAACTCGAGGCCCACGACGGCAAAGGAGGCGCTCTTCGCCTCAAGACAGGCGAGAACGGTCGCTTGATCGTACGCCGCTGGCACTGGCTCAAGGAAGTCGTCAAAGGCCGCATGCGCCTAGTCGGCATTCTTCCCCGTTCAGTAGATTGGTCTTCCGACGCGGCCGACATCGACGTGGCTCGCCGTCTCGCCAAGACACGTCCGGGTGTCATCGCTCTCTCCGACGTACACGATTGCCACAGTCCTCAAGACCCCACAGAGTGGATACACGCTTCCTATCAAGCGCTTTGCAACGACAGAAGCATCAGCAAACTGATTCGTTCAAAGCTCGTTAAGCTCGTATTCAAACCAATTCAATGAGTTCTAAATCCATATCGTACTACGAGACTGGATACTGCGAATTCCCAGCGGAACTCGAGCGAGTCGCTGAAGTGTCGGCTTTGCTCAAGGCTTTCTGTCAACGAAATTGCCTCGACGAAACCCTCTGGCCTCAAATCGACCTAGCCATCTGCGAGTGCTTAAACAACGCCGTAGAGCACGGCTGCGAGGAAGACGCATCGAAAATCGTGAGAGCCAAATGGTCCTGGCAAGACGAAAAGCTTTGGCTAGAAGTCGACGATCCCGGCCCTTGTTACGAGCACGAGGGAGAAGCCACCTTGCCGGACGACCCTACAGCCGAATCGGGACGCGGCTACTTCATAATCCAATCCATCGCCGAATCCTTCAAAGAAGAGAAAAGCGAATACGGTCACAAGGTCACACTCAGCTTCGCCACCCATTCGCGTTCGGACATCCTCGATAAAACCGAAGAGATGTTCACCATGCTGCAGAACCTCTCGAACGACCTCAATCTGGCCTACTCCGAAAGAGACATCATCGCCGGCTTGGCAAACGACCTCACAAACTGCCCGGCTATCGAAAGCTTCATCGAGAAGAGCATCCAACGCCTGCGCGGCATCGTCGAAATCACCCAGGCAAACGTCTGGACACTCGTCGCAGACGGAAACCTCGAAAACGCCTACCACGAAGGAGGAGAAGCCCTCGAGATTCGCGCGGCCATGATTAGGCGAGAGCAAGCCTGCGCTTGCATGACGGTAATGGCTTCAGAAAACGAACTCGTAGTCGAGCGGTGCTCTCACCTCGACCCGACAGACCCTCTGTACGAAAATTCTGGATGCGCCATAGTCTTGCCAATCATCTACCAGCGCGACTGCCTCGGCACCATTGCCATCCACTCGACGGAAGCCAACCAGAAGACACTGTTCGAAACAGCTCTTCCCCTAGCCCGCACTATCTGCCAGTTCCTAGGGCTTGCTTACACGAGCGCAAAAACCTTCCGACACCGCGAGGAACATGAACGGGCTCAGACTCAGCTCGAAGTTGCATCCGAAATCCAACAATCCCTTCTCCCATCTTCGTACCCAAATAATAAATACTGTCGATCCACGGGAAGATGCGTTGCGGCGATGGCAGTAGGGGGCGACTACATCGACGCGATCGAAATTCGCGACGTGGGGCTTCTTGTTGTAATCGCAGACGTTATGGGCAAAGGAGTCCCTGCCGCTTTGCTCGCGACAATTTTCCGCACCGCAATCCGCTCCCGCCTAAACCTCGCCGAAACCCCCGGATGGCTTCTCTCCAAGATCAACAAGCAGATCCACGAAGAGCTCGGACACCTCAACATGTTCATCACCGCTCAGGCCGCATTCCTAGACTACGGCAAAAAAGTTCTGAAACTTGCGAGCGCAGGACACTGCCCCGCCATCCTGCTAGATTCGAACAACAAGGAAACCAAGCTTCTCGAAGCTGAAGGCATGCCACTCGGCATCGACCCAAGCGACCTCTACGAGGAAAACCTTATCCAACTTTCGGATACATCACGTCTTCTCTTCATCACCGACGGATTCTACGAAGCAGAAAACCCCAAAGGCGACATGCTCGGCATGGAGCGTCTACTCAGCGCCGTCCCCGACATTTGGGAAGAAGGGATCGATTCCGTTCCCAATAAAGCGTTCGGCCTCGTAAGCGATTTCGCAAATGGCCGCTCCGCAACGGACGACCAGACGATGATGGCGCTCGAAATCCTCTAACGCGAACGGGGCTGGACACCTGAACGAGCCTGGATCCGATCAAGATTCAGCTTCAAGCTGTCCTCCGGTTCCCGATTGCCATCGAGACAGGAAACCAAGACCGACGCGAACCGCTCCGCCTTCTCTTCCTCAAAACGTCTTTCCGGCAGATGGATGAGCCCAGCACTCAAGCGACGCTCCGACACGCTCAAGGCATGCATCATCCGGTAAAAGACGAAATTGGCTAAGCCCGTTCCCGCGCTGTGGGAGCCGCTCGCCTGCAGCTTCGCGTTGGTCAACTGCAACGCCAGCTCCCTGTACGGCAAAGTACTCCAGTAACCGGGTTCCCCGTCGGGAACGATTACCTTTCCTCTCGGACGACGACCGCTTCGATCCTTGGTGGAAACATCCGTTTCATTGATAGCGATCCGCTCCACCTCGATCGACTCGCTATCAGCATCCGCCAAGCAAACAACCGCGTCCCACTTTTGGCTCAAGCAATCCTTCAACGGCAGGAAGCAATCGTCCCAAACCGCTGGTAAACGGAGAGTAACGACATGGTGCCCCTCAAACTCCATTTCTCCGATGACTGAAAGATACCGCCAGGCCACCGCCTCAGACGTGGGTACCGTCGGTTCAATTCCTGCGAGCAACAAATTCATAGGCCGCGTACTAAGTCCAGTTTTCCGCATTCGTCAAAGTGTAGAACCCGTTTGCCATTGATTTTACCAGCAGGTAGGATCGCCTTTTTCTTCGGCCCGCTCCACCGCTTCCCCCAACTCTCGAACCACTACCATGAGGTACACGTTTCGCATCCCCACCTTCCTTTTAACCGCCCCCCTTCTCCCATTCCTCTCGGGGCAGGATACGCAACCGGCCGAGCCCGCCGAATCCGAGGCAATCATCAGCGACCGCGAAAAAGTGGAGCTCGTCGAGGATTCCAACGTTTCCGAAGCGATCAGCCGCCGTCCGGACCTGAAGTTCAACAACGTAACGATCGACGGCGAGAAGGCGAACGGCTCGCTTTCCGAATTGCCCTCAGAAGCGGTGGACTCCCTCGAAGTCCTCCGCGCCATCACTCCCGACCTCGACGCAGACGCCAGAGGCGGCTCCCTCAACGTCGAATCGAAACCCATCTTTCTCCTCGAAAACTCCGTCACCAAAATGGAGGCGGAATTGGATTTCGACGAAGAAGGAGATTCCTGGGGCGAAGAGTTCCTCATCTCCACCAGCCGCGCCCAAGGCGATTTCGGCTACCGCCTCTCCCTCGCCCTCGACCATAGCGAGAGTTACGACGAAAACCTTTTCACCGACTGGGAGCAGGATCCCGAAACCGGCCTCTTCGCTCCCGAAGTTCTCGGCTACGACACCTACCACGGAGAACGGCAAGAGATCTCATTCAAGTCGCGAGTCGACTATCGCATCAGCGACTCTCTCTACACCTTCGCCCGCCTCGACTACGTTGAAAGAGAACGCGACGACTATCGCCCCCGAGTCGCCTACCGCTTCGACCAAGGCGAATACACCGAACAAACCGAAAACTCCGGACAAAGCCTCGGGGCAAAAGTTGAGCGAGAGCTGCTCGATTTCGATGCCGAGTCCGAAAACCTGTTTTGGCAACTCGGCACCGTCTACGAAGGAGATCGCCTCCATATCGACGCAAAGCTCTCCATCGAAACCAACAGCTACTTCGAGCCCAACTGGTTCATCATCGAGTTCGATCACAACGACGCCGACCTCAGCTACCGCTGGGACGATCCAAGCTTCATTGAAGTAAATGGAGACACCGAAAACCCAGCCGACTTCGACTTCGACGAACTCCTCGACGAACGCTGGAACAGCGACCAGGACGATCTGATCGCAACGCTCAACCTCAAACGCACCTTCCAAACCGAACACTACCGAGGCTTTTTCAAGAGCGGCTTGAAATACAGAGCTCGCGACAAAGAACAAAGCTCAGATTCACTGCTCTTCAGCTCCTTCGACGGCGATTTCAACGTAGGAGACGTAGGCGTTCCGGGAGGCCAGACCCGCCACTTCGACCGCACCTACGACCTCGGCATCGTTCCGGATGCGGATCGTTCCAGGTCCTTCTACAATGACTACCGCTCCGAATTCCCGCTCGATATCCGCCGCACTCGCGAAAAGTCGGATGGGAACAGCTTTCAAGTCAGCGAAGATGTCAGCTCCGGCTACGCGATGCTCAGCGCCGAGTGGGGAGCCTTTCGCAGCATCGTGGGTGGACGCGTCGAACAAACCGAAATCAGCTACCAAGCCAACGAAGTCGTCATCGACGAAGAAGGAGACTATCTGGAAACCGTCCCACGTTCGGGAGACCGCTCCTATAGCGACTTCTTCCCCTCCTTCCATCTCCGCTACTTCCTAAACGAACGCACAACCCTTATTGGAGCCTGGACAAAGTCGATCAAACGTCCGGGCTACGGGTCAGTCGTCCCGTATCGACGCATAAACTACGGAAATCAATCCATTGAAGAAGGCAGTCCGGACCTAGAGCCCACCTTGTTCGACAACCTCGACTTCTCCCTTGACTACGAACTGTCCTCAAACAGCACCCTCTCCCTCGAACTCTTCAATCGTGACATTTCGGACCTCGTCTATTGGGAAAACACGATCATCGACGGAGGCACCTTCGACGGTTTTGAACTGGGTCGCAATCGCAACGGGCCCAGCGCTACCCGAACCGGCGTGAACATCATCTGGAACCAAAGTCTTCAAGAATGGGGACAGTCGCTGGAAGGATTCAGCATCAACGTCAAAGCCTCCTCCATCGATTCTGAGAGCGACTACCCAAATCGCCCCGACGATTCCCTTCCCACCGTGCACGACTCGGACTTCAGTATCCAAGTTTCCGCTACTTACGACAAGGGCAAGACATTCGCCCAGCTCCTTTTCAAGGAAAGAGACGATTACCTAACGTCCGTAGACGATCAATCATGGCGCGATCGCTACGAAAAGGGACGCGACGTGCTCGATTTCTCCGCGACCTACCAGGTACAAAGCAACACACGTCTCTTTTTCGAAGCCGAAAACCTTCTCGCCTCTCCGCGGCAGAGCTACATCGGCGATTTCTCCCGGCCCGTTCGCTACGGCGTCTCGCTCCGCGAATACTCCGCTGGCGTGAAAATGAACTTCTAGCCCTCGATCTCCGAGGGCTCTTCCATCTTTCGGTAGAAGCTACGCTTTTTGCCTACCCCACCCACGCATTGGCTTTCCGTCAACGTCTCAATTTGAGAGCTCTGCGCAGCTATCTCATCCCGGTCGCCCTTGAACGCCACTTTGATAAGCTCGTCCTTCTCGAAGGCTTTCTTCAATTCCACGACAACCGAGTCCGCCAATCCCTTCTTGCCGATGTGAATCGCCGGCTTGAGGCGTTGCGCGTACCCGCGGAGCTCTGACTTTTCCTTGCTGCTAAGCAAATTCATCCAGCTCTCTTGCGAGGCCAACAGAGGATTGTCAATCGAGAGATAGCTCGGAGCGAGCTCGATTTAGGCTGTCCTGCAGACGATCCAAAGTGAGCGGCTTCGACAGGTAGTCGTTCATTCCCGAAGCGAGGCACTTTTCCTTATCTCCTTGCAGAGCATGAGCAGTCACGGCGATGATGTAGGCTTCAGAGCTTCTCTCCCCAGCCTCTCCATCTCGAATTTTACGAGTGGTCTCGATACCGTTGATCGGAGCCATACGCACGTCCATCAAAACGATATCGTAGCCACCGTCCTTCATTCGCTCCAGAGCATCGATCCCGTTGCTAACGGTTTCCGCTTGGTAACCAAGATGTTGAGACAGCTTCGAGGTGATGAGAAGATTGTTCGGATTGTCGTCTACCACAAGAAGTCGGATCGGCCCTGTTCCAGTCCTTTTAACACGTGCAGTCTCTTCCGCTGGGACTCTTCTCTCGTCTACTTCCATTTTCGACTCCTCTCCGGTTTGTTCTTCGGAGACAGCGGTCTTCCCGCCCTCTCTCTCTAATTGTATCTCAAAGGCAAATACACTCCCCTTGCCCAACACGGTCGATTCTAGCCACACATCGCCATCCATGGCCTCGCAAAGGCGTTTGCAAATCGCCAAACCCAACCCCGAGCCACAAAACTCACTTCCAACTCCCAATTCCGACTGCACAAACGGCTCAAACAGATCAGCGGCCTGATCCGGATCGATGCCCTTCCCCGTATCCTCGACACTCACTCTCAGACAAGCAAAGCCTTCCTTCGAACTGTCCTTCGTCTCCGCTCTCAAGTTCACGCTTCCCTCTCCAGTGAACTTAAAGGCATTCCCGAGCAAATTCACCAAAATCTGCTTCAGACGAGTCGCGTCCCCCAAAACGATCTCATCAGCCAAACCGCTTAAATCTACAGAAAACGCTATCGAGTTCTCCAGCGCCTTATCCCCCAACATCGCCTGCGCTTCCGCCAACACGGAGTCCAGGCGCAATGGCTTCTTCTCGAGATCCAAGTTTCCTGACTCGATCCTGGAAAACTCGAGAGTTTGACCGATCAATTCGATCAGGTGCCGGCCGCTTTTGCTCATCGCCGTCACGAACTCCTCCTGCTTTTCGTCGAGCGCAGTCTTGCCCAACAAATCGCAAAAACCGAGCACGGCGTTCAGCGGCGTCCTGATCTCATGAGACACGCTTGCCAGAAACTCGGACTTCGCGCCGCTCTCCGCCTCCAATGCCTGCATGCGCTCTCGAGCCATCGCCAGATCCTCTCGCAATTGGCTCAATTCCCTCAACGCGTCCTCACCACGCTCGCTGTACTCCAAAGGCTGACGGAGCCCAACAGCCATTCGCCCTCCCTCGCACTCGATTCCCAAAACCACTCCCGCGACCAATCCTTCTTCATCAAACTGCGGCATCAGGCTTACGCTAGCCTTCTCAGCCTGCCGAGTTGCCAGGCTCAAGCTCAACACGCTTGCCTTGCCCCGCAACGCCGCCACCCAAGCCGCATAAAAAAGCTCCCCCTCTTGCTCGCCCAAGCCAAACAGCTCTCGGGCCTGCAGCGAACCGAGATCCTCACCAGCCGCTAACACTCGCCGACGGAGCTGATCCGAACAGGAGCAAACACGTCCGTTGAGACCAATACGGGCCCAATGATCGTACATTCTATCGAGAGGAGATTCTAGGGATTCGGGTAACATGAATGAGAGAGCGGAAACCTCGATTCGACCAACATCGTCCAGAGATGGCCAGCAAACAAACGCCACTCGTACAAATCGTCAAATTTGCTGAGGGATTTGTAGGCCGCGCGCTGACACATTTACGGCCGGATCACCTAGGAAACCCGCTTAAACCGAAGGCTTTGCCTTCTTAGCCGGCTTAACCGGCCCCCACATCCGCAACAGGTATTCCGACAAGTTAAGCATGCTCAACTTTCCGCCGCCCACGGACACCACATCCGTAAATTCCGACTCATGACGCGAGCGCTCCTCGAAATACTCCCACAACTCCGCATTCAAAGCCAAGGCAGCCGCTTCCCTCCGCGAGTTGCCCCGCTCGATCTCAAGCACCCGATCTTGCCAGAAACGACGCTCCTCAGGGAGAGAGTCGATGTAGTCGTGCAACAGTTGCTCGTAGCGATTCAGGCTCATGCCAATACCGGTGCAGCCCGCCCACCTCCCTGGCAAACCAAATCCTTGAACAAGCCCGTATCGTCGCCCAAAGACACGCACCTAGCGAATCTTCCGCTCGCTCAAACCGTTCACGATCCGCATGTCCTCCACGAAATCCTTGGTGAACTTGATCAGCTCCACCGCATCCTCGTCGCTGAAGTGCAGCCGCTTAAAGTCGAAACGCAGCAGCTTCCCCCTCACCAGAGCATAGGTCATCGTCTGGATCATCGGCTGCCTCTGCTCGCCTCGCGAGGATACGAAAACAAACTCGGAAGTCGCAAAGTACGAAACCAGATCCGGCTCGTCCAAAGCCTTCAGCCAGTAGCCATCCAAAGACTCCTCCAAATCCTCGTCCCGCCCCTTTCGAAACGCCATGTAGTCCTCGAAATCCCAAAAATCGTCCCGCCCCACCAAACGCTTGCGATCCACCACCATGTCGTTCTGCAACTCCGCTTTGAACCCCGCAAAGCTGCTGTTTCCCAAAGATTGAAAAGCCGTTTCCTGCGGCACCCAAAGCAACCCGAAATAATTGACGTACTTCGAACGCGTCGCCCGCACGAAATCGGAAAACATGAGCGGCAGCACCAGCAACTCCCCCTGCCGCCCCGTCTTCGATTGAGCAAGATAGAAGTCCGAGTTCGGCTTTACCGCCTGCCAACCAAGATAAGCGGGCACCCGCAACTTCATCGCCCCCGCCCGAATCGTCCACTCCTCGAAATACGGGACTCCGCTGCGATAAACCGGATCCTCAGTCCCCACCTTATGACGCCCGCGAACCTTCATCCCCGCCACTGAGCGACGCTCCCTCACGCCACGCTTTTCCGCATCCGCCTCCACGCGAGCCAAAGCAGCCTCAGCCGCCGCTTCCAGAGCCTTATCCACCTCGGGAGCCTCTTCCTGCGCCTCGACCCTCAACACTCCCGACAATACGAAGACTCCAGCAACGAGCACACCTGCCCAGCCACCGATCCAACGAATCCGAATTACCCTCAATCCCCTAGTCACAAATCTCATTTCACCGTCATCCTGAAGCTCTTGTCAACGCGCCTCTGCCGCCGCCTCGCAATTCCACCCTAAGGCAATACCGGAGCCACCTCTCGGGACGCTTTGCCCTTGTCTCCACACAACGAATCTACAAACCTCCAGACGTGTAAAAAAACTGTAAGCCGCGTGATGAACGGCTCGCAGGGAAGAAATTCCGCACATCGTTAGTTCCAAATTTCCTATAGTTGATGTTAGTGGCCGGTCCGGGAGGACCGGCCTACTTCGTTTTAGCTAGGGCAAAGTGTCAAAAACCCGGTAATTCACTCATTTTAGAGCATTTAGCGATTAGGGAATCCCCATTTCGCGCCGAATAAAGAGGCACCAAGACGAAAAGCCCGCACATCCAACCCCACCACAAAACAATTTTTAGAATCTTAGTTGGTTGGTTAACTACAAAAGGCGCTCGAACCTATGTTCGAGCGCCCTTTTGTTTTCAAAGATTGCGGAAGCTGACCCGCCCCTTCCCGAGACAGAGCGCTCCCAATAAATGCTAACGCATCGAGGCGAAAGTCTGCGCCAGCAACGCCTTGTCGGACTTGTGGCCCACCTTCTCGCGTGACGCTTCGATCAAGTCCCGCTCCAGCTTGTTCTTGGTCGGTTCGTTCTTTGCCTCGTAGTAAACACCGAAACGCCCCGGCCATTGCTCTTCCGCCAAAGCGAGCGCCGCAGGCATATCGCTCACGTCATGCTCGGTCTCGTCGATGATCTCGAACTTACCGCCCTTGCGCGGGATCGCCTCGTCAAAACTCCCCTTGTTGAACTCCACGCACTCGCTGAGCACTTCGATCACCGAAAAACCTTCGTGCTTCGCCGCCCGCTCGTACATCTCCATCATGTGCTTGATCTGAGTCGCATGCGTGCGCGCTACAAACGTCGCGCCGCTCGAGAGGATCTTACGCATCGGATTGGTCGGGCGGTCAAACGCGCCCCAAGGATCCGTCTTCGACTTAAAGCCCTGCGGCGACGTCGGCGAGGTCTGTTTCTTGGTCAAACCATAGACGAAATTGTCCATGATGACGTAAGTGAGGTTGAAGTTCTTTCGGCCCGCGTGATCGAGGTGATTCCCGCCAATGGAAAAACCGTCGCCGTCACCGCCAAATACGAAGACATGCAAATCGTCGCGACCAAGGCTCACCCCCGAAGCGAACGGTAGCGAACGGCCATGGATGAAGTGCCCCCCATGTGTATTCACAAAATAAGGAAAACGCGACGAACAACCGATCCCCGCCAAGGTCACGATGTTCTGCTGCGGCAAGTCGAGTTTCTCTAGCGTTTTATAGTAGGCGGCCAAAACCGCGAAATCGCCGCAACCAGGGCACCAAGTCGGATGATCCGCTTGCAATCCCTTCTTGGTCAACACGCCACGCTCTGCTTTTACTGGTGTAGAAGTTGTGCTCATATCAATCGAGTCTCCCTAAAATTACTTGCTTGGCGCATGGCTCGGGCTCACCGCCTCGACGCCGCGCATGATCTCCTTGATCTTAAAGGTCAGGCCATCGGTCTTGCAGAGGCTCTGGATCGCCGGGTTGCAATAGCGCGCCCGCAACAAAGTAGCTAACTGCCCCTGTCCATAGAGCCCCTCGTCGTTCATTTCCACGACCAGGATCTTTTCGAAACGAGCAAAGATCTCGCCCAGATCGTTCGGCAACGGGTTCAAATGACGTATTTGCAAATGCCCTACGCGCCGGCCACGATCGCGCTCGCGAATCACCGTCTCGCGTATCGGCCCCCAAGTTGAGCCCCAACCTACCACTAGCACTTCGCCTTCCTCGTCACCATAAATTTGAGACGCAGGCAACTCGTCTGCCAGTTTCTGGATCTTCTCGCGACGCTTCCGCATCATCTTCGCGTGCATCTGCGGATTTGCCGACGGGTGCCCCGACTCGTCGTGCTCAAGGCCAGTCACCTGAGGGAAAACGCCTCCCTCGATCCAAGCTCCCGGAGGAGCATGTCGAGTGATCCGCTCCAAATCATACGGCTTAAAGTCCGCCGAGCGATCCTCCGTGTCCAACGTCGGCTCGATCATCAACGCCTCAAGATCCGGCTCGTCAAAAGCCTCGATCCGAGAAGCCAAAGACATGTCAGACAAAACGAATACAGGCACGCTATACTTGCGAGCGATCTCGCAGGCTTCGCGAGCCGAGTAGAAACAGTCCTCCACATTCTGAGCTGCAATCACGACACGCGGGCAATCCCCATGGCTTCCATATATCGCCTGCAGCAAATCGCTCTGCTCCACGTTCGTAGGCAGACCCGTGCTAGGGCCGCCACGCTGGATGTTCACCACCACCAGCGGGATCTCCGCCATCGTCGCCCAACCGAGAGACTCCATCTTCAAAGAAATTCCCGGCCCCGAACTTCCCGTCACCGCGAGATGTCCAGCATAGCTGAAACCAATCGCCATCGCCGCCGCCGCGAGCTCGTCCTCCGCCTGGACGAAAACGCCGTTGTACTTCGGCAACTGTTGGCGAAGCATCTCCATGATCGTCGACCATGGCGTGATCGGATACCCCGCGCCATGCCGCACCCCACCTGCGATCAAGCCAAGCGTGAGCGCCGTGTTGCCGTCCATCGTCACCTGCTGCGGCCCCTCGTACTCGCCCTCCTGCTGGAAATTATAGTAGCGATCCAAAACGTTATCGATCGGATACGAGAAGCCCGCATCGAAAGCCAAGTTCACATTGCGCAACACGTCCTCAGCCTTCGAGCCAAAGCGCTCCTTGAAAATCTCCCGCAGCTTCGCCACATCGAGCTTGAAGATCCGGGCAAGCAGCCCAAGAGCGAAAAGGTTCTTCCCCTTCTCCCGGCTCGAGCCCCCCAAAGCCTCAACCGTCAGGGCCGAAATCGGCACCCCCACCTTCACGAAACGATTATCGTTCTCGTCCGGTTCCACGTGGTCGGAATCGTAAAGCAAGACACCGCCTTCCTTCAGAAAGCCGATGTGGTTCTCGTAGCTATGCTGGTAGAAGGCCAAGAGAAAATCCGCCTCGTCCCCAGCCGACAACACCTCACCCGTTCCCATACGGACCTGAAAAATCGAAGGACCTCCAGAAATTGTGGCCGGAATCGTCATGTAAGTCATGACCTCCTGAGCGCTTCTCCCAGCTAGACGAGCCAAGAACCCGCCAATGGATTGGATGCCGTCCTGGGAATTTCCCGCGAGACGGATGACTGCATCGCGAATGTGCTCCTCGCGAACTGCTTTTTGAGTAGATGAATCTTCAGGCATTTGACGAAAAGCAGCAATAAGCCCCTCCCCGCCTAGCAGTCAATCAGATGAGCTCCAAAAGACTCCCTTATTCAAAGGGCCATTTCCCCGCTTTTTCACCCCTCCGCCCAATTGCCCAAAATGCGCCCCCGCGCCGCGCCAGTGAAC
Organism: Pelagicoccus mobilis; assembly: GCF_016595505.1. GTDB lineage: Bacteria > Verrucomicrobiota > Verrucomicrobiia > Opitutales > Opitutaceae > Pelagicoccus > Pelagicoccus mobilis. The sequence continues at coordinate 71,489 of NZ_JAENIL010000013.1, read as the reverse complement.
CTCGAATACAGGTCCCGCCCAAACGCGCAAAAAGTCGCCCCAAAACAAAGAAGGTGATTGACCTTTGGCCTGTAAACAACTTGTGAATAACTTTACAGTTTCCCTCTGGGAACGGGCTCTCTCGGCTGCTATTCGCAGGAAGGACACCGAGACGCCCGCCTCCATATCCACAAATTCCCTCCTGCTGAGGTTCCCCACCTCCCTTTGAGCTACACAATACAATTTCTCCTATCCAGCAAACTAAACAAAATCTCCACCCGGGCACGCCACACGAAGCGCTCACGCACTGCACCACTCAGTGACCGTATCGTAATTTAATGCCGCTCCACCCAAGCAAGTCAGCAAGTCAGTCATTCGATTCTCGATCCTCCGCCGCGCAGCCCGCAGCGGAGACACTCTTCCTTCTCTCCATATCTCGAGACGAAGATGACGCGGCTGCCTTGCGAGCGGATCTCAAGCGCTCCACCCTAGAAGATTACAAGCTCCAACGCTGCGCCCACCTGGACGACGCCCTCCACTTGCTACAAGTCTGCGGATTCGACCTCGCCTTCGTCCGCATCGACGACTTTCAGGACCCGGCCACCGCTATCGAGCACTTGCTCCAAAGCTCACCAGAGCTCCCGCTCGTCGGTCTCGTCTCCGGCCGCCTCCTCCAATCCGAAGGTTTCCAGATGCCAAAGGGCATCGACACCCACTGTCGCCTGGAAGACCTCTCCCCCACTTTAGTCGCGAACCTCGCCCTAAGCACCCTCGAGAGAAAACGAGACAAGGCAGAAAAGCTCCGCCTCGCCCAAGAGCTCAACTTCGCCGTCAATCTCGGCGAGCTCGGATCCTGGTCGCTCGACACCGAGACCGGTCGCATCGCCCTCAGCGAAGGGGCCTTGCAGCAGCTCGGCCTCGACACCGCTCAAAGCTGCCCGCACGTAGACGACCTCATCGAACTCCTGCATCCCGCCGACCAAGACCACTTCAAGCGCCAGATCAACGAGGCCATCGAAGACCAAAGCGAACTCGCCGACAACGTCCGCCTCAACTTCAGCAACGAATCTGGTCACACAGTCTCCATCTCCGCCAAATACCGACCTGGCGGACCACGAGCCAACCCTAGCCTCTACGGCTTCATAAAACACCAACGCCAAAGCGCGGAAGATCTCCAAGCCCAGATCGCCACCGCGAACCAGGCCATCCAAAAAGCGCTTACCCTGAGGGACGAAGCTATCGAAGCCGCAAGCAAGGAACTGGACGCCCTCATGAAAAAAGTGGGCCAAAGCGAAGGGCCATCGCCTCTGCTCGCGACGCCACCGCCCCCCGCGCGTCCCGTAGAACAGAAAAAGCCCAAACGTTCCGATCCTGCTCAAACAACACAGGAACCTCTAGAAAACGCCGCGCCCCCACCGCCGCCAGCTCCCGCGCGAAAGCCAGCAGCAACGCCAGCCCCCGAACACAACCTCGGCATCGACAAGTCCAAGACCATGGAAAAGATGCTCAAGTCCATCAAGCGCCAGCCAGCCGAACCAAACGACGACGCCTTCCCCTTCGACTTCTCCGATGAAAACAAATCCGACTACGCCGAGCCCAGCCTTCAGCAGGACGGCTTCATAGGAGCCGCCGAACGCTTGGTCGAGATTACCCAAAAAGCCCACAACCTCTCGGTAACCCTCAGCCACGACAACGACAGCGCCATCGAGGCAGAGCAAGACAAGGACCTCATCTTCGAAATACTCCGCGAGCTCCTCACCAACGTCGTCAAACACGCCCACGCCAGCGAGTGCATCATCGCCCTCTTCCGAGACGAAGACGACTGGGTGCTGCAAGTCGAAGACGACGGCATCGGCCTCGAGAGCAACCTCGTATCCATTTCGACCCCACTCAACAAAATCGGCCTCTTTCACATACGGACGAAACTCGCCCTCAAAGGCGGCCAACTCGACCTCACCCCAACCTACCCCAAAGGGCTCATCGCCCGAGCTCGACTCCCCGTCGCGCTCGCCAGCCACGACGCCGAGCACGCCTAAAGGCCTACCCTCAGCGCATCAGGGCTCTCTGCGGATTGTCCGCCTTGAACGCGCCCAGCAAAAGCGCCAACGCCACGACGCCCGAAAGCCAATGCACCGGGCCATAGCCCTCGGTAAAACGCTTCGCCAAACTAAACAGCAACGGCCCCACCGAGCTGCCCACCACTAGAATCGAAGCGAACAAACCACTGATAGCGCCCAAGTGCTTCAGCCCAAAAAACCGCGGCATAAACACCCCGCTGATCGCCCCGAAACAGCCACCGCTCACCCCGAAGCCGATCACGATCGCCAGCACCAACGCCTGTCCGCCCAAATAAGCCAAACCAAGAGCCGCCAGCGCGTTCCCCGCCGCCATCACCACCAGCAGATGCTTTAAACGACATCGGTCGCTCAGCCAGCCCACCACCAGACTCACCACAGCATTCAGAAAAGCGGTCGGCACAAACAAGTTCAGCACCGCATCCTTCGTCATCCCCAAATCAGCCGCCACATCCACGACATGGAAAGCGTATCCAGTAAAGTAGCACGCCTGCAAAGCAAACACTGAGCTAAACGCCCAAAACGAATAGCTCCGCACCGCCTCCTCCCGAGTAAACTCCTTCACGATACGAAATTCCGGATCCTCCGACCTCCGATCATCCACCTCCAGTCCACCGTCAGCCGACACCCCGCACTCGTCAGGATTATCTCGATACAAAAGCCACGCCACCAAACAGAAACCAGGAGCGAGCAAGAGAGCCATGATCTGCCACGCCTCCCGCCATCCCCACGACTCGATCATCACATCGAACACCTTCGGAGCGAGGGAGAAACAAACCGTCACCGCAATACCACCGATCGAAAACACCTTGCCCCGGTGGGACACCCACCACTTCCCGATCATATTGCGAGAGGTCATCATCACAAGCCCCTGGCCAAAAAAGCGGATCAAGAAAAAACCGAAAACCAAGCAAGAGATCCGTATCCAAAAAACCGGATAGCCGGAAAAGGCCGCCGACTCCAGTGCCCCCGCCGCTCCATCCACCCAACTCATGTATCCGAGCGAAATCGCCAAAGCCAAACTCGCCAGCACAATCATCTTCCGCGCCCCCCAGCGATCAAAGAGCTGGCCCGCATACGGCAACAGCAATCCGCTCGCCGCCGTCCCCACGAAGTACGCCGAACTCACCCCCGTGCGCGACAACCCCAAAGCCTCGATCAGCTTCTCGTTAAACACATTCACCCCGATCGTCTGCCCCGGCACACTCGCCACCATCCCCAAAGTCCCCGCCACCGCGATCACCCAGCCGTAGTGAACCCCCACCGAGCCAGGCCGCATCGGAACATCCACGCTAAAAAGCTTATCCCAAAACTTCACCCCCCACCCCCTTAGCCCTCTCCCCCCTAAACACCACCTAAAAAAAACGCATCGCCATTCCCCGCCCTCAATCGTAGCACCTACTGACACTGCAACAAATGGGACTGATCACAAAAATCGCTAGCCACACCTGGGCCATGGTCGCCGAGATGGGAGTCTACCTCATCCTCGGCCTCGCCATCTCCGCCCTCTTGCATCGATTCCTCAAGCCCACCTGGATCGAGGGCCTCATGGGACGAAAAAGCCTCTCCTCCGTCATCTGGGGCAGCGTGGTCGGCGTCCCCATGCCTCTCTGCTCCTGCGGCGTCATCCCCGTCACCATGAGCCTCCACTCAAAAGGAGCCAGCAAAGGAGCCACCGTCTCCTTCCTCACCTCCACCCCCCAGACCGGGATCGACTCCTTCCTCGCCACCTACGGCATGCTCGGCCCTGTCTTCGCCCTCTACAAAATCATCGTCGCCTTCCTCTCCGGCATCCTCGTCGGCCTCACCACCGACCGCCTCACCCCCACCACCCCAAAAAATCCTAATCCTAATCCTAATCCTGATCCTACTCCTAATCTTAGCCCCAACCCCAATCCCAAATCCTCAACACCTACCAACCCCAACCTCTCCGACTCCCTCAAGTACGGTTTCTACACCATGCCAGGCGACCTCGCCTCCGCCCTACTCATCGGCTTCATCCTCGCCGGAATCATCAGCGCGCTCGCCCCAGCCGACCTCCTGGCCAACCTCCCCGGCGGCGCCATCTCCGCCATCCTCCTCGCCACGCTCATCTCAGTCCCCTTCTACATCTGCTCCACCGGCTCCATCCCGCTCGCCCTCGCCCTCGTCCACAGCGGCCTCCCCATTAGCGCCGCCCTCGTCCTCCTCATCGCCGGCCCCGCCACCAACATCGCCACCATCACCACCATGCGAAAAGTCCTCGGCGGCCGCTCAACCCTCATCTACGTCGCCGGAGTCATCATCACCACCTGGATCGCCGCCGCCTTCTATCATTTCTTCTTGGACGACGGAACCCTCGGAACCTCCGCCCACTCCCACCACGAACACCTCGACTGGTGGAAGCACCTCGGAGGCATCATTCTCATCTTCTTGCTCGTCTTTCCGCACCTTCGCCAGAAATTCGCTTCCAAACAGACCCAGAGCTGCTGCGACTCCGATTGCTGCAACTCCCAAGCAAATTCAGAAAAAAACCAAATGAATACCGTCACTCTCTCCATCGAAGGCATGAATTGCAGCCGCTGCGAAAACTCCGTGCGCAACGGACTCTCCTCGCTGGACGGAATCGAAGTCCTATCCGTCGACAAGAACAGCAGCTCCGCCACCATCCAAACAGACTCCTACCAGGAAGCCCAAATCGCGGAAAAGATAGCTTCCCTCGGCTTCGACTTCAAAGGCGTCAAGTAAGCGAACCAAACGCTTGCACCACTAACATGCTCCGCCTCCTCGCCCTCTCATATCTCACCCTCTTTAGCTCATCCCTTTCCGCCACGCCCTTAACCTCCCTGGACGATACCCCAACCCGACTGGCCGACCAGCTGCAATCCCCCGCCACACTCGTCCTAATCGTACACGAAAAAGAAGAGCTACCCGACGCCCAACGCCTCCTCACCCTCGCCTTCGCCCAGAAACATCCAGCCGTAATCCTGATCAACCTCCCCCAAGGCCGACTCCACTCCACCGCCATCCGCCGAGCCGCCAACAGCTTCTTCCAATCAGAATTCAGCCGCTCACGCACCTACTTCATCGAACAAAGCGACAATCCGTATCCAAAATCAAAAACCCTCATTCTCTCCCCCGACAAACCATCCCCCCACTACACCTCCCCCACCTACCCATCCCAAATCCCAAAATCACCATCCATCCCTCTAATCCAACCACGACCATCTGAATAGTCTGCGGGCCAAAAAAAGCACAACCCAATCACCCTAAGCGTCCTCAGACGCTTCCCACCCTGAATCGCCATTGGCGATTCTTCTGCATCAAACATTCGCGGGCAAAACACAGCACTACCCGATCACCCGTCCCTCTTCACCATTCGTGGGCCAAAAACCAACACAACCCGATCCCTTCTCAAACATCCAGTACCCGCCGGAACTCCCAATTTCCCAGCGGCGAGACGAGATCGTATCCGCAATCCGAGCACACCAAACCATCGTCCTCACCGGCGAGACCGGATCCGGCAAAACCACCCAGATCCCCAAGATGTGCCTCGATGCGGGACTCGGTCGCAAAGGCAAACGCATCGCCTGCACCCAGCCTCGCCGCGTCGCCGCCCTCTCCGTAGCCAAACGCGTCGCCGAAGAGCTCGACGTCGATTTCGGCCGCGAAGTCGGAGCCAAGATTCGCTTCACAGACCAGACCAGCAAGCAGACCCGCGTCAAATTCATGACCGACGGCATGCTGCTCACCGAGATCCACGCCGATCCCCTCATGAGCGACTACGAGGCAGTCATCATCGACGAGGCTCACGAGCGCTCCCTCAATATCGATTTCCTTCTCGGCCACCTCAACCAACTCCGAATCCGTCGGCCCGACCTCAAAATCATCATCACGTCGGCCACCATCGATACCGACAAATTCTCCGCCGCCTTCGACAACGCCCCCATTATCGAAGTCTCCGGCCGCGTCTATCCCGTCGACATCATCTACGCGCCCCTCGACGAACTACTCGAGGACACAGGCGATTACACCTACCTCGAAGGTATCGCCGAATCCACCCAACGGATACAAGACGAATTCGGCCTAGGCGACATCCTTGCCTTCCTCCCGACCGAAAAAGACATCCGCGATGCCATGGACCTGCTCGAGTCCCGGTTCGGCAGACGCATGGAAATCATCCCCTGTTTCGGCCGTCTCTCAAACGCCGACCAACAACGTATCTTCCTTCCCTCCACCAAGCGAAAACTCATCCTCGCAACCAACATTGCCGAAACGTCGCTCACCATCCCCGGGATCCGGTTCGTCATCGACACCGGCCTCGCACGCATTTCCCGCTACAATCCCCGCGGACGCACCAAACGCCTCCCCATCGTAAAAGTCTCCCAGTCCTCCGCCAACCAGCGCTCCGGACGTTGTGGTCGTGTTGCCGACGGTATTTGCATCCGCCTGTATTCGGAAAAAGATTACCAATCCCGCCCCGTCTATTCCATCCCAGAAATCCAACGTTCCAACCTCGCCGACGTCATTCTCCGAATGCTCTCCTCCAAACTCGGCGATGTCGAAACCTTCCCCTTCATCGATCCCCCCACCCCCGCCGCCATCACCGCCGGCTATCAGCTCCTCGAAGAACTCGGCGCCCTAAAGGTAGCGTCCGCTGTCCCCAGCGGACACCGCCCCCAATCCACACGTACCCTCACAAACCTCGGCCGCCAGCTCTCCCGCCTCCCCTCAGACCCCACGGTCGGCCGCATGCTGCTCGAAGCAGATCGACATCACGTCACCCACGAGATCCTCGTCATCGCCGCAGCCCTCTCTATCCAGGACCCACGCGAGCGACCCATGGACAAAGAGGCCGCCGCCCGCCAAGCCCACGCCCAATTCGAGCACAAGCAATCCGACTTCCTCACCCTCCTCAACATCTGGGAATCCCTCCACGACGATTTCGAAAAACTCTCCCAATCCCGCCTCCGGAAATTCTGCAAAAAGCACTTCCTCAACTACCTCCGCATCCGCGAGTGGCGAGACATCTATCAGCAACTCGAGCGTTCGCTACCAAAGTCGAAAGACGGCAAAACCAAAGGCTACTCAACCGCCCCCATCACCGACCTCGAACGAGACAGCGTCGCCTATCACTCGATTCACGCCTGCCTCCTGACCGGACTACTGACCAATGTTGGCCGACGCGAAGATACCAACCTCTACCGCTGCTCAGCCAATCGCAAGCCCCTCATTTTCCCGGGCTCAGCCCTCTTCATCCGCCAGCCTCGCGACAAGAAAACAGGCAAAAGAAAAACGCCCGGCACCGAGGCCGGAGCCAAACGCAAAAAATCCCCCGAGTGGACCCTCTGCGGCGAAGTCGTCGAAACCAACCGACTCTATCTCCGCACCGTCGCCGCGATCGATCCCGATTGGATCCTACAAGCCGGCCGACACATAGTCACCCAATCCTACAGCGAACCTCAATTTCTTCCCGACCAAGGCCGCGTCGTCGCCCGCGAATCCACACGTATCCACGGTTTGGAGATCCAAAACAAGCAAGTCAGCTACCTCAAAGTCGATTCCGACAAGGCAACCGAAATCTTCATCCGCGAGGCCCTGCTCAACGAGGACTACGAAGCCCCCGCCAACTGGACCTTCCTCGAAGAAAACCGAAAACTCATTTCCCGTATCCAAAACGCCCAGACGGTCATCTCAGTAGCCCACTGGATGGGAGTCGAAGAAGCCGCCTTCCAATTCTACCAAAAACACCTCACCAAGGTAGCTTCCATCCACGACCTAAACCGCTTCCTAAAAGGCGGGACTACCAAGGTAGGGTCCGACGGCCCGGCGGACCGCACTGCAGGATCCTCCCCACCCTCCCTCGCCATGAGCGAGTCCGACCTCACCGCATCCGAAGCATCAACCGTCGACCTCTCCCTTTTCCCCGAAACCGTCCAGCTCGGCAACTCCGCTCTCCCGATCGAATACCAATACAAGCACGGGCACAAGAAAGACGGCGTCACCCTCAAGCTTCCCTACAGCAAAGCCAAATCAATAAACAACGCATTACTCGACTGGCTGATCCCTGGTCACCTCGAGCCCAAAATCCACGCCCTCCTCAAAGCTCTCCCCAAGCAAATACGCCAACGCCTGATCCCCCTAGCGGAAACCGCCAAGAAAATAGCGTCCGAGATTCGACCAACCGGCGACGCCCTCACCACCTCACTGCAAAATCACCTCAAAGTTTCGTATTCGATCGAAACCTACAACAGCGACTGGGACGAATCTGCCATCCCCGACCACCTTCGAGCCCGCGTCGAAGTCCATGACAAGAAAGGTCGACAGATCGCCGAAGCCCGCGACGCAAAAACGCTCCACACACGCATCGAAGAGAAGCAGGCCGAGCTAAGCGCGAAAAAAGCCAACGACACTAGCGGACTCTGGAAACGCGCTCGCGAAAAACACGAACGCGAAATCACCTCAATTTCGGATCTACGGGTAGGGTCCGACCGCCGGGCGGACCGCAATGCAGAATCCTCCCGCATCCAGATCGGACAACCCAACGGCGTCCCGCTCTTCGCCTACCCAGCATTAAGATCTTCCCCGCCAACCCTCCACCTCTCCCTTTTCCCCAGCCCATCCGACGCCACAGCTGCTAACGACTCCGGCATCGCCGCCCTCCTCGAACACGAGCTCCGCCGTGAACTCGCCTGGATCAAGTCTGACCTAAAGGACGTCCAACGTGTCGGTCCCGCAGGAGTCGCCTTCCGGCCCATAGCCGACCTCAAGGACGACGTCTACGAACACATCCGCCAATCCCTCCGTACCCACGATCTCACGACACTCGATCCCGAAGCCATTCTTGCAGCCCGAGAAAAGGCCCACGAACGCTCCAAAGGCATTCTCTATAAAGTAGTCGACCAGCTCAAAACCATCCTCGAAAAGAGGCAAGCCCTCGTCGTCCAATCAACCATCGCCAAACACTTCAGCGAAGATATCGACCGCATTCTTCCTCCCGACTTCCTACGTCACACGCCCAATCACATTCTCCCTCGCATCCCAGTCTACCTCGACGCTCTCCAACGCCGAGCCGAGACTCGCGCCCAAAACCCAAGCCGCGACGCCCAACGCCAAGCCCAACTCGACCACTACCATCAACGCCTAAAACAGGTAGCGTCCGCTGTCCCAACGGACACCCACACATCCCTCAAATTCATGATCGAGGAGTTCGCCGTCTCCCTCTTCGCCCAACACCTCGGAACCGCCTATCCCATTTCTCCCAAAAAACTCGATAAAGCCTTCTCAGAGGTAGGGCTCGACGGCCCGGCGAGCCGCACCGCAAGCGCTCCCCCCATTGCCAAATCCAGCCCTAAAACGCCACCAGCCACCAGCAGTCCCGACCGTCCTACCCAAGCGGATCTTCAGTCGTTGAAAAATCTCTTCAAGTAGGACAGCCCGAGTCAGCTACTCAGCAATCTCCTCGAGCAAGGCTTCGAAATCCGGGATTTCACCCAAGTACTCGTAATAGAACATTAGCGAACCGTCACGCGCCACAGACTCACGAACCTTCCTGTATTCAGAGTTTTCGAAAACAACGATCGGCTCGAGGACCGTGTCAGGGTCTACGTCGACACCACCTTGCATAGCACGTAGAACATACTTGCTCTTTTGCTCTTCAGTCAGCCCCGCCAAAGATACGTACAACCCACCATCAGATCGCGGCCCAATCGAAAGAGGCGACGTCACAATCTGCGGATCAAATCCCAAATCGTACTCCACAAAATTAGGAATTCCGTCCAAATCGTAATCTCTAACCGTATCGAAAACTGAATACTTGTTCGGCACAAACCCGACACGACGTATCCAGTCCTCGAGGTATCCAGGCACCTCCTCGCTCTTATGAACCAGCGAACGCAGGTAGACCTGCAAGTCGTATTGAGACCAAATTCGATTATCTACGATCTCGAATATCACCTCATCCGATTCTCCGGAAATTGGAAGGGCTCCCTCCAGATAGCGACCATTCCCCCACCAATCTAGGACATACGGGATCGAATTTCCATTGAGCAAAACTCGAGGGGCCAGCGTCTCCGGAATCGAATTTCTCCAAAAATCAAACTGGTACTCGAACAAGCCGTTCTCCAGCCCGCTTAGTTTCAAGTACACATCTCCGCTCTGATTAAATAAGGGCGACTCATAGTAGGTGCCTTTCCACATCCAAGCCCCATTGCTTGCTTTCTGGAATGGGAATCCGAAAAGCGTTTGCTCCTCCCAAACGAGACCTCGAATCGAAAGATGGTCATCGACCTCTAAGGAATAGCCGTCGTCAAGCATCGTCGCGCCCTCCGGCACTCCAAGCCACTCCTCGATGACGCCTTCTACACGCACGGTTTCACCTAGCGCAAAAATGGATCGATCCGGAGTCACAGCGACCTCGCCGCCCACACCCTTAGCCTCGAGCAAGTACCCAGGAATGACTTCAAGACTTCCGTCAAAGACGAATCGCTTGTAATAATTGTTGAGCGCGATCTCGAAAACGTGCTTCCCGGACGGAATGCCAACCAGCACACCATCGCCGCTACTCGCCTTTACGATCGTGAGCGACTCTAAAAGGGTCTTCCCGTCCAACCTGAACTTGGAGAAATTCTCAAGAGCTTCCTCGTCCAGCCAAAGAACCGCCGGCCCCTCAATCCCGGTCGAAATAGATCCCGTGCCCGATCCCACATACTCGAAAGTATGACGATAGCTCGCTTCATCCCCGTCCTCAATCGCGCCTTTTGTGTACTCGATGTCAGCACCTCTCCAAACTCTACCATCGACCTCGTATTCAGAAATCCCATCGCCACTGAAGACGGCTATAGGTTCAGGATCGATACCAGCTCGGATACTTAACTCGATCGATTCGTTCTCATACGGAGGTAGCCAACCTGAAAACACGTATCCAACATTTGGTATTGGAATAAACTCGGTCACTTCACCCAAATCGTACCAACCCACCCCTCGCTGAGGAATGCTGCGACCAAACTCACTAGAGGTTTCAGCCACAAAAACATCGTCGAAAAACTCGAAGCCATCGATCCATCCGCCGTATTTATTTTCACCCGACCAATCAACATGCAGCGTCACCTCGCTCGCCCCTTCCGGTATCTGTACGCCGACCTTCCAATTCTCCAACGGACGATCAACAATAAGCGCAGGCTCGCCGTCCACAAACACCGAAAAAATCTCTTCTCGAACACCGCGCCCAAAGACCATAAATTTGGGTCCCTCAACCTCCAGAGTGAGCGCAGACTCAAGAGGTCCCCCTTCAACCCGACGGGCCGACCACCTGAAATGATGCACGATCGTGCCGAGCACTTCGTCCACCTCGTCGATCCCTAGATCCGAGCTTTGATTCCAAGCTCGCTCGTGATTCAATATGATCCGCCCCAACTCACTTTCCAAAACTCTGCGGAATGTCGGACGAACCACCTTGTTGAAGCCCTGCGCAACCGCGAGAGTGGCGTCTCCCGATACCAGCTCACCATCGATCGTCCACATAGAAAACAAAGGCTCTGATTGAAGATCAATCTCCAGCTCGACGCCTCCATCCCCCTGTTGCTCGGACGACATTTCATGCGCAAGGGGCACAGCATACGACGGTCCCCATCCAGGTGCGACATTCACATCCGAAATATACCCACCCACAGAATTTCTAGAGGACTTCAACGTCAAGGTGCGGCCACCCTCTACAAACAAGCTACAACGAACCCAGCCCAACTCGTCTTCCAAGAGCACTCGATCTCCGTATCCAACACCATACGACAACGTTCCGGGGCTCCCCTCCTCGAACAACGCATTGAACGTCACAACAGTATCCTCGCTAACCGTAAGCTGCAACCAAGATTGATCCGCGATTTCATAAACGCGCCCCCCATCAGGCCCAGCCTTCAAGTTCACTTGGGACACGCCTTCGCCGACTCCAATAAGCGTTCCCACATCAAACCGCTCAATCACCTCGTCAGTGTACTCCGCGATCAGAGACACTTCCCGCTCGACCTCAAGTCTCAGCATCCGGTCTTCGGATACAATTACCGCAGGATAATCTCGAGTCCGCCAGCGGTAAAAGCTCCGACCGTTATCATCGGTTTCCGGAGCCTCAAACTCCGCGATCTCGCCAAACCCGTACAGCCCCGTACCGTTTCCGCCTGTGATCGTAGCTGAGTAGGAACTAGCCTGCACACTAAACTCGGTCTGAAAGTTTGGCACGTACACTCTCTTGATCGAAGAACCCGACGACTCATCTGGCGTCACCTCAAGAGCGACTTGATGGACTCCCTCCTCCAGCACAACGCCCATTGCCTTATCACGTGGGCCTAAGGTTTCGACAAGTTCAACCTTCGCCCCATCCACAAAAAAGTCGCTCGCCAGAACAATATCCCCATACACGGGATCGACATCAAGCCACAAGACTCCAGGACCAACAACGCTAGTCGTCGCTCTTGCCACTTCGCCTTCTGCGAAGGTATCCGTGTTCCAGAAAAACACGCCTTCAAACGGATTAGATCCCCATTTTCCCGCCGTTGGCACAGGCCCTTCATACAACCAGGTCAGTCCCCCCTGTTCACGTTCCGCTTCGAAGATCGGATCAAACTCATAAGGGCCGTCTACCGTTATGTTGAAAGCACTGCCTTTCGCATCGTGCGGCGGTCTCCAACCTTTGAATACATTCCCTTCGTCAACTAATACAGAAACAGCAACCTCCGTCCCCGCTTCATGGATAAAGCCGCTTGGTTCCAAGTTAACATCTCCTCCGTAGGGCGAGGAGTTAAGCTGCACCACAGGGTACCCACTATAGTAGCGAACTGGATACAATCCACTCCAAGGCCAATGACGATCGAGCTCGACGATTGCATATTCAGGTACTTGAGCACGCAATGTGACCGTATGAGCTCCCTCCAGGATATCGATATGCCCAGGCCAAACCTCAAACGGCCCCGAGTCGCCAAGCCGGTATTCTAAACCAAGCAAATGCTGTTTGGAAATCGACAAAATTCCCGGTCCCACCACCTCAGCGCTTAACTCAACTTCCGGGTTAGCGTTGTTAAACCCGATCGCATCCGTGAAGTTCGGCCCAACATAGACGGACTCCGGCTTATCGATCGTCCAGAGAATCCCGCCCACCTCTAGTTGACTAGGTAAGAAAGCCGCCTCCGAGACGACTGCCGATTCGACAACGATACTCTCACTTGCCCCTGCGCCACTGAGTGTTCCCGTCCACTTGTCGAACACAGTTCCCTCAATCCCAACAGCCGTGACGCTCAACTCCGTACCGTGAGGCACATACGGAAAGCTGTTTGAGTTCCAGGGCTCGTCGGCCACCAACTCCGGTTCCGTGCTCACAGAGCCATTCAACGCGCTCAGCCTGACCTGATAGTCAGCGAGTAGCTCAAACTGCATCGGATAATAGTAGTCGTCTATGGCACGTTCGATAGAGATCTGAAACTCGTGAGTTCCCTCAGGAATTGGGATGTAAGCGTTTGCCCCGCCCGAAAGAGGAAGCGACCGAGCCAAGTCGATATCAGAGTTGATAACCCGAAAAGTTGCTCTGCCATTTGTCGGGGCTGGTTCGATCACACGGATCCGAGCCGGCCCGACCACGCTGCCAAAGAGGTAACTCTTCTCGCCGGGTTCAAGACTCGCAGGAGACTTAACGATCCCCTCTTCGATCGTCCAATCTCCTACACCGCCCTGCCGGCTGACCAAGGAATGCCCGGAAAAGTCCTTAGAAAAGACAGCTTTAACCTCCATCTCTCTGTACATCGTAAAGGACAACTCTCTCGAATTCCCCGAGACATCCCCCTCCCAACGCAAAAATTCGTATCCATCTTCTGGAACAGCCGTTAGACTCACCTTCTCGCCCTGCTGGACACGATGTGTCCCGACCGCGTATCCATCGATCCTGCCACCGGACGGCTCTCTCACGTTGAGTTCCCATCCGGGTTCCCAAGATAGATTGCTCAGCTCGATATCAATCTCCCTCGCATAGTCATTCCATATCTCAATCAGACGAGCCGAACCGTCCAGCTCGAAGGCATAGCTTTTCGGAGCATCCGAATTCTCGATATGCTTCAAGTCCTTGCCGTTCACGTAGACGCGAAGCGAGTCAGCCATCGATTTCGCATCAAACGAAAAGACGCCCGGTCCCTTCACTCTCCACGCCAACGCACTCTTCTCCTCAGAACCAACGCTTCCTTTCGCTGCGATCACCGCATCATCGCCAGAACCACTAACCACCCAATCTGGCGACCCCACCTGGAAGGCTTCCAACACCGGTGACTCTACCACCTTGCCAAACTCAGCAACCAACTCTCCTGCCGATCGGACTACAAACTCGATCTCCTCTTCGCTAGATTCGACGATGCCTTTCCAGCCCAAAAACTCCCAGCCGTCTTCCGGGATCGCTCTCAACTCCAGCAAGTCCCCTATCCCAGCGACTCCCCCCGAAGCGAAGTCGCCCGCAACAGCTCCCATCCCCATAGTGTTCACTTGGATCCGATACCCCTTCTCGAAGGAAACCTCTCGAAGATCCCCTTCCTCTGAAATCTCAATGGAGTGCCGGTAATGTCCTGGTCCAAAATAAACGCTCTTTAACTCTCCCCCATATTCGAAGCGAAGCCGACCGGGTCCTTCAATATCCCAGAATATCTTTCCCGAAGCATGCGGCTCAACAAACGCCACAGACACCCCCTGCAACGCTCCATCCGTTGAAATTTCAGTCCCGAGCAGCGTCTTAACCGGAAGATAGGCCTGCACCTCCCCAAAGTCGAAACGACGCCCCGCCACAGCTTCTAGAAACGGGATCGGCTCTCCCCCCTCTGTAAACACGCCAGACCACTCAGCTCCAAGGTCCTGAAACCATCCATCCCAATACAAGAACTCCAGTCCATCGTCGTCTGGAACCGCCGCGACCGTGACGTACTCTCCTACCTGATACAGCTCACGCACCGGCTCCACCGTCACCTCAGCTCCCCAGCCACTTTTGACGATACGGAAACCTTCCTCCGTGGAAAGAGCATCTAAGTACACCACACACTCTTCGCTTCCAGCCTTCAGCTTCCACCCCCATTCCTCCAAATACTCGTTCGGGGCTACCGCAGACCTCCATTCGCCCAGAACATCCGTCGGTAGATCCACCAACTCGCTCCAACCGCCCATGTAGGCTTCAACATTAAACTCAAGGCCCGCAGCAGCTTCCAACTTGTATCGGAAATGTACCTGACTCGGATCCTCCAAGCGGTGAGCCATAAACAAAACCTCCTGATTAGCCGGCACCAAAACCTTGAGAGCTTTTCCACCCTCAGCATCCTCATCATCAACAACTTCTAAATCCGCACTAGAGTTGTTGTAAAACTCCCACCAGACCAATCCCGACTCGTCTGGAATATCAAGAGCCTCATTCACCTGATCACCATCCACGCTCGGAAAAACAAGCTGAGCTAAGGATACAAAACAACAAAGGGTAACAAAACTGCGAAAAAGCATCCCTAACTGGAACCACCAAACACCATCAACACTCAAGCCAATTCTGAGTGTTTCTACGTAACATTAAATCGACAAACAACCGAGAACCTCCCCTCTAATAGTCGACACCGAAAACGTCGCGTGCGGAAAGCGTCTCACACCACCTCCCAGTTCGCACCCTTTAGAACGAGTACCCAACAAATAGCCGTAAGTCAGTCGCATCCTGTCCCGGCGCCCCTTCATCAAAGCGGCGACGCCCCAAGCCCCCTTTGAACGCGACCCAAACATCGTTCTCAAACGCATACTTGATCACCGTATCGAACTCCTGCGACTCCTTGTCATTCGCGTGAAACGCTCCGACCAGCACGCCCACCAAAGTCCACGGCCCTGTCCTGTAAACAGACTTCAGATACAACGAGTCCGATCCCGCAGCATACTGCTCGGTGTACCAAAGCAGTGTCGCATCAATGACAAACGAAGTGCGAAAGGGAGCCGCCAGGTCCGACCCCCTTCCAACATGCGCCCAACCAGTATCCAAAGTCAGGCCACCCACCTGACGCCGCAGATTCAGCTCCAACATGTCGGCCTCATGCGCCGACATCGCTCCACCACTCATTCCGTCCTGCCGTACAAAATGCGCGGATACGATCCAATCTCCCTCGGCTTCAGTCCGAGGCAAACGGTACGCGAGCTTCCCACCCATATTGTTATAAAAGCCATCAGCATAGTAATCGTATCCACTAATCCTCAAAGCGTCGTTCACTTCCCACGCCGCCGAAGCAAACTGCACTCCGCGGTCTCCACCCCCAAATCCAAGACGCTCGCTGAAATCGATGAAATCCGCGTTTACCGTAGAAGGCCCACCTTCCCGACACGACCAAGAGCTGCAACGCTCGACGTGGCCAAAATCGAGAGCCACTCCGTTCGCAACCTTCGTCTCGAAGCGTATCCCTTCAAACGCCTGCGACTTGTGACGCACCTTGTAACTCGGCATGAAGTCAAACCCCGCAGACTGACGCCCGATCTTAAGGCGTGAGCTGCCCGAACCAAACCCCACCAGTTTCCAATCCAGGTAGAGCTCGTTCACTTCACTCGTAGAGTCATTCGAGAGCCAATAACCCGCATCGACGATACCACTCTCATCCAGCCGCTCCACATGCAGCAATTGGGCGCCCACCCTGAGCGCGTCCGACAAGTCTGACTCGAAATCCAAGGTCAGCGACGCGCTCACGCTTTCACCTTCCACCTCTCCTCCATAGTCTCGTCCCATCGCCAGCATCAACATCGACCCATCGATCTTCAATTCAGCCGAGCTCACGCCCTGAGCTCCAACAAACAGACCCAGCCCCAAGCCAAAGCTCTTCGCCAACAAACCTACCCTTCCAAAATCTAGAGACTCCATAACCATTCGCGAATCCACTTATCACGGACGCAATGAACAACAACGCCCACTCCGCACCCGTCTCAACTTCAGATGCAGCCCATAGCATGCGTTTGTAGTCGCGCTAATTATTCCAATTAGCCGTTCCCCCGGAAAAACGAATCAATCAGCCCAGAATTCATCTCGCCCCCACACTCTCTCAACCTAACATCCGCCCAATTGCCCGCGCCGACAAGTAACCTCTCAGCCCTAAAACGTGTATCACCAAGCCATAGCTCGCGTTCGAACTATAGAAAGCCGAGCCAACCCAATCACCGCTTGTGGCTAAACCTCCCCAACAAACGCTCCTCCCTCTTTCCCTCGCTGCGACAATCTGCTGGCTATTCGCCCTGCACTTTCCGCTGGCAGAGGTCGAGAAGTTCGGACTCTCGAACTCCGCCCGCCTGCTCGATATCGGAAGTACCTTCCGAAGCAACCAGCAAGAACTCCTTGGGCTCGTCGCAGAGCTCTTCCTGCTCGTTTTTCCCTCCCTCATCATTCTTCTCCTCCCGATCGCAAGCGCACCCCCACGAACCAAATTTCGTGGGCTCGCAATTCGAATTCTGAGATTCGCACGAACCTGGGCGATGCCTGAAGTATTCGCGTTATCAATACTGGTCGCCTTTATCAAAATAGGCTCGCTCGCAAACTCTCGAGTCGCCCCCGGATTCTACTTCCTCTTAGCCTGCGTCATCTTGCTGACCTACGTCATGCAAAAGCTTCAACTCAAAGATGCCCCCCACTGGAAGAATAGAAAGACAGCCATCTCCTACATCGTCGCAGCATCCGCGCTTCTGATTCCGGCGCTCACTTTACCGATCACCATCATAGCAAGTCCCGGAGGCACCACTCAGAGCACCCTGCTCGGAGGCATCGCTGAACTCGCCATCCACGGATCCTGGGGAATAGCAGCAGTCGTATTCATCGCTTCCATACTCATACCGATCGGAAAACTCGGAAGCCTTTGCTGGCTCCTAACACTCTCTCCGCAAAAGTCGTCCTCTCCCTTCGCTCGCAAAACCTACCGCTTCATCGACTTCGTTGGACGCTGGTCCATGCTCGACATCTTCCTCATCGGATTCCTGGCGACTCTCATAGACTTTGGCCCCCTTTCATCGATAAAACCTGGGCCAGCAGCGCCCGCCTTCGCCGCAGCCGTTATCCTGACCGTGATCGCCGTCGAACGCTTCGAACTGCCCAGCCCGCAATCACGATAAACCACCTTCCTCGAAAGACACAGAACCCACTACCGATCGCAGTGACACAATCACCTAAAACCAAAAGTCCCAGTCCCAACTCCATCCTCGTTTGGATAGTCCCATTGCTAGCCCTCCTAGTCGGGGCTTACATGATCTTCAAGGAACTCCGCAACGAGGGACCACGAGTTACAGTGGCGTTCCAAGATGGAGCCGGGCTTGAAGCTGGAAAAACAAAAGTTCAACACAAGGGACTAACGGTCGGTACCGTAGATTCTGTCGCCCTCTCGAAAGACCTCTCCGAAGTCGAAGCCGTCATCACGCTAAACCGATCTGCCAAAGGCCTCGCTCGCGATGGATCCGATTTTTGGATACTCCGACCTCAAATCGGGCTCGAAGGCGTCACTGGATTGGGCACGATCCTCAGCGGTCCCAGCATCCAAGTCGCCCCCGGGATTGGCCCCTTCAAAAAACGCTTCACCGGACTGGATCGCGCCCCCCTTCAAGGCTCTCAGCTCGGCTACCACTACACCCTCAGAGTTGACCAACTCGGATCTCTAAATCCGGGAGCGCCCGTTCTCTACAAGCAGTTCAAAGTCGGCGAGGTGGTCGAAACCAAACTCGCCCCCGACGCGACGGCGATTCTCATAACCATCCTCATCAACTCCCCCTACGACAAGCTCGTCCGCACCAACTCAGTCTTCTGGAACGCAAGCGGCATCGACATGAAGGTCGGCCTGCTCGGAGCAAAAATCCAAACAGACTCCCTTCAATCCGTCCTCACCGGCGGCATCATGTTCGCCACCCCCGAAGACCTCGAGGACGGCGAACTCGCACCTGAAAACACAGAATTCCCCCTCCAGAAAGAAGCCGACAGCGACTGGCACGAGTGGAAACCAATCATCCAACTCGAACAGGAGGGCAATGCTCCGTCGTTGCCATAAGCCCACTCACAAACGCGACGGAGCGCACCCCTCCTCGCGTTCAACCTCTACCGGTATCCGCATTGCGATGACAGCGGCTCCCATAACGGCAACCCCTCCAACCATCGCCCACCACATAGGGCCGATTTGGCCATAGAACCAAACGCCCCCACTAGCGATCAAGTTGCTCATCGCCCATGTCATGCCACGAAATCCGAAATAGCGGCCTCTCAACTTCGCCGGAGCCAGGTTACTGCTGTAGGCCATTCCGAGCGGGATCGCAATGATCTCGCCAATCGTGAAAACGCTCATCGCAGCGAAAAAGCCCCAGAAGCCTTCCACAACGGCGAACATCGCACAACCGACACCAATCAGGCTATAGCCTATCGATAGAACCAAGCGCGGACTCTTTTCCTTCAACCACTTGCTAGCTGGCATCTCAACGAAGATAATCAGCAAACCGTTCCAGCCCATTATCAGTCCATACTTCTCCGGCGTAAGTCCACGATCGGTAGCAAGAATCGACAGCAGGATAAAGATCTGCGCGAAAGCGATCCCCATCAGCAATACAGCAGTCAGAAAGCGACGGAAACGGATATTCCGATGAACATCCACCGCAGCCTCCATCCAACTTTTAAGTACAACTTTTGGAGAGGTCACATTGCCTTCGATGGTCCGCAATCCGTGCGGCAAGAAGCAAAACGCGAGGATCGCAAACAAGTATGTCGTGAACGCGTCACCAAAGAAAATGAGCATCGGTGACTTCACATATAGGATACCCGCCACTGCAGGTCCTGCAGCGAAGCCAGCATTGATTGCTAAACGAAACAATGCGAACGCCATGATTCGCTTTTCCTCTGGTACCAAGTCAGTCAGCAACGCGCTAGACGGGGGGCCGAAGAGAAAGGTCGAAAAGCCATAGACAGTTCCAATCAACAGCAACACACCGTAGTGTTCAGCGTAATACATTCCTATCAACAGGGTCGCGCTGGCAGTAAGCGATAACACAATCGTGTTTCGCCTACCGATCGCATCCGCAAGATATCCCCCTGCGAAAGGTCCCACGAAGTTCCCTACTCCCATGGCTGCCATCACTCCTGCAATCTGGGCAAAATCAAACGATTTCTCCTTCAGATAGAGAGCAAGGAAGGGATAGACGAAAGCGCCAAAGCGATTGAGAAACTGCCCTACTACGAGGACATAGACCGGCCTTGGCATGGAGCATACCTCAGCTATTAGCTCTTTCAGAAATGGGAGAGGAGTTTTCATTTTACGGCATGGATTAGGGGGATCAGATATACAAAAAGCCCCTGCTGGATTTTCATTCAGCAGGGGCTTCTTAGCTCTGATACGTTATTATTTTATGTATCGACTATATGGATAAGCCTTTCCCGCTGCAATAGGTTAGCACATGACGGTCTTTATCAAAACCTGCACCGGACCACACGCACACAGCCATGAGCGAACGGAGCGCATACGCTTCGCTTTGCTTCATTTTGGCTGTCGGCTGGAAAGTCATTCGTCGTGAAACAATCTCCTCAAACGAAAAATATCAAGCACAGATTTATAAAGCTAGTGTCCGAGAGCGTGTTTTAAAGTGTCGCCTATTTCTCAAGTGGTAGGGTCTGACCGCCGGGCAGACCGTGTTGCAGGATCAAGCTTCTGCTGCGTGCCGAGCCGTCACCCCTACGATCGACACTTAAAAAAACTGGAGCGGAGCACCGCCTCGGACCTGGATCAAAGCACGTAACTCAGCCCCCAATACGTAAGCATCCCCAAGGCAATCGTCGCTAGAACATTCCGTGTTTTCCATGCAACTAAAACAGCAACGAGAGCGGCTACCGGCTTTTCCACTTCAAACATTTCGCCTTCACTCGCTCCACTGAGCAAAACCGCCGGAACGATAAGCGCAGTCAATGCAGCCGGCGGAATAAAACGCAGAACTGATTCCAATCGCCCCTCCCCTCCAACGCGGATCGGCAGGAGAAGAAACGAGGCTCGTACCAGGAAAGTCCCTACGCCCACTGCAATTGCAACCAGCCAATACTCTTGCTCCTCAATCACAACGTGCCCCCTTTCTCAAGGTCGCCATCCAGCCCAGAGCGATTCCTCCAAACGCGGCGACGAGCAACCCGAGATTTAAGGGCAGCCAATCAAAAGCATACGCGATTCCTCCCGCCGCCAAAGCAGCGATCAAACTCGGACGATCCGAAACCCGTGGTACTACCAAGGCAATGAACGTCAGCGGGATAGCAAACTCCAGTCCGAGCTCAGAGGGGATGAACGGTCCGACATAAGCTCCCAAAGCTGTGGACAGGTTGAACGAGATCCACATAGCGATGCCTGCTCCCAAGTAATACATTGGACGATGTACTGACACCGCATCCTTCTCAGAGAATCGATTGATCGAAGTCGCAAAGGCTTGGTCGGTCAGCAGATAGGCAAACAAAGCCCGCATCGAAAAACGCTCCTTGTGAAAGTGTGGCAACAAAGAAGCACTATACATCATCATGCGTAGATTAATGGCCAAAGCCGCCACAATCGCTACGCCCACCATTCCTTCCTCCGCTAGCAGTTGAGCGGCAACGATCTGGCTCGCCCCCGCGAATATCATTACAGACAAGCCAATCGCGCCCCACTCCGTCATTCCCGAAGCCACGCAGACCGCTCCGCAAATCAGACCAAAAGGCACGACTCCAAGCATTACCGGCAAAGTAGCCCTAGCCCCCTCCTTAAACGAGACCCAACGACCCAACTCAAAAAGCTCCAGATCGCTCATATCGGCACATCCTCCTCCAACGGTAAACGCATCCTCACATCCGCCCGCCCATAGGGCGTCGGGCCTAACTCTGTCTCTACGAATCCAAGTTTCCGATACAGAGCAATCGCTCCAAACAATTTCGAAGACGTATAGAGGATGACCTCGTCTCCTCCTCGTTTTCTGGTCCATTCAACCGCGAACTCAACAAGCATGCGACCAATTCCATTTCCTTGGTGTTCAGGCGTCACCGCCATCTTACCGAGCTCGTAAACGCCTCCGCCCAAGGGAATAACGCTACCTGTTCCAACAGCCAGCCCGTCTAGTAAGGCAAAGTACACACAGCCGCCTTTAGCTAGAATCGTCTCCTCGGGCTTCGACAAAAGCTCTCGATCAATCGGCTCCACATGAAAGAACGCCTCCAGCCACTCTTCGTTTAACTCCCGAAAGCGATCTTTCAGCTCCTCACGATACTCGACCAATTCAATCTTCATGTGGAGAATGATGACAATTGACACAATCCATCGTCAATGTCCTTATTGTCACCATGACAATGTGGACCCCTGACCTAAGCCCTTTCCCTGGCCCACGCTACCGAGCCATTGCCGACGCGCTTGAAGCCGACATCGCCCGAGGGACTATCCCCGCAGGGTTCCAACTTCCGACTCATCGCTCACTCGCTGACGATCTTGGCGTAACCGTCGGCACAATCACCCGAGCCTACGCAGAGGCCGCCCAGCGCGGGCTCATTCGTGGCGAGACTGGACGCGGCAGTTTTGTGAATGGTGCAGTCGAACCCGAACGCTCCTTCCAGAATCCCGAAGACATCCCAAACAACGCAGTCAACATGGGCCTCACCCTTCCGCTACATGCTCTCGACCCCGAGCTCGGCCCTACATTGGCAAAACTATCCAGTTCCCCGGACCTGCAATCCCTATTGCGCTATTTCCCCTCTCGTGGTCGCTTGATCGATCGTGAAACCGGAGTAGAGTGGCTCCGTCGTTACGGTGTGGATACACATTCTGATAACATTTCACTCTCGGTCGGAGGCCAACATGCCCTCGCCGTAATTCTCAGCGCTGCTCTCAAGCCAGGCGACGCTATTGCAGTGGAGCAATACAGCTATCCCCTTTTCAAAACGCTCGCTCGGCGCTTGGGTATAAAACTCATCCCGATCAAGATGGATCGAGAAGGCATGCTCCCTACCTCGCTGAAGCGAGCCTGCAAAAAGCAAAAGATCAAAGCGCTCTACTGCATGCCCAATTGCCAAAACCCGACGGCAGCTCAGATGAGCGAAAAACGCCGTATCCAACTGGCGGATATCGCAATAGGCCAAAAACTCATTATCGTCGAGGACGAAGCCTACGGACTCTTCAGCGAAGGACCACTCACACCTCTATTCAAACTCGCACCGGAGCAGACCTTCTTCATTGGGAGTCTCTCGAAGATCGTAGCTGCCGGGCTTCGAGTCGCTTACGTCAGCAGTCCCTCCAAACTCGTCAAACGTGTAGAGCAAGCAATCGCCGACTTCACCTATATGCCTGCCCCCTTGACTGCCGAAATCGCTCGTCGCTTGCTGCAAAGCGGCACTGCCGATACCACGATGGAGCTCAAGAAGGCAGAGGCCAAACGACGTAACCTCCTAGCAAAAAAGAAACTACGCCGTTTCAAAGTTCAGCAACAAACCTACGGCTACTTCGCATGGCTCGAACTCCCTGAAAACTGGAACGCGAGCGACTTCGTCCGAGAAGCTGCGGAACATGATGTCAAAGTGACCAACGGTGATCAGTTCCTAGTCGGACCAGCCAGCCAATCCAACACCGTCCGTCTCTCCCTTAGCGCCCCCGAAAGCATCGAAGACCTTGAACGTGGACTCGAGGAGTTGGTAACAATATTGAGGTAGAAACCGTCCCACGCCTCATCCCAACTCCGCAAAGGCTGTCATTATCCCCAAACCAATAAACACCACAGCCGGCACCACTTTCACCCATGCTCGTTCACCTGCCCCTTTCCGCAATCGAGCTGAGACAGATCCAGCAAGTAAAGCCCAGGTGCTGTCACCTATCCAGCCGATGAATACAAAGGAGCACCCCAAAACCAACAGTTGCAACCAGAATTCGCCATCGGCCTGACTCACAAACTGGGGCAAGAACGCTAGTAGAAACAAGATCACCTTCGGATTGAGCAAGGCCACGAAGTAACCCTTCGCGAAGTCCGAACGTCGCTTGGACTTTAGTGACGACTCTTCCTTCGTCGCACCCTCATTTCCTTTACTACGAGCCAACAGCCCTCGAAGGCCCAAGTAAATCAGGTAAGCGGCTCCAAGATAACGCACCGCATCCATCGCCCAAGGAATCGAAGCAACAACTGCCGACACTCCAAAAGCAGCTGCGATGGCATGGGTTAGATTTCCGAGCCCAATCCCCGCAGCTGTCACCAGTCCCACTCGCAGACCATCCGACACGCTACGAGCCACAATGAAGATCACCGCCGGTCCCGGCACTGCGACCAAGGCGAGACACGCCCCGATAAAAACCAACCACTGCGATAGCTCAAACACGGGACCTATCTCTCACCATAGGTCCCCACCTGCCAGCATTATCTCAGCTACCGCTCACCTGCCGTTTTCGACCGTTCCCACAAAAAGCCGCCACAAAACCAGCCTGATCATCCAAGTTCCGAAGCATGAACTTAAGACGTATCTCCAAGATTATCCCTCTCCTCCTCTCCCTCACGATCGCAAGCATCGCTTCTGCCGATCGCAGTTTCCAAGTCGAAGTGACCGGCTCAGGACGACCCATCATCTTCATCCCCGGTCTAGCCTGCGATGGATCCGTGTGGAACGAAGCAGTCTCCCAGTACTCTGGTTCGAACGAATGCCACGTGCTTTCCATCGCTGGTTTCGCAAAAACCGCCCCACTCGCTGACACCTCCAATTTTCTCGAAACCGTAAAGAGCGATCTCGCCGCCTACATTCGGGAGCAAAACTTAAACTCCGCCATAATTGTCGGACACAGTCTCGGCG
Organism: Pelagicoccus mobilis; assembly: GCF_016595505.1. Classification (GTDB taxonomy): domain Bacteria; phylum Verrucomicrobiota; class Verrucomicrobiia; order Opitutales; family Opitutaceae; genus Pelagicoccus; species Pelagicoccus mobilis. The sequence goes on along the minus strand of NZ_JAENIL010000013.1, from coordinate 46,649 downwards.
GTTTCCTCGCACTATCATTGGCATCCGAGCAACCAAATCTCGCCTCCCATCTCCTCATCGTCGACAGCCTTCCCTTCCTCCCTGCAGCGATGAATCCCCACGCCACCGTAGACAGCATGAAACCCCAAGCCGACGCCCAACGAAGAATGATGAGCCAGAGCGGACAAAACGAAGCCCAACTCCGTATGATGCTACAGATGATGGTCACCTCTTCAGAAAACATCGAACGAGCGATCAAACTCTCCGCTTCGAGTCATGGCCCCACCGTAGCCCAAGCCATGTTCGAGTTAAACACCACCGACCTACGCGAGACCGTATCCAATATCAAAACACCCACCACCGTACTGGGCGCTTGGTACGGCTACTCCCAATTCGGATCCACCAAAGAATCAACCGCAGCGATCTTCGACTCCCAATACGCCAAACACCCGAACTACCGCCTCGTCATGAGCGAAAAGGGAAAGCACTTCATCATGTGGGACGACCCCGACCTTTTTTACCAAGAACTGGATACGATTCTCTAAAGATGGCCCAAACAATCCCAAGCCCACTCGGAGCCTCTCCTAGTATTTCCACAAATCGACCGTCACCGTACGCACGACTTCCACTACCACGTTGGCAACGAGCTTGATCGGATAAGTAATGATCTTCGCCACCGTCGGAGGGCTTGTCGTATCCTCGACCGCCTCCACAAACAACTGCTCCGCCGTTCGTGCTTGGGCCGTCGCCGTCGCCTGCTTAATCGAATGATAGCCCTTATAAATGTTATAAGCCGTCTTCACCGTAGCTGTAGTCATTCTCTTGCTACGTCCCTTTTTCGCCCTCGCATCGCTCGGGCGCGTCGGAGCGAAGCGCTGACGAGGAGTGTAAGCCGGTTGAGCATAGGTCATCGGTCTCGCTACCGGCGGAGCGACGTACGAGTTGCTGTAACGACGCGTCTGAGCCGGCTGCTGATAGGAGTAGCTCCGAACCTGCCTTGGCTGCTGCCAACGCTCCCGTGAAGAGGGCTCGCCAGGACGTCTCGGAGCAAACCGCCCGTTCGACAACTCGCCTGCAATGGTGTCCGACATCAGTAGAACTGCCGCCAAACAAATCCATAACGCTCGCAAAAACATGACCTACACGCTGCAAGCTCACTCCTCGCCTGCAAGCTGAAACAGAGCTCTCAACATTCAACAAACTATGAAACAGTTAAAAACGCTAATCGCCTCCGCACTCACATTGGCCATCCTCATGTACATCGCCTTTCTCCTCGGAAAGTCTCTCGAGAGCTTCGTCCCGCCCATTATGGTCTGGCTTCTACTCGCCGCCAACGGCATGAAAGCCCGCATCCCCAAACTTACCCCCTGACACCAGCATGCCTTCCCTCGCCAAACCAAGCAAAACCTACTGGACACTCCAGATACTCGGATGGCTCTCGTATGCCACAATCGGATACGCCACAAACATCCGATTCAACAGCGACGTATCCGCCACCAAAGTCGCAACCATCGCCATCTTCGGATCTGGGCTCCTCTTTCTCTCCACCCATTTCCTCCGCAACTACGCTCGTGGAAAGCATTGGCACCAGCTCTCATTCGGACGCCTCATCCTCCGCCTCCTCGGAGCCACCCTCCTCATTTCCACCTGCAGCCAACTCCTCGTTTCGCTGCTGATGTACTGGCCGCTCGACCTCTTCACTCCCGAAAAGCCGTACAGCATAACCTTCCTCGTCATCTACATTTTCCAGACCCAGATCATCCTCATGCTCTGGTCACTCGCCTACTTCAGCTACCAAGCCATCCGGAACTACAAATCCGAGGAAATCGAGAAATGGCGCCTGCAAGCGGCCGTGAAAGACGCAGAACTCATCGCCCTCAAAGCCCAGATCAATCCCCATTTCATCTTCAACTGCCTCAACAACATTCGCGCCCTCGTCCTGGAAGACTCCGAAAAAGCGCGCGACGCCATCACCAAACTCTCCGACCTTCTGCGTAGCTCAATCCAGTCAAACAAAGCCGAACGCATCCAATTGGCCGAAGAGCTAACGGTCGTGAAAGACTACTTGGACCTAGAAAAAATCCACATGGAAGAGCGGCTCAGCTACAACATCGATTGCCCCACGGAATGCGAAAACGCCGAGATCCCCCCTATGGCAATCCAGATCCTTGTCGAAAACGCCATCAAGCACGGCCTCGCCCGGAGGCCAAAAGGAGGGGAAATCTCCATCTCTATCCAAAATTTAAATACAGAGCTAACGATCGAAGTATCCAATACAGGTTCGCTCTCCGCGCCCAATCCGCAATCCACCGGCGTCGGCCTGCAAAACGTTCGCAACCGCCTCCACCTCCTCCACGGCAAATCCGCGAGCCTCAGCCTTCGCGAGCAAAACGTACGCGTTTTCGCCACCATACGCATCCCAACAAGTCCCGTTCAAATTCCTTGAAAAAGCGCCGGATAGCTGCGACTTCACTTGTAATATGATCAAGCACACCCCTGCCCTTATCACTTTCCTAAGCGTGGCCGTAGCCACATCCTGCCTCGCCAAGGACGAAGAAAAGCCCGATCCAAAGCTCACCGAGCAGTGGGAGCCTAAAGTCCAAGTGGTTGACGTCCCCTCCAGCGGAATCCCCTCAGACGCGATCGTCCTCTTCGACGGGAGCAACCTCGACGCCTGGGAACACACCAATCCAAAGGCCGAAAACGAATGGATCGTAGCCGACGGCATCGTCACCATCGCCCCACAAAAGCCGAAGACCAACAACGGCCTACGCACAAAGCAATCCTTCGGAGACGTCCAATTCCACCTCGAGTTCCGCTCCCCGGAAGTCGTCGACGGCAATGGTCAAGGTCGCGGCAACAGCGGACTCTTCTTCGGCGGCGGTCGCTACGAAACCCAGATCCTCGACTCCTACCAGAACGAAACCTACGCCAACGGCCAACTCGGCTCTCTCTACAAACAGTTCCCGCCGCTCGCGAACCCAGCTCGCAAGCCCGGCGAATGGTCCACCTACGACGTCATCTACATCGCTCCCCGCTTCCATGCAGACGGCTCCCTCAAATCGCCAGCCCGCATGACAACATTCATCAACGGCGTCCTCACCCAACTAGACGCCGAGCTCTACGGACCAACTATTTTCCGCGGACTCCCTGAATACAAGGCTCACCCCGTCAAGCAGCCGATCTCCCTGCAAGACCACACCGACGCCGTCTCATTCCGCAATATCTGGCTTCGCGAACTCGACGGCGAGGAAATCAACGACCGCACCATCCTCCCCGAACTAAAAGCCAAAAAGTAAATGGTAGCGGCCGTTGTCCCAACGGCCACAGCCATACGAAAACGAAAGGCGTGACCACCACGTCACGCCTTATTCCCGGAACCCAATTCTGCCTTCGGAAATGCGCGCCTTCATCGTCGAAGACTCCCGCCTCGCTCGCCAAGAGCTCAAAGGCCTACTCAAAGCCTTCGACTCCATCGAGATAGTCGGCGAAGCGGAAAACGCCGACGAAGCGATCGCCCAAATCAAGAAGCTCCAACCCGAGCTGCTTTTTCTTGATATCCACCTTCCCGGAAAAGACGGCTTCGAAATCCTCGAAGAACTCGACGAAGCCCCGCAAGTGATCTTCACCACCGCCTACGACCAATACGCGCTCAAAGCCTTCGAATACAACGCCCTCGACTACCTGCAAAAACCCATCCAAACGGACCGCCTCGCCACCGCCCTAGAAAAGATGACACAATCGACGGTAGGGCTCGACGGCCCGGCGAGCCGCGATGCAAGCTCCCATCAACCAGCCCCGCTCACCTCCGCCTCCCAAGTCTTCGTAAAAGACGGAGACCGCTGCTGGTTCGTCAAAGTCGCCGACATCCGCCTCCTCGAAATCGAAGGCAGCTACACCCGTATCCATTTCGCCGATAACCGGCCCACAATCCCCAAGACGCTCAACCAACTCGAAGAGCGACTCGATCCCGGCCAGTTCTTCCGAGCCAACCGCCAACAGATCGTCAACCTCAAGCACATCTCCGGCATCGAGCCCTGGTTTTCCGGCGGACTCAAACTCACCCTCTCCGCAGGCGAAGAAGTCGAAATCTCCCGCCGCCAAGCCAGCAAGTTCAAAGAGCTCACCAGCCTCTAGGAGGGCAATGCTCCGTCATTGCCGTGGAGCCTAGATCCGAGCGAAACCTAGCTGCCCTCGGCTGTTGCTCCGTCATTGCCCCTCGCCCGCTACTTCTCTTTCACAAAGATGCTCCCATCGATCGTCTTCATCGACAGCGGCGGGCCACCCTCACCAAACTGGCCGTTCATATTGACGCCATCGCCCCAAAAATTCTTGCCGCCCCCCTTCACCCGATACTCCAGGTCCGACTTGAATGTCCCATCGATCGTCGAGGCCGAAAAGTCCGCATGAAAGTTGGAAGGCGTCACCAGATGCACATGTCCATCCACCGTCACCATTGAGATCGGACTCTTAAAACCCGTATCGGATAGAATGATACGGATGTCTCCATCTACAGAGTTCGCAACAATACCGCCCTCAACTTCCTGCAGAACCACATCGCCGTCCACAGCCGACACATCCAACTCACCCACAACATCGTCTACTCGCAAATCTCCATCAACCGAGTTCAGCCGCATCGAGATGCGCTGCGGAACCCTGATCACAATATCCGTCTTCCGGAGCTTCCCGACCAGATTCAACTTCACGCGGACAAAGCCATTGTCCTCCGTAAACATGATCGCCGCCCGGTTACGCTTCGGATCATCCGCTTTAAAATCTGACAATGTCACCTCGATCGATCCACGGTCCTCGCCGACCACTCGAATATCACCGTCCTCGCTCGATACCGAGAGCATGATATCCGCCCCCTCCTCTACTGCGAGCTCCTGTGTCTTTCCCTCAAACCAAAGCTCATCCGCCGATAAAAGCGTCACCCCACCAAACCCCAGGACCAGCAGTCCCACTAACTTAAAAACAATTTTCATCCTAATAGTCTCCAATTTTTAAATACCCTTGAATTTCTCTTCCCACAAGCTGCGCACGCGTGGCTCCATCGGGATCGACTCAATCCGTTCGCTCAGATCCGCGTCCGAATCTTCGCCCACGAGCTCGACCACTTGCCTCAAAATCTCCAGCTGCACCACCGGCGAGCTCTCACGCTCCAAACGAGCGAGCAAAACCGACAAAGCCTCTTCCCTCGGCAACAAGCTCAACACCGATACCGCCGCCAAGCGAACGTTCAAGTTCGACTCGCCGTCAAACGTCCGCACCACCGATTCCCGCAAGACCGGACTCGGTTCGCCAATTTTCGAAACGGTCGCCAATCCCGCCAACCGTTTCGATGGCGAAGATTGCTCAAGCAGCGACAAAGCAAGCGTTTCCTGCGTGCTGCGTAGCTCCGCCTCCAAATCGTTCGCTCGCTGCACGAAGTTAAATCCAGCGTATCCACCGATCGCTAACACAGCCGCCACACAAGCAACCAAACCGTAGCTGAACGCTACCCAAACCGGACGCTGCCCACCTGCCGTAGCCGGGGCAATCTCCCGCTCCTTATCCAGAGCAGCCTGCCACCCTTGGCGATACTGGACCAGCTTATCCTGAAAATCGGATACGCTCTCCTCATCCACCTGAGCCGGCTCATCCAACTCACCGAGCTGGTCCCACAAACTCGCGATCTCCTTTTCCTCCCGAGACGGATCGATCAATTCCTGACCTTTTCGTAAACGGTCGATGAACGCTTTCTTCTCTTGGTCCTTCATGCGATTTGCTTTCCTCCCAATTCTTCAAATACAATTTTCAAATCCTGCAGCGCCCGAAAAAGACGCACCTTCAACGTACCCACGCTGCAGTTAAACATCGGAGCGATCTCCGCATACGGCATTTCCTCAAAACGGCACATCACGATCAGCTCCCGCTTCTCCAATGGCAGCTTGGCAAGCGCCTGCTTCAAAAGCTCCTTGCTATCGGCACGCTCCACCTCGCGCCCTACATCGCAATCGGGCTGAGCGAAGCTCTCGGAATCGACCTCCACCCGGTCGTCAAAAACACGGTTCGCCGACTTCTGTTTCTTGGCATGATCATACATGAGATTACGGGCTATCTGGTACATCCAAGCGCGAAAAGGCCGGCTCGCGTCGTAAGTCCTGCGATACCTCAAGATCCGCCAAAACGTCTCCTGAGCCAGGTCCTCGCTCAGCTCCGAGCTTCCGCACATTCTGCGAAAGTATCCGACCAGCGGAGCGTGATATCTCTCAAACAAAACGCCAATCCCGTCCAGATCCCCGTCCCGGACCGCCGTCATCAATCTGTTATCATCTACCGTATCCACTGAATCGAATTCTTCTGTTCGCCTAGGACTACTGCCGCCAAACGATAGCGTTACACGATTTCCAACAAAAACTCGCTCACATAACAAGCCCTTGTAGCCCTGTCGCTTGCGACACGCCGCAACACCCCATATCTTCGTAAAATCCCGCCAAACTCCGCTCCCGTCCCTCAGAAAGATGAAGACCCAGAAAAACAACGCCAGCGTCCCCGCCTTCCTCAACGCCATCGAAGACCCGCAAAAACGCAAAGACACCAAAACCATCTGCCGCTGGATGAAGGCCGCCACCGCCGCCAAACCCTACATGTGGGGCGACGCCATCGTCGGCTACGGATCCTACCACTACCGCTACGCCACCGGCCGCGAAGGCGATTGGTTCCGCATCGGCGTCTCCCCTCGCAAGCAATACCTCTCCATCTACCTCATGGCGGGCTTCGATGACTACGGCGACTTGCTCGCCCAGCTCGGCAAGCACAAGACCGGCAGCTGCTGCCTCAACATCAAACGCCTCTCCGACATAGACGAAACCATCCTCCAAGAACTCATCCAAAAAGCCGCCACCGCAGACATCTGCTCCGAAGCCTAGGCCATTTCAAACTTCACATTTCCCAGCACAGCCTCCATTCCCTTCGCCCTTGCCCATGAGCGAACCGATTTCAAGCAGCGCAAAATCCAGCCACCCGCTCCCCGCACCCATTCAAGCGGGGCTGCCCCTCACGGCGCTCGCTCCCATGCAAGACGTCACCGACCGCCCCTTCATGGCAGTCATCGCCGACTGCGGCGCCCCCGACTACTTCGTCACCGAATACTTCCGCGTCCACTCCCAGTCCCGCCTCGAAAAGCACATCCTCGAAGCCGTAGTCGAAAACAATACCGGCCGCCCCGTCTTCGCCCAGATGATCGGCGAGGACATCGACCACCTAGTGCGAGCCGCCAAGGACCTGCAAAACCACCCCATCGCCGGCGTCGACCTCAACATGGGATGCCCCTCCCCAACCGTTTACAAAAAACAATGCGGAGGCGGCCTCCTGCGCGATCCACAAAAAATAGACCGCGTCCTCGGCGCCCTACGCGAAACGTGCCCCGGACTCTTCACCGTGAAGATGCGTATCGGCTTCGAGGATACGCAAAATTTCGAAACCATCCTCGACCTCGTCAACAAGCACCAAGTCGACCTCCTCTCCCTTCACGGCCGCACCGTTAAAGAGATGTACCGCAGCGAGGTCCACTACGACTGCATCAAGCAAGCCGTAGAGCGCGTCGATTGCCCCCTCCTCGCCAACGGCGACGTCACCTCCGCCGCCAAGGCCCGCTGGGTGCTCGACTACACCGGCGCCGCGGGCGTGATGATCGGTCGACACGCCATTCGCAACCCATGGATTTTCCGCCAAATCCGCGAAGAGCAAAACGGTCAGCCCGTATCCAAGATCACACTTCAAGAGGTCAACCAGTATATCAAAAAGCTCTACCACGCCGTTGCGAAACCGGACGCTCCTGAGCTTCGCCAAGTTGCTAAGATGAAAAAATACCTCAACTTCGTCGGCCAAGGCGTGGACCCCGAAGGAAAGTTCCTCTACGAAATGAGACGGGCAAAAACCAAGGCAGACCTTTTTGGAATCTGCGACCGACACATGCCCGAAGGCCCCGAGCATCTCTTCGCCGCCGAGCCCTACCCAGGCGTCATCGCCCGACCCAATCGCGAGTCTTGAACGGTAGCGGCCGTTGTCCGCAACGGCCACTCCTGCTATCAATCAGCGATCAAATCGCTCTGCACCTTCCAGAGGTTCGCATAATGTCCGTCGATATGCAGCAGCTCGTCATGCGTACCCGTTTCGATGATACGCCCTTGATCGAGAACAACAATCTTGTCGGCTTTCAAAACAGTCGATAAGCGGTGAGCGATCACAAGGGTCGTGCGTTCCTTCACCAAGTTATCCACCGCGGCCTGAATCTTCGCCTCCGTCAAAGTATCTACCGCAGAAGTCGCTTCGTCGAGAATCACCAGCGGAGGATTTCTCAAAATCACGCGGGCAATCGTCAAACGCTGCTTCTCCCCCATACTCAAACGGATGCCGCGCTCCCCGATCAAAGTATCCATCCCGTCCGGAAGCTTGGATACGAACTCCCAAGCGCACGCCCCTTCGAGAGCCTGCACCAGCTCCTCTTCCGTCGCGTCCTCGCGAGCCAGCAACAGGTTATCTCTCACCGTTCCATCGAACAAAAACGGATCCTGCGCCACCATGCCTATGTTTGAACGGAGCGCCTTCAAAGTAAGCTCTCGTACATCGACTCCATTGAGAGAAACAGAGCCCTCGCTCACATCGTAGTAGCGTTGCAAAAGGTTCGCCACCGTCGACTTGCCCGCGCCCGTATGGCCCACAAGAGCCGTCACCTTGCCAGCCGGCATGGTGAGGGAAAAGTCCGACAATAAATTAGCCCGCTCCGTGTATTTGAAATCCACCGAAGCGAACTGCACTTCCAGCGGAGTCTCGGGAAACGCCTTCGGCGTATCCGGATCCTTAATATCGATATCGAAATCCAGCAAATCGAACACACGCTCCGCCGAAGCCTTCCCGGTCGCCAACATATTGTTCAGCGACGAGATCAATGTCAGCGGCTGATAAAGCATGTAGCAAAACAGCAAGTACTCCACCAGGTCCCCCGTCTTGAACGTCTCCGGCTCCGTGAAAGTCAGGTACCCACCATAGCCCACCACCGCGACCGTGCCCATGCTCACGATAAAACCGTTCACAGGGCCGTGCAGGGACCAGCGGAACATCCCCTTCAAAGTGTAGCGACGCAACTCCTCCGCCTTCTCCGTGAAGCGCTTCTGCTCCCGCTCCTTAAGGGCGAAAGAGTTGATCAAGCGATTCCCCTGGATGTCCTCGATCAAAAGCGAACTCAACTCCCCGGAAGCCTCGCGAACCTTGCGCCAATTCACGCTCTGCGTCTTGAAGTGCAGTCGCGACAGCACCACCATGATCGGAATCGGCAATATCATCAATGCCGCCAGACGCGGTTCGGAATAGAACATCATCCCCGTCACCCCGATCAAAGTAAGCATCGCCGTGCTTCCCTGCTCCGTCCCATCGAGAATCACCCGCTCCACATTTTGCACGTCCTCGATCACGCGGGAAGCGATATCCCCAGACTTACGCGTGTCGAAATAGCGAACCGGCAGGTTCAGCAGCTTCTTGTGCAAGTCCGTCCGCAAGTCGATCAGCACCTTCTGCTCCAGGACGTTGTTCAACCGAATCCTCAAGGAATTAAGCGTCTCGCGCATCGCAAAACAGCCAATCAGCGTCCCGACGAGGAGCCAGTACCCGTCAATCCCTTGCTGGGAAGTCAACCGATTCACGATATACCCCGCCACCTTCGGCACGACCAGATAGAAGCCGGTACTCCCGATCGCCAAGGCAAGCGTCCCCCAAAACATCCACTTGTACCGAAACAAGTAACTCGAAACTCTCCAAATCGTCTTCATCGAATCAGAACGATTCAGACCACCACCTGATTCAACACAAGCTCAGAACCCCCAATATCCTTTTCACTTTTCACACTTCGCTTTTCGCTCTTCACTTCCGCCTTTCCATGCAAGAAATCGACATCAACTGGGACACCCTCGAACGCCTCCGCAGCCGCTTCCTCTCGACCGGCTCCACCCCCGGCGTCTACTGGCAAAGCGAAGACGACCTCCGCCACTACCACGCCACATTCGCCGCTCGCATCGGCTGGAAATGGGACAGCGCCCTGGAATCCGTCAAACAAGCCGGCTTCGCCCCCGCCTCCCGCACGCTCTTCGACTGGGGTTGCGGTTCAGGCATCGCCAGCCTACGCTTCCTCGAATTCTTCGGCCCCCACCTCTTCGACAAGGTACTCCTCTGGGACCACTCAAGCCTAGCCTGCCAGTTCGCCAAGAAAACTATCCAAGACGCCTACCCAAGTCTAGAGGTCGAAGTTCACACCTCATCCGTCATCCCTCAAAATGCCCTCACCCTCATCTCCCACGCCGTCAACGAACTCGGCCACGAGGCCCAGCAAAACCTCTCCCAACAACTCCGTTCCGCCTCCCAAATCCTCTTCGTAGAGCCAGGAGACCACTCCGCCAGCCGCAAGCTCATCGCCCAACGCCAAGCCTTGCGCGGCGATTTCCAAGCTCTCGCTCCCTGCACCCACTGCGACACCTGTCCCATGCTCACCGAAGACAACCAACGCCACTGGTGCCACTTCTTCGGCAAGCCCCCCATCGAAGCATTCACCGAAGGCTTCTGGTCCCGCTTCTCCCAAACCATGGAGATCGATCTCCGCTCCCTCCCCTACAGCTTCCTCGCCCTGCAGAAGAAGGCTGTCGAGACGCCCTCGCCACACCGTAGCCTTGGCGAAGGCGGGTCGCGTCTGATCGGCCGCCCTCGTCAATTCAAAGGCTACACCCGCCTTCTCAGCTGCGACGCCCAAGGCCTACGCGAGCTCGAGCTGCAAAAACGCGAAGACAAGCAGCTCTGGAAAATCCTCAAGAAAGAGCAGACCAGAAGCCTCTACCGCTGGCACGAGATCGACGACTCGAACGGCCGCCTAAAATCCGGCGAGCAACTATAACCGGAGGGCAACGCTCCGTCGTTGCCAAAATCATTTTCAAATTATCCCGTAACCTCCTCCAGCAAGCCGAGTATACATGAGCCAGAAACACAATCTTGCTCATGAAAACCAATCTCCTTTCCAAACCGCTCCTCGCCATCTCGGCCCTGCTTTCAAGCCTCACGTTCTCAATCGGCCTCGTTCAAGCCGATGAAATCCAAAACCACGAGCTCGACGGCATCAGCAAGCTCGAGTTCCACATCTCGAAATCCAACATCGACATCATCGGATCCGACCGATCCGACCTCGAGCTGGAGCTAGAAGAACCGCTCAGCGGTTTCGATCCCGACAAGATCACCCAAACCATCGATCGCAACGGCGACACGCTTGTCATCAAGATCGAATACGAAAAGGACAAAGGCGGCTGGCTCTCCTGGGGATCGAACAACAAAGGCTACAAATCAGCCACCCTTCACATCCCCTCCAATCTGGAAACAAAAGTTCGCACCAGCGGCGGCAACATCGACGCCGAAGCAGTCCAAGCCGCTCTCACCCTCAATACCTCAGGCGGCAACATCAATGCCTCCGACATCGCCGGCCCCCTCAAACTCACCACTTCCGGCGGAAACATCCGACTACGCGAAATTCAAGGCAACACCAAGGCCCACACCTCCGGAGGAAACATCAACGCCAACAACATCACCGGCAAAGCCGACCTCCACACATCCGGAGGCAACATAAACATCGACGGCCAAGTAACCGCCCTCGAAGCGCATACCTCCGGCGGACACATCAGCGCTCAGGTCAAGAGCAAGCTCGTCGAGCCCCTCGTACTCACCACCTCAGGCGGCAACGTAAACGCCACTTTGAGAGAAGGCATGTCAGCACCCGCCAAACTCAGCACTTCCGGCGGCAGCGTCACCATCCACCTCCCCAAAGACCAAGCCTTCGAGCTCTACGCCAAAGCTAACGGCGGCGGCGTCTCCCTCGACCACAGCGGTCAATTCCAAGGCTCTTTCAACAACAAGAAAATAGAAGGCAACATCAACGGCGGCGGCCCCAAGGTCACCATGACCACCCACGGCGGCCGAGTCCGCGTCAGCGAAATCTAAGCGCAACACCCAGGAACCAACTTTCAGTCCAGTACGGCTATAAAATATAGCAACAGCAGATGATAAGGAGGGAGCCCGCATCGACGATGCGGGCTTTTTCGTGAGGTAGGAGCGTGCTTGTCACTCGAAAGATTGGATCGCGTGACAAGCACGCTCCCACGACAATCAAGTGCACCAAACTGAAGTTTAGAATTTCATTCGCACTATTTCGTGTCATTCGTAGACATCATCAACTCGCCAACCACAGATCACACTCCCGCCCCAGAACCGCCCCTCGAGATACTGTATCGCGATGATCGATACATCGCGATCCACAAGCCATCAGGGCTGCTCGTGCACCGCAGTCCGATCGACAAACGCGAAACCCGCTTCGCCATCCAGCTCCTACGCGACCAAATCGGCCAGCACGTCTACCCCGCACACCGCATCGATCGCCCCACCTCAGGCATTCTCCTCTTCGGACTCGACGACGAAGCCGGCACCGCCCTCAGCATCCTCTTCCAAGAACGCAAAGTTCAAAAGACCTACCAAGCCGTGGTACGCGGCCACATCCCGACCTCCGGTACCATAGACTCGCCACTCCACAAATACGAAGACCTCGACGGCCACAAAAAATCCGCTGAAACCCAAGACGCCCACACCGACTTCAAACGCCTCGCCATCTCCGAACTACCGTATCCAACTGAAAGATACGCGACATCCCGTTTTTCCCTCGTCGAGCTCTTCCCGCACACCGGGCGCCGCCACCAAATCCGCAGGCACCTCGCCCACATCCGCTACCCGATCGTCGGCGACGTCCGCCACGGCTGCAACAAGACCAACAAACTCGCCCGCGAAAACCTGGACATCCATCGACTGCTCCTCGCCGCAACCCAGGTCGAGTTTCAACATCCCTTTCAGGACAAGCTCGTCCAAATCACTTGCCAGCCGGAAGACAGCTTCCTATCAGCTCTCTCACGCACCGAGCTAGCCACCACCTGATATGAGCCAGATCTCCACCATCGCCTTCGACGCGGACGACACGCTTTGGCACAACGAAAACCTCTTCGAGGAACATCACAGCAAATACTGCGAACTCCTCTCCGAATTCCACGACGCCAAAACAGTCGAAAAAACGCTCTTCAGCACCGAGATGCGCAACCTCGAGCTCTACGGCTACGGGGTAAAGAGCTTCATGCTCTCCAGCATCGAAACAGCGATCGAACTGACCAAAGGCTCAATCTCCGCCGAAGAGCTCAAGCGCATCATCCACTTCGGCCAAGAAATGCTACGCCACCCAGTCGAGCTGCTCGAAGGCGTAAAAGAAACAGTCGCCACACTCGCCTCCCAGTACCAACTCATCCTCATCACCAAAGGCGACCTGCGCGACCAAGAACGCAAGATCGCCATGTCCGGGCTCGCACACCACTTCGAGCACGCCGAAGTCGTTTCCGACAAAAACGTAGAAACCTACGACCGCGTCTTCCACCGTCTTGGCATCGATCCACAAAAGCTTCTCATGGTCGGCAATTCCCTGAAATCCGACATCCTCCCCGTGCTCGATCTCGGAGGCTACGCAGCCTACATCCCATACCACCTCACCTGGGAGCACGAACGCGTAGAAAACGCCCCCGACAACCACTCTCGTTTCCACGAGTTGCCATCCATCAAACAGCTACCCGGCCTACTTGATTCGCTCAAGTAAACCGGCTTCCAACGGTCAGCTACTTCCGCTTCAAGCGATAAGTCTTGAACCCTCGGATGTACTGCCAATTCCAGCTCTTGTACTCATGGGTCAACCCCCAGCGTAACGCTTCGGTCGGCTCCTTCTCATTGTCCAGAGAGCGATTAATGCCAATCGCGTGCGGCGCATCTTTCACGGCCCCCCTAATCTCGAAGTTAATCCCATCAGGCGCCCACTGCACCGTGTTTCGCTCCGGACCATCAGTCGTGATCAAAGAGGCAATCCCACCATTGTAAGGCCAAACGCAAATCTCGTGCCCGCTATTGCTGATCGGGTTGTAGTCAGATTTCACATACGGCCCCAACGGATTGTCCGCAATCGCTACCCCATGTCGAATCTGGCGACCGCCCCAAGTGACCTTCTCCCCCATCTGCTCTCCCTTGTAGTAAAGGTAGAACTTTCCATTGAAGGGCAAAATGCATGGGTCGTGAACCTTGTGGCTATCGAAGTCCCCCTTCTTCAACACACTGCGGCGATCATTCCAATCGTCGCCCTTCCAGACTCCATTATCCGCAGGACTGAGGATTGGCTCCTTACTCTTCGTCCACGGCCCATAAGGCGAGTCGGACCAGGCAAGCCCCACCTGATTCTTAACCCGCTTGTTGTACGGGTGCTTCACCGTCTGGTAGCAGAGGTAGTACTTCCCTTCCCAAACCATTATCTCCACCGTAAAAACCGAACGATCGTCATACTCACCCGGCTCGCCGCGCGGCACCGCAAGCCCCTCTTCCTTCCACGTGATTCCGTCTTCAGACGTAGCCATCCAGATATCACATCGATCCCATGGGAAAACCTTGTCGTTGAGCACGTCCCCATCGAAGCCCTGAGTCTCGCCCGTGCTCCGCGTGTACCACGTGAAATATTTTCCATCCACCTCTATGATCGCGCTCGGATCTCGTCGAACCACACCTTCCTCGTAAGCAAAGTCGCCTTTTAAATCGTAGACCTTATGCTGGAAATACCACTCCTCACCGCTGTCCGGCCATTCCAACGCGCGTTTTGAAGCCGCACTAAGCTTGTCCGGATTAGTGATCCCAAGCTCATCGTACAGCTCATCGCTGTAAACAGTCTCCTCCATCGAGCTGGAGTCTCCGCAGCCGGCAAGGCCCAGAAGACTGATTGTAACAAGGGTAGTAGCAATAACGGGTAGTTTCATAGCGATGTTTCCAATCCAACTAAAACGGCAGATTGCGCGCAATCTGAATCCAACCCAAGGGGAACTTGCTTTACACATTTAAATGGCAAAGCTGCTCTAGCGAACGCGATGCACCTCTTTCCTCAACCTCAACGCCTTCAACTCCTCCCCGGAAACTGCCCCCTCTCGGCCACCCCTGAGATAAAAATAGATCCGCAAGTTGCTCCGACCAATGGATACAAGCTGTCCATATCCAAAGCCGGAATCAAAATCGTAGCCTCCACACCCGCCTCCGCGTTTCACGCCCAAACGACTCTTAAGCAGATCTCCAATCAATCCCCCCAAGAACTCCCCTGCCTAGAGATCGAGGACTGGCCGGATCTACCAATCCGCGGGTACATGCTCGACATCTCGCGCTGCAAAGTCCCCACCCGTCGATCCTTGCTCCAACTGGTTGATCTGCTCGCATCGCTAAAGTTCAACCAGCTTCAACTCTACACCGAACACACCTTCGCCTATTCCGAGCATCAATCGGTCTGGCAGGACTCGTCCCCTCTGACAGCCACGGAAATCCGAGAACTGGACGCGTATTGTCGCGACAGATACATAGAACTGGTTCCCAATCAAAATTCCTTCGGACACATGGAACGCTGGCTCAAGCATCCAGCCTACTTGCACCTTGCGGAGTCTCCCAACGGCTTCGAACATCCAATCGCAGGCTGGAAGGAAACAGGAAGCACCCTCAAGCCGACACAGGATTCCGCTGATTTCGTTGACACACTCTTCCAAGAACTACTCCCCAATTTCACAAGCCGTACCCTCAATATCGGCGGAGACGAACCTTGGGAACTCGGCCAAGGATACTCGAAAGAAAGCGTTGCAGAAAAAGGGAAAACACGCGTCTATCTCGACCACCTAAAGCGTATCCAAAAAAAAGTAGAGGACCGCGGACTCAAAACTCAATTCTGGGGAGATATAATCCTGAACGAACCAGAACTCGCCAAAGAACTCCCCCAAAAGACAACCGCCCTCCTTTGGGGCTACGAGACCAGCCACCCCTTTCCCGAACAATGCCAGGCCATGCAGGCGTCCGGCGTCGATTTCTATGTCGTGCCAGGTACCTCAACTTGGAACAGCATCGGCGGCCGCCTCTACACAGCTCGCCCAAACATCTCGGCCGCTATCGAAAACGCCACACGTTTCGGAGCAAAAGGTATCTTACTCACCGACTGGGGAGACAACGGACACCACCAATCACACAAACTCAGCGTCCTCCCTATCCTCCAAACGGCCGGAGCGAGCTGGAACAAGAAAAGCGATTCACTCGATCAAAAAGCTATCGCCACTCAGCTCATCCCTCACCCGTTATCACTTTCTGAATACGAGGCGATTGAGGAACTCAGCTCCATAGCCAGCGGATTCAAAACGTACCTCCACAACGCAAGCTGGCTAAACAAGATCCTCTTTGCCCCCTCAAAAGACTTCGCTTCACTCGCAGACTCGCTATCACCCCACGAACTTCAGATTTCGCTGGAAGGCTTGAAGTCCTTGACCGTGGAAGGAGAGCTAAACCTCGCCCGAAATCTTCTAGTCTACGCTGCTCAAAAGGGTTTATCACTCTGCCAAAACAAACTGCCCGCCAAACTCGCCCCCGACCTTCTCGAAGAGTTCGAACACCATTGGCTAGCACGCAACCGCCCGGGCGGACTTGATGAAAGCCTAGCGCACTTCCCCCTTTGAAAGAGCAGAGAGCACCGCATTCACATGCGAGGCGTCTCCAAACATTTCCTCATGCACCGCAGCGATCCGCCCCTCGCCGTTGACGAGATAAGTAACTCGCTTTGTTACCCCTAGAAGCGGCACTCGAGCCCCATACGCCTTTGCCGTCTTCCCATCAGGATCCGAGAGCAGCTCGAAGGGTAGATCGTACTCCTCCTTGAACTTTCGATGCGTATCCAAATCATCACGACTCACCCCAAACACAGTCACATCCAAGTCTCGCAAATCGGCAAATTGATCCCGAAACGAACACGCCTCAGCCGTGCACACCGAAGTGAAATCCTTAGGATAAAAGTACAAAACGAAGCACTGTCCTCTCAGATCATTCGACGACACCACACCACCACCACTCGACTCCAAACAAAAATCCGGAGCAATATCTCCAACTGACAACCCCATATCTAATGCAACGATCCCAACCTCACAACGCTTTCATTCAACACGAAAACAGCAAAACCTATATACTCTCGCTCGTAGAAAAAAAGCGGAGGCAGCTCCTAGCTACCTCCGCAGTTAACGAAACAGGATATTTCCTCCCATTCTGATCATGTCAGTAGATCCCGTCCGTTTCGTAATGCGCGTGCGAGACATAAGCCTCTCCTGAAGGAGCATGGGTGACACTCACCCGATCGCCCTCCACGAAGCCCGGAGCCTTCCGTTCCTGAACCACGACGACCGTGCCGCCATCGTCCAAACTCACCGTTAGCTCCTGAGCGTGCTTTTTGCTGAGTTCCTTCTCAACGGCGCCGCCAACAAGACCACCCACCACGGCTCCTCCCGCAGCAGCAAGCGTTCGTCCAGAGCCCTTGCCGACCGTCTGACCGACCGCCGAACCCATTATAGCTCCACTCGAATGCCCCACGTAAGTCGCTTCGCCTTCGATCACCACATCGCGAGTAGCGACAACTGTACCGGCATTCACACTCTGGATTTTGCCAGAGGAGCCTCGGGGCACTGTCTCGTAATTCGACGATGAGCAACCGTACAGAAGAGCGACACAACAAAGGCCTACCAGGCAACGCATCGCGCACCACGTCTTTGCAACGTTGTTCGTTTCCATCGCTAAACCAGTACGCGACGGACCCTTCGAATGGATTCACCAATCAGCCCGCAGCCAAGGTGGGAGCGTGCTTGTCACGCGATGAGAGACGCCTAACGCCCCCTGATCGCCTAAAACTCAACAGGCTCAAACTCCTCGCCTTCATCCCCCACCAGATACGCGTTCGTATCCGGGTCCATGCTAGGATCGTCATGGGCATGATACACGATCGAGTCTCCCGTCCGGGTCGTGTAGAGCTTGACCCGCTCATCCTCGTAAAAGGCAGGTTCCCGATACTCCTGAACCACCAAAACCGTCTCACCGCTATCGAGGGCAATCGTCAATTCCTGGGCCCTTTTCGCAGTCATCATCTTTTCGACTTTCTGGCCAACGACCATCCCTACGGCGCCCCCCACAGCCATGGCAGCCGTACTCTCGTGTCGATTGCTGCTCTCATTGATGCTGATCACGCCCGGGGACGATTCATGCACGGTCGTCTTAGTCTCCAAGGGTACTGAAATCGCGCCCACCGCAGTGCCAACTCCCGCACCCACAATCGCTCCCATGTTGGTAGCGACTCCGTCGATCTTCACCTGCCGCACCGTCACCACCGTACCGTCTTCCACACGCTGGATCGATCCGGCATGCGTCACGGGATAGGTCGACTTTGTAGGAGCGCTAGAAGCACAGCCTCCAACAAGGACGCTGAAAAGAACCGAGAGCGCGAAGGGTAACAGAGCACGAAAGAGCATAGCGGCAGGCTGCGGGTTATACCGAGACAACACTATCAGCAAAGCATATTGTCAAGCTAAGTAGTTTCTCCAATGAGCTCCCCGCTTCACACGAATTTAGTCAAAAACAGATAAATCCAGACCGAAAAAAAGAAATTCACCGCGCAACTGTTTACAGAACAAAGGTCTACGAATAACGTCTCTATCTTCTAACTTACTACACACCTCACATGAACGACCTCAAAGAAAATACCCCGTCCAGCTTCAACCCTCCTTTGCGCATCTTCAGCCCATCAAGCAGAGCAGCGAACCAAGGCGGCTCAAGCGTCAACTTCGAGCGACCGCAACTAAGAAGCCTCGTGCGACATGACCGTGTGGCCAGACACTTCACCCGCCGTGAGCTTTCCTTCGGATCCTCCCTTGACTGAGCGCTACAAATAGCCATTTCTCTTTCAAACCGGAGCGATTCGCTCCGGTTTTATTTTTGCCCCCAACCGCGGAACCCTCCCTCATTCCGCCTGACTTCATAAGCAAGCCCCCAGACAATGAACTTCGAAGTTAAGACCCAAATAAGCGTTGCCATCGAAAACACCCCCGGCGCGATCGCCGAGCTCAGCGATACCCTCGCAGCGCACGACGTCAGCCTAAACGCCCTCACCATCAGCGAAAGCGCTCACGAAGGGAAATTCAGATTCACCGCCTGCGACCCTGTCGCCGCTAAACGCTCCCTCGAAGAGCAAGGCTATGCCGTAGAAGTCGATGAAGTCCTCTCCATCCGTCTCCAAGACAGCAAGGGACGCCTCGCCTTCCTCACCAAAGCCTTCTCAGACAGCGGCATCAACATCGACTACATGTACGCCAGCGTAGACGAAGAAGGCGCCGGCTCTCGCCTCATCCTCAAGGTCTCGAACATCCACCTGGCAACTCGAGTCCTAACCGAGATCCAAGTCGCCGCCTAGACCTCCTCCTGGCGCCTCACCTTCTCCACTCTCAAGTCGAGAGCGCCATCGCTCAAGGCAGCCCGCACCCCAGCGCCTTGCTCGACCGCAGCCACCCCCGTGATCGGTTGGCCAGCCTCGTTCTCTAAGATTGCGTAGCCGCGCTCCAAAGTCGCCCGTGGACTCAACGCTCCCAAGGTCGCGCCCAGCACGTCCAGTCGAGCTCGCAAGGCTCCCGCCTTTTCCACCAAACTTCGGTCGAGTCGACGCTCAAGCCGATCCAAGCGTTCCCGCCATTGTCCCAAAGCTTGGGAAACGTCATGGGCAAGCACCCGCCTTTCCAGCGAGCGGAACCGATCTCTTTTGCTAAAAACCGCAGACCGATAAGCCCCCTCAAAGCGAGTACCCAGTTCGTCGATACGTAAAAACGATCGTTCAAGAGCTCCAACAGGTGAGGCCGATTTAAGCCCCAGCCTTTTCCGATCCAAGTCGTTCCGAAGCTGCTCTAACCTCTCTGCCGCCAAATCCTCTAGTTCGGATCGAGCCAACTCCAAGCGATCGACCGTCTCGATATACGCAGTGCTGATCATCTCCGCCGCGCCGGACGGCGTTTCCGCTCGCACGTCAGCCGCAAAGTCCCCAAGCGTAAAGTCGATCTCGTGGCCGACCCCTGAAACAACCGGTATCACACTTTCAAATACCGCACGAGCAACCCTCTCTTCATTGAAGGACCAAAGATCCTCAATGCTCCCTCCACCTCGTGAAATAACAATAAGATCATAGCCGCCCAATTCGTTAGCGTAGCGAATCGCCGCTTCAATCTCCTCTGCCGATCCTGCCCCCTGAACCTTCACCGGATACACATGCAGAGTCCCTCCCCAAGAACGCCGCTTCAATATCCGCACGAAATCCTGCAAAGCCGCCCCCGTGGGGGACGTCACAATCGCCACCTTCAAAGGCAAAACAGGAAACGGCTTTTTGCTCTCTTGTTCGAAAAGTCCTTCTCCTGCCAGCTTTCGCTTCAATCGCTCAAACTCACGGTACAGCCTTCCCTCTCCGCTTTCCTCCAACTCGCGAACGATCAACTGGTATCGTCCGTGCGGTTCGTAAACGCTGATTTCTCCAAACGCTAGAACCTGCATCCCATCACGCGGCTTGAACCTCAAACGAGACGCCTGCCCGCGAAACATCACCGCCGGAACCTGAGCCCCCGCATCCTTCAAGGAAAAGTACAGATGTCCCGATGATTGAGCCCTCAAATTCGAGATTTCCCCCATCACCCACGCAGGGGGAATCCGCTTCTCCAAGGTCTTCTTTATCGCCGCCGTATACTGGGTGACCGTTACCTTGGGAACGTCGTCAAACAAATCCTCAAGAGCCATTCTCCAGACCTTCCTCCATTATCGATTTCGCCTGAAGACGCCCTCTCCAGTACTTCAGTGCAAAAGCCACGCAAATCGCCGCCGCGATCGCGATCAAAGCCAACTGCACATTTCCAGTCAGCACCGATTCGCCCAAAACAATGATGCTCGCCGATGTCGCCCATACGATAGGCAATGAAACTCCCAAATACTTTGGCAAAGGCATGCGAGCCAGTCCCAGAAGATAGTTCTGCAACGGGAACGGCACCCCCGGCGTAATCCTCAACAACACCGCCACCCCAACCATGCTTTTGCTGGATACCTCGGGCACGGAATATCCGAATCGCGAAACGATCCGCACAAACAAAGGCCGAAACCACTTCCCGGATACAAACCAGGCGATCAGAAGGTTCACACTCAGAGCGCAAGCCGATCCCAATACCGCCGTTTGCAAGCCAAACACAGGGGCCAAAAACAGAAACGGGGAAGCGGGCATCCAAAACAAAGGAAGCACCGCCATCAGCCCGAAAAAGACCCATGGCCCCATCGCCGCGACCCCCTCGATCAGGGCCTCCAGACTTTCACGCGTCAATTGATCGCGATACGGCCAAGCCAAAACCAGGACCAGCCCTCCCGCAAACAGAAGAGCGAATAGGATTAAAAGTTGGACTCGAGAAGGCTTCATTCGAAGCAAGCAATCGCAGCCCAAACAGGCGAACGCAACCAAACTATCACCCTCCTCAACACAAAGCCCCCTCAGAAGACGAGTCAGCAGCAAAACGAAACAACCGTATTCAGCATGTGGTGACATCAGGGCAAGCACTGTGCTCCGGGCAAGAAAACTAGTGAATTGCCCGATTTCCGCCGCAAAGGCTTTACTTAACGAGTTTTTAACCGAACAAAGACTATATGCAATCAGCAGAGAAGGGAGCCATTTTAATCGTCGACGACGAAGAGGGAATCAGAGCGGTCCTCCAAGCCATCCTTGGCACCATCGACTTCAAAACCTTCGAAGCCGCAGACGCTCGCAGCGCCGTCCAGATACTCTCCACCCACAAAGACAGCATCGTTGGCTGCATGCTAGACATGAATCTCGAAGATTCCTTCGGCGAAGACCTCTACGACAAGCTGCGGGCCATCTCTCCCGACCTCTCCGTTTTTGCCATGAGCGGCATCTTCGGGGAGGAAATAAAAGAACGGCTCGGCAGCCGCGAAGTCGCCGGCCTCATCCCTAAACCCTTCTCCGCTGGCGAGCTCATCGCCACAGTCCAAGCAGGACTCGAAAAACAATCCTAAGGTTTTCGATCCCCTAGGCGATAGTATTGAGCCTACGACCTACAGACCCACCCCTTAGCGGATCGTTTTCATGCAAAGCGGCCCCATGCGACTCGAGAAAGAAAAGATCCTCAGCCCGACGCTGCGCCTCCTCTTCCTCTTCCGCACGCTCTTCCCTTTCCCGCTGTTCACGCAGTACCGGATAGTGCCGTTCTAAAATGTTTCTTGGATAGAGCTGTTCCATGCTCGTTGTGATTTAATCAGAATCCTTTCTGGTCAGGGAAACTCAGAGATCCCCACAACGTCTATCGCCGTCTACGACATTATCTTAAATGGATTCTTCCGAATTCTCGCTTTTTTAACAAGCCCCCCTCCAAAGGATTACCTCCAGCCAAGGTCTTAGCCCTATCTCCATCTGGGAAAACCGACTCCCACCGCGCCGCGTATCCACCCTCCGAGCGCCGTTTCTAATAGCCCCCAAAAGAAATCCAAACTTTAAGCCCCTAACAAGTTGCTATCAGAGGCGTGCTCGCCACACTAGTTGTTGTGGCACCGATAGACCTGACAGACGAGAAACAGGAAGCCCTGCGCGGCTTGCTCGACGACCCCAGCCCTCTCGTCCAAAAGGCCATCGTACAAGAGCTCTCCAGAATCGGGCCGGCCGCGACCGCATTTCTAGAAGAAATCGTCAACGGAACCAACCGCATGCTAGCCATCCACGCCAAACGCGTCCTGCGAGCCGTGGAAAATGCCAACCCTAGCGAAGAGTTTCGAAAATTTATCCGCTCCCAAAACTACGAGCTGGAAACCGGAGCCATCATGCTCTGCCGAGTCGCCTACCCAGAGGCCAGAGCGGGCGACATCTGCACCGCCCTCGACGCCATCGCCGAACGCTGCCGCGAACTCATCGCCAAACCGATATCCCCCCGCGAACGCTGCGTGATCATAAATCGCGTGCTCTTCCACGAGCTCGGCTTCCGCGGAAACGTCGAGGACTACGAGCAACCGGACAACAGCTTCCTCAACCGCCTGCTCGAAACCAAAAAAGGAATCCCCATCTCCCTTTCCATTCTCTACCTCCTCGTGGCCCAACGCCTCGGAGCGGAGCTAGACCCCATCGCTTACCCTGGGCATTTTCTTGTAGGTTCCTTCGAAGAAGACCTCCCATTCTACATCGACCCGTTCAAACGCGGACGCTTCATCGCCCCGGGCCAGCTTCTCGACTACTCCAGCGGCTACCTCTCCATTTCCCAACTGGGCAACCTCGCCCCCGCCCCTGTCCGCGAAGTGCTCTCCCGATGCTGTAGAAACTTAGCCAACCACTACTCAGCGGTCGGCGAAGAAAGCATGTCACGACTCTTCTCCAGCTTTATCAAAGAGTTCCAGGACGCTCACATCAAGCAGCCCAGCGGCGAAACCAAGTAGCAGTTTTTTCTCGCTAGAGCTAGCTCGTCCGCAACGATGAGCCCGATGCTCAGCTACTCCGCCGACCACACCTACACACTAGAAGACCTGCACGATTGGCAGTTTCAAGGCACCAGCCTCGCCGTACTTGGACAACCAGTACGCCACTCAATCAGCCCACAGATGCACAACGCAGCTCTCGCAGAGCTCGCCGCCAAGCATCCCCAGCTAAGCGCCTGGAAATACTTCCGCTTCGAGATCGCCCCCGAACAACTACTCGAAAGCCTCCCCCTCTTTCACGCCAAAGGATTCCAAGGCCTGAACCTAACCGTCCCGCATAAGGAAATCGCCTTTCCCGCCGTGTCACAGATCGACCCCGAGG
This sequence comes from Pelagicoccus mobilis, assembly GCF_016595505.1. Lineage (GTDB taxonomy): Bacteria > Verrucomicrobiota > Verrucomicrobiia > Opitutales > Opitutaceae > Pelagicoccus > Pelagicoccus mobilis. The sequence goes on along the minus strand of NZ_JAENIL010000013.1, from coordinate 22,891 downwards.
CCCAACCTATCGGAGCCGTTAACACACTTCGCCGACTAGACGACGGCTGGGCTGGCTACAACACTGACGGCTACGGCCTCGCCCAAGGGATCGAACGAGAACTGCAACGAGAAATACAAAACTCGGACTTAGTGCTCCTCGGAGCCGGCGGCGCCGCCAGAGCCGCCGCCATCCAAGCCCTCCAGTCCCGCTGCCAATCCCTGACCATCGTCAACCGCAATCAAGAGCGACTCGGAAAACTCGTCTCAGAGCTCCAACCCATCGCCGCCGCAGCAAACATCCCCCTGCACCCGCTCAGCCCACAAGACATCGACACGCTTCCAGCAGGCTGCCTACTCGTCAACGCGACCTCCCTCGGTCTCAAGCAAGACGACCCAACGCCGATACCAGAGGACAAACTCCCTCTCAACGCTTGCTGCTACGACATGATCTACAACCCGCCCACCACCCGCTTGATGAACCTCGTTTCGCAAAATGGCGGCATCGTCGCAAACGGCCTCTCCATGCTCGTCCACCAAGGAGCCAAATCCCTTTCCATCTGGACCGAGACCGACGCCCCAGCCGAAACCATGCAAAAGGCCGCTGAACAAGCCATGGCCTAAGCCGTCCCCAAAATGGATACCCTTCAATTCATCGAACAAGAATTCCCGTGGTTCCTCCCCACGTTCGCGTTTGCCATGGGTGCCATCGTCGGCAGTTTCCTCAACGTATGCATCTATCGAATACCCGCCGGTAAATCGGTTGTCACCCCAGGCTCCACCTGCGCCTGCGGTCAACCAATCAAGTGGTTCGACAATCTCCCCATCCTTAGCTGGTTCATTCTCCGTGGCAAAGCACGATGCTGTGGCAGCAGCTACAGTTTCCGCTACCCATTTATCGAAGCTCTCACTGGCCTGCTCTTCACCGGAGCATGGATCGCGCATGATCCCCTCAAAGCGCTTTGCATCATGCTTTTCGCTGCCATGCTCGTCTGCGCGACATTCATCGACTTCGATCACATGGAAATCCCAGACCGCTTCTCAATCGGTCTCGCCATCATAGGATTCGCGGTGTCCGTATTGATTCCTGAACTACACGGATTCGCACGGAGCGACTTCGCTCAATCAAGTATCAACGCCGCACTCCAATCCATCCTCGGACTCCTGATCGGCTCTGGCACCATCCTTTGGATAGCCCTCATCGCCGAAACCGTCCTGAAAAAGGAAGCCATGGGATTTGGCGACGTGAAACTGCTTGGCGGCATCGGAGCCTTCCTCGGCTGGCAAGGAGCCATATTCTCAATTTTTGGCGGAGCGACCCTCGGCTGCATCGGTCTCGTCATCTGGACCATCATTAAAAAAGCGCGGCCACAGGAAACACCTCAGGACGAAGAAGCCATGATGGGCCGCCAAATCCCCTTTGGCCCCATGCTCGCAGGCGGGGCGCTCCTCTACACCCTAGTATTGGAAGAGCAAGTACTCGCCTATTTCCGGAACTTCGAGATCCTCTTCGGATAGTTCCAATACCACACTCAAAAAGTAAACACGTGCCCACGAAATGGGCACAAAAAAACCCGCAGCATTAAGCCGCGGGTTAAAGAAATTCTTTTTCCGAAGAATTAAAGAACGTCCTTCAAACCAGCGCCAGCCTTGAACTTAACGTTCTTGCTAGCCTTGATCTTGAGAGGCTCCTTAGTGAGCGGGTTGATACCAGTGCGAGCGTTGCGCTTGCCAACTGAGAACGTACCGAAACCAACGAGCTGGATCGCAACTGCGTCCTTTGCATCCTTGTCGCGGAGCTTAACTTCCTTACCAGCCTTCTTAACAGCGGTCTTGATAGAAGACAAAACAGCAGCGAGAGCCTTTTCAGCTTCAGCTTTGGAGGAGTCTCCGAGGTTCTTTTGGATTTCGGCAATTAGTTCAGATTTATTCATATTCGGGTATTTTATACTTTGTTAGGGTAGATCTGTGAGAGAGATTCGAACGATTACTGAATCGCCCAAACTAGAACGGTCAAAACAAAACAGACGGCAAAACACAATAAATAGCCCTTTTTCCCCCTATTTATCGGGCCTTTCGTAGCTTTCGCCTGATCTTCCCGCCTTCACGAGCTCCAGCAAGCCAGCTAAAGCCTCGACCTTGGAGACTCCCTTTTCCTCTGAAATCTGCTCCGATCGCTTGAGCAACTGGGCCGCCATCACCTTCGCCTGAACCTCATCCGCCCCGAAATTGACGAGCAGAGCTGTCACTTGATCAAGTTCACTCATGACCGGTTTCCTCCGTGTCGACGCGGCGCACAAGCGTCTCCCCTACATAAAGATCCCCCTCAACAAACGAGAGATTCAGCACGCCCAAGCCGACGCCACCAGTCTTCGGATACACCACTTCTCGAAGCGAACCCTGCCGTTTTCCACCAGCATCCACCAAGTCGAGCGGAAACTCTCGCGTAACCGTTTCATCAATACTCAAGACAGCCAGAGCTTTCCGCACACGACCCATCGCATGCAATCGAGCCATGACCTCCTGCCCGAGATAGCACCCTTTACTAAAGGAAACCGCATCCACTTCCAATCCCAACTCCTGAGGCAGATCCCGTTCCCCAAACGAAATTCCGATCCGTGGTACCTTCGACCGGATCGCCATCTCCGCCATCTCATCGTCAACCAACTCAACAGCCCCACCCGATCGAACGCCCTCCAAAATTCCTTCGAACTTGGACTTCGATTCTGTCGCGATCGCCAAAATCTCCAAACACGGTTCATCTGACCGACGTCCCCAAAAAGCAATCACGCCGTCCTCCTCGCAGAATTTCCCCGTCTCAGGAATCGCGACTTCTAAATCCTCCTCTATCGCCGAAATCTCTCCGAACACCCCCACACCCGAACTCAAGCTCGAACAACCCTCCAACTCCACTTCCTCCATTATTAGATAAGCGTCCAATCTCTCGAAAACCGCCCCCTCCGCGCAATGATAGCTCACCAGCAAAAACTCCTCATCCCCCCGGCGCAGAACAAAACTGTCCGCCACGATCTTTCCCTTTCGATCCAGCCAGAGTCCGTAGACCACATCACCCGCCGCCATTTTCGACAGGTCGTTGGAAAACTGCCCTTGAAGAAACTCCGCCGCATCAGGACCGCTCGCCCGCAAGACGCATCCAGGTTGATAGCTATAAAAACGCCGTGTTCGCATGCTAGTTACAGGCCCGCCAAAAACCGGTCCATCAAGCCAAATAGTAATTGACAGGAAAAAAAATACGCACATCAACACGCCGCATCAACAAACACTTTCTCGCCTAGCGAGAATTTGGGGTAACTAAGAAAACGAGATGGCGGATCGCTTAGGGGTAGGCGGTCCGCCTTTTTCTAACCCCAATTAGTGAAGTTTTTGCCACCGATTAGGGGAATTCGCATTTGTAATTTATCCGCCTCTCTACCAATAAGGCCCACCGTGAAGAAAACCTCCGACATCAACGTCATCAGCACCGCTGCGCTCCCTACCCCCGATCAGCTCATCTCAGAGTACCCGAAATCGGAAGCCCAAGCTGAGTTTATCACCAGGTCCCGCGATGAAATCCACGAGATCATCTTCGGCGGAGACAAACGCCTCCTCGTCGTCATCGGCCCCTGCTCGATCCACGACACCGAGGCTGGCCTCGAGTATGCCAAGCGCCTCGCTGCCCTCAGCGAAAAGGTCAAGGACCGCATCTGCCTCGTCATGCGCGTCTACTTCGAGAAGCCACGTACTTCACTCGGTTGGAAAGGCCTCATCATGGATCCCGACCTCGACGGCTCCGAAAACCTCAACAAAGGCCTCGGCGTCGCCCGCGAATTTCTCCGTCAGGTCATCGACCTCGGCCTACCCACTTCCACCGAGCTGCTCGACCCGATCACGCCACAATATATAGCGGACCTCGTCTCCTGGTCCGCCATCGGTGCTCGCACCACCGAGTCCCAAACCCACCGCCAAATGGCCTCCGGCCTCTCCATGCCAGTCGGATTCAAAAACGGCATGGACGGCACCGTCGGCGTAGCGGTCAACGCCATCAAGGCAGCCAGCGGCACCCAGACTTTCCTCGGCATCAACCGCGACGGGCAAGCATCCGCCGTCACCACAAGCGGCAACCCAAACTGCCACGTCGTCCTCCGCGGCGGCTCCGGCGGCCCGAACTACGACGCTGACTCCGTCGCCAAGTGCGAAGCGGATCTCACCAAGGCAGGCCTCGTTCCAGCTATCATGGTCGACTGCAGCCACGGCAACTCCAACAAGGACCACAACCGCCAGCCGATCGTCTGGGACGAGATCATGGACCAGATCGCAGCCGGCAACGACTCCATCATCGGTGTCATGGTCGAGAGTAACCTCGGAGCAGGAAACCAGAAATTCCCCGCTCCCAAGGAAGACCTCAAGTACGGCGTCTCCATCACCGACGCCTGTATCGACTGGGAAACCACCGAAGCCAGCGTCCTCTCCGCCTACGAGAAACTCGCCGCCCGCTTCGCCAACGCCTAGGTAGGGCTCGACGGCCCGGCGAGCCGCAGTGCAGGTTCACCCATTCCCAGCACCAATAACCCAGCGCCCATCACCTCGCCCCAGCTTAACACCCACTTAAGCAAATCTAATTCACTCAAACAGGCCGTGCTATTTATTAGCACGGCTTGTTCTTTTGATTCGCTTTCATAACGACAGCACATAGCTTCGAGGGGCTATGAAAAACCCAGTACACGTGGCTGTAACCGGCGCTGCCGGACAAATCGGATACTCGCTCCTCGTACGCATCGCGTCAGGACAACTGCTCGGACCGGACCAACCGGTTATTCTCCGTCTGATCGAGATCGAGCCAGCAATGAAGGCGCTTGAAGGCGTCGTAATGGAACTCCAAGACTGCGCTTTCCCACTCCTCAAGGGCATCGTCCCAACCTGCGACCTCAACGAAGGTTTCGACAGCGCAAGCTGGGCACTCCTCGTCGGTTCCGTACCTCGCAAGGCAGGCATGGAGCGCAAGGACCTCCTCGGCATCAACGGCAAGATCTTCACCTCTCAAGGCAAGGCGATCCAAGAGAACGCTGCATCGGACATCCGCACTCTCGTAGTCGGCAACCCATGTAACACAAACTGTCTCATCGCTATGAACAACGCTCCAGACGTACCGAAGGATCGTTGGTTCGCGATGACCAAGCTCGATGAAAACCGCGCCAAGACTCAGCTCGCTCTCAAGGCAGGCGTAGACGTTACCGACGTGAAGAACCTCGCCATCTGGGGTAACCACTCTTCCACAATGTATCCAAACTACTTCGACGCGACAATCGGTGGCAAGGCAGCTACGGATGTCATCACCGAAGAAGCATGGTACAAGGACGAATTCATCCCAACCGTACAGCAACGCGGCGCGGCCATCATCAAGGCTCGCGGACTCTCCTCCGCCGCTTCCGCTGCCAACGCTGCGATCGACACGGTTGCCAACATCATCAAACCAACCGCAGCTGACGACGTCTTCTCAGTGGGCATCTGCTCACAAGGCGAATACGGCATCGAGCCAGGCCTCATCTACTCTTACCCAATCAAGAGCGACGGCGAAAAGCTCTCCGTTGTCGAAGGCCTCGATATCAACGAGTTCAGCCAACAGAAGATCAAGGAAACAGAAGCCGAGCTCTCCGAAGAGAAGACAATGGTTTCCGACCTCCTCTAATCGTCACCAAAAACCAATTACCACAAAGCCAGTCGCCTCGCGACTGGCTTTTTTCATGGTAGGGCTCGACGGCCCGGCGAGCCGCAATGCCATAGCTCACAACCCCAACCAGGTAGCGGCCGCTGTCCCAGCGGCCACCAACACCCTCCTCACACCTCAATCAAATACGGCAATCCACTCTCAGCCCGATCCACCAACACCCGCTTCCTCAAAAGACCTTCCAAACGAGTCAGCTCCGCCTCCGATATCGTTGGGATCTCCCCAATCTCTTTCCGAGAAATAACACTCCCCTCCTGCGAATCGCGGGCAAAGACGCTCTCCAGCACCCCCTCATCGCTGATCACTATCCCGCAGTGCTCAAACAGTCGTTCAACCACGACCCTCGGATCCTCTTTTATCTGGTCGAAACTGGCCGCCACCCACTCACCTCCAGCGTCACAGCTTTTCAGATACGCCTCCGAGCTCCCCACCCAAGACAAAAGCCAACTCTGGATTAACGGCAGCGAACGCCCTTCCGTGACGTATTCAGAAAACACGGGATGGATCGTCTTGAAGACATCCTCGACCATAGCCTTCACCTCTTCATCGCCCTCGGTCTCGTGATCGATAAAGGCACGATACACAGACCCCAGCCACGAGCGCCAATCCCGGTACAAAAACAGCATCTTAGATTTCGGAAACGCCTTAAAGTAATCCCCCGCCATTTCCGTGCATTGACTCCGAAACTTTATCGACCAATGCGACACCGCTCGCACATCCAACTCAGGCCTCAGTGTCCAGCGAACACAGTCCGCCGTTAAAGCCGTCAGCTCGTCGCCCCCAATCTTTCCCCGCCCCCGCAAACTGAGCAACTGCATGAAAACATCCGGTTCCGAATAGCTCTCCACAGAATCAACAGCCGCAAACGCTTTGCTAATCAAAGTCGATCCGCATCGGCCCACGGAATGTACGAAACTAACTCGCTCTTCCTCGATCTCGATCCGCTTCGCCAACTCCCTGAATGAATCAATCGGCAGAAAATACAAATGCGTCGCCGACCGATACTGAGCTACAAAATAGAAAGGTTCTTCCCTCGGGTTTATCCGTTTCTCCGAGCCCACAAACACCGCGTGCTCAATGTCATCATCGAAGCAATACAAGGTAACCGTTGGATCCAGCAGCAAAGACTCAGCATCGACCTCCTCTGCAGACTCGCTCCATTCGAAGTTAGCCAATTCCGTCAAATGGAGCTCATTCTCCTTCAACCGATCTCGAACCTCGAACCGCAACGCTTTCATAACAAGACAACCCAGCACCCGTCACCCAGAACCCCAAACTCATTACCTATTCATCCTTTTCCTTCACAACCACCGGAATCGGCTGCGAATCACGAATATGCAAATCGCGCTGCGGGAATGGGATCTCGATATTGTGCTCCTGAAACGCATCCCACAGGGCCAATAACAAATCGCTCCGGATATTACCCAAGCCATCCGCCGGATCCTTCAGCCAAACACGCAGCTCGAAATCCACGCTATTGTCGCCAAAGCCAATCATCCGCGTAGCCGCCGCTGGATCCTTGAGCACGCGCGGATGCGCAGCGCCCGCTTCATTAGCGATTTTCATCACCTGGCGTACATCCGAATTATAAGAAACGCCAAACGGAATCTTTACCCGAACATTGTCGCTGCTGAACGACCAATTAACCACCTTCTCGGTAATCATCATCTCGTTCGGAATCAAATGCTCCGTACCATCACGCGTAATCACCGACGTGTAGCGAGCGCCCAGCGTATTGATCCAGCCATACGTGTTATCCACCTCGATCACATCGCCAGGTTTGATCGACTTGTCTCCCAGCAAGATCACACCGCTGATCAAATTCGAAATCACCTTCTGGAACCCAAAGCCAAGCCCCAAACCGATCGCCCCGCCAAGCACCGCAAAAGAGGAAAGATCAATTCCCACCGCACTGATCGAGAACAACACCGCCCCCGTTACGACTAGCACCTTGATCAGTTTAACTGAGAGCACCTGCAAAGCCGGCGAGACATTCGCCATACGAGTCACCTTCTTCTCCGAGGACTTCATCAGCCACCCGGCCACCGGGATCAGTATCAGGATTGCCACGACACCTTTCACCAGGGTCAATGCCGTCACTCGCGTCTCCGTCGAGCCCGAGACCGGCAACAGCTTAATCCCATTCAGGCCCTCACTAATTGCGTTCCAAATCCCCAACAAATTAAGCGTCAACCCAGCCGCTAAAACGAAGAACAAGATCTTATAGTAAGCCTGCTTCTTCAATCGAGTCGGCAAAGCTCCAGACAACAACCAAAGCGTCGCGATACTCGCAAACGCACGAATCAGAATGTAGTTCTTTACGGATACACGTTTTTCCGGAGCAACCGAAGTCCCTTGAGACAACTCCACGCCTGATTCACCAACCGCAACCTCGCCCGATGTCACTGCGGACGGCGGCGTGATGACCGTGGCCTGTTCCAAATTATACGCGTCATACCAAAGCGAAGCCGCCCAAAGCGTTCCCGCCAGCAAGAGACGAAACAAATTGTCCGCCAGCCAATCGACGGTCTCCTCCACCCAGTCATCCCGCTCCTCGATCGCCTCCGTCACCCGCTTGCACATCGGCTTCATTGCAGCCGAAATGATCCAGGACAAAACAAGCGCTCCTACGATCACCGATGATTGAATCACTAGGTCCTCGCCCACGAAAACTTGGGCGAAACGCTCCCACCACGGCACGATTGTCTCTTCGATGAACCCCGAAAACGAAAATTCGGCCAACAAAACAGAGGAGGATAAGGCACTCATTGGTAAAAACTGTGTCTACTAGCTTGCGCGCTATCAACTTGATTTGTGCGCAAAGACGGCGCATAAGCCTCATCCTGTTCTTTGACTCCAAGTCAAACCGCCGCAAATGCGGCACCAACAATTTCCGAAGTTCCGAACCAACTTCGCCCAATTTCCAAGGCCTACAGTCTAAACACCTACAGACTAAAAGCCTCGCCAGCTCCGCTGGCGCACGGGGGTGTTCCGGATTCGACCTCAAGTTGGAACGTCTGGCTGCATGTAGAGGATGATGGTTGGCCTCTTAAATCGTCCATCAAAAACACAAATGGCACACACGAAGAAATGCCTCTAGCTGCATAGATCAGCTACGTCTCCCCACCGATACTCGCTAGGTGGTGCGAGGCGACGACTAGCGAGCATAGCTGGGAACGGATGTCTGTTGCGTCCTAGCCGTACTTCATCAGCGGGCTGGCCTCAAAGGTAGCGCGGTTTCGTCGCGACCCAGAGGTGAGATCAAAAACGAGAACAAACATGTAGACGCTTTTCGAGAAGGCTCGAGGGACGCGGGTTCGACTCCCGCCACCTCCACCACATTTCAGCTCAGCTGAAAAGTGCCCGCCGTAGCTTTAGCAAAGGAGGGCCTGGCACTGTCCGCCGAAGCTCAAAGAGCGAAGGAGGACTTAAGCGAACACCAAAGGTTAAGATTTTCGTCATATTCTTCACCACAAGGGAATAGCTGTTTCGCCAAGGCTTCGGCGAAGGCGGACACACCAGTCCGATCTCCCCGCAAATGGAAGAACACGATTGCGACTCGTCAACGAGTAGAGATAGGGTCAAACATGTTCTACGTTTACCAACTCCAATCCTTTGAACACCCAACTCAACGATACACAGGTTACACCGAAGATGTGCAAGCTCGCCTCGTAGCCCACAATAACGGCCAGTCCCCGAACACCGCCAAACACAAGCCCTGGCAACTTGTAAACTACTTCGCCTTTTCCGACGAGAACACAGCTAGAGACTTTGAAGACTACCTGAAAAGCGGATCTGGCAGAGCATTCGCAAACAAAAGGCTCTGGCCACCCCTCGACAAATCCAGTCCCTTCAACACGAAGGACAAACCCACGCCCCTAGCTCCGGAAGAAGAGTCGAAGGATACAGCCCCCTTCTTAAAACCAGCATCCGTTTCACCCTCAACACTCGACTGGATCACCATGTGGATGGACTCCAGCAATGACCTAGAACGCGCCTTTCTCGACGCGGAAACAGGTGAAATCTACATCGGGACAGATGAAGTCAAAAACGCATGCGGGAAAACAGTCGCCCCAGATGAAGACGATCGTTTCATTTACTTGCAGCCTGTGGATTCAAGTGATGGATACATGATCAGGAAAGACTTCGCGCAATCCGCAGATATCTCCGAGCCTACACGCGAGAGATTTCTGCGAGCACTAAACGGTCCCAAACCATTCCGACGCTTCATGGACGTTATCCTGTCAGACGACCGAGCCTCACGAGCCTTCGAAGATTTTAAGACAGAAGAGATCATCAAGATCCTCGCCCAAAGCCTAGAGAACCAAGGCTACAAGCTTCAAACGCTCCATCGAGATTGAGACAAGCTCGCTGAAGTTTAGCACTTCCAATACCCGTCGTTCTCGTTTGGATTTTCGAACTTGGGGCGTTCGACTCCGAATTGATCGAGGACGTCGAGACAGGTCGCGGCGAAAGTTCCAGCTGGTGCAAGCTCGCCATACTGATTTCTGTTTCAGCAGGCAGTTCTCACCCGATTGTGACTCCCGCTAGTACGTCGCAAAGGCTTGATACCCGATCGGGTATGAAAAGCTCACAATCAGCACGGATTTCCAGCAGTAAGGACATCGGCGTCGTTCTCGCCCGGGCTCGCAAGGAGAGTGGCCACTTCCAAATAGCAACATGTCGATCCAATCGACATGAAAACAAGACGTGTCGATTTTTTCCGTTTTTTCCGTCATAAGAAGACCGACAGGCCTTCAGTCTCCTTCCCACACTTGCCCAAGATTCAGCGTGTAAATGCAAGCGTATCCCGTTTTCAAATGCACTTGAATATGCTGGGGGTGCGTTTCACCGGGATACAATATTTCTCCGCGATTCAGTCCGCCAACTTCCAGGACGGATTTCGACTTCCACCTAATTCCTCCATCAATTCCGTCAGACGATTATCCAATCGCTTCACGGTTGGATACACTTCCGGCAGCTGTTGCCGGGTGTATTTCAAGAAGCCACCATACCCCCAGCCATAATCCACTTCGCCTAACAAGTTGTTCCGCTGGTTCGGATCCTTCTGCATGTCGTACAACTCAAAGAGATCCCAGACTCCGTGATAGGTCATGTAGCTGTAGTCCTTGGTTCGGAGTCCAAAGATTGTCGGTGTCTGCACCGCGTTAGGGTCGATAAAATACTCGTACACGAAATCCTGACGCCAGCCGTCGGACTCTCCTTCGATTAGCGGCAAGAACGACTCTCCGTGCATTGATTCCGGTGTCCCGATTCCGGCGATGTCTAAGATCGTAGGCCCCAAATCAACATTGAGAACGAACTCTGAGTTAACCGATGCTTCCTTAATTTTACTCGGCCAGTGAATGAAAGCAGGCACTCGAATACTCTCTTCGTACATAACCCGCTTGTCGATCAGCCCGTGTTCACCAATCAAGTAGCCGTTGTCACTGAAATAGATAATCACCGTATTATCTAGTTCACCCAACCGCTCCAAAGTATCCGCGATCCGCCCTACGCTTTCATCAACACCGAGCATGCATTCGCTGTACAGTTGGAAAAATCGATCAAAACTTCCGTAGTCGAGTATCCCGTAATCCCTCTCGGCTCCGTGCCAGCTAACGCGTTGCTTCTTCAACCAGTCCGGCTTTCCAGCATAGTTCGCTTCGCTATTCCCGAAGGATTCAGGAAGCGGGATTTCAAGGTCGGAATAACGCCCAGCATGTCTTCGAGCTGGCGTAAAATCTTCGTGTATCGACTTGTGAGAAAGGTAAAGAAAGTAGGGTTTATCGGACTGAGTTTGCTCCTCAATAAATTCTACCGCGAGGTCCGTCAACACGTCCGGAGTGTAACCTTTCTTCTGATACACCTCCCCATCAATATTCATTTCAGGATCATTGTACGGGCCCTGTCCCCTGAACGAAGCCCAGTAATCGAATCCAGGACGTGGCATGTCATTACTACCGCCCATGTGCCATTTACCCACAAACCCGGTATGATAGCCTCCTTTTTGCAGTTCTTTGGGAAACGTATCCAAATTCTCAGGAACTGGCGTATCATTATCAATGACACCGTGCGTATGAGCATATACTCCGGTTACGATGGAAGCTCGACTGGGAGAGCAAAGCGAAGTTGTAACAAAGGCTTGATCGAAATACATGCCATGAGATGCGAGCTCATCGATACGCGGAGTCTCGATCCAAGGATGGTCCAAAAAACTGAGAAAATCGTAACGCTGATCGTCAATTAAGATAAATACGATGTTAGGTCTTTCGGATTTCGCCCAGATTCGCGCTTCCTCACCAAAGCTCAGTACCAGTAGCAAAATGAGAGCACGTACGTTAAACCCAGCTAATTTTCGTTTAATCTTCATCATGTAGGACCCGAAGCTACCTTATCGGATGCCGACTTTTCGAACAGAAATTGATGAACGTTCAGATGGGCGTGCTTAACCTCGGATAAAGCTCACAAGATACTGCAGGTTCGGTGCATCGCTTCGCTCTAGTGTCGCCGCGAGCTCCTCAGCCACGACCTTCGGAACCACCTCATTGATCAACGTTCAGTTTACCGACTTGGACGTCGAGGGAATTATTGAAGATCATTCAGACCTAGTTGAAAATAGTTGGTCAAAACATGAAGGGACGCGCCTTAGTTGCAGTTGATATAAATCGAGTCGAAATCGCAGACATCGGTATCCAGGAACCCGGAGAAAAAGAAGCTCTCGTTCGTACGACTTACTCGACCATCAGCCCTGGCACCGAGTTGCGCGTTCTCAACGGAAGCCAACCAGGCCTCCCCGCTCACCCTGTAGTTCTTGGATATTCCGCAGCTGGAGTCGTCGAAAGAGCAGGACCAAACTCCAGTTGGAAGAAAGGAGATAGGGTTCAATTCTGCGGGACACAAAAAACCGACGCGAACAGCATGTGGGGAGGACACGCAGAGTTCGCGACCGTGGACGACGGGGACTTGACGAAAGTTCCGGACACAGTCGACCTCAGGCAAGCTTCCGCGACTAAACTGATCGCAATTGCACTGCATGGCTTCAAATTGAACCGTCCCACTTCCGGTGAAAACATTGTCGTTATTGGGCTTGGCCCAATAGGAATGCTATCGGCTTTGATCCACAAGACGTCTCCTGCTAACATTCTGGCCCTCGACCTGTCGCCCTCCCGAGTCGAACTCGCACGAAGTCTTGGCATCAACGCGATCTGCGTGAAAGGGACCTCCCTAGAGTCCGCTTTGCTCGAAACGTATCCAAACGGGGCAGACAGCATCGTCGACTCGACCGGCTCAGCCGCAGTCTTTCCAGAAGCGATCAAACTCGGAAGAGTCCCTGATTGGGGGGCCGATACCGCTGGTTCCCGCTTCGTCATACAAGGCTCACCCATGTCACTACAATTTCCCTACGTGGACGCCTTCGAGCGCGAGACTACATTCCTCCTGCCTCGAGATAACTCCAAGTCCGACCTCGCCGACTCTCTTGATCTTTTGGGCTCCGGCCAATTGTCCGTAGATAAGCTCATCGGATCCCCCTACGACCCCGAAGAGGCCCAAAGCGTTTACGACCGGTTGATCTCTAGAGATGAAAGTCTGATTACAGGCACTTTCAAGTGGAGCTAAATTCACGAATTCCAAATCGGTGACCACCCAATTTGCTAGCTGGGAATCCATCATCTGGAATGGAGAGAAAGCCTACCAATCTGCCGTTGGAGGAAGCCTAGCAATCGTTAGCCCCACGAGAGGAAGACTCGTACACTTCGGGTCCTACGGGACAGGTCGCAATCTCCTCTACAGTCCCACTGGTCTAAACAAGGACTTCGGCGGACATCGCTTCTGGCTTGGCCCCCAGCGGATTTGGAACTGGCCCCCACCGATCGACTGGGAACGCTCCCAAGCAAACTGTCATCTTTCTGGAGAAGCGCTAACACTCGAACTGCCACACACCGCCCCACAATTCCCTCGGATTACGAGGCGCTACTTCTGGTCTGGTTCGAAACTCGCCTGCTCATGCGAATGGCAGCCAAGCGCCACAGATCATTACGCGATGCATGTACTCGCGGTCCCTCGTGCCGAACGAATAAAACTTCGTATCCAGAAATCGGACTCTACTCCTCACGGCTACCTAACGATCGGACTCGAAACGAATCATCCGACATCGAGCCCTGCCATTAGAACCAACGATCAAAACGCCATAATCGATCCTTCAAAAGTCAGTAGCGACGGAGTTAAACTGGGATTCCCCGTTCAAACGATTTGCTTCGAATCCGAGCGAGGCACTCTTTCCATGGAGCACGGTATCTATTCCGGATTAAACTCCGCGGAGATAGACTCTGCTTACAGAAGTCAGATCTGGTGCTCCAACGATAGCGAGTTCACCGAGCTAGAGCAAATTTCCCCTGTTCTCGAAGCGACGTCTGGCGAGAAGGTTTCACACACGATCTACCTGTCTGCCACAGCCTAGGAGGCTGTTAGCAAAACACACTCAACGGACCTGTATACCAGGTTCCCCCAGACGCCATCGAATAAAAGACGGTTTCTGCAGGGTTCCGCTAAGCGCTCCCCTGAAAACCCAGAGGTTCCCGGCCTTCTCGACTTCTGATGAATCTGCGAGCCCCCAGTTCAAAAGATCCTCTGACGACTCGAATGATACAACCCCCTCGCCCACACTACCCTCTACTGCGGCAGAGAAATACCAGTTGCCTCCCTCCTTCTGAGCATCGAACAGATCGAATGCGGCCGAAAAGCTATTTGGGTCGGTCCCTAAATAGAACTCCATGATATTGGATACAGAGTCCTTGTCCGGGTCTGCGTCATCAGCGGCGTCTCCTTGGTTTTCTTCTGTGCCAAAGTTCTGAATTCTCCAGGCAACCAGCTCGGTCTTAACTTTCGCTGAGAAGTCAGAAACGAGCTCAATACTTGTGACTTCCTCTGATCGGTTACCCGCATGATCGATGGCTTCAATCTCCACGGTATAACCGGCCCCCGCAGTCAATTGGTCAAAGCTCACACGCGTGCCCTCAATTTGATCAAAAAGCTCTCCATCGAGGTATACGTTGTATCCAATAACCCTGACATCATCATTCGTCTCTGCCCAGCTCAGCACCGCTGATTCGGAACTCAGCTCATTCGCTGTTACTTCGCTTGGTGAACTCGGAGCTGACGCATCACGTTCCTCGTTCGATCCACAAAGAAAACCATAGACCACAGCAGAGATCACAGTGTTTTGGTGTACTGTGAATTCGTTAGTCAGAGGCGAAGTCCATTGCTCGAACCAACGCTCATGCCCCGGCCAAACTCCAATATCGTCAGGGTAAATGTATTTGTTTGCCCATACATGCTGCCAGGGCCCCGTCTCAGATTCTCCAAGCACCAGGCTTTGTTGCCATGGCCCGTAGGGTACAATCCCAGGTACCATCTCATCTCGACCATTGTACCAGCTATCCATGTGAAAGAGACGTTCCGGTCGACGTTCACCGAGCCCCGTCACCCAAGTCATGTTAAGCGGGTTCGTACCGAGAAAGTAATCAGCGGTCGTTCTCGCATTGTTCAAATACACCTCGGCCCGCTCTGGATCGATCTGCTTGGCGATCGGGTAAGCAAGGATCACTTCCGGAATCTTTGGGGTCGTCGGTTGGCCTACGTTCATCGGTTGATCGATGTTCCCCCCCCAACGGCACGCACGCTGATCGATATGCGTTACTAGGACTCGATCCGCGGTGGCAAGCATCGCTTGTTGCATGCGATCTTTCAACGTAGCGTTAATACTCTCAACATTCTCGATACCAGCGAACAAAGCGGTTCCCCAACGGGCTTCACCCTGCACGAAGCTGGTCGCCTGAATGCTTGAAGCATCCGCTTCAAACTGAGTTTGATACACTTCAACACCCGTTAAACGATACAAAGCCGCAGCCGCATAAAGACGATATTCCCAAAGAAACGAGCCACTAAAGCGAATCTGATCATCCCCATCCAGAGTATTTTGAATCGCCCAATCATACGCGGTCTTCGCCTCCTCTTCCCAATCAATCCCCTCCGGATCGTTGTATCCAAATTCACCTAAAATGTAAGCATAGTGAGCGGCGATGGCGGCGTACTTGAAAGATGTCATCGGATCCTCGCCAGAAACGATGTAGGTGCGATCGACATCTGTCCATGACGCCTTCGTGGTCCCATCTTCGGCTTCATCTCCTCCGAACCAGTCACCCGCAACGCGACCGCCGCCTACACCACCAGTCCCATACCCCGCATCCTTCATCGCCATCCGCGTACGATAGTAGAAACGCAACAACCAGCGGGCTTCCCCCAATATATCCGGTATCCCATCTCCACTTTCAGGAATATTGAGTTCTCCATCTTTGAAGTTATCCGGGGCCGCTTCGAACGCGAACATCAGCAAACTTGGAATCTTCATATGCGTGACGTAACCATCCCAGTCTCCAGCATCCTGATACCATCCCCAAGTGTTTATCGGCCCCTCAATTCCATTCTCGATAGCAGGCTTATCTTCCTCTGAATGGTTATCGTTTACCCAATCCAACATCCGGGAACTGGTATACTTGATGACTCCATCGAAACCGGGCGTGAGGTTAGGATTATGCGGTGCTGGACGAGTAAAAACAGTATAGGGCTTTTCAAGAGCGATACCGCTTCGGTTATGGTAAAGGCCGCGTACCGTTGTCCTGAAAGCCTCCCTGTAAATGTCGGGATGAATTTCGAAGTCGAATGAGCAACCTATCCCCTCTACCGCGAGACGGAACTTGCCAGTACCCGTAAACCCGGAGAAATCACACTCATAGACATCCGCTCCGAGAAAGTTCTGGTTTGGAGTTTCGTCAGTTGCAGGCTGGCGGGTTTCCGCATTCATCGAATCCTTACGGAATGTCAGCTCTCCGGAAAACACACTCTCATTCGTCTCTCGATCAATCAGGTGAAACGCGTTCCCGGCGTAGTCTGCCAACTCAAGTTTTCCGCTATCCCCTAGCCAAGCGTATACGTATCCAAATTTCTTAGTCGCCTCCGGAACATACCCTAGCAGATTGACGTGAACTGCTTCCGATCGAGAGCTTTTGACATCATAAACAAATTCGACCGCTTGACCTCCCGATAAGCTGCCGAGCTCTAAACGATAACTCGCGCCATCTACCAACGGGTCAGGAAGGAAAAGGTAGAGCCAATGCTCCAATGCTGCATCTGGGCCCGAGTTCACGCATCCCTGACCGCTAACCCACGATTCACAAATCCAAGAAAAATCAGTGGCCTTGCTTTTTCGACCGACCGATGACGGAGCTTTGCCTCCTTGATAATTCGCATCGCTCTCACTGGACAGCGAATAGGAACTCACCTGACTCGCCAATTCCACATCGAGCGGGTCTACGATCACTGTATCCGCTCTACGAGACTCGCCAAGCTGATGCCGCTCAACGAATCCGTCGTCGAAATGGACCAGTAGGATTGAATCCGTCAACGGGCTTACCTCAACCAGCTCGGAAGCGAGTCCGACTGTCAGGAAAAAGGGCAAAAGACAGAACCGTCTAAAAATCATGTTTGGGAAAGTCGTTAAAGTGTTTGGGGCTCAACCAACGATGCACTCTACGCTTATGAAAGGGTCAACGTACAGAAACTGCGCGTTGATTCCTAAGGGCGGAAGAAAGAACATGGAACAAGATGAAAATCGACCAAATCGCAGCCATAACCTACACAATTCGCGACTTCATTCAGAGCGAAAAGAACTTTCAAGACAGCTGTCAGAAGCTCGCCCAAATCGGCTACCAAGCCGTCGAACTGGCAGCCCTCCCCCAGGGGATGATAAGCGCAAAAGAGACCCTGCAGATCTGCAACGATAACGGTTTGCGCATCACTTCTACCCACGAAGATCTCGGCAAAACACTGGACGAACCAGAAACCCTAGTCGACCACATCAAGGACCTGGGCTGCGAGTACATTATCTACTCATACCCGCACGATACGGACTTCAACGACCCTGCGAGCGTAGATCGCCTCATCGACCGCCTCAACCGAGCAGGAGCGGTTTACAAAGAGGCCGGACTCAACCTACTCTATCACAACCATGCCCTCGAGTTTCTAAAGCGGGACGGAAAGATCGTCCTGGATACCATCCTCGAGCGGACAGATCCGGATCTAGTGAAAGCAGAACTCGACACATTTTGGATCCAACGTGGAGGATGCGATCCAGTAACCTGGTGCCAAAAGGTCTCCGGACGCCTTCCCATCCTTCACATAAAAGACATGACCGTCTACGAAGGCAACGAATCCACAATGGGTGAAATCGGATCGGGAAATCTAGACTTCAAACGCATCATCTCCGCTGCCGAAGCTAGCGGATGCGAAACCTTCGTTGTCGAACAAGACGAGTGCCCGGGCAATCCTTTCGACTCTCTCAAGAAGAGCTTCGATTACATCAAAGGTAATCTAGTCGACTAGGTTACGAATTCGTTTCCGATTTTCAACTACACCCGATCACACGGATCCCGCACGTTCGTTTCTCTCGTGCAGTTGGGTCTGTATCTCCGATATCCGCTTCTCGGTAAGCGGGTATCTCCAGAGTAAGGCGATGCAGATCAACAGCAACGCAACCGGACCAAAGGAGTAAAGGAACAGAAGTTTCTGGTACGTCCCTTCCGGTTGATCGCCGCCAAGGGCAGCATCAAACCTCGTGTAATTCAGAACCAGCCCGGTACACAACCCCGCCGCTGAACCGGCTAGCTTCATGAAGAAACCTGAAGTCGCTGAAAAGAGCCCCTCTCTGCGGACACCATTTTTCAGATCGTCCACGTCGATTACGTCATTGAAGAGAGAACCCAAGAGCACGAACAAAGCTGCAATCCCGATTGAATAGAAGGGTTGGGCGAGATAGAGCAGCCAAGGATAATCGGGCTGGTAAAACCAATAGTTCGAAGCGGATCCAAACGCCATGCAGGTGATGCAAATCTTGAGTGCGATGTGCTTTTCATAGCGGCGTGATAACATCGATGCGAACGGTATCGCCAAAAAGCCAAAGACCGCTCCGAGAGTGCCTGCCCCACCGTGGAACGCCGATCCTTTCAGCAGATCGCCATCAAAGAGATAGTATATCGTCAGGTAACTCCCATAGGCCTGAAAGACACCGAGCAGAAAGAGCAAGGTCATGTAGATCATGGTGACCTTTGCAAAGTGTATGTTCGTAATGGTACTCCAAATACCGACAAAGAATTTGCCGATTGGTGAAAGCACGTCGGCGACAAAGCCCCTATCATCGGATCGTTCAAGCGGCAACAGTTCCGTGCGCTCATGGCAGAACTTGAAACAAGCCACGCTTACCAAAACCATGATCGTCGCAAACAGGAATGAAAGAGACCGCATTCCAGTCAAACCGTCGCCAAACAGGGGCAACATAGCGATCGGCATCCACCAAGGATTCGCAAGCCCCAGGACTTTTTGACAATACGCACGGTAGACTTGAACACGTGTACGCCCGTGGTAGCTAGGCGACATCTCGAAGGTCAACGCCCCATAAGAAACGTTCTGCACCGTAGTTGCTATCGCCAACATGACAATCGCGACTCCCATGTAATTGGCGATCGTTTGATGGTCCCAATTCCGGTCAAACTGCCACATTGCCACCATTACAACCGCGGTCAAAATCCCGCCTACGAGAATGTAGGGACGGCGGCGGCCCCAGCGTGTCCTCGTGCTATCTGTCACATGCCCCATCAGTGGATCCGTAATCGCGTCCACAAACGAACGGACCGTTAGTAGTCCCCCCACCAATACGGGGTTGATGTGCAAAACCATGTTAAGGATCTGCAGCAGCAACGTGTTCATCGTCACGTTCTGCAAATCAAAGACAGACTGAGCCGACCCAAAGGCTACGAGTTCGCCCGGTTTCGGCTCTTTGGAAATGTTTCTTTTGGAAGAACTCTGGGGGTTCCCAGCAGCGGGGTCTGCTTCGGTCTTCAGGGTACTCATGCTTCAGAGATGGCAACAGCCATGGCACAGCTCAACATTGCACCACTCAACATCAAGTTGGGCTCCTGCAGAGCTGGAGATCGAAGCTTCATGGAAAGCGTCAGTAAAGGTAGAGCCCGCTGTCCCCAGCGGGCAAAATGGGTCCAGAGCGAATCTGTGTCCGTTGGGGGGCAACAACCGTTACCTAGATGAGCTGGATACTTAAAACCCGACCGGGTTGGGCACATAGTTTCCCCGGCACCGTTTTAGGTGCTCCAGAGCATGAACCTGTCCTGTCATTTCCAAGTCGCCCACATAGATGGGATCATGCCAGCCCTCGATATCGATAGTACCCTTGTAGCCGCCACGTCTTAGCTCGCTTATGATATCCGTCCAGTTGCTATCTCCCAAACCGGGATGGCGATGCTCGAAGTGGGGTTTCGGACCATGCACTCCAAACTCCCGGATCACTTCATGGTAGAGGCTCGCATCCTTGCCATGCACGTGGAACACCTTGCTCACATACTTTCTCAATTGCGCGATCGGATCGATTAGCTGCCCCATCTGATGACACGGCTCCCACTCCAGCCCTATGTTCTCGGCCGGAAGCGCATCAAACATCATGTCCCAGGCAGCAGGATTGAACGCGATGTTCCAATCACCACTTTCCCAAGTTCCAGCCATCGGGCAATTTTCAAAGGCGATGCGGATCCCCTTGTCTTTCGCTCGCTCCGATAGCTCTCCAAAAACCTCTACATAACGATCGATGGAATCCGGTACTGGCTTTTCTCTGACCCGCCCCGCGAAGCCGCAAACGAGATCTGCTCCAAAGTCCCCCGCAGCATCGATACACTTGCGCCAACTTTCTCTCGTTTGCTCATCGATTTCCGTATCCCCAAGCGGATTTCCAAAGACTCCGAGTGAGGAGACGATCACATCATGTCCATCTATCACTTCCTTCGTTTCGGCCGCCAAACGCTCAAGATCGGTATCACCTGTGGTCTGCCAAAAGTTGATCTGAAAGGACTCAAACCCATGCGGTAAAATTTGGGAAATGTACTCTGGGGTTCGTTGACCTTGTCCGACCAGCGTACCGATTCGAATATCGTATTCTTTATTCAATGACATAATCGTTTCTCCAACTAAAGATTCACCGTCTTATCTTCCTTATCTGATTCGAAACAGGCATCCAACACTGCTTGGACCTCTGCCCCACGGGCAAAATCCGCCTGATCTTGAACTCCCGACTCTACCGCCGTGATGAAGCGCTCGAAATTCGTCGGAGTCTCTCCGCAATCTACGGTCTCCCATGGCATCGACTTGCGTCCGAGGATACGGCTTATCTTCAACTGCGAATAAGAAGTATCTAAATCGATCTCTACCGAGGCCTTGTCGCCGTAAAGGTTCAAGCGAAGCGAGTTTTGATGGGGCTGAGCCCAACGAGTCGTGTGGATCGTCCCGATAGCTCCGTTCGCAAACTCTGCGGTAACAATGGCAGAGTCATTCGCATCCAGCTCAAAGCCTCCCATCGTATTATTCTCTCCCTTATCGAAGGTCTTGAGCTTACAATTAACAGATTTGTAGGCGCCCATCGGCATCCCAGCAAAGTCCAGAATATGCACTCCAATATCCCCTAGAACTCCCATGCTGCCCGCCTTGGTCGAAAGCCTCCAGAGCCAATGCGGACTCGTCTCCCAAAAGCCCCAGTCATCTTGGGCAAGCCAGCCTTGCAAATAGTAAGCGTGCAGGTGCCGGATCTCACCCAGCTCGCCCGCAGCAACCAGTTTCGCCACGTATTGAATCGCGGAGCTGTTCCGGTAGGAGAAGTTGACCATGTTTATGACGCCCGCCTTCTTCGCCGCTTCCGACATTTCAAGCGCATCCGCTGCGTTTAGGGCCAACGGCTTTTCACAGAGAACATGCTTTCCCGCGGCGATCGCTTTCATCGTAAGCGGATGGTGATACGCGTCTGGCGTAACAATGCTCACCGCATCGCACTCAACCTCCGCCAAAAGCTTATCGGTATCAGTATAAAGAGTCTTGATTCCGTGCTTCTTTCCGAAATCCGATACACGTTCCTCATCGATATCGCAGGCAGCGACCACTTCACACTTATCAATTTTCAAGAATGACTCGACCTGATGGTTCGCCATTCCTCCAGTGCCAATTACTGCAAGCTTTACCATAGTCCAAGTAGACTCACCGTTCAGGCATCCACTTTCAACTTCCATTGATTCCAGATAGCCGACAAGATTAGCACATTTCCGACTCCCCAATGACAAGCCCCTTTCAACAACGCAACTTGAGCCATCGGCAAATCGTTTCTGATTACCTGGATGGACTGTTGGCGGAGAAAAACACCCTGCACCTGCCGCCTGTCTCTCAATTGAGAAAACGGGTCAGGTGTATGCACTTTCACCCTACGCCAGAAGTGTTCCTCCAGCAATCCGGCACTAACAAATTCCGATGCCCAGATTCCGCCTTCGATCTTCAGGCAGGCGAGGCTGCCATCATCCATGCGGGCCTACCGCACGGAGAATCTGGATACGCTGACTCAAACGGTCCGTTTCACAATATTGTCATCTGCTTTGGTCAGAGTCATCTTAACGTCCTCGAATCCGAATGCCGGGATGGCGATTCCCCCGAGGTTCGCTCGGGTGACACCTATCAAACCGCTTCTGCTGAACTGGCACTCGGCTACATCAACCAAATTACCCACCAAACAAGCCATCCTAATCGTAACTCGCACTTGCATATAAACGGTCTGCTTCGCGCGTTCTTCGCCCTCCTTCTCGAGATTCTGGAAAACGCCGAGACCTACCACAAACCCTACGATCTTCGCGTCATCCGAGCCCAAGACCTTATCAGCAGCGAAATCAGCAATCCAAAGCTCTCCGTCAGGTTCCTGTCCGATCGGCTCAACTGCAGTCCTGACCACTTCACCCGCTTGTTCCGTCAATACGCCGACACCACTCCCAATCATTATATTCGGAAGCAACGTATTCAGTACGCGATTACACTCTTACAAGATCCGTCACTCAATCTTTCTCAAATCGCTTGGTCAACCGGCTTCACCAGCCTCAATTACTTCTCCCGCGCCTTTAAGGATGAGATGGGTTATTCCGCTTCAGAATACCGCAAAAGTCGAAGAGGTTCCCAGCTCACCTGAGAGACTCTCCAATAAAGTGCGAAATCCGAAACAGAAAATAAGTGGGAGCGTGCTTGTCACGCGATTCGACAGGGG
>NZ_JAENIL010000139.1 GCF_016595505.1 Pelagicoccus mobilis | reverse complement strand
AGGCCAGTAGGCTCAGCTGTTTCCCAACCCATGTAGCTGAGGAACTTACCAGCAGTGATGGAAGTGCCTTCGCCGAGGTCGTAAGTGATGAACGCTTGCTCGAGGTCGATTTCTTCTGCGTCTCCGCGTTGGTAGTCGAGGTCGACTTGTCCTGTGATGTCGTCAAAGGAGAAGAGGAAATCGAGTTCCATCTGATCCAGGTCGAAGGATGTTGAATCGCCAGAATCGTCGTCAGCGTGGAATACTGACATATCGAGGAAACCTGTTACAGAGAGGTTTTCGTTGATTTCGATCTGACCGTATAGAGCAGAGCTAGTGAGCAGCATGCCAGCTGCTGTTGCGCTTAGTAGTTTGTTCATTTGATCTTGGTTTTTGAATACAGGACCCAGAGGCGGGTAGTTGATGTGTGCCGCTAAAGTCCTGCTGGATTTGTAACGCCCGATGGGCTTGCTGGCGGTTTAGCAAGTGGGTTGCCAATTTTCGTATTTGGCTGAAATGACGGAAACTACGTAGACGCATGAAAATCTCTGCTCAAAATCATGCGCAATATAATGGAAAGTTTTGAGCGGTTTGATCCGGCTCGTCGCTTGGGCACGAAAAAGCCTCCACCGTTGAAGGTGGAGGCTAGAATCAAAAAGGTCTTTTCTTTCTAAGAATTAGAAAGTGAAGAGAGCCTCAACTGCGAACTCAGTTGTGTCGCCGAGCCAAGTGCCAGCGTCGGTTTGGCTAACTTCAGTAACGAGCGCGAGGTTGTCGTTAACAGCGTGGATGTAAGCAGCTGTGTACTTAGTGAACTCGTCTTCTACCTGGCCAGAGCCAACCATGTTGGAAGCTGCGAGGTCAACGTACTCGTGGAGGTCAGAGCTGATACGAGCTGTGAATGTGCCCTTGTCGCCAACTGCAACAGAGTACATTGCGAGCCACTGGGAAACGTCTTGGTAAGTGTCGGAGTAGTCGTTGTACTCAACAGCGATAGTAGACGCGCCGAACTCGTAAGAGCCCCAGAAGTTGATGAGCTCACGGTCTTCGAGGCCTGCGTTAGCAGAGTCGATCGCGTAACCGAGGAAGAATGTCCAACCGTCTGCTGGAGTGAGAACTACCTTGGTTTCGATGCCCATGTCGTAGTCGTCGAGGTCGTTGTTGATAGAACCGTCGTCGTCGTAAACAGAGTCGAGAACTGCGAGACCGAGGGCACCCCACTCTTCGCTGAAGTCGATCGCCACACCGTTGTGGTAACCTGGGATGGTAGTGCCGTAAGCGTAAGAGTACTGGTAGAGGCCAGTAGGCTCAGCTGTTTCCCAACCCATGTAGCTGAGGAA
>NZ_JAENIL010000138.1 GCF_016595505.1 Pelagicoccus mobilis | reverse complement strand
TTTGAGGAGAGTCTTCTTATGCTTTTTTAGTACGTTCATTTTTAGTATTGGCTTGTTTGTTTTATATAAATGTGAGTGTTCCTTTTTTTGTGTGTTAGAGATTTGTTCTCTTGTTGTTTGGAACTATACGCTAATCGGGAAAAAGGGGATATAGGACTTTGGTCGTATCGGGTTTTTGGGGACCTAATTTTTTTGGGGAGTGGATTTCGGCGTGGCGAGCGATGGTTTTGATTTGTGTTATTAAAAAATAAACGGCGGTCTCTGTGAGACCGCCGTTTTAACTACCCCTATATATAACCCTGAACTATGAAACTTGAAATTGTGTGATTCGGATTGTGGCGTGCTCGCCTCTTTGTTTCTGAATCTGGATACAGTGTATCATGTGATGGGGGATGGGGATATGGGACTTTGGTCTTACGGAAGGGGAAGGGGGATTGGGGGATATTGGGTGATGGGGTTGTGTCTTTTTTAACCACGAAGTGCACGAAGGACGCGAAGGGATTCTGCAGTGGTGTTGGGGACCGCCGATGGTGCCGATTTACACCGATGCTTGTGGAGGGGGGATCAGGCCTCGTTGTAGGGGGCTTATCGGTGAGTCTCGGTGTAATCGGTGGTGGATGCTTTTATTGGGGTTATGATTGGGGTTCTTTTTTTTGGGACCCGCTGAAGCGGGAACTCCAACGGGGATGCTGGGTGGGGAATCGCGTGACGAGCACGCTCCCACCTGGAGATGCGAAAGGGCGGTCTCTTGGTGAGACCGCCCTTCGGTTATGATGCTGAACTACTGGTGATTTATACTGTATAAAATATTTGGTTACTTGGTTTTCTTACCAAACGAACTTGTAGCCTACTTCCATGGAGAGATCGTATGGACGGTCGGCTCCGAATGCGAAGGATGGGCGAGCGTAGACGCTTTGTCCGCCGTGCTCCTTGCCGAGCATAGAACCGATCTCGATGTCGATGTTGCCGAATTCGATGTCGTTCTCGTCATCGATGAATCCTTGCGGGTTGATCATGATCCACTGGCGCTTGTTGTTGAGCGTCTTGAGCAGGAAGAGATCGAGAGCGTGGGCTCCTACCTTGTTCTCTGGGCCGTCCTCGTCGATGCTGACGCGGTACTGGTAGCCTGGAGCGATGAGGTCGAAGGCGCCGTTGAATGGGAGGAACTTCACGAAGAAGACCTGCGGTCCGAGCGTCCATGCGTCGTTGCCGAGCGCGTCGTCGGAAGCGGTTGGCGTGAAGACTTCAAGACCGGTGGCCACGGCGAACTTCTTGGACATGTCGAGCACGGGAACGGTGAGGAGACGGAAGTCCAGGTCGCCGAATCCGAACTCGTTTACGCCCTTGGAATCGACGTCGAGCTTGTTTGCGTACATTCGTGTACGGAACTGCCATTTGCCGTCTGCGAATGGAGTTCTGAACTCCATGGTGGTGACGTTCTGGCTGTCCTCGCCGGAAGAGCTTAGACCGCGATACTCGTTATAGAGTCG
>NZ_JAENIL010000137.1 GCF_016595505.1 Pelagicoccus mobilis | reverse complement strand
TGGCCGGCTAGCCGGCCAGGGGGAGCAAGAACCCGCCTAGAATGTGTTAACCATGTCCTTTAACATGTGTTAACTATGTCCTTGAACTAAACACGCCGGGCACGCCGCACAGCCCATCATCCAGATGTACCGATACGCTCTCATTTTGGCACTGAGCCTCAGCTCAGCATCCTTCGGCTCCGCTCCATTACCAGACGGCACCACCCCGCTCCACCAAGCCTGCCACCAGAACGACACCGAGGCCGCACTAGAACTCCTCGAGGCAGGAGCGAATCCGTCCTCAGAAAACCGATACGGTATTCAACCAATCTCGCTAGCCGTCCAAAACGGAAACGCCGAGGTTCTCAAAAAGCTTCTATCCCTAGGAGCTGATCCCAACCGAGCTTTAAAAGGTGGTGAAACCCTTCTCATGACGGCCTCACGTGTCGGCAGCCTCGAGTGCACCCAAGCCCTACTTGAAGCAGGTGCCCAAATCGACGCCACCGAACGCAAAGGGCAAACCGCGCTCATGTGGGCTGCCGCCGAGGGACATATAGACGTTGTCCAACATCTCGTTGAAAATGGAGCAGACTACAACAAGTCACTAAACTCCGGATACACTCCTTTCTTTTTCGCAATTCGCCAAGGCCACCGTGAACTGGTAAAAACCTTCCTCGATCTTGGAGCTGACGTGAACTCAGCAATGGAGGTCTCCGTAAAAGGCGGCAAACTCGCGAAGAACAACACCAGCCCACTTATCCTAGCCATGGAAAACGGGCACTTCGACATCGCCATCGATCTCCTTGAGGCAGGAGCCAACCCGAATGACGCTCGCACCGGCCTCACACCACTTCACACTCTCGTCCGTGTCCGTAAACCAGATCGTGGCGAAGGCGCCGCTGGTGAACCGCCGCCACTCATAACTGGAGACGTGGACAGTCTCACCTTTGCCCGGGCTCTCATTCGCAAAGGTGCCGACGTAAACGCTCAGCTCACCACCGGGCCCAAAGCCCGTGGAGCGCACTACAGTCGCATCGGCGCGACCCCCTTTCTCCTAGCGAGCGACACCGCCGATCTCGCTTACATGAAGTTGCTCGTCGAATACGGAGCGAGCCACACAACGCCGAACGAAGACGGAACAACACCGCTCATGGTCGCGGCCGGAGTCGGCAGCCAAGCCCCAGAAGAAGAAGCCGGCACCCCAGAAGAGTGCCTGCGAGCCGTCAAGTACCTCGTCTCACTCGGCGTAGAACTCGACACCGTGGCCGCCAACGGTGACACCGCCATGCACGGAGCCGCCTACAAAAACGCCCCCCAAGTGGTTTCCTATCTCAACGAGCAGGGAGCAAACATCAGTATTTGGAATAAGAAGAACAAGAACGGCTGGACTCCGCTCTTCATCGCGGAGGGGTATCGCCCCGGAAACTTCAAGCCCGACTTCGCCACCATCGACGCCATCAAAGAAGTCATGCTCGCCCGCGGTGTCGCCATCCCCGAGGGCGGCCGCCCCGTCCACGTCAACTACGCCCCATAAGCCTTCGCCTATCCGTAGCGCGGTGCTTCA
>NZ_JAENIL010000136.1 GCF_016595505.1 Pelagicoccus mobilis | reverse complement strand
ACCTATGGGAGACCGGAGCCAGAAGATGAAAAGAATAACACATATCAAGGCGCTTCAGGCAACGGCGATTCTCGCCGCCGCCTGAGCTTTGCGTTAGGAAGAGAATGAAAATCGCAGTCATAGCTCTAGCAATTGCCTCGATGGCTTTCGGACTCGTTGCTATCGAAAAAAATCGAGCAGAGACGACGAGACTGAAGGCATTAGCTGAACTAAACCAAACACCAACAGAAGAACCCCTGAATCAAAAGAAGAGCGAAAAAGAAGATCCAAAGGCTAGGTACTCTACGCTTCTCGAGGAGTACTGGATGCTCCACGAGAAAATGGCTGATGATTACAAACAACGCTATGAAATGGAATTAGAAGAAAGGAAGAGAATCAGGTTCCTTTACCCTGAGCTAGAGCTTCCCCCAATTAAGGACTATGGACTCCAGTTCAGCAGAGGCTCTTGGATAAAGCTGGATCCAACAGTCTCTGATGTATCGAAGCTTGAATACATGGTGGAGAGACTGAGAAGAAAATATCCTAACCATGCGGTCGTCACAACTCCGGGGGCTGCCGCCCCCTCCGTCGTGACACCTTAGCGTTCTACAAAAATGATTAGATACTTTGGAGACTACCTCACTTCCACTCTTGAGAACTATCGTCTCAAAGTAGCCCTCCCCAGCAAACTCAACGATCCTTTCGATTTTGCATTAGCCACTGAAGGAGTAGTCACAATAGAGGAGGAAATCAAAAACCTATACGACCGACTGGATGATCCAGCATTCTATTCCAATTTAAGAGAGGCTCCTGAGCTTAGCCATTTTTCAGACGCAGAACTAAAAAAGATTGTATTAAAAAATCCTCTACCTGCCGCACAGGCATTAGTTGACGACCAAGATGGCTTGAGGGAACACTTCAAAATAGAAACGCACAAGATAGCCGACAACAACACTAGGGTTCTTTGCTTCAGTTCAGATTCAATTGAAAAGGATTCCGATATTCTGATGTGGTCGCACTACGGATATTCGCATCAGGGCTATCGAGTGCACTTTGACACCACTTTCCTACAACAGAACGGAATTCAAGCAAGAGTTGTAAATTATGAGAATAAGAGAGTATCGATCCCTCTGGGAATCTCATCATCGAATCCTTTGTTCCCAGAAAAAATAGAACAATCTATGCATACGAAAGGTGAAATATGGAGTTACGAAAAGGAAACTCGTTTTCTGATATCGCCATCACTTTGCATGTACGATCAAGAGACAAAAATGGAGTATGTGAAATTTCCACCTGAGTCACTCCTTCGAATCGATACTGGCATTAGATCTGAGCCAGTTGTAGTTGAAAAAATAGTAGAGCACCTTGAACGGAAAGACTTTGCTCACGTAGAGCTCTACGAAGCAGATTTAGATGAATCTGAATTTAGCATTAAATATAATCGAAAAAAGTAGAACAAATCGTATCAGGCAACGAGCGCAAGCGCTCGCCGCCTGTACTCGACGTGTGTGCTGGGCATGTTATGAAGCTAGCATAGTGAAAGTCTATGTATCAGGTATTCGCAGAGCCGAAGATTAGGAGAAGGGCAACTGCGGCGT
>NZ_JAENIL010000135.1 GCF_016595505.1 Pelagicoccus mobilis | reverse complement strand
ACGAACGACGGACCAACTGCCACAGCGATCTCCGACCAGACAACTGACGAGGATGCAGCCTTCAGCTTGGACGTCTCCGGAAACTTCGACGACGTTGACGCAGGAGACACGCTATCATTCTCCGCGACTCTAGAAAACGGTGATCCGCTACCGTCATGGCTATCTATAGACCAAGACACAGGTGAACTCTCAGGCACTCCGGAAAACGGCGACGTCGGTTCCATATCGGTAACCGTCACTGCCACTGACGAATCAGGCGAGAAAGCATCCTCAACATTCGGTATCCAGGTCGACAACACGAACGACGGACCAACTGCCACAGCGATCTCCGACCAGACAACTGACGAGGACGCCGCGTTCAGCTTGCATGTCTCAGGTAACTTCGACGACATAGACGAAGGCGACTCGCTCTCATTCTCCGCGACTCTCGAAAACGGCGATCCGCTCCCAAACTGGCTTTCAATCGACTCCGACACAGGTGAACTCTCAGGCACTCCGGAAAACGGAGACGTCGGATCCATATCGGTAACAGTCACTGCCACCGATGAATCTGGTGAAGAAGCATCCTCTACCTTCGGTATCCAAGTTGAAAATACAAATGACGGACCAACAGTTTCGCCTACCATCCACGACGACACAGTCGAAGAGGATTCCGCATTCAGTCTCAACACAAGTCTGCACTTCTCCGACGAAGACGTAGGCGATACGCTCAGCTACACAGCAACACAGAGCAATGGCGATCCTCTCCCGGATTGGCTGTCTATCGACAACGAGACGGGA
The DNA here is from genome assembly GCF_016595505.1 of Pelagicoccus mobilis. Classification (GTDB taxonomy): domain Bacteria; phylum Verrucomicrobiota; class Verrucomicrobiia; order Opitutales; family Opitutaceae; genus Pelagicoccus; species Pelagicoccus mobilis. The sequence goes on along the minus strand of NZ_JAENIL010000135.1, from coordinate 842 downwards.
GTTATTTCCGGCACACCGGAGAACGATGATGTCGGCGAGATCGAAATTGAAGTAACGGCGACAGACTTAAGCGGCTCTAGCGTCTCCGACTCATTCAAGCTCACAATCGAAAACGACAACGATGGTCTAATCGTCTCTGAAGCGATAGTAGATCAAACAGTCGATGAAGACGATACGTTCAGTCTCGACGTATCATCGAATTTCCATGATGCGGACGTCGGCGACACAATTACTTACCAAGCTACCCTAGACGACGGCAGTCCTCTTCCCGATTGGCTTTCGATCGACGAAGACTCAGGACTGCTTTCAGGAACTCCGGAGAATGGAGACGTTGGACTCATCGACATAACCGTCACCGCTACCGACGGACACGGGGCGACTGCCTCGGATACCTTTGAAATCCTAGTAGAGAACACAAACGACGGACCAACCGCCACAGCGATCTCCGATCAGACAACTGACGAGGACGCTGCGTTCAGCCTCGATGTCTCTAGCAACTTCGATGATGTAGATGCAGGAGACAAGCTCACATTCTCAGCGACTCTAGAAAATGGGGATCCGCTACCAGACTGGCTTTCAATCGACGAGGACACGGGCGAACTCTCAGGCACTCCGGAAAACGGAGACATCGGTTCAATATCGGTAACCGTCACTGCCACCGATGAATCCGGAGAGGAAGCATCCTCAACATTCGGTATCCAAGTCGACAACACAAACGACGGGCCAACGGCCACAGCGATCGCCGATCAGACAACCGACGAGGACGCAGCATTCAGCTTGGACGTCTCCGGAAACTTCGACGACGTTGACGCAGGAGACACACTCACATTCTCCGCGACACT
>NZ_JAENIL010000134.1 GCF_016595505.1 Pelagicoccus mobilis | reverse complement strand
AGGATCATATTCCGGGTTTGCTCTGAAGGTTGAGGTTAGAACAAGAGTGAACGCTATGATTATACTGATATGTACCTTCTTCATCTTTCTTCCAATCGCTAAGGTGTCACGATGGAGGCGGCGGAGCTGCCGGAATTGTGACCACCGTCTGGTTCTGACTTGTTCTGTTGTTCGTAGTGATGAATGATCTCCCATGCCTTCTCTAAAGTGATTCCTTGGTGATAGTCGATGGACAAGGGGTTATCGGTCTCTTCTATTTCTACTACTGGCCTGAATCCATCACCTCTAAAGTGGACCATTGTCTTAAGAAGCATCGTATCCGTTTTGTAGTAGGAAATGCTGTTACATAGCCATCCGAAATACGGTCCGATTTCGTCAGAATCGAAATTTTTGAGATAGGTCTCATAATTTTCTTTCTTCAGCGACAACCATACCCCGAATCCGAACCGATCACCTTCATCGCCGATAGGCAGCTCAACGATTCCTTTCACGAAGAAATGCTCACCATCGATCTCGCAAGTGTCTGAGGTTGTCTTAATTCTTCTGTCTCTTTCTTCGGGTGCGACATCCCAATACTGATCGGGGTACTCCGAATGAATGTCGGGCATGTCTTGGTGGCTTTCGCCGCATATGTGGCACTTATACATTTATTCAGAACGCCGAGTACAGGCGGCGAGCGCTTGCGCTCGTTGCCTGATACGACTGGTTAGCGTATTTTAAATTCGGTTTTTGTTTGGTAGGTTAGCTTAAACTTCTGTGCTTGTATTCTCCATACAGCCCAATCCTGATTCTCGTGAAATCCACTCATTTCGTAACAATCATTTTTAATGTCTTCATTCAGAATCTCGTCGATTGGCAGTGAACCGTCAGGAAACTGAGATGGCTCCTTTGTATCTTTCCATAACTCTTTTTCGTTTCGTGTGACTCCGAAGCACTCGAAGACACAGTCTCGAATGATCCATTGCTTTCCTTCGGATCCATCAAGCGGTGGGCCAAATGCTCCAGAGTCGATGCTCATACGAATATGGCTTCCAACTTCCTCAACCGACTCGAGTGTTCCGTCGTGAAAGTTCAGATGTTTGAGATCCTGAAGTGTTAGTTCCATTTAGTTCTTCGCTAACGTCAAAGCCACACGATGTCGGCTTCAATTAGGGTTCCGTTAGTTGTGATGTTAGATTCCATGTGATCATTACCAAAGAGGCGAGCGTTTGCCGACATTGTGTGAGCTGCCTGGTTAGCCCCATTTTTCATTCGTTTGATCTTATTTGGATTCCCCATTTTTCATCCTTCTTGGTTAGTATCCAAATCGCTCTTTGTAGATTAATGACTGATTCGTCGGAACGGCATCTTTCATATTCAACTCGAAAGTGAATTTTTGTATTCGATTCGTAAATCGGCTCTTGCTTCGTGTACCTCGAAAATGCCCATCCTTGGGATTTCAGCTTATCGAAGAACTCTTTCTTAAGTTGTCCCGGTTCGTTCCAGATGACGGTATTTGGCCCCGGAAAAACATGTGGAAAGTGAAGAGTGCTATCCATCCCTTCGGTATCCTCATTGTTGAAAGATTCCGTGAACTTGTTGAGTACGTCTATCGCGTCTTGAAGCATCTCTCTAGTTTTCTCTTTTTTGGCTAACGC
>NZ_JAENIL010000133.1 GCF_016595505.1 Pelagicoccus mobilis | reverse complement strand
GCAGGCTGTTGCAGACTCTTGCTTCTCTCCAATCGATGCTAGAAGCTTTTCCCCATGAGTTTCAAGACCGCTGATCGCTCACAGTTAGAGCTGCTGGGCTACTGCCTGGACGACTTCGTCGACCAAGACAGTCTTTGCCGGTTCGTGGTGACCTTGGTTCAGGAGCTCGATCTCGACGAGCTCTACGCCGACTACAGCAGCCAAGGAGGCGAAGCCTACGATCCGTCGATTTTGCTGTGCGTATGGTTCCTCTCCTACTGCGAGGGGATCGCCAGCTCGCGCAGAGTCGAACAGCTATGCCGCAGGGACCTGCACTACGTATACGTTTCGGCGAACCTGCGGCCGGATCATTGCGCGTTGAGCCGTTTCCGCCGCCGGCATGCCCAACGCCTGCCGGGCCTGTTCACTCAAATCGTCAGGATGGCCAGGATCCAGGGCTTGAGCGGGTTCGAGAGAATCAGCATCGATGGAACCAAGCTTGAGGCTTCGGCGTCGCGCCGCAGCCTGCGAGACCTCAAGGCGATAGACAGGGAACTCGCTCGCCAGGATATCAAGGCGTATTTGGAAAGCTGCGACAAGCAGGACGAACAAGAAAGGTCTCGGCTGCAGAGGCTGCAAGCCAGGGAGGAAAGGCTTTCGGAAAGCAGGGAAGCGCTGCTGGAGAGAAGGCGGTCGCTGGAGCCCAAGGATCGGGAGAAGCATTCGGTCAGCCTGACCGACACGCAGGCCCGGGCCATGTCCAAGGTGAACTCAAAACCCTCGGCGGTAGCGTACAACGCCCAGGCCGCCGTCGACGAGGACACTCAGCTGATAGTATCGCAGAGCCTGTGCGACCATCCCAACGACTGCCAGCAGTTCGCCGCCGTCCATGCCGACTGCGAGAGGACGCTCGGAGCATGTTCCTCGCGCAAGTACGACGCCGATTCCGGATACCATAGCCTCGAGCAGCTCGAGTACGTCAGCGAGAACGCGGTGGACGCCGTCATCGCGGAACCTCGCCCCGAGAGCCGAGCCCCATCGAAGCGACAGGACCGAAAGCTGCAAAGAGGCGACTTTACCTACCAGGAGCAATCCGACAGCTACCTCTGCCCGGCGGGAAGGGAGCTCCCCTTCGCCTGGAGGGAGAACAAACGCTCGAGGCGGATCAAGGTCTATCGCAGTCGCGATTGCTCGCTATGTCCCCTTCGCGAGCGTTGCCTTGCCAACCCGGGCAAGGCGGGCGCGTTACGTCGGATCAGTCGCGACGAGCAAGAGCATCTTGCCGAAGAGATGTTCGTTAAAAGCTCCAGCGAGCAAGGAAAGGCTCGCTTGAAGCTAAGGGCGCAAACCGTCGAGCCCGCCTTCGGGAACATCAAGTCCAACCTAGGCTTCCGCCGCCTCAGCCTGCGAGGGCTGGAGCCAGCCTCCGGAGAGTTCGCCCTGATGTGCATCGCCCACAATCTCAGAAAGATGGCGAAGTTCCTCACTCTCCAGCCCAAGAGGCTGATCGTATCCACTATGCTATGGTTCGAGTTATGGCTTGCCTTGCTCCTCGCGTCTATTGCCCAAGCCGATATCGCTGGAAAGCAAGCGTGCCTAGCTCACAATGCCAAACTGGGATGAGTTCTGCAACAGCCTGCAAGGCTACGGCGGGACGCAGACGGCGAGGCCGCCCTACCT
>NZ_JAENIL010000132.1 GCF_016595505.1 Pelagicoccus mobilis | reverse complement strand
GCTGGTGCTCCTCCTACCGAAGCCGGAGGCTGACACTTGAGGAGTGCCAACGAGGAAACATGTCGTCGACAAGCTCCTCGGTAACGCATTGGATTTTTAACCGCCCGCTGCGCTAGAGAACGCTAAGAACGCAGAGCCAGGATGAGAATCTGGCAGGTCATCTCTGGGCGTAGCTCTTGAGCGCAAACCGATGGTTAAAAACAGTACGCAACCCACCGCATCTATCGCCGCGGATCGGTAATCAGTAATCGCTAATCCCTAATCTAAACATCAAAAATCTCCGCGTGTTGTTCGCTCACGCGGTCGGCTTTGCCTCGGTACTCCGCGACCTCAGCGGTTAAGAAAACCACACACACAATCCAACTCGCGCTGCTCGATCAGTAATCAGTCAGCCTCCGCGTCCTTCGCGCTCTCTGCGGTTAAACAAATCACAACCCGATCAAACCCCAAAGGTCCCGGCCACAATACCCAAACGAAGCAGATCAACGCCCCGCCCTACAGAGAAATCAGTGAGTATCGGAGGCTCTGAAAACCTCCCGTCGCCCAAGCGATACCTACATCGCTGAAAGCGATCCTGACCCATTTTAGCGGTTATTAGCGACAATTAGCGGTTAGAAAAAACAACCCAGTTCGCTTCGCTTCCCTAGCTGCTTACTCAATCCAACTTGCTCGGCGGGTCAACGCCCCGCCCTACAGGATAATCGGTGAGTATCGTCGTCATCAGTGGTTCAAAACAAAACACAGCCCGACTCGTCACGAAGAAACACAGCGAAGACGGATCCACTCACTTAGCGTTCGAGGAAGGAAAGAAGGTTTGCACCAGGAAATAGTGACACTTAAGTGTCACTTATGAAGATCGAACTGGTCACAAACCTGAAGCGAAGAGCCACGGAAATCATCCGCGACTTGAATGAAAAACATGAACCTATATTGATTACCGAGCACGGAAAACCTGCCGCCTATCTTATTGACGTTCAGTCATTTCAGGAAATCACAAAAAAGAATGAGCTTCTAGAAGGACTTGCTCGCGGCGAATCAGCCATCAAACAGGGCCGAGTGGTGTCGCAGAAAGAAGCCAAAAAGAGCATGAAGAAATGGCTCGCGTGATTTGGGCAGAAACCGCATTGCGAGATTTAGAATCGATAGCCGAGTACATCGAGCTAGATGATCCAGACGCGGCAAAGCGTGTTGTTAGACGCACGTTCGAAAAAACCGACCAACTGGAGGATTTCCCCGAATCTGGCTCAAAACCGAGGGGGTTGAAAGGAACGCCATACCGAAGACTAATTTCGAAACCTGTTCTAATCTACTACAGAATTGAAGATGACATAGCCTTCATCGTGCACGTAGTAAAAGAGGAACGTAAATTCGATTTGTCACGAATTGTAGAAAACCAAAAATAATCCGCCCCAGTCACAGTCTTCGCCCAATCAACAACTCGGCAAAACGCTACGCCGTAAAGACGGACCTGTCCGCCGAAGTTTCAGCGAAGGCTGGATCACATGCTGCCGTAAAGCGGCACTATGTTGCCCGAAGGGCATTAGGCAGCAGCGCTGCCGATGTTAATTAACACCACTCCCTGAGGTCGCTCTATCCGCTATGCGGAACAGAGTGCTCAGTGAACTGAGCAGCAGATGATGTTTCGTCGCGCTGGTGCTCCTCCTACCGAAGCCGGAGGCTGACACTTGAGGAGTGCCAACGAGGAAA
>NZ_JAENIL010000131.1 GCF_016595505.1 Pelagicoccus mobilis | reverse complement strand
TCGAAGGTTCTAATCCTTTGGTACGGACACAAAAAAGCCGCCTATCGGATTTCTCGAATAAGCGGCTTCTTTAATGGTCGGGGTGAAAGGATTCGGGGAAAAGACTAATGAACAAGTAGTTATAGAGAATGATGTGGGTTAAGGAGGGCGATTGTATTTTTTGCAGACTGGGAGCTGTCTTTGATCTTCGGGGTAATTGGAGAAATCTTGACTATTCGCTATTCGCGAATAGCGAATGATTCACGATGGCAATGAAACCACAGGACATCGTTGTTGCTTTGAAGCTTCTCCTGGTCGGGGAGAAGGGGGGCTCGTATGCGGTTTTGGCGAGTGAATTGGGAATGAGTGCTTCGGAAGTCCATGCAGCAGTTAAGCGATTGCGCGAGGGGCGTTTGGTGCCGGCGGAGGGAATGCGAGTGGCGAGACAACCTTTTCGCAATTTTCTTGTTTCGGGAGTGGCTCATGTTTTTCCGGCCAAAGAGGGGGCGCCTGCACGGGGAATTGCGACCGCTTGGGGCGCTCCTGTTTTGAAAGGCCAGTTTGGCGGAAATAGCCAGGACGTTCCTGTTTGGCCTGATGGAGATGGGAACTCGCGTGGTCCAAGTGTCGAGCCCCTTTACAGATCCGTTCCGGTCGCGGCTCGCATGGATCCAGAATTGTATGATTGTCTTGCGTTAGTGGATACGGTACGACTCGGGAGAGCTCGGGAACGAAAGGTTGCGATTGAAAAGCTTGACGAGAGGATCTTGAGCAATGGCTGAGATTCCATTTGCTAGCCTTAAAGGCTTGGCCCGCGAGTTCGACGAATTGCAAATCGAGTACGCTTTCACCGGAGGCTCGATAGCTGGGCTGTTACTGGATTCTCCTGAGCTGACTCCGATGCGGCCAACTGATGATGTGGACGTTATTGTCGAAGTCCTGTCCAGGAAAAGGTATCCCGAGTTCGAGCAACGGCTGAGAGATAGAGGTTTTGAGAATGATGCGAGACTAGGGGCTCCGATGTGTCGGTGGGTATTCAACACGCTGACTGTTGACTTGATGCCAACAGATGGAACGCTTCTTGGGCTGAATACCATATGGTTTGACTATGCTCTTGCGACAGCGGTCGATTGCGTGATCGATGGCGAATCGATCAAGGTCGTTTCTGCTCCCGCATTTATTGCTACGAAATTGGCGGCTTTCAGTGACCGGGGAGAAGGCGATTACTACGGAAGTCACGACCTTGAGGACATCATCACAGTTGTCGATGGAAGGGCAGCGCTGGTGAAGGAAGTTGGAACTGTGGATGAGAAGCTGCGGACATACGTTCGAACGGAAGTGGCAAACTTGCTGGCTGATCCTGATTTCGAAGAAGCTTTGCCGGCCCATTTGCCTCCTGATTCCGGTAGCCAGGCGAGATTGCCTCAACTGTTGGAAAAACTGAATACGCTTGCTGGCTTATAAACTCTAGTTCTTTGGCGTTTGCTTGAGGGGGGGCTATGTACACCTTCGCTTCGCTTGTTTCGCCGTTCACGAGATGTAGACGAGAAGGACTGACGCCTCTTCGGAACTCATCCTTTCACATGCGGCGTGGGCATGAAAAAACCGCAACTTTTTGAGTTACGGTTTCTTTACCATCGTTGAGATGGTCGGGGTGTTCCGAGGAGTGCTTACGACGACATCTAAGGAACGAAGTGACTGTTCAAGGATTGAGTGAGGCTTCGCCTCAGGTTCTTCGAACCCTACGCTTAGCGTTGCTCCTTCTCCGCTGCGCTCCGTCTACCAAGCACCGCAGGTGCGACATTACCACAAGAGCCCAACCTTCTTCGAAGGTTCTAATCCTTTGGTACGGACACAAAAAAGCCGCCTATCGGATTTCTCGAATAAGCGGCTTCTTTAA
>NZ_JAENIL010000130.1 GCF_016595505.1 Pelagicoccus mobilis | reverse complement strand
AATCGAGATAGAGGGGAGCCTCACGGCTCCTCCCCTCTCACACCACCCGGCATACGGATCACGTACCAAGGCGGTTCGGTTAAGGTTGCGGTCAGATCCATGAACGCATTCAAGTCAGAGCGGAGAGGCTTATCAAACCCTTTCCACGCCAGTAGTCGTTGTTGAGAGCCCAGTTAACCCCGGGCGTTCGGCTCAGGCGCCAAGGTCCATGCGGCGACTTGCTGGTTATCCACGCAATGCGGCGATCCACTCCCAGTCGCCGCAGATTGCGGTAGCCGCTCTTGCCCCATTGCTTCAGCTGATAGCAACGCAGCTTACGACGTATCCACCTCTCGCATTCGACGAAGGGGTCTCGAGAATCAGCCACATCATAGTAGCCCTTCCAGCCTCGCACGAAGACGTTGAGCTCGCTTAAAACCCTCTCGATGCTCCAGCCCGAGTTACGGCGCGTCAGCGCCCTCACACGGAACTTGAAACGCCTCCAGGACCTCTCGCTCACCCTGATGCGATTCCACACGCTTATGGTGAAACCTAGGAACGTCCGACGCCAAGGGCGATCCGCAGCGCTCTTCGATTTGTTTACCAACAGCTTGAGCTTGCGCTCGAGGAAACGCGTGACGCTTGCTAGAACTCGGTTGGCCGAGCGGCGCGTGGTCACGTATATGTTGCAGTCGTCCGCGTAGCGAACGAACGCATGGCCTCGCCTCTCCATCTCCTTGTCGAAGCGATCAAGAAGAACGTTCGCCAAGAATGGAGACAAGGGCCCGCCTTGCGGCGTCCCTCTGGCAGTCGGAAGACTCTTGCTTCCAACCATGACACCGGCCTTCAGGTATCCGCGAATCAGCTTCAGCAGGCGGGGATCGGAAACTATCTTTCCGACCTCGCTCATCAGCAAATCGTGGTTCACCTTGTCGAAGAACTTTTCAAGATCCAGATCGACCACCCAGCGGCGGCCCTCCTTCACGTAGTCGCGAGCTTTGCGAATCGCCTGACGCGCGCTGCGCCCAGGACGGAAACCGAAGCTCGATTCGGAAAAGCTCTTGTCGTGGTCCTCCTGAAGGACCTGAAGGATCGCCTGCTGTATCAAGCGATCCAGAACTGTGGGTATACCCAGCAAACGGGTTCCCCCGTCAGGCTTGGGCAGTTCCACTCTCAACACTGGTTCGGGACGATAGGAGCCGTCGAGTAGACGATCCCTTATTCCAGGCCAATGCGACTTGATGAAGTCTGCCAGCTCTTCCACGGACATCCTGTCGACGCCAGCGACTCCCTTATTGGCCTTCACCTTGCGGTAGGCCGCGTTCATGTTTGCACTCTCCACGATCCGCTCCATCAGGAGCTTCTCGCTCGAACAATCAGCGCTTCCTTCCGCGTCGACTCGTTCGCCCCTTCGATACGAGGGCAGCCCTGCTAGCGCGGACGGCTTGCGGACGACGCATTCGGATTCCGATTGCTCGGTTAACCGTTCAGGCCTTCGCTCCAAGTGAGACCTCCAGTCCATTCGTCGGACGGATCCTCCGTCGGCGACTACTCCTGGCTCGTTCCAAGAAGCTACTATGCCTTCTGCTGACTTCTGCACAGCGATCCCACCGGCTCGCGCCGACGGCAGACCCGAAGGTCAGCTGCGCAGATCTCCTGGGGTAAGTCATGATGCTTTCGATACGTGAACGCCGGATTTATAAAACGCAGCCCGATTGCAGATGGAGGACTTGGCGATCACGTGCTCGCTGGTCCCGACTACGTCACACCTTGTATCCGATTCCTGTTCGTCGTCCCGTATCTTTGGATTGGGTTTCCTCCCCACGACGCCTCGCGACGCCGCAGTTGCCCTTCTCCTAATCTTCGGCTCTGCGAATACCTGATACATAGACTTTCACTATGCTAGCTTCATAACATGCCCAGCACACACG